>JBFFML010000013.1:0-52433 GCA_041554135.1 Thermoplasmata archaeon | reverse complement strand
CTCGTACGAGTTCATCAGGGACGAGAGGAACCAGGGCGAGTACTACGCCCTGATACTGCTGGCGATAACCGGTATGACGGTCGTGGCCCTGTCGGCGGACCTCATAATACTCTTCGTCGGGTTGGAGATAGCGGGCATAGCTTCGTTCGCCCTGTCGGGATTCTCCAAGGGCGAGAAGCGCTCCGCCGAGGCCGCGACGAAGTACTTCATCGTCGGCGGGTTCTCGTCGGCGCTCACGTTGTTCGCGATATCGCTGTTCTACGGCGTCGCGGGGACGACCGAGATCGCGGCCCTCGGGCCGGAGATGGAGGCGATGTTCTCCGCCGTGGACGGGTCGCATTCAGTGGCCGTGATGGCGACGGTGATGCTCATCGCCGGCCTCGGGTTCAAGATCGCCGCGGTGCCGTTCCACATGTGGGCCCCGGACGTCTACGAGGGCGCGCCCACGCCGATATCCGGGCTGTTGGCTGCAGCCTCGAAGAAGATGGGCGTCGCGGCGCTGTTCAAGATATTCCTTATAGGCATTATCGTGACGAAGTCCGACTGGGAGGTCGCCATCGCCGTCATGGCGATACTCACGATGACCGTCGGCAACGTCATCGCCGTGGTGCAGACGAACATCAAGCGCATGTTGGCGTACTCGTCGATCGCGCAGGCCGGGTACATACTGATAGTCCTGCCGATAGGCACGGAGTACGCGGTCGCTGGCGGCCTCTTCCACGTGCTGACGCACGCGTTCATGAAGTCGGGAGCGTTCATGGTCGTGGCGGCGCTGACCGTGCGCGGGGTCGGGGAGCACATAGACGACTACCGCGGTCTCGCGAAGCGGTCGCCCTTCTTGGCGTTCTCGATGCTGCTGTTCCTGCTCTCCCTGGCGGGGATACCGCCGCTCGCGGGGTTCGCCAGCAAGTTCGTGCTATTCTCGTCGGCCGTGGACGCGTCGCTGGTCCCCGGGCAGTCGTGGCTGGTATGGCTCGCGGTGGCGGGTGTGCTGAACAGCGCCCTGTCCTTGTACTATTACGCGCGCGTGATCAAGAGGATGTACATGGAGAAGGGCTCCGAGGATCGCGTGAGCGTGCCATGGATGACCGGCGCGGCGATACTGTTCGCCGCCGTCATGACTGTCGTCCTCGGCGTGTACTTCGATGCCGTCTTCGAGCTCTGCCAGCAGGCTGCGGGCACCCTGTTCGGGGCGTGACGACGCTCCCGCCCAGATCTCGCCTGTTCGTCACGCAATCTCAGAGGCGATGAGTCCCAATGTGAGCAGGATGCCGACCAGGGCGTGTACCTGGACCGTCATGGCCTGTGCTGGAAGCAGCTTCTCGAAATGCGAGTGTTCCCTCAGCGTCACTGATATCGCCTTGGCGGCGATCGCGGCGGGCAATAGGGCGAGCAGAGCCCATGGCGGATAGACTCCGACGAGCCAGAGGACGACTATCAGCCCGAACGCGGTCGTCATCAGGGCGGTGTACCAGATAGCCGCGTTGCGCAGCCCCATCCTCACGACCCAATGCGTCTTGCCCACCTCCCCATCGGCCTCGGCGTCGGGGAACTGGTTGATGAACAAGACGAGCCCGATCAGGAATCCGATGGGCAGACCCGCGACGAACGGCGTCCACGTCAACTCGCCGGTCTGGACGAGGTAGGCGCCACCGACGACGAGCGGTCCGAACCCGGACCCGACGGCTATCTCACCGACGCCCTTCGCGGCCAGATGCACCTTCGGAGCCGTGTAGAAGTACCCGAGCCCTGCGCCGAGGACGCCGAGCGGGATGACCAGGAGAGATGTGGAGAACGCCAACGCCAACCCTATCACCCCGCCGACGGCGAAGAACGACATGGCCGCTCTGTAGACCTGGCCTGGTGTGAGCACCCCTTCGACTATGAACGGACTTCCTCCGTTGAACGGGCTCCTGTTCCTGTTTATCCTGTCGGTCCCGCTGCGGTAGTCGAAGTAGTCGTTGACGACGTTGGTACCAGCGTGGATGAAGAGGACACCGAGGAGCGTGAGCAGGAACAACAACGCGTCGAATGAGGCGCCCTCGTACCAGGCGAACACCGCCCCGAACATGGTCGGTATGATGGTGGCTGTGAAGAACGGCGCTCTCATCTCGAGAAACCACACCTTCAGCCCGACTCCGGCCCTGTCTGTCCTTTCTTCGGCCATACAGCACCTGACAGCCTAACGTGCGATATATATCATCCGGGTGCCGCCGCCCGGGGGGTGGGCGAAGATGCCGACTTTTGCCACGCTGGAGGGGTCTGACCATCGAGCCAGTAAACCACTATAGTTAAGTAGATATTGGCTCATATGCGGATTCCGATGAGTTCTCTCTCCTGGGATTTTGGCATCGGGAAGGAGTTGAAGATGGTCGAGGACCGGCTCGTCGAAATGACCGAGTCGGAGGAGAGCACGCTCACGGACGCATCGCTTCATGTCATCAATGCGGGCGGCAAACGCCTCAGGCCGATCATCACTATACTCGCGTACAAGAGCCTCGGGGGAGAGGATGTCGACAAGATCGTCGACATAGCCGCGGGGTTCGAGCTCATACATTCGGCTACCCTCGTGCACGACGACATAAACGACGGTGGAACGACGAGGCGCGGTCGCGAGACCGTCTACCGGAAGTACGGCCTGCACAATGCGGTTGTCGTGGGGGACTTCCTCTTCGTCAAGGCGTTCGCCCTTGGCGGCATATACGACAAGGAGGTCGTGAGGACGACCGCCGACGCGTGCGCCAAGCTGGCCGAAGGAGAGATAATCCAGAGCCGTTTCCGACACACGCAGAACCTCGATATCGACGCTTATGTGCAGATCATGGAGAGGAAGACCGCGGAGCCGATGAAGGCCGGCGCCGTCGTCGGGGCCTATCTCGGAGGAGGCACCATCGAGGAGATTAGGTGTCTTGGCGCCTACGGCCTGAACCTCGGGGTGGCCTTCCAGATAATCGATGACGTGCTCGATTTCGTGGGCGATGAGGCGAGGACCGGGAAGCCCGTGGGCACGGACCTGAAGGAAGGCTATCTGACGCTCCCTTCGCTCATAGCGATGAAGGAGTCGGAGGACGCGAAGACAGCCATCATGGACCTCATAAGGAAGAAGGACCCCGCCCCCGCGGACGTGGACGGTGTCGTCAAGCTCGTCGTCGATTCCGGCGGAATCGATAAGTCGAAGGCGATGGCTGAGTATTACGGAATGGAAGCGCTTCAGCACCTTGGATGTCTGTCGAACTCGCCCCACAGCGAGGCCCTGAGGGACCTGGTGTCGAAGGTGCTCGAGAGGGACTCTTGACCGCAGGAGCGAGGCAGATGGACGAAATTGGCATGACGTTCTCCGAGTGGCATAAGGTCATCGAGGCCATGGAAGAGGTGGCCCCGTATTACGACAGGGTCAACCATCTGATAACCCTGGGCCTCGCAGAGAGATGGCGAGCGGAGGTCGCCGCGAGGGCTACGAAGCAGGACGTCGTCCTCGAGATAGGCTCTGGCCCTGGCACATTCGCGAGACACATACGCGCGGAGAAGGTCTACTGCCTCGAGCCGTCATCGCAGCTCATACGCAAGTCCAAGGAGGTCCTCGAGGGCGACCCGGTCAGCCTGATACAAGGCGTGGGCGAAAACGTGCCACTGGCCGACGAGTCGGTGGACAAGGTTTTCTGCTCGTTCTCGTTCAGGGACTTCAGGGATCGCGGACACGGCGCTGGTGAGATGTTCAGGGTCCTTCGGGAGGGCGGAGAAGTGTTCATCGCGGACGTCGCGAAGCCCAATTCGAGCCCCATGGCGAAACTGGTTCAGATGCATGTCCGTCACGTCGTCCCAGTGATGGCGCGCGTCGCGGCACATCAGAGCGTCAGGGGCCCCTTCAGGGAAGATCCCTACCTCAGGTTCGCCAAGACCTACGACGCGTTCGGATTCGCGTCTTTCTATGAGCGGCTCCTGCGAACGAAAGGGTTCTCCGACGTATCGACCGAGTCCCTCAGGCTGGGCGGCGCGACGCTTACGAGGGGGATGAAACCCTGGAAGTCGACGTCCTCATAGTCGGCGCCGGCCCCGCAGGCAGCACGACGGCGAGATACTGCGCCGGCGGCGGTTTGGATGTGCTTATCATCGACAGGAGGAAGGAGATCGGCTATCCCGTGCAATGCGGTGAGCTCCTGCCGCACACGAAGGAGATGTACTCCATATTCCCCCAGAGCACGAGGTTGGAGGAGTTGTTCGATGTCGACCCTTCCCTGGTCGCCGGCGAGAGCCCTGCGATAGAACTGGTGTCTCCTGGAGGCAGGCCCTACAACATACCCTTCTCGTCCCACATACTGGACAGAAGGTCCTTCGACAAGCATCTGGTCAAACTGGCTGAGGAGTCCGACGCCAGGCTCATGAAGGAGGTCACGTTCCGTTCGATACGTCAGGACGGTGTCGTCGAGACGTCCGCAGGCTCGGTCAGGGCGAAGGTGATTGTCGGTGCCGACGGACCCAACTCGCGAGTGGCGAGAGCCGCAGGCCTGGAGAGGCCGAGCCTGTCGTATCCCGCTATCACCTGCGGCACCGATTCGACCTTCGGGCGCGAGGTCAGGATGTTCTTCGGCGGGGTGGCCCCCGGCGGCTACGCATGGGTCATCCCCAAGGACCGGGGCGCCAACATCGGGCTGGGCTACAACCCACGGGTATGCCAAGGAAAGCCAACCGAGTTGTTGAGGCGGTTCGCCTCCCGTCTTGAAGCGGACTTCCACGGCGAGACACTCGGGTTCGTGCCCATGTCGGGCCCTTCCAGGCGGTCGACGCTCGGCAGGGTGCTCCTCGTCGGCGACTCGGCGGGACATACCATGGCGTCGAACGGTGGGGGCATCCCGACCGCCATGATCGCGGCGCGAGAGGCTGGGAATGCCATAAGGGCCCATATCAAAGATGGCCGCTCGCTCAGCGATTACGAGCTGGCGTGGCGGTCCTGCATGGAAGGCCCTCTGCGGAGGGCCTGTCGCACGAGGAGGCTTGCCGATTTCGCGTTCTTGAACGAGGCGTTCCTCGGACTTGCGATGGCGGTTCTGGGAAGGCGCGGTCTGGAGCGCGCACTCAGATGCAAGCGGCCGTTGTTCTGATTCGTATGATGGGCGCCTTCGATCGGTGACAGCCTATTTCTTCGCTCGTTTCATCTTGGTCGGCTTTCCGCAGATGTCGCACTCCTCCACGTCCGCGCCGAACACCTTCCCGCAGCCAGTGCATCTGGACTCCCAGGAGACCACCGTGCTTATCCCTTTCTGGTTGAGTCCTCTGAACGGTATGCCGAGCACGGACGCCAGGTTCTGAAGCGAGTAGTCGTCCGTCACGAGCTCGTATCCCAGTTCGAGGGATAGCGCGAGGACCTCTTTGTCCGTCGAAGACAGCCTCCTCGAGTCGCCGGTCTTCTCGCTCTCTGACATGACGGTGACGAGCGAACGTTTGCTGGGCGATAGGACCCTTATCCTCGTGCCCAGGAGCAGTTCGAGTCTGTCACCCATCCCGTGACGCCGTAGCTCTCGTATCACACCTGGGGATACGACCAGCTCAAAATCGGACGGGAGATCCTTGCCGTAGAACAACGCTGAGGAATCCAATACCAGGCCTTTCACGCAACTGCCTCCTATTCCACTTTCACGGCGGCTCCGTGAGCGGCCGAGGCCAATGCGCGGACATCTACGCGAGCCTCCTCGGACAAGACCTCTTCCAGCGTGCTGTTGGTTGAAGGTCTGTCGGGGGCGAATCCGCACGGCTCCGCGGGCGCGATGGACGCCTCGTATGTCCCGATGGCCTTAGCGATGTTGATTATCTCCACCTTGTCCATCCCGATCAGAGGCCGGACCACGGGAAGGTCGGAGGCCTGTTCCTCAACGAGCATGTTCGCCAACGTCTGCGAGGCGACTTGGCCCAGCGATTCACCGGTGATGAGGAAAGAGCCGCCTGCCCCCGCAGAGATCATCGATCCGATCCTGAACATCATCCTCCTGCACAATATGCACGTCAGGTTCGGCCTGCAGCGCCTGCTTAGCTGAGTGAGCGTCTCGCGGTATGGCACGGAATACGCCTCCACGCTTGCGTCTATGGCCGATTCCAGCCTCTTCCTTATGGCGGGTATCTTGTCGTCGTTTTCAGGTCCGCCGGCCTCGGACGCGTTGAAGTGCAGGGCAACCAGGTCGATCCCCTGCCTGCCCAACATGTATCCGGCGACTGGTGAGTCTATACCGTCCGACATCAGCAGTGTCCCTTTCAAGTGATCACCCGTCCATCCTGTAGAACTCGCGGCGAGCGCATGTGACGCACTCGGGATTCCTCTTCATCCGTATCTTCTGCATGTCACCCGACCACACATCGACGATCATCAGCTCCGGAATCGTCTCCTTTCCCAGCAAGATCTTCAGGGCCTCCGTGGTCTCGATGGATGCCACGACACTCGGCAGCGTGTTGATGATTCCGACATCGTCGCAGGTCGGCGTCGCCTCGCGCGGCGGCAGCTGGGGAAACAGACATCGCAGACAAGGCCCCTCTGGCCGGATTACGAATGCCATGCCAGCCGTGCCGACAGCGCCGCCGTAGACCCATGGTATGCGTAGTTTCACACAGGCGTCGTTGACTATGAATCTGGTCCTCAGGTTGTCCGTGGCGTCGACGACGACATCGAAACCTGATATGAGTCCTTCGACGTTGTCGATCGATAGGTCGACCACGACGCCGTCGATCCCAATCTCGGAGTTCACCTGTCTCAGTTTCTCCTCCGCCACTTTCGCCTTCGGTCTGCCAACGTCATCCTCCCCAAACAGTGTCTGCCTCTGGAGGTTCGTGACATCGACCGTGTCCCTGTCCAGGATCGTCACTCTCCCAACGCCCGCCCTCACGAGGAGTGAGGATGCGTGGGTCCCCAAGGCGCCAGACCCTATGACCACTGCCTTGCCTTCGGACAACTTGGCCTGGCCGTCCCGGCCGATCTCTCTCAACAGAACCTGTCTTGAGTACCTGTCTTCGTTCAACGAAATGGATAATGCCATGCAGCTATTAATGATTGATAGTGAAGGCGTTCGTCACGGTAGGACATAATCCATGTCGAACCTTTCGCGGAAGCTCTTCACATTCTTCTTGACATTCTTGCCTTCCGCCGCGGCCATGAAGATGTCCGCCAATTCAGGCAGGTCCTTCTCCTTGACGCCCATCCGGGTTATCTCCGCCGTCCCCAACCTTGCTACGGAGTCGATCATGACGTTGGTGCGTTCGAGCATCACGGAGAAGTCGTTGATCGACATGTCGTACTTCTCTCGGATTCCTGCAGGGTCGATCAGCAGCTGATGTGATTCGGAGAATCCGGCCTCGGCTAACAAAAGCGGGAACCCCCTCTCATGCAGCTCTCTACCGAACCTCTTGGAGTTCTTCACTACCTGCTTCGCATAGTGCTTTCCGAACCTCCGCATCTCCAGCAGCGTCTGGCCGAGAGCGGCGACCCGGTTCCAGTGGACGTTGTCGACGAGGCGCCATACCAGATTCTTCCTTATGCTATCGTTGATCTCCTTGTCGTCCGTCACTATGAGTCCCCCTTGGGGGCCGAAGAACGACTTGTGAGTGGACCCGTAGAGCACGTCCGCACCCTCCTTGAGAGGCTGCTGGAACCCCCCGCCCGCTATCAATCCGAGTACATGCGATCCGTCGTATGCAAGTGTCGATCCGGCGTCTTCGCACGCGTCCTCTATAGGCCCCATGTCGTATGGGAACGGTATGAACGAAGCGCCCAGTATCACGAGGCCTGGCTTCTTTCTGCGGATCTCCTTCGAGGCGGCTTCGGAGTCCACGGTGTACCTTTCAGAGTCGAACGGCATGTGAACGGCCTTCAGGTGGAGGATGTCCGGTATGTACTCCTGGCCGTAACCGTCGTAGCCTCCGTTCGATGCATGGATGGAATAGACGGCGTCGCCTCGTTGCGTAGTGGACGCGATGGTGATCATCGCCGCGATGTGCCCTGATAACGGCTGAACGCATGCGTGAAGCGCGTCGAACACCTCACATGCTAGCTTCTCCGCCTCGCGCTCCACCTCTGTCGTGATGCGCGTTCCTCTGTAGCCGTTCTCCAGGTACTCCCCCGCGTATTCGGCGTCAACTGGCAGGGTGTATCTGTGCCCGAAGTCGGACGACATGAGCGCCCTGACCTGGGGGCTGGTGACGTTCTCCGAAGGTAGGAGGTTGATCGAATCCTCGAGCCTCCATCTCTGCTGCGCCCTCATCTGCTTTATGAAGTAGTCGTCTCTCATCGCCTTCGGCCCCCCTGCATCGTCCCGTAGGGATGTCAGCGGACATCAGTTGTACAGGTTGAAGCGTCCTTCCTTGCCGACGAAGGCTGGATAGTCTTCGTCCTCTTCGTCGAGGTCATCTTCCATGACGACGTTGACGAGGATGTTCACAACTTCTCTCAGCTGTTTGACGTCTTCCCGAAGCCGCTCTATCTCGTCCAGAATATCCTTGTTGTTCTCTGTCATGGAACCCCCCCTTCCCGTCACATCAATCGCGTCTTTCGGATTTAGGGTTTGTGATTTCTTATCTCGAAATCCCTGTAATCGTCGGACATCTTCCTGACTTCGGTCCTCTCACACCGTTCGCAGTAGAGTTTATCGCCTTTCCGCTCCAACGGTCTGCGACAGGAGGTGCAGAGGGCGCGGAGCACGCCGAAGTGTGGGCCCGAGGTCGTTAGCTGGACGGACGGCAACGCCTGGATGACCTTGCCTCTTATGAGGTCGCCGGGTCTGAGCAGGTCGCCAGCGTCCTCGACGTACGAGCTCGCTATCTTGGACACATGGACCGCCGCGAGCGTCTCGCTCGAGACCTCCCTCTTCATCCCCTCCTGGAGGACAATCATGCATATCGCCATCACTGGCTTTACATCCGTAACGTTCGCTATGACTGTGTCTCCCTCGACAAGCACGATCGGAGGGTTCTTCGGCACGACCTTGACCACCTTCTCGGAATCGTCGATGTCCAATTCCCCGACGACGGTCGCGTAGATCTTGCCGTTCTTACCCTCGTAGGTGCCCTCGCCGGCCATGTACTCCTCGGCCTCAGCTACCTCGTCCCCCGGTAGAACTTCCAGTCCGGTCTTAGCCAGCCAAATCACCTATCTCTGGAACCTCAGCAGAACGACCGAGACGACCTCTCTGGTCTTTCTGTGGAATTCGAACGCATATGGTATCTCGAATTTATACCTTTTGACGCCCTCGCAGGATGCTCCGAACGAGGCCGCCAGCCGCGAGACGAAATCCTGCGTGACTTCGTTGTGGAGCGAATACACGGTGGGCGCCACCTCTATAGCCTTCTCCACGAAGGCCCTGTCCGCGTGCCTCTTCTGGGCGCCGAACGGTGGGTTCTGCACCACCATGTCCGAAGACCCCTGATATGACGCCACGTCCGATTCGACGAGATCGACATCAACTCCCAGCACGCGAGCGTTCTCAGCCGCGACCGCGATTGACCCGGGGTCCACGTCGACACCAACCGCGCGTGTCGCGCCGAGCAGCTTAGAGCCGATGCAGAAGACTCCGTTGCCACAGCCGAGGTCGGTGACATGCCTTCCCTCGATGTCCCCGGCCGAATGCGCCGTCCACAGGATGTCAGCGGCGATCGATGCCGGTGTGGGGTACTGCTCCAGCCTGGCGTCGCGTCGCATGACCGCCGCGAGTCCCTCGAGGGTCATCTCCAACTGGCGTTTCTTCACGTAGGACACCCTCTCAGCCGTCAGACCTTCAACGCGAGCCTAGTCCGCCTCGTCTATCATCTTCCATCGTCTCAGCTTGTTGACTTCTGAGATGTCCCTGCCATGGATGTCTCTTTCGACATCCGACAGGTACTCGATCGCCATGAGGAGGGATTCCTTTGACGGTTTCTGGATGTTGACCTTCGCTTTCATGAATTCCTTGTCGATTATGTCCATCGCCTTGGCCGTCTCGCCGTACTGTTCGCAGAAATCGTTAACGATCTCATCGACGGCCTGGGCGAGAGACCCGCACTCGCCTTCCGCCTGAGATTGCCTCTTCGTGAACTCACCTGATATCATCATCTCGCCTATCTTGCGGAAGGCGCCGTCCACGTTTTCCCCCGTCTTCGCGCTGCAGAACGCGACAGGCATCTCCACTTTCTCGGCAAGCAGCCTCAGCTCGTTGGCGGCGTCGCAGCCCTCCTCCACCAGGTCTGCCTTATTGCCCACGAACAGCACGGGCACCTCGCCAAGGGTCTCCCACGCCTCCTGAAGCCAGAATTCCCTTGCCGACTCAACCGTCTCGGGCCTCGTCAGGTCAGATACGATCACCATGCCATGCGAGCTCTTCATGCTCTGGGTCCTGATCTTCTTGTAGTCCTTCTGTCCCAGTATGTCCCAAAGCATGAGGGTGAGGTACACGGTCTTGTCCGCCAGGTCGTATTGGATGTCGCGTTTGCTGACCTTCGTGCCTATCGTCGCTATGTACTTGTCGTCGAACACGTCGACGACGAACCGGCGTATAAGCGAGGTCTTCCCGACGGCCGAATCGCCGATGAGGCCGACCTTCTTGATGTAACGTTTCGACTGAATGATGCTCACATAACCACCACAGCTGCGACCCGACAACCTTCCGACGACATAGCCCGACGTGTGGGATCCTCGCAGGACACTCCGGGAATCTCTCATTGTCAAGAGTCTACATAATTGTTTCCGACAAGCTGTCGTCAAGCCGCAAAGATAGGGAAAAGCTCAATACCCTGGATTCCGAATATCGGGCTGTCCATGCCAGAGATTCGAGATAGATCCACGTTGCTTACGAAGAAGGCGCTCGAGAACTATGCGAACGCGTACATAGGCGCATACCTTAACGCAGTTGAGAGGGAGAGGCCAGAGCATGTGCCGCCTCTCGCGAGGAACAGACCGTACGATATCGAAGTCTGCGTCATGCCCAATCAGTGCTTCGCCATGTTGTTCGAGAGGGCGGACAGGCAGAGCATAAGGGTCACGGAGTGTGACTGGTCCGCGCTGGAGAAGAAGGCCCTCGCGGGCGCGCTCCACATGGTGGTGGTCTACGCCCACGAGAATCCGACCGTTGCGGACGCGATCGCGAGGGGCAAGAAGGACGCGGTCAGGAGCATAAGGTCGCTGGAGGACTCTAACCTATCGAAGGCGGTGAACCAGCTCGAGAAGATACTCGCCGACCTAGCGGGTGTGGAGAAGGGCAACAAGAACATACTGAAGCTGGCGGAGCTGGAGCTCACCAAGTTGGAGCCTATCAAGGACGTGGTGTCGAGATCCGGGCCAGAGATAGACATGCTGGCCATGATAGACACGCTGCGCAACTACCCTACCGAGCCCGTGGAGATCACGATCGAGATGAAGGAGCGCGAACTTCTGGAGAACATCAGCAGGGATCTCGGTGATCTCGCTGATGTGGTCAGGCGAGTGGAGTCTCAGGACGAGGCGCTCGAGCGCCTCGAGACTTCGATGAACAAGGCGCTCGGTGAGTTCAACGGCATGATCGATGAGAGGATCAACCAGGGGCTCGCAGTCCTCATGTCGAACCCCGAGGGCGGTACGACCCGTCGACTCGTGGCCAACTCGCAGCAGGTCGAGTCGCGCGCAGGGCCTGAGTTGGCGGCGCTGAGAGATAGGATTCAGATACTCGAGACCAGCCTTCACACAGCGCAGTCAAGGAGAGCCGATGTCACCAAGGAGCTCGTCGGGGCCGTTGCCGACCTCAAGGAAGGCGTCGAGCAGCTGAGCTCGAGGATATCGAGGCTGGAGCAGAGGGCAGGCATACCTGTGCCCGGCTATTCGTGGAAGCCGCCGAGTAGAGAAGAGTGACCCGACATTCGTACGGGGAGTGGGCCCAACCGGATTTGAACCGGTGATCTGCGCTGTGTGAGAGCGCCGTCATAACCGCTAGACCATGGGCCCTTAGGGGTCGAAGAATGCGCCATCCGTTAGATATTCTTTTTGCACGAATGAAGCCGCCGACCCCATACTTTTTGTGCTGAGTCCCCAATCACAGGTCGAATCGGATGATTGTCAGGACTGAGAACGGGCCAAAGGACATGAGGGCCGTGTGGTGGGATGAGGGCGTCGTCAAGGCGATCGACCAACGACTTCTGCCCCACAGATTCGAGATCGTGGACATCAAGACCTACGAGGAGATGGTCGTGGCAATATCCGACATGACCGTCAGGGGCGCTCCGACGATAGGCGCGTCGGGGGCTTTCGGCATGGCTCTGGCATGGTACCGCGAGCGCGATCTTCACGGGGCAGCCGCTGCATTGAAAGCCACAAGGCCGACGGCACACGACCTGTTCTTCTCCGTGGACATGATGCTCGCACGCGGAGCGGACGTCCTGGACGCGGCTCAGCGATATGCGGATTCGGTCGTCGCCAAGTGCAAGAGAATCGGCGAGAACGGAGCTGGACTGATACGCGATGGCGCACGAGTGCTGACTCATTGCAACGCTGGCGCTTTGGCCACGGTTGATTACGGGACCGCCCTCGCCCCCATGCGCGTCGCGAAGAGGGCAGGCAGGGATTTCTTCGTCTTCGTGGACGAGACGCGACCCAGGCTGCAGGGGGCTAGACTCACAGCATGGGAGCTGTCGAATGAGGAGATTCGCCATGCGGTGATCGCCGATAACGCGGCTGGGCACTATCTCAAGACCGATGTCGACCTCGTGATCGTGGGCGCGGACAGGATCGCGAGCAACGGCGATTTTGCCAACAAGATCGGGACTTATGAGAAGGCTGTGCTGGCCAAGGAATGCGGAGTTCCGTTCTATGTCGCCGCCCCTGAGAGCACGTTCGATGTGTCCCTGGCGTCGGGCGACGGCATCGTCATCGAAGAGCGTTCGGCCGAAGAGGTCCTCATGATCGATGGCGTGCGGATCGCTCCGAGCGGATCCGGAGCGCTCAACCCGGCGTTCGACGTCACACCAGCAAACTTAGTCGACGGATTCATCACGGAGCATGGCATCCTGAAGCCAGGAGAGTTCGACGCGCTCCATCTCGGGGAGCCGTGACGCTCCGGCAGGCTTTTAGGCCGAGTTTCGAATATGGGCCGAGATGATCCTCGTAACGAAGTGGTTCGGGTGCTTCCTCTGTACGGAGGGGAAGGTCGTCAGGTCAGCGTTGTTTCCCCAGGACCCCGTGGAGATTTCGGACAGGCTCGAAAGGATCAGAAAGGGCGAGACACTCGATGAGGAGGCGCAACTGGCGGAAGGCGCCAGCCATGTCACGGACAGAAGGTTGGGCAAACTCGGCAGAGTGACTAAGTTCGATTCATCGTTCATCAAGCCTGAGGACTACGGGTTCTCCGTCGACGTCTACAGGAAAGCGACTATGGAGCTGGCGAAGCGCGTCGTAAAGAGCAGCTTGGGCGCCGACGTGTACCTCGGTCACGCCGTGCGCGCCTATGACGACCTCGTTTTCACGAACAACACGTTATCCGAGCGACTTCATGAGTGGTACTCGCTTCACTTCCCCGAGCTCGAAGAGGTGTTGTCCCCGGAGAAGTATGTCGATGCAGTGGCGGACAAGGGAACCCGAGACGCCATTATGGCGTCCATGGACGCCAAGATGGATTCTATAGGCGCAGATGTCGACGAGGAGGACCTCACGTCCATAAGGACGCTCGCGCGCGCGCTCAGGTCTGGGATGAAGGCGAAGAGCGATGTCGAGGTGTATGTGGACGCGCGAATGAAGGATGTCGCTCCAAACGTCGCTGCGATCGCAGGTCCGCTGATCGGTGCTAGGCTCATCATGCAGGCGGGCAGCCTGAAACGGCTGGCCACGCTGCCGTCAGGAACGATACAGCTTCTGGGTGCGGAGAAGGCGATGTTCAGGCACCTCAAGAAGAAGACGCGTCCGCCAAAGCACGGGATACTGTTCCAGCATTCCCTCGTTCATACCGCGCCTGCTTGGCAGAGAGGACCGATTGCGAGGACGCTCGCTTCCAAGATATCTATGGCCGCGAGGGCTGACGCCTATACCCGCAACGACATCTCAGGCCTTCTTAGCGAGCAGCTCGAGGCACGGGTACAAGAGATAAGGCGGCAGCGTCAGACGCCACCGAAGAAGCCTGCTGGCAAACGAAGGAAGGCGAGGAAGTAGACGGTAACTATTTTAATCCCTCAGACCTACGGTCAGACGAAGTGAGCGCATGTCATGGGAGCAGGCAGAGGTCAGGACGCTGAAGGAAGGACGATACATCAACATCGACGACGAGCCCTGCAAGATCACGAGCATATCGACCTCCAAACCTGGGAAGCATGGAGAGGCGAAGGCGAGGATCGAGGCGATTGGCATCTTCGACGGCGGCAAGAGGTCCGTCGTGTACCCGGTCAAGCACAAGGTGTCCGTACCTATGATAGACAAGAGGCAGGCTCAGATCATTACGATCGCGAGCAGCGAGGTCCAGCTGATGGACCTCGACACTTACGAGATCTTCCAACTTCCGATACCTGATGATCTGAAGGATTCTCTCACGCCTGGTGAGAACATCCAGTACCTTATCGCGATGGGTAGGAAGAAGATAACCCGGGTGTGAGCTCCCGATGGCAAACCGCGGGGGCTTGCGATTCGCATGCGCGGACTCGACGATGGAGGATTCCCGTTTCGTCCTTTTCGGCGTACCATTCGACAGGACCACGACGTTCAGGAGCGGCACGAGGTTCGCCCCTACGACCGTGAGGGAGGCTTCTCGCAACTTCGAGGCTGACATGCCCGAGCACGGCGTCGACATCCGCGAAGTGCCGTTTCATGACATGGGAGACCTCGACGAAGAGGGGAGCGCGGACGAGATGGTGGCGGCCATCGAGACGGAGGCTGCGAAGATAGTGTCTGCGGGGAAGTTCCCGATAGCCATAGGCGGGGAGCATTCTATCACACCCCCTATCGTGAAGGCGTTTGGTGACAGAGTTTCCGCGGTCATCATAGACGCCCACCTCGACTACAACGACGAGTATCAGGGCCTGAAGAACAGCCACGCTTGTGCCCACAAGCGCGTGGAGGACATCGTCGGCAAGGGCAACGTGTTCGCGTTCGGCGTAAGGTCGTGGTCTATGGATGAGCGCCCTGAGGAAGCACTCTTCGTCGATGCGTTCACCGTACACGAACGAGGCTGCAAGGAAGCGTTCGAGGAAGTGCTTTCGAAACTCGGGAAGGAGCCTGTCTATCTCTCTCTCGACATCGACGGTATCGATCCCGCGTATGCGCCGGGAACGGGGACGCCCGAACCGTTCGGCCTGAGCTCGTTCGATGTGAGGTACATCGTGAACAGGTTGGCGGACCGCATGGTGGGGTTCGACGTCGTTGAGGTCTGTCCCCCATATGACAACGGAAACACATCTATGCTCGCTGCCAGATTCATACGAGAGGTCATCGCGGTGAAGTGGAAGGCGATGAACAGGGGACAGTAGCCCGCATGGTCACCCCACGATCTCCAACACCTTTCCCTTGTAGTACTCGGCTATCTCCTTGGCTCTCTCCATCGACGTTGCTTCTGAGAATATCCTGAATATAGGCTCCGTGCCCGAGGGCCTCGCGAGGACCCAACCGTCGTCGGTGAATATCTTGACGCCATCCGTGGCGTCAACCTTCTGACCGGCCGCGCCCTCCTGCAGCTTGGCGAGCACCAACTGCTTCTTCTCCTCGGGACAATGCGTCTTCGTCTTGCATTGAGAATATGACGGTATCTTCGCGTTGATCTCCGATAGGCTGCCGTTCTTGGCGACGATTTCGATCATCTTGGCCGCAGCCATCGGACCGTCTCTGCAGTACTGCAGCTCGGGGAATATCAGGCCGCCGTTCTCCTCCCCTCCGAAGACCGCGTCGTGTTCCATCATCGCGCGGGCCACGATGGGCGAGCCGACACGCGTGTACATGATGTCTCCGCCGGCCATCTTGACGGCGTCCTCGACGCACTTCGATGAGCCGACTGTCGTTACGACCAGCCCTCCGCTCCTATCCAGACAGGTGAAGTACGCCACGATCGCGAGGCTTCGGTCGCCATACAAGTAGGAACCCTTCTCGTCGACGAATATCGTCCTGTCCGCGTCACCGTCATGGAGGATGCCGATGTCAAAGTCCCCTTGCCCGACGAATTCGAGGAGGTCTCTGGCGTTGTCAGGCGTCGGTTCGCTGTTATGCCCTGGGAAGGCGCCGTTAGGGTCGGCATTGAGGGTCGAGTAACGGACCCCCAACTCCCTCAGGAGGGCTGGCGTCAGGTTCCCACCCGCCCCATTGCCGCAATCAAGGGCGACCCTCAGGTCGGAGTACGCGGCAATGCCCGTCTCGACAGCCGCGACTATCCCGTCTATGTGGTCCCTGACCGCGTCTCTGCAGCTGGACATGCGCCCAACGCTCTTCCAGTCGGACCTTCTGAAGTTTTGAGAGTGGAAGATCGCCTCGATGCGCTGCTCGCTCTCGCGCGACATCTCCGTCCCGTCCGGGTCTATGCACTTAATGCCGTTAAACTCGGGTGGGTTGTGAGATGCCGTCACCATCACGCCGCCTCCCACATCCCCGTTCTTGACGGAGTACTGCAACGTCGGTGTCGGGACCACGCCGAGGTCCACGACATCACAGCCAGCAGACATTATGCCTGCGGAGCAGGCGGCCTTGATCATCTCGTTTGAGGTTCTCGCGTCCGTGCCCATAAGCACGGGACCGTCCATGGACGTGCCGATGGCCATTCCAAGCCTGAGGGCGAACGCGCAGTCCATCTCGCCCGTGTTGACGACGCCTCTGACGCCATTTGTGCCGAACAACCTCGGGATGACCTGTTCTTGAACCATGGTATCCGTGCGTGGACAATGTCCGATTCGACAATAAAAGCTTGCGCATCGGCCGGGGCATCCCCTCTCCGGAAGGGTTAATACGATGCTAGTCAATCGCCAGTATGTATAAGGGGAGGGGGCAGCCGCATGGGGTTCAAGGAATGGATAATCCCTCAGGAGAAGTACTTCTTCGGCATGCTTGAGAAGCAGGCTGATACCGTGCTAGAAGGAGCTGAGACGCTCTTGGACCTCGTGAAGGACTTCGATGACGTTGCGGCCAAACGGGACAAGATGAAGGCTATCGAACACAGAGGTGACGACATAGTCCACGAGATATCCGAGGCCCTCAACAAGACGTTCGTCACGCCCATAGACCATGATGACATGTCCAAGCTCACCTCAAGGCTGGACGACATCCTTGACTACATGGAGTCAGCATCGCACAGGATGTGGTCCTACGAGATCAAGCGAGTGCCGCACGACATGGTGAGGCTGGTGGAGGTGTTGGTGAGCTCTACCAAGGAAGTCGCGCATGCGGTCAAGGATCTCAAGAACTTCAAGAAGAAGAACGAGATTGTCCGACATTGCATAGAGATCAACCGCCTGGAGAACATAGGAGACGAGATAACGCATCAGGCCGTGGCCGGGCTCTTCCGGACGGCCGACGTCATGGAGATCATAAAACTGAAGGAGATCTACGAGCACCTGGAGTACGCCACTGACAAGTGTGAGGACGCCGCGGATGTGATCAAGGACATCTTCATCAAGAATTCATAGGTGGTCGGCGATGGATCTCTTCGGGCTCTCGCTCCTCGGTGTGACCACCATCGCCCTCACGCTCGCCTTCGAGTTCGTCAACGGATTCCACGACTCCGCCAACTCGATCGCCACGGTCGTCGCGACCAAAGTCCTCACCCCGATATGGGCCGTCGGCCTCGCGGCGATTTTCAATTTCCTGGGGATATTCGTGCTGGGCCTCGCGGTCGCCAAGACCGTGGGGAAAGGTATAATCGATGATGTCCTGGTCGACGAGTACGGTGTCTGCCTCATATTCTGTGCGGTCGTCGGGGCGATCATCTGGGACATCATCACCTGGTGGCTGGGCATCCCCACGTCCAGCAGCCACGCTCTCATCGGCGGGCTGATCGGCGCTGGCGGCGCGGTGATGTTCGTCGACGCGATCGTGTGGAGCGGCACCATGAAGACCGTGGCCTTCATCGTCATATCCCCTATCGCTGGCATGGGCATTGGTTTCCTGCTGACAAGCGGTGTGATGCGGATCGGCAGGAAGGCGACTAGAACCAGCGTAAACAAGTGGTTCAGGAAGCTACAGATCTGCTCGATGGCATTCCTGTCGCTGATGCACGGCTCCAACGACGCTCAGAAGGGAATGGGGATAATCAAGAGCGTGCTGTTGCTCGAGGCGGGCGTGTTCGTCACCGGCGAGTTCGACCCCGAGACATGGGTCATCATGTCCTGCGGGATGATGATCGCCCTTGGCACGTTCTTTGGCGGCTGGAGGATCGTGAAGACCATGGCCGCGAGGGTGACCCACCTCGAACCGTACCAGGGGTTCTGCGCGGAGACCGGCGCCGCCACGATGATCGCCGTCGCGACCAGCTTCGGGATTCCCGTGAGCACGACCCACACCGTCTCCGGCGCGATCATGGGTGTGGGCGCTACCAAGAGGCTCTCCGCCGTCAGATGGGGTGTGGGCCGCAAGATCGTGATAGCGTGGATACTCACGATACCCGCCGCTGCGACGATCTCCGGGGTCCTATTCTTGATACTGAACCCGTTCTGTTAGAATGTCCCTCAAGGCTCCGCGGATTCAGTCCGTCGTGGCTGCCCTGCCCTGCGTGAGAATCTCCTCTCTCACGACGGAGTCACCTTGGACAGCCACTGCCTCATCCACGATCGCGTCTTGGACGCTGCAGCCATGACCTATCGTCGCGCCTCTGAACACGACGGACCTCTCGATGACCGAGCCCTTCCCGACGACGACGTCCTTCGATATGTAGGCGTACGGTCCGATCTTCGCCCCGACTATAGACGCGGCGCCCTCTATGACGACAGGCTCGAGTATCTCAGAGCCTTCGACGCGACAATCGGGGCTGACGGATGAACGCCCGTCCATCAATGTCCAGTACGCTTTGAGCAAGCTCTCCCTCGTGCCGCAGTCGACCCAGTAGCCGTCGAAGGTGAGGCCGTACATGCCCCTATCTAATATGTCCGGGAAGACCTCTCGCTCCATCGATACGAAGCCGTCTCCGATGTGGTCGAGCGCCTCGTACTCCATCGCGTACACGCCCGCGTTTATCAGACGGGAGAACGCCTCCTCCTTGGTCGGTTTCTCCTGGAACCGGCGGATCCTCTGTTCGTCGTCGAGGTCGACGATTCCGAATGGCGTCGGGTCGTCCACCTCCCAGAGCGATATCGTCGCGAAGGCCTTCTTCCTCTTGTGGAAATCCACGAATCGCCGCATGTCGAGCGATGATATGCTGTCGCCGTTTATCACGAGGAACGGACCGTCGATGTGGTCCTCCACGTTCTTCACGGCCCCTCCCGTGCCCATGGGCCGTTCCTCCTCGACAATCGTGATACGGCGCCGCGGGGGGTTCTTCTCGAGGTAGTCCTCCATGACGTCCCTCATGTATCCGACGGGGACGATGGTCTCGTCGACCTCGTCCGGGAGGGAGTCTATGACGTGCATCATGAGCGGCTTGCCCATCAGGGGGATGAGCGGTTTTGGCGTCCTGTAGGTCAGCGGCCTGAGCCGCGTGCCCTTGCCGCCGACAAGCAGCACTGCCTTCATCGGAATCGGGATACTGGTACCTGCTTAAAAAGCATCGGTGTCCGACGGGATCCGGCAACCCGAGGGGGCTATCTCGGCGATATGCTCACGACGTTGTTCCCGCGGAGGATGACAGTGCCGAGCCTCTTGACCTGGTCGCCGTTCGTCTCTTCCGTGTCCTCGAGCACCATGTTCAGGTAATCGTCAAAACCCGTGAGGGTCCCCTCGAGCAACCTGCTGTCCTTGAGCAGTAGCGAGACCTTCTTGTTCATTGATTTCTCCAATAGACTGAGAGGCATAACCATCGTATCAACAAGTCGTCAATGGCTAGTGTTGACTTAAAGCTTTTCTTTTCGCGACATCGCCGACGGACGGGCCGGTTCAACGGAGCGTCGCGCCGTTCTTCTTCGAAAGCTCCCCCTCTATCCACGCCTTGACCTCGGCTCTGGAGCGCGCGTCGATCCCGAAAGTCTCGATGAACTTCTTCGTCGTCGTGAGCTGGACGCTGTTCTTCTTCGGCCTGCACCGGATAAGCCCGAGCTCCTCCAACGTGCGCACATGCCCGTAGATCTTGCTCCCGAGCAGGTCGTGTAGCTTGCTCTGAAGGACCGGCTGGTAGTAGGCTATCAGCGAGGCCGTCTTCAGCACGTCCTTCGGTATGCTCAGGTCCGCCAGCTTGGCGGCCGGCACGGAATACTCCTTCTTCACCTGCATCGCGTACCGCGGCCCCATCTTCGCTATCTCTATCGCCCGCTCCGAGCCGTTGTACTCGTCCATCAGGTTCTTCAGCGCGGAGCGTATCGTCCTCACGTCGAGTCCGGACGCGTCCTTCAGGTCCGTCACCGTGACAGGCTCCGCCGCGGAGAACAACGCGGCCTCGATCATCCTCTCGCTCTTCACTTTACCACCGCTACTCCTTGGACCTCGATGTTCTCGACCATGGGCGCCTCCTCGAGCTGCGCGATGTCCCACGGGACCTTCACCTCGAGGAAGATCTCCCCGAACGGGGGCTTCTCCTGCCAGATGTGGACCTTGCCCATCTTCGCCAGGAACAGCATCGATACCAGGACCGTTACCCGGTCCTCCTTGCCTGCGAGGCAGAGGTCGGATGCCGCGATGGGCCCGCTCCCGAACCGCTGGATCCTCTCCCACACCTCAGCGATGTCCTCTTCGAGGCTCTCCTTGTGTGTCTTGTCGTCGAAGTCCGGTCTGCGGTACTTCTGCATGAACTTCGCGAGCTCCTTCCTTATGTCGGACTCCTTCTTCGCCTCCTCGAAGGCGTCCAGGAGGTCCACGAGTGTGACGGCCCGCTCCGACCGTCTGCGGATGCGCTCGTCGATGGGCGCCTCCTCGTTGTACAGCAGCGCCTCCCCGCCGCCGAGCTCGAACGGCTCGACGAACATGTCGAACCCCGTGGGGTCGAGCCCCTCGAACGCCAGCTCGCAAGTCTCCGGCCTGTCGGCCCTGCTGACCGCGACGTCGCTCTGGAGCCTCAGGATCTCCCACGCCATGTAGACTATCTTCCCAGCGACTATGAGGTTGACCTCGGAGGCCTTCCTCACCTTCGCCGCGTATGTCTTGGAGAACTCTATCAGGTTGATGTCCCAGGGGTTGAACTGCTGCTGCACGACGAGCTCGAATATCTGGGCCACGCATCTCTCGAACGGGTCCTCGGATGGCACGAGCGTGCCCCTCTGGAGGTCCATCGCGATGCGCACGTACCTGTCCATCTTCGTCTGGAGGTCCTCATCATCGTCGATGATGGCCTTCTGGAACATCAGGTGGTTTATCACCCCGCCGAAGTCCGTCTCCGTGGCCATCATGTGCCAGCGACCTCCTGTTCGTGTTCCGCGGGGCTGCCTTCAGGCCCAGGCGGTACGTCGACGATGTCGTTGAGGTTCGGCCTCATGACGATGTCGGACACCCCCTCCCTCTGCATCGTGACGCCGATTATGTGGTCCGCCTCCTTCAGCGTCACCTTCCGCAGCGATATCTGTATGAACTGCGCGTTCTTCGAGCTCCGCCGGACCGCCTTGGACACGTTCTCCGCGTTGACGCCGTCGAGGAACATGTCCACCTCGTCGAGGAGGTAGAACGGCGATGGCTCGTACGCCTGGATGGCGAATATGAACGACAGCGCCGTCAGGCTCTTCTCGCCTCCCGAGAGCGCCTCCATCCTGACGAACTTCTTGTCCTTCGGGCGCGCCTTGATGATGAGCCCTCCTGACAGGGGGTCCTCCTCGTTCTCCAGCAACAGCTCGGCCTCTCCGCCAGCCGAGAGCTCCGAGAATATCTTGCTGAAGTTCTCGTTTATGGCCCCGAATATCCTCTGGAACCCGTGCTTCTTCTTCGCGTTCAACTCGTCCACGAGCTTGATCAGGTTCGACTTCTGCTTGTTGAGCTGGCTCATCTCCGCCTTGATCTCGTCGAACCGTCCCCTCTTCTCGTCGTACTCGTCGATCGCCTTGAGGTTGACGGCTCCGAGCGACTCCATGTGCCTCTCGCACTCGCCGATGGTCCTGCGCAGCTCCTCGACAGGGGGCAAAGACTCCGGCAGCTCCACGGAGGCGAACTGGGCGACCGCCGCCTCCGCCTCCTTCAGCCTGCCCTCGCTCTCCGCGAGTTTGGATTG
Source organism: Thermoplasmata archaeon (assembly GCA_041554135.1). Lineage (GTDB taxonomy): Archaea > Thermoplasmatota > Thermoplasmata > UBA10834 > UBA10834 > UBA10834. The sequence goes on along the minus strand of JBFFML010000013.1, from coordinate 30,225 downwards.
GAGGCTGAGCACGAAGTCGCCGTTGGTCTGTATCTTCGTATCGACCTTCTCTATCGCGCCCTCGGTATCCGTCTTCTTCCTGTATAGCGAATCCCTCTTGTTCCGCAGGCTGTTGAGCTTGTCGCCCATGGAGCGTTCCATGTTCAAGAGCGCCTTCAGCTCAGTGTCGAGCTTGCCCTGCCTCTCGACGCCCTCCTTGCCCTTCGCGGTCTGCTCCTTCATGGCGCCATCGACCGTCGCGATGGCCTCCTCGATCTCCTGCTTGCGCGCGCCGACGAGCTCTATCTGTTTCGTGAGGGTCTGTGTCTCGGAGTTGAGCGTCGCCACCTCGTTGGACAGCTCGAGGATGTCCTTCTCCAGCTGTTTCAGCTTCTGTGACAGCTCGTTGGGCGTGGCGTCTATGAGCCTCTTGTCGACGTCGGCCTTCGACTTCTTGAGCTCCTCGGTCTCCTCCTGAAGCCGTCCTATGTCCTGCTTCGTCTTCTCGATGAGGTCGAGGCACTCCGAGAGGTCGGCGTTCTTGGTCTCGAGCTCTCCGTCCACCGAGTCCAGCCGCTGCTGGAACTCCTTCCTCTTCGCATCCAGGGAGCTCTTTCGCACGCTCTCGCCCCCAGCCTTCGCGTTCGACTCACGGATGGTGTCCTCGAGCTCCGTGAGCTTGAGCCTTATCTCGCCGAGCTCGGTCTCCACCTTCTCCGACTGCTCGGTGGCGGTCCGGAGCTCCGACGCCTTCTTCTCGATCTTGCTCTCCGACGGCGCACCGAACTTTATCAGCTTGGAGTCGAGTGTGCCGCCCACCATCGCGCCGCTCGCCTCGACGAGCTCCCCGCCTAGCGTGACCAGCCTCACACCGCCCATGAGCTTCCTTGCCTCTGTGAGGTTCTTCACGACGACGGTGTCGCCGAACACGAACCAGAAGGCCGCCTTGTACTTCTCGTCGAATTCGATGAGGTCTATCGCCAGGCCGACGGAGCTCTTCGCAGCCATGATCGCCTTCCCGCGCGGCCTTCCGTCGAGCATCTTGTTGAGCGGCAGGAACGTGGCCCTCCCGAGCCGGTTCTTCTTGAGGAACTCGATGCAGGCCGCCGCCACCTGGTCGGTGTCCACGACGATCGACTGCATCCTGTTGCCCGCCGCCACGTTGAGCGCCGTCTCGTACTCCGCGTCGACGTCGGCCAGCTCGGCGACGGTGCCGTGTATCCCCTTGATGTCGCCCTTGTCCCTGGCCTCGAGCAACGACATCGTGGCGGAGCTGAACCCCTTCCTGACCATGTCGGCCGCCTCAGCCTCGGCCTTCATGCGGTTGTACTCGCGCGTGAGCGTCTTGACCGCATTCTCGAGGTCCTGGGCCTCGGCGATCAGCTTCCTCTCCCTGCTCTTGGCGGCGTGATACTCCTCCTCGGACTTCTTCAGGGTCGAGGACGAAACCTTCGTCTCGCCGCCGAGCTCCTTTATGGACCACTCGGCGTCCTTGAGCTCGAATTCGTATGTCTTCCTCGTCTCCTCCAGGTTCGCTATGTCTATCTTGAGCCTCGAGAGCCGCTCGCTCAGCCTGTCCTGTTCGAGGTTGAGGGCGTGGGCCTTCTCCTCCTTCGCGCCTATGTCGACGCCGAGCTTCAACGCGCTCTTCTGCAGGGAGTTCAGCTCGGAGTCCGACTTGGATATGACATCGTGGTATCCCCCGAGCTCCTTCCTCTTCTCCGCGAGGTCCTTCGACTTCTCCTCATGCTCCTTCTTGAACGGCTCCAGCTTCTCCTCGAGCGCCTCGAGGTCCTCCTGCACGGCCTTGAGGTCCTCGACATGCGCCTTGCGCGATTCCTTCAGCGAGAGCTTCATCTCCTCCGCGTTGGAGCAAGCGTCCTTGGCGCGCGCTAACTCGATCCTGAGCTCGTCTATCTTCTCCTTGATCTCCCTCGCTTCCTCTCCGCCCCTCTCGGCGATCTCGCCCTCGACCTCCTCGAGCTCCTGTGAGACCTCTTCGAGCGTGGCCGCGAGCTCCGCCCTGGTCTCCTCCGCCTTCGCCGCCTCGTCGTTGTACGAGACTATCTGCTCCTTGTATGATGCGATCTCCCTCTCGACGGACTCCTTGCCCTTCACCGCCAGACATGCCTTTGACATGCTGAGGCGGTCGTGCAGGTCCTTGTACTTGAGGGCGCCTTCGCGGTCCCTCTCCAGCTGCTTCATCTGCTTCCTGATCTCGTCTACGATTATCGACAGCCTCTCCATGTTCTGCTCAGCCGTCGCCCTCTCCTTGTCCGCAGCCTGGATGTCCTCGTCGAATTTGGTGATGCCCGCTATGCCGTCGAGGATCCTCCTCCTCTCGAGGTTCGTCATCTCGACAATCCTCGTGATGTCGCCCTGTTGGACGAAGTTGTATCCGTCCGCGCTGATCCGGGCGTTGGCGAGCAGGTTGTCGAACTCCCCTAGGGAGGACTTCTTGTCGTTCACGTAGTAGTAGGAGTAGTAATCGTCCGCGTTCTCGGACCGCCTGACCAAGCGCGTGAGCTTGACGACGCTCGTGTCGATCGGTATGAGCCTGTCAGAGTTGTCGAAGTACAGGCTCACCTTGCATTCCTTGGACGGCCTCCTCTCCTTCCCGCCGTTGAATATGAGGTCGGTGAGCTTGCCCGCCCTTATCACGCGCGAGCTCTTTGGCCCGAGCACGAACAGGATCGCGTCCGATATGTTCGACTTTCCCGCGCCGTTCGGGCCGGTCACCGCCGTGTAGCCTTCGAGCAGGGGCAGTCTCGTCTTCCGCGCAAATGATTTGAAGTTCTCAAGTTCGATCTCCTTCAGGTGCATCGCAACCGACCCCGACCAGGATGAGAAAACATAGCGTGGTTCGTACTACGATATTCGCAGTTATCTGCATCCCATCCAAATGAGTCCGACAGATGTCAGACGCCTACATAAAAATGGCAAAGCAAGTATATATAGTTCTCGTCCAGCCGACGTCAGGCAGGGCCCGTGAGGGCCCTGTACGTTTCGAGGAGTTCCTCCTTCGACCGTTCCCACGACAGATGGCGCTCGAAGTACCTCACGCCAAGCCTCCCCATCTCGGCGAGTTTCTCCGGCGACTTCGACGCCGACACGACCGTCTCGCGCAACTCCTCGGGCCCGTAGTCCACGACGAAGCCGCAGCCAGCCTCCTCGACGACCTTCGATATGCCGATCCCTCTCGAGGTGATGACTGGCCTGCCACAGGCCATCGCCTCCAGCACCTTGATGGGAGTCCCCATGACGTAGTTCAGGTTGGTGGGGTCCTGGGCGGCCGGCACGAGGTCGCTCGCATATGTGATTTTGAGCGCCTCGTCCATCTCCACCTGGCCGATGAAGCGGATGCATGGGTTCTGTGCCGCCTTCCCCTCCACGAATGGCCGCAGCGTGCCGCCGCCGCCGATGACCACGGTCACGCCATCCTCCGGCGAGAACATCGTCGACAGGTGCTCGACGCCCCTGCCAGGCTCGAGCGACCCCAGATACGATATGACGAAGCCCTCGAGTCCGTATCTCCGTCTTATCTCCTGGACGCTCTCGCCTTCGAGAGGGGACAGGTCGGGGCTGTTCCGCACGAGTCTCGCCGGCTTGTCCCTGCCCTTCGACAGGGTCTCCACCATGATCTCGTTCATCGTGACGACCTCATCCGCCCTTGATGACAGGCACTTCTCGATCGGCCAGAGCGCCATCGCCGCTCTCCCGACATCCTTCTTTATCATGTACGAGTAGACCTCGTGGGCGTCGTACAGCACGGGCTTCCCCCTCAGCCTGGCTATGACCTTGCCGAGTGGGAGCGTGTCGAAATCGTGGCAGTGTACGCAGTCGAAGTCCAGCCTCCTCGACGCGCTGAACGCCTTCGCCCAGAATCCCATGAGCCCAGCAAAGACCTTCGCCGGCGACCTGTAAGGCGCTGCCGGTCCGAGGCGGATCACCCTCGCCCCGTGCTCCTCCGCCTCCGAGTCCGCTCCCGCGTCCCTGTCCCACGCTATCACCGTGACCGCGTGGCCAGCTGCGACCAGCGCCCTCGTCTCCCTCAGTACGCGAGGGTCCGTGCGGTGGGGGTTCGTGAGCAGCATCAATGTCGAGGCCATCGCTGGTGAATCCGTTGCGTGGCTATAAAAATGGCGCACAAGCCTTCAGATGGCCACGGTCCTCTTCTCGGCCATGGAGCGCTTCGCGGCTTCGATGAGCTCGACAGTCTTGACCCCGATCTTCCCGCTGTTGCGCGTCTCCGTCTCCGGCTTCGAGACGGAGTTGACGAAGTGTACCAGCTCGTCACGTATCGTGTTGTTGCGCTCCACCCCGAGCTTGTACGTGTAGCCGCTCTCGTACACGGTGACTTCCTGGGCGACCGCGTCTATCAGAGCGGACCTCGCCTCGCCAGCCAGCATGATTTGCCTCGTCTTCCTCGGGATGAGCCAGCTGATGTTCGCCATCGCCATGGGGCCGCCCTCGAATCTCGAGACGACATACGCCGCCTCCTCGCCGGTGGCCCTCCTGAAGGGTCCTCCGTTGCAGGTTATCTCCACCGGCCATCTCGACAGCAGGTAGTTCTGTATGTCGAACATGTGGGGCGCGAGGTCCATGAGCACGTCCCGGTCTGGCCAGGGTTTCTCGAGGTTCGCCCACGTCATCTCCATGACGAACAGGCCGCCGAAGAACCTCTCGTCGATCAGCCTCCGCACCTCCGACAATGCGTTGTTGAACCTGAATATGTGACCGACCGAGAGCGTGAGCCCCTTCTCCTCTGCCAGGCTTACGAGGTCCCATCCCTCGGCCGACGAGAGCGTGATGGGTTTCTCGACGAGGACGTGCTTGTCAAGTTCGAGCGCCGCTCTGCATATCTCGTAGTGCGACGAGTTCGGCGTGCACACGTTGACGGCCTGCAGCTCCTCCCTCGAGAGGAGCTCCCTGTAGTCCTCGTAGCCGTCCTTCACGCCGTACTTGTCCGCGCAGAAGTCCAGGTTCTTCTGCTCCAGGTCGGCCACGCCGATCAAGTTCACCTCGTCTATCTTCGAGTACTCGTCGACGATCTTCCTTCCCCAGTACCCCGCACCGATCACTCCGACGTTGAAACCCGACATCTCAATCTACCTTGCCATAGAACTCGCTGATGCTGTCACACACGTATCCTATTTGCTCATCGGTCATGCCCGGGAACATCGGCAGCGTCACGACCTCCCTGCACAGCCGTTCGGTTATCGGTAGCATGCCCTCTCTGTAGCCGTAGAGGTCCTTGTATATCGGCTGGAGGTGGATCGGTATCTCGTAGTGCACGCCCGTCTGGACGCCAGTAGCTTCGAGGTGCGCCCTCAGGCCTTCCCTCTTCGCGGTCCTTATGGTGTACAGGTGATACGCCGGCTCGAAGTCCGCGCTTGCCTGCGGCGGGAGCGTGATGTCGCCGACGCCTATCAGGAGCGAATCGTATCGCTTGGCCACTGCTCTGCGCTTCTCGTTCCAACCGTCCAGCATCTTCAGCTGGAGACGCCCGACCGCCGCGTTGGCGGTGTTCAGACGCGCCGTGTACCCTATCGCGTCGTGCTCGTACTGGCCCTTCCGGCCGCAGTGCCTCAGCTTCCTGACCGTCTCAGCCACCTCCTCGTTGTCGGTGGTGACCATGCCGCCGTCCCCTCCGACGTGCATGTTCTTCGTCGGATAGAACGAGAAGCATCCTATGTCGCCGAGGGCGCCTGCCCGCCTTCCCTTGTATCGCGCGCCGTGCGCCTGGCATGCGTCCTCCACGACGAGCAGGCCGGACTCACGGGCGACGGCGTTGATCTCGTCCATCCTCGAAGGTTGCCCGTACAGATGGACGGGCATGATGGCCTTCGTCTTCGGCGTGACGGCGATCTTCGACGGGTCGAGGGTGTACTCCCCCTCCACGACATCGGCGAACGCTGGCTCGCCCCCGAAGGCGACGAAGGCGTTCGTGGTCGCGACGAAGGACATCGCGGAAGTCAGGATAGTGTCTCCTCTTCCCACACCCGCCGCGAGGAGTGATAGCTGTATCGCGGCAGTCCCTGAGTTGACCGATGCCGCGTGCTTCACGCCGCACATGGCGGCGAACTCCTCCTCGAACTTGAACATGCTCTCTCCCATGGTAAGCCGTTCGTTCCTCAGAGCGTCCGCGGCTGCGGTGATCATTTCCTCCGTCATCATCGGCTGTGCCAATGGAACTTTCATAGCAGTCCTCCTGTTTCGGGCGCGTCAGCCTTCCGACGTCCCGCCTCGCATCGGTGTCGCCGGGTTGCCAGCCACCGTGACTCCCGCAGGGACGTCCTTGGTCACAACTGCGCCTGCGGCCACGAAGGCGTTCTCGCCTATCGTGACGCCGCAGATGACCGTCGCGTTCGCGCCGATCGACGCCCCCTTCCTGACCAGCGTCCTCACGACGTCCCACTCGCCGACGGCTCTAGGTCGGCGGTCGTTCGTGAAGCAGGCGTGCGGGCCTATGAAGACCTCGTCCTCTATGGTGACCCCCGTCGGTATGAACGCGTAAGCCTCGACCTTGCACCTGTCGCCTATCACGACACCTCGCTGGACCTCGACGTACGCTGCGATCTTGCAGTCCTTGCCGATCCTGCAGCCGTAGAGGTTTACGAAGTCGCGGACCACGGTGTCCTCACCTATCTCGCAGTCCTCTATGCTGTAGTGCTTCGCGAGGAGCTTCAACCGGCTCACCAGCGTGTCACAGAAACCTTCCACGACTATAATATGTTGCGCAGTCCTCAATCGATGAGCTGCCTGAGGGCGTCCCTCAGCTCGAACGCGAGGTCTTCCCTGTCAAGCGCGAGCTCGATCGTGGCCCTTATCCAATCGCTCTTCCCGCCAATGTCGTATCTGCGGCCAGTGAACTTCACCCCGTACAGCTTCCGGTCCTTGCACAGCATCCTCATCGCGTCGGTCAGCTGATACTCGCCGTTGTTACCGGGACCGATCCTCTCGAGGTAGTCGAATATCTGCGGCTCGAACACATACCTGCCTATTATCGCCAGGTCCGACGGCGCGCTCTCGGCGGAAGGTTTCTCGACAAGGTCCTTGACCCTGTATAGGGAGTCGCCCTCCTTCACGCCGTCGATGACGCCGTATCTCGAGATGACCGACATCGGGACGCTCTCCACTCCGACCACCGACGCGTCCGTCCTCTCGTGCACCTCCAGCAGCTGGCTGAGGCAGGGCTTCTCGTTGATGACGATGTCGTCGCCGAGCATGACCGCGAACGGCTCGTTGCCCACATGCTTCTTCGCGCACAGAATGGCGTGGCCGAGGCCCAGCTGCTCCTTCTGGCGTATGTAGAATATGTCCGCCATGGACGCTATCCTCTGGATCTCCCTCAGTTCCTCCTCGTGTCCCGCCGCTTCGAGCCTGTGCTCGAGCTCCAGCGACTTGTCGAAGTGGTCCTCGATGGCCCGCTTGCCCCTGCCCGTGATTACGATTATGTCGGTTATGCCCGACTGGACCGCCTCCTCGACGACGTACTGGATGGTCGGTTTGTCCACGACGGGAAGCATCTCCTTCGGCTGAGCTTTGGTGGCGGGCAACAGTCTGGTGCCCATGCCTGCTGCTGGGATGACAGCCTTCATCGCCAAAATGAACATCCGATGGCCATATAATGCTTTGCCGATGACCCCTCCTCATGAAAAGAATTATAACTGGCAGATGGGGTTAGAGCGAACATGCGCATATGCGTCATCGGCGCAGGCTACGTCGGGCTGGCGACAGCAGTCATGTTCGGGAAGCTCGGACACAGGGTCGCGTGCGTGGACATCGACGAGAGGCGCGTCCGCGACATCGCCTCGGGACGGTCGCCGTTCTACGAGCCTCCGCTGGAGACGGAGCTGGCGAAACTGGTGAAGCGAGGTGTCCTCACCGCGTCATCCGACCTGCGGGGGTCTGCCAAGGACTCCAAGTTCATCTTCATATGTGTGCAGACGCCCTCCCTGTCGTCCGGCAGGATCGACATCCGAGCCCTGAAGGCCGCATGTAGAGGCGTCTCGAAGGTCCTCGCGTCCTCCGAAGGCTACAAGACCGTCGTCGTCAAGAGCACCGTCGTCCCCTCGACGACCGCGTCGGTCGTGAGGCAGATACTCGAGGTCGGCTCGGGGAAGACCGCCGGCAAGGACTTCGGCCTGTGCATGAACCCGGAATTCCTCCAGGAGGGGTCGGCGCTGAAGGACAGCATGAAACCCTCACGGGTCGTGGTCGGCGCGATCGACAAACGCTGCGGGGACGCGCTCATGAGATTGTACTCCCCAATAAAGGCCGACAAGATACGGACGGACCTCAGCAGCGCTGAGATGATCAAGTATGCATCGAACACCTTCCTGGCGACGAAGATTAGTTATGCCAACGAGATGGCGAACATATGCACCCGGCTCGGGATAGACTCCGAGCCGGTCCTGAAGGCGGTCGGCAAGGACCCGCGCATCGGTCCCCTGTTCCTCACGCCTGGCCTGGGGTTCGGCGGAAGCTGCCTCCCCAAGGACGTGAAGGCCCTCAGACAGAAGGCGAAGTCGCTGGGCGTCCCTGCCAGGCTTATGACAGGCGTTCTCGGCGTCAATGACGAGCAGCCTTTCGAGGCGATGGAGCTGCTCGGCAAGGCGTTGGGCACCGTGAGGGGGCGTAGGATCGCCGTGCTCGGCCTCGCCTTCAAGGGCGGCGTGAGCGACGTGCGCGAGAGCAGGGCGGTGCCACTCATCACGGGACTCCTGGCCAGCGGCGCGGATGTCGTCGCGTTCGACCCGATGGCCATGGCCGAGTTCATCGAGCTCATACCGTCGATAGAGTACGCCTCCTCTGCCAGGGAGGCCCTGACCGGAGCCGACGCGTGCGTGGTACAGGCCGATTGGGAGGAGTTCAAGAGGCTTGGCAAGAAGGACTTCTCCATGATGCGCAACGCCGTCGTCGTGGACGGCAGACGGTGCTTGGATCCCGCGAAGCTGAGGAGGGCGGGGGCGAGGTATTTCGGGGTCGGGTATGGCGTTGCCAGCGAGTGACTCCCGACGCGAGCGTGCTGCAAATCATAATAAGGGCCGAACGGTTTCAGTTGCCTTCGAGGCAACATGAAGATCAGCGTTGTGCTAAATCTCCTGAACGAGAAGAGGCACATCAGGGACCTGCTGGACAGTCTTGTCGTCCAGGAAGGCCCCTTGGAGATCATCGTCGTCGACGCGGGGAGCTGGGACGGCACCGTGACCGTCGTGAAGGATTACATGGCTCGCCATGACATCATACGTCTCTACAATTGCCCCGGGACACGGGGCGAAAGCACCAACTACGGCATCGGAAAAGCGACGGGGGACGCGGTGGCCACGATAGGCGGCGACTACATAGCGAACCCGTTCTGGCTGAGGGAGCTCAGGAAGTCGCTCCAGAGCTTCGACATCGTCGCGGGGAAGACCATCAACATCGGGTATCGGGCGTTCGAGGACCTGGAGCGGGTGGAGTTGTTCCATCGAGGGGTAGACATTTCGCATCCGAGCGCGAGCATGGCCTGGAAGCGGACCGTCCTCGGGGACGTGGAGGGCTTCGACCCTTGGTTCGTCACCGCGGAGGACATCGACGTTAACCTCAGGGCGGTCGAGAAAGGCTATACGTTCGGCGTGAATGAGAACGCGATCGTCTATCACCGCACGAAGGATACTTTCAAGGGGTTCTTCAAGCAGGCGTTCTGGAACGGCTGGGGCAGGAAGCAGCTGACGATGAAGCACGGCTATCTGTGGCCGTCGTACAAGCCTACGAGGCTCATCGAGACGTCCAAGTCCTTCTGGGCGGTGGCCCGGCTGTCCGCCGCCGTGCTGGGGTACATGATGTGCAAGGCCTTCGAGAATCCACCCGAAGGCGTGGACAGGTCCCGCGACAAGGACGGCATGCCGCGTAAGGCCAGGTGGAGCATGCTCTTCCCGGGGAGGTAGGTCGATTGGTGCGCCCGATGGTTTCAGTGGTGATCCCGACGATGAACGAGGAGCAGAGCGTGGGGCAGGTCATCGAGGAGGTCCGCGACGCCCTGGGCGACAGCCCATTCGAGATAGTCGTCGTGGACACGAACTCAGTCGACCGCACCAAGGAGATAGCGGCGTCGCTCGGCGCCGTCGTCGTCGACGAGCCCAGACGGGGCTACGGCAGAGCCTACAAGACTGGTTTCGAACGTGCGAAGGGTGAGATAGTGGCGACCCTGGACGCCGACATGACCTATCCCGCGGGAAAGATACCAGAGCTGGTCGACGAGCTCACGGGAAAGGCGTTGGACTTCATCACGACTAACCGGTTCGCGAACATGGAGAAGGGCGCCATGAGCGCCAAACACCGGCTCGGCAACTGGGTGCTGTCGGCGACGGCCCGTCTTCTATTCAGGGTACGCGTCAAGGATTCCCAGAGCGGCATGTGGGTCTTCAGGCGCGGCATACTCGACAAGCTCGAGCTCGAGAGCGACGGCATGGCCCTCTCGGAGGAGATCAAGATCGAGGCGTTCAGGAAGGTCAGGGCCGTCGAGGTCCCGATTACCTACCGCGTGAGGGTCGGCGAAGTCAAGCTGAGCAGTTGGAGGGACGGCCTCGGCAACCTGAGGTTCCTCTTCAGCAAGAGGTTCTGACCCATCTACCGTCCACGCCTACCGTTGACGACGAAGTTGGCCAGCAGGACCGTCGCGACCCCGAGCACGATGATCAACAATAGCAGCATGGGCGCGACTACGCCGCTCCCCTGGACGGGGCCCGACTGCGCGAACACGAGCATGACGACGTCCATGTCCTCGCCTGAGACTCGCACGGTCTTCTCCGACAGCAGCCGCCCGTCGTCAATGGCACGCAGTTCGACCCTCAACAGGTCTCCTACGTCTGCCCAGTCGGGCGTAACGACGGTGAACGAACAGGTCTCGCCGACGCATTCGGTGGAACGCGTCCCTCCGGAGGGGGATGACAGCGACACCACGAATCCGTCTTCTGCCATGTCGATGGTGCGGTCGATCGTGATGTTGATGTCGACCGTCCTCGAGAGGGTCACGCTCTCCGTGTGATGCGCATATGCCTCCGTGCCGTTGTACGCGCTCGCTGAGAGAAGCAGGTTCCCCACCTCCCCCGATATCTCCATGACGGGGTCCGACGAGGTGTGGGTCCCGCATTCGACCAGGCCGGCACCTTCCATCCGGAACACATGCACGGAGAAGGCGGTGTAGTTCCAGCTGTCCGTCTCCGTCCAGGACACCGTCGCGCTGTCTGGCAGGTCGTCGTTGTCGTCGGCCGAGTCGCTGACGGCCACCTCCGGTCCAGGCCATGATTCCTCAGGGATCCTGTCCTCCCTGAGCATGTGTGAGAAATCGGTCCATGATGTGAGGCTGGATATGCGGAGATCGTCATAGGGACTGTCCTCCGCTTCGTCTGAGGGCGCGTAGAGCGACATGCCCGTCGTCGCGAGGTCCGAACCGTCCGGGGAGAATACCGCGTGGTGAAGCACCGTATCCGAATAGGCCACGCCGAGCGACAGGGCCTCCGTCGACATCTCGAGGGGGAACAGCGGCGATGAGAAACCTCTGCACATCGCTCCGAAGTCGGCAAGCCACTCCTCCTCGCAGTGCTCGGATTGGTCGATAGCGGCTGTGAAGTCGTCGTGGAACAGCCTGTCGAAGCCTATCCCGAACTCAGATAATTCGTCGAGACGTTCACCGACGGACCCGATGGCGTTCAGGTCCAAGAGCGAGGCGCTCACTGGATATGCCGAACCGTAGGTCGCCCAGTCCACATAGGCGTCGACCATGGCCGCGCCGAAGCTGTCCAACGGCTGGTCGACATCCGCAGCCAGAACATCGAGCACATCCCTGTAGGGCAGCCCCTCCGCTGGCACGCCCATCTCGCTTCCGACGAGAAGGTCCGCCAGGTCGCCCACCTCGAACGCCAGCTCCGACGTGGCGCCGTCGCATATGTCGAGGACGATCATGTCGATCCCTCGCTGCATGGCGTTCTGGGCAGTCAAGAGGCCCGAACGGAGTTCGGGGACGGTCAGCAGGTCGAAGCCGTCAGGGCACATGCCCCTCCATCCGGCACCGTGGCCCCAGAGCACCAGCACAAGGTTGTCCGCCGGGTAGCTGGACGCGGAGAACTCGATGAAGTCCGCGAGCGTGTCCGGCGAGCCCGTGTTGACCTCGCCGCTCTCAGGCACGACCTCTCCTCCGTCCTCGATGTCCTCCGACACCAGGTCGGGGTCGTAACCCCCTGCGTCCTGCGTTATCCTGAGGAGCCGCGTGTCCCCCTCGTCCGGAGGGTCGAGGAGGACGATGACATTGGTGCCCTCCCCCTGGTTTGCGGCTTCCATCTCGTTGATGTCCTGCAGCCAAGGAAGTTCGTCCGCCACATCCGCCGCCATGTAGACCATGATCGTCCAGGTGGTCGTGCCATCCGCTGTCTGGACATCAGGCTCGACGAGGGACGCGTGGGCTGACGCCGCGAGCGCCGCCGCAAGCGCGACGATGACCAAGAAGTACGACGATGAGACCCTCATATCTGCACGCTCACAACACCCCGGCGATCCTGAGACTCCGTTCGATTGCCCGCTGGAAAGTGGACAGTTTGTCTCTCCTGTAGAGGCAAGCGGCAGGATGATAGGTCACGATGCCTGTGTACTCTCTCCCTTCCAGCGTCACCTTGACCACCTTCCCCACGAGCTCGGACATATTGCCCTCAGCCATGAACAGGTCGCGCGCGACAGTCTGGCCCATGGCGCATATGACCTTCGCGTCGGTCGCCGCGATCTCCTCCATCAGGAACCCACGGCACGCGCGCTTCTCATCCTGCCGAGGCCGTCTGTTCCCCGGCGGCCTGCATTTGACGAGATTGGTGATGAAGACATCGTCCCTCGATACGCCGAGTCCTGTCAGGGTCTCGGTGAGGATCCGCCCGGCCCTCCCCACGAAGGGCTTGCCCTGCAGGTCCTCGTCCTTCCCCGGGGCCTCACCTACGAACGCCACGGCGCAAGTCTCCGGGCCGACGCCCAGGACGATGCGGTGTCTCGACGCGCCCAGGCGACAGTTCGCGCAGTCGTCGGGCATGAGGACGCGCGGTCTCATGTGAGTTCCTTGGCCTTGAATATCGAGACGAGCTCGACGCCGTTCTCGGACAACGACTCCGTCGCGCCTTCCTCGCGGTCCACGACGACGACCGCCTTCGTCACGACCGCGCCCATGCCTCTGAGTGCGTCCACGACTCTCATCGTGGACCCGCCGGTCGTGGCGACGTCTTCCACTACGACGAACTCGTCGCCGGCCGCAACGTCGCCCTCTATCCTGTCCCTTGCCCCGTGGTCCTTGGCCTCCTTCCTCACCATCACGTACGGCATGCCCGTCTCCAGCGCGACCGCGACGGCGATCGGCACGGCCCCGAGCGCCATGCCAGCGATCTTCCTCCCGCCGACATGCGGCGCGATGGCCTTGGCGATCTCCCTGAGCACCTTCGGGTCCGTGCTGGCGCGCTTGATGTTCACGAAGTAGCCGCTCCTCTTGCCGGAGGCGAGGACGAAATCCCCGGTCTGCACGACGTCAAGGTCCTTGAGCATCTGCTTGAGCATAAGACCGCCCCTTCACCATGGAACATTCTTCTTGCCCATCTTATAACCTATTATGTTGACCCCTCTGTGCAGCAACGGCACCATGATCAGGATGGCCACGATGCCCCATACGGCGTCCCCGTCGATGAAGTGCTCCTGGAACCATGCGAACCTGAATATCACGACCGCGATTATGGCCCCGACTACGAAGTTGTACTGGTCCAGCCCTGGGGCCTTTATGCCCCTGTCGAGGCCGATCCTCCTCTTTATGAACGAGCCCATGCTGTCGCCCAGCATCGACCCGAGCCCCAGGCACACGACGACCACCAGCGCCGACGGCCAAGCGCCGAAGCTCCAGGCCGGGTCCAGCTCCGCCGCGTCGACGACTCCTATCTGCACGAGACCGACGAAGATGCCGGATGTGGCGCCGCCTATGAACCCTCGCCAGGTCTTGCCGTCTCCGAGTAGCCTTCTGCCCCTCCAGCTCTTGCCGAAGTCCATCGGTCTCCCGCCTCCGAGTAGCACAGCTGCTGAGTTGGGCACAAGGGCGGGAAGCATCAGCCAAAGCCCTGCGAGGGCCGCTTCCATCGGGGACATCTTCAGGGCGGTATGGAGGACGGGCATAAATAATTGAACCGTGCCCGACGCGCGTCGCTTGGCTTCACTTGTCCCGACGACGCGTCCCCTTCCGCTTCCTCGGGACGGCGTCGCCCTCTTCGCTACGACCGACGGCGCCTGAGAAGAAAGCGCGCGCGTCCGTGACCGGATCGGCGCTCCTCAGCGCCGGCAGCGTGTCGCTGAAGTGGACCGCCCTCCTGTCCAATATGATCGCCAGGCCTCTGTCCGACTCGGACCGTATGAGCCTCCCCACCGCCTGGAGGAGTCTCCTGCTCGTCGGGGCTTTCACGGCGTGGGACCACCCGTCGCCGAACCTGATGTCGCAGAAGTACTGCAGCGCCCTGTGCCTGGCGGTCGGCTTCGGATACGGTATGCCGGCGATCACGGCGACCTCCATCTCCTCGGCGGGGAAGTCGACGCCTTCGCTTATCCGCCCGCCTATGACCGCGTGCATGACCGCCCCGCCCTTGGCGGATTTGAACGCCCTCACCGCCTCCATCACCTCGGCCTGCCCCATCGAGCGGACTTCGTGATGCAGCCTCTCGCGAGGCAGCGCCCCGTCGACGAGCGCGCAGACCCTCTCCGCCATGGCGTACGACGGGTGGAAGACGATCATGTTCCTGTCAGCGCACGCGGTGACTATCCCGATTATGTGTTCCGCGATGCGGTTCACCATCTCGGGGCTCCTCTCGATGTCCTCGTACTTCGTCGTGACATCGTCGACGTACAGCACGCGCAGGTTCTCCGCAGGGAAGGGCGAGGGTATCTCCGCCTGGACGGCGTCGTGCGGGAGGCCGGTTGAAAGGACGTAGTCCGCGAGCGGCCTCAGCGTGCCCGACATGTGAACGCTCGCGTGGCACTCCAGGAGCGGCGCGCATGCCAGGGAGGCGTCGAGACAGAAGGCTTCGAAGGCCGACGCGTCGGACCTCACGACAAGCTTGACGTACTCGCCCTCCTCGAGCTCCTGCCAGAACGCCAGGAAGGTCGCGATGCGATGCACGAAAGACCTCGGCAGCCTTCCGGAGACCTTCCTCGCGTCGCGGACCATCTCACCATAGTGCATGGCCTCGGTGAGCATGCCCTTCACCTTCCTGCTCGTCAGCCCGAGGCGGAACATGAGCTCCTCCTCCAGGAACGACTGGGGTATGACGCCGTCATCGTCTATGAGGTACTCCTCGACCGCCCTCTCGAGAGCCTCCTCGAGCAACATGACGAGGTCGTGCAGGCTGACGCCCGCGGCTATCTCAGGGTCCCCGAACTCGTCGATCTCCGTCTTGGCGAGCCTCAGCGTGATTTCCGACAAGCGCGACGACCGCAGCTCCCTCGCGTACGACGGCAGGTTGTGCGCCTCGTCGACCACGACCACGACGTCGCTCAGCGAGCAGCCCATCCAGTCCAGCAGGTTGTGCCTTATGAACCCGTCGAAGAACATTATGTACGGGGCTGCCACGACATCGGCCGCGGGGACATGCATCTTCGTGACCTCATACGGGCACAAGCCCAGGTCCGTGCAGTGGGCCGCGAGCTCCTCCGCGGTCGGCAGATCCCGTCTCATGTAGCGCGTCACGCCCTTCAGGTCGGCCGACATGGTGTCGGCGAAGAACCTGCATGCGTCCTCGTCACCTCGCATGACCCGAGCCTTGAGTTCGCTGCAGATCTTCGAAAGCTCCTCGGGGCTGCCGCCCGACAACTCCTGGTCGGTGACGGCCAGGGGACACATGTTCCGCCTACCCTGCAAGGCTATTCCGAACAGGCGGGGCGAGCCTCCTATCCTCCTCAGCTCGAGCATGACTTGGTTCTGCTGCGAGTTGGTCCTGGTCAGGTACAGCAGCTTCTTGCCACGCTTCCTGCAACCTTCGAGGACACCGCAGAGAGCGCATACGGTCTTGCCCGTGCCGGTCCCGCTCTCGACGACCAGGTGCCTCCTGTTCTCGCAGGCCTCGGCCACGAGCTCCATCAACCTGTCCTGGCCAGGCCTCGGCGTGTAGGGGAAGAACTGCGCGGGCATGCGGGTGCGGTATCATTGCGCCGCGGTTAAACGTCTTTCGGCTGGCACGCTGAAAGTAGAAGACTGACTGGGCACGCGGCCGTCGGGTCCTATTCTCTCGACCAAATGTCGTCGGGGATGTCGTCGTAGACCGACTCGTCACCCTCGGACTGGCCTTCCGACCTGCCCCTGCCGTATATGAGCTCGGATATGCGCTCCTTCCGGAACATCCAGTAGTGGATCCTCCACTCCCTGCCGTCGTACAGCGTCGTCTCCTCGCGCTCGGTCATGAGTATCCCGGCGTCCTCGAGCATGTAGAAAGCGTCGCGGTCCTCCGGCTCGAGCACGTTGTCTATGATCCTCTCGCTGTAGCCGAAGAAGTTCATGACATGCTGTGCCATGGCCCTGGCCTCCTCCTCCGGCATTCCCTGCTTGTCGATGCTGTTCTTGATGGCCTTGGTCAGGTGCTCGACTGTGAGAGTGCTCTCGGATGCGGCCGAGTCGGACTTCCTGAGCTTCGTGATGATGTTCAAAGACTCGCTCAACGGTTCCCCTCGCCTCTTCGCCAAAAATGATGCCCCCACTCATGAAGAAATATCTATTCCTCGCAACCGAATATTCATTTAGATTGCCGAGGTATAAATACCTTGGCTTTCGACGAGCGTATGGCGCAAGATATTGGTGCGAGGACGGGCCTGTCCCGTCGAAGGCCGACGAAGCGTCAAGGGGCTGAACGAGATGTTGGCGGAATTCAGCGTCGTCCCGGTGGGGGCAGGTGAGAGCCTGAGCGAGTATGTCGCGGAATGCCTCAGGATCGTGAAGGAGTCAGGGCTCGAATACAGATTGTGCCCGATGGGCACGGTCATCGAGGGGGAGTTCGACGAGGTAATGTCCTTGGTGGGCTCCTGCCACAAGAGGGTCGCGGAGATGTCCCCGAGGGTCATCACGAGCATCAAGATCGATGACCGCAGGGGTGTGAAGGGGGCTATCGACTCGAAGACGAGGTCTGTCGAGGCGAAGCTGGAAAAAGGCTAAAAGAAAAGGGGTTTGACGCTCACGGATAGCCCGGGAAGTTGATGTCCGTGGTACCCAAGTTCAGGTTCGGCCAGAACGAGCCCCAGAAGCCCACGAGTATTATCAACAGTGTGGCGCTCAACAGCAGGGCGACCCTGACCCACTTGTTCATGTCGGTTCTTAGCACTGCGCCCAGGAGCATTGCCGCTGTCACGATGAACAGCCCCAACGCCTTCAGGACCATGCCCGCATCCCTGCCCGCCTGTTCGTCAGCCACACCGAATATGATTGACCCGAGCATCAGAAGGAACAGACCCACGACTATACCAATCGCGAGGATCACGTCCGATGCAAAGGGCTTGATGTATTCGATCGGCTGCTTGTGGACCGGCTGGTACGCCGGTCCGTACGCAGGATATTGCGCCTGCTGGGCGGGTTCTGTTTTGTCTTGAGAAGACATTTTTATCCCTTCCGGGCTGATATTGATTTATCGAGTGTAAATCCTTTTCGGAAAAGTATTTAAGAGCAGATTGAGCGCCGTGCTCGCGCCGAACTCGATCGTCACTTCGGTTCGCTGGCCGGTCTGGTCCCGTCGCTATCATCCTTCGAGAGCCTGTCCTTGACGATGACGACTCTGCACTTGCGCACGCGCGCCGAAACCTTCTTCCCGAATCTCACTTCCAAGACGTCACTTCTCCGGTTGCGAGGGCGATTCTTTCCCGGAAGTCGTCCGGTTTGATGCATTTGCATGTATATAAACCGAGTCTCAGGCTTTAACCTCTCTCCTTGCCATTCGACACGCCCGGCGAGTCAGGCTGTCTGGCTCGCGTATCGTCTCGCCTTCTCCATCACGGCCTTGAGCTCGTCCTGAAGCGCCATCGCCTCGGCCTCCGTCGTCTCTCGTCTCGCCTTAGCTGGCACTCCCATGACGAGAGTGCGAGACGCTATGTCCGCCCCAGGCGGAACCACAGCGCCGGCAGCGATGATCGCGCCTTCCCGCACGACCGCTCCGTCCAGCACGACCGCGCTTATGCCGACCAGTACCCTCCGTTCGAGCTCGCAGCCGTGTAGTCGCGCGCCGTGCGACACCATGCATCCGTCGCCGACGATGACAGACTTCCCCCGAGGAGCCTCGGCGAAGGCCATGTCCATCACCGCCGAGCCCTCGCCTATCTCGACGAGGCCGTCATCGCCCCTCAGGATGGCCCCCGGCCAGATGGAGGCGTCGGCCTTTAGCACGACATCGCCTATGAGCAGGGCGGCGGCGTCCACGTAGGCCCCGGGCGCCACCGTGGGTTTCGCCTGTCCGAACTCGCGAAGGGGCATGGACGGTAAATCGGCTTATCTGGGTTATATCTTTGCGCGACCATCCCAGCGGTATCGGACGGGGCAACATGCTTAATTATCGCCTATGCGAATTCGAGTGCTACGCCTGGAACCCCCGCACGACGCCACAGACCAACCCGTAAAGGAGGCCGTATAGTTGTCCGATGACTCATCCTCAGATGAAGTCGACTTGTTCAAGGTAGTCAACGACCTGACGATAGAGCTCTCGGAGACCGACACCGCGCAGGAGGCCTACTCGCTGATCGCTACGAGAATCAAGGAGGTCGCCGGAGCAGATTACGGCGGCATCATCGGGTACGAGCCGAGTCGGAAGGACCTCAGGTTCGTCGGCGTCTCCGGTCTGGAGCCGTCCGAGCTCTCCGAACTGCCGCCGATCTTCACCGACCAACGTTCCAGGGAGCGTTTCGAGGCCGAGAAGAAGTCCACGTCGCTGGTGATTGCGCGGCAGGAGGATGTCCCGGAGGGCGGCGTGTCGCTGTTCACGGCGCTGAACCTCGGCTCGGTCGTTCTATCGTCCATAATGTTCAGGGGCGAGTTGGTGGGGTACCTGGTCGTCGCTCGCAAAGAGGGCCGACCGCCGCTGACCCAGAACGACGGCAGGCTGCTGACCGCCGTGGCGGACTCCGTGGCGTCCGTCCTGGACCACGTGCGGAGGACTTTCCGGCTGGCGAGGACTCAGGAGGAGACGGAGAAGATCCTGTCTCTCGCGCCTATCGGCCTGATGACGGTCGACTCGAAGGGCATGATAACGTCGCTCAACAGGCAGATGCTGGGCATCATGGGTGT
Organism: Thermoplasmata archaeon; assembly: GCA_041554135.1. Classification (GTDB taxonomy): domain Archaea; phylum Thermoplasmatota; class Thermoplasmata; order UBA10834; family UBA10834; genus UBA10834. The sequence continues at coordinate 10,943 of JBFFML010000013.1, read as the reverse complement.
GGACGCCGAGAGCGAGCTGCTCATGACGAGCATCTTCGAGGTCCCCGCGATAGGCAAGGCCGGCCTGGACAAGATGCTGATGCAGGCTTTGGACGGCATCCCAGGGGAGAAGGACAACGTCCACTTCGTCCCCTTCGTCGACAAGGCGTTCTACCTGCACACGAAGGTGACGCCTCTCCCGTCAGAGACCGGCGAGGTCGAGTCTGCGCTCCTGGTGGCGCTGGACCTCACCTCCAACGTGCGCCTTCAGAGCCAGCTCGAGAGATCCTACGAGAAGCTGATTCAGGCCTACCAGGAGCTCGAGCGCGTGACGAAGATGAAGACGCAGTTCATTGACATCGTCTCCCACGAGCTTCGCACGCCTCTGACGGTGTTGAGAGGCTACCTGGACCTGGTCGAGTCGGACAGCCCCGTCATGATGGACCCCAAGTTCGCGCAGAAGATGAAGACAATACGCGCCAACGCGGACAAGCTCTACGCCCTCGTCGAGAGCATGCTGGACGTGAGCAGGCTCGAGAAGGGCACGCTGCAGATACACCCTGAGCCTACGAAGCTGGGCTCGTTGCTGGAGGACGTCGTCGACGCGCGCAGGCACGACGCGATCGAGAAGCGGCAGACGATATCGCTCGAGATCGAGGGCGAGCTCCCGCTCATCATGGCCGACAGGAGGCGGTTTAAGGATGTGCTCAACAACATCGTGGACAACGCGGTCAAGTACACCCAGGAGGGTGGCGCGATACAGGTGGGGGCCAGGGACGAGGGCAAGACGCTTCATCTGTGGATCAAGGACAACGGCGTCGGCATACCGTTGGACAACCTCGGGAGGATATTCGACACCTTCCACATCATCGCCAGCGACGACCTGTCTCACGAGGTCAACCGGATAGGTCTGAGCCTCGCGATATCGAAGGGCATCGTCGAGGCGCACGGAGGTAGGATATGGGTCGAGAGCCAGGTGGGCAAAGGCAGCGTGTTCCACATAGGCATGCCCAAGGATACGCCGAAGTAGGTTTCTGAGGCCTATCTCCCTGTTTCTGCGGTCTACCTGGTCCATCCAGTCTTCTTCTCATCATTCTGTTTATTCCTGATGCGAAACACACCTAGTCTGTAGTCAAAGAAGCCTGGGACAACGTGGACGCGGGTCTGAAGCAATGGATCGTCATGGGCGTCTCCATCGCCGTGTCGTTCATACCCGTGGTCGGGCCGCTCATCAGCTGCATCATGGACGGCACGTTCGTGGACATGTTGACCGCCATCAGCGCGGGCGACTGGGCGATGGTCGGCATGTGCGCTTTGGGTTTCGTTGGCGGAGGTCTTGGAGTTTTGAAGGGATTGAAGGCATTTGGCGGACTCAGCAAGGCCACCAAGGCAACGAAGTACTCGAGGTACATGAGCGAGCGTGAACTGAAATCTATCCAAAAAACAGGAATGATGAGGAGCACGAGTTCACATGGAACTTACATCGTGCCACCTGGTGCGCCCAGGACTTCTATTGCATCAAAAGCTCAGAAGATGCAAGGACTCGGAAAGAAGCCAGATGTTAGACTGGACTTCAACATCGTGAATGATAACAGTATCAGACGTGTTGCTCCGGCAGGAGCATCCAGTTGGCCTCAGCAATGTATACATCCTGGAGACACGATACTGGTGTCAGACATCAACCCAGTGCAAATGAACAAGTGGCTGCCGTCATGGTGGCCTGGATAGTCCTGATGGGCGATACAAATAGGCAATCTGAGGCTACACTGATGATTCGAACCGGGACAAGAATACGGATTACGACACATGAGCACGCGGAGTTGGCGGGCACTGAGGCTGATGACTTTGTTGACGGCGTAATCGTCTCACAGATCAAAGGAAGGAATGGCCATTCGTATCCGCTGTGGTTAGTGGACCTAGAGAGAGGGGTTACAGTCAATTCCGAGCACCGAAGAAGAATCGGTGAGTGTGTGCGGTATCTGGTCCTCAAGGAGAACTGGGAGAGATTCCCCCTTGAATGGATTCTCAAAGGATACTGGATAGCAGTGACTCCATATGCGGTCACTCACAAACGGCCGCTGGACTCCTTCCTTGACAAGCCAGTGAACGTTCACAGAAGAGATTTCGTCCAACTTACGGCTCAGATGTGTTATCAGATACGACCCGAATCTATGGACCCATATTCTGGTCGGTGGATCAAGTGTAGCGTTCTCCGCGTGAAGGAGGTCGAAGCTGGGTTTCTGGGAAAGAAGCTGATTGAGAGGCTGTTTGAGGTTAGGATTATGCTTCCAAACGGTGTGGAATACGATGGCCTCAGCTCAGACCCGTATTTCGGTGAAGGGCTCACAGGGCAGTTGGTGCCAATTGCGCTCTGCCTGACCGATTGCAGAGCAGAGCTTAAGACATCTGATGCCGTCTCGCCTCTGCAAAGACGCACGAAGACGAACAATGACTATGAACATGAAGCCACAGGCACAGTGGCAGGACTCTGGTGGCCTCAGGAAGACAGCAGAAGCATTCAGATTCAGGACCAACTAATCGTAGTTGAGGGCACCTCGAAGACTTCTGCAAGTGACCTGGCTCTTGATGATACCGTGCACGTCGTCGGAACTCTGCGATTCTATCGAAAGACCCCTTCTCAGAGCGCGTCAAGTCAGGTTTCATCCGACCTGCATCACTCTCTTTGCAGCTCCGACTCTTAAATGTCGATAGATTCCAGATTGAGATTCTGGTTTGATCGTGATACCTCTGAGATTCTGGGTTTATTCAAACTCATGGCTCTGCAAAGGTCTGAAGATGGAAGGAACTCATCTAGCTGCAAGAAGATACAAGAACGAGGGACAGGAACTGGACGGACCGGGTCAATGGCGTAGTTCCGGTTCTGAGGCCTATCTCCCTGTTTCTGAGGTATAGCTGGTCCATCCAGTCTTCTTCTCATCATTCTGTTTATTCCTGATGCGAAACACAGAGTCTGCAGATTGCAGTGCCCGATAGAGCGAGCGTTCACCCATGGTGGTTCAGCATTGAGAGGGTTTAAGTCGCAGAATGGCTTTCCACTTCCGGTGGTCGGAGGAATTTGGGGCAGTTCTCGATGCTGGTCGATGATACACTCTGTGTGACGTGGACCGTCGGCTCAGCGTAGATGAATGGCCCATGACGACTTCTAGAGACTGCCAGGTGACGGAGAGACATGGGGAACCCCGAGAGATACGCGTGTGAGTCGTACCGAGAGGATCACACACCAGAGGAGCTGAGTGTCGTGGGGGGACGACGACGTTTCAGCACTGTCCAGAGAGTGCTAGTTGTGTTTGCGATTCTGACGTCTGTGATCATGATTTCGATTGCGTTCGCTCCCGCAGTCCAGGCCTTTGCGGCTTCAGTGACGCGCGGTTATGTCTATGACTATCCGGAGCAGTCTTCGACTCTGGAGCTGGACGATGGAGAATGCGAGTTCGCTGTTGGCGATGAGCATCCGTTCGATTTGACCGATTTCACCTTTGATGACCTCAAGACCTCCAGTTACTACACGCCCATAGAGCCAATGGTGAGCGAAGCCGGACAAGAGCCCCCCTGTCTGTCATTCTCAGAGGAAGAGTCCAGATATGTCTATACCACTGACTTCGGAGTCTACCTGTTCGACAAGGCTGACCCGTCGGTGTTGACTGTGACGGATTCGGAAGGAGCCGAGGTGGCTCGCGCATCGTTCCTGCTGACTGGGCCTGATCCCCTCACCTGTGGAGCTGTTGGGATTATTGAAGCGAATGAGTCCTCATTCTGGACGCGGCAACCAGTCTTTGTAGATGATGTTTGCGAGGGTGTCCTCGCCATCAAGACTGAGTTCTCCCGACTGAGTGTGCCGAAGATCACGGCATCAATTGACTTCGATTCCGTCGAATTGACATCCTCGCTATCGATCGTGTGGGAAGTGGAAGCCCCGTTCACTACCCTGAAGTCGGAGGACGAGATAATTGACGTGGCATCCAGTCAGAATCCGGTGAGCCTTCCGACGGATGTATCTGCTGTTGAGGTCGGAGAGTCTGATATGGACCGATGGATATGTCGCAGTTCCATAGACTGGGCAGATGCGGAGTGTGGCATAGCCACAGTCGATTCGGACGCCGAAGGTATCGTGTTAACGGTGCAGTTTCCGGAGGGGATGGCGATTGTCGACCCGACCATTGTGGCCACTTCAACGACGAGCTATGCTACATCGGGGCCGCCGTTCAGGAACACGATCTATCACGAAGGCACCTACTATCTGTTCTACCACAACGGTTCGATGATTCTTTATGTCCACAGCTCAGATGGCGGCATGGAATGGTCGACGGCTTGTGAAGTGCCTCAGAGTTCGTGCAGCGCTTCAAGCTCGAGGATATTCGATGTTGCCCTGCAGCCGATGGGAGACCGCGTCGCGGTCTGCTGGATAGACGTTACTTGCATTTTTTGCATATGCGGACTGATTGATTCTTCAACTAAGACAATACAGTGGGGTGCAAGGGACTTGATGGACAGCCCCCAGAGCATCTCAGGCCAATCATGGTTTGGCGGCGTCGCTCTGACAGAGGACGGCACTGCATTTGTCACTCTGTTCACGCTTCACGGCGGACTATACTTCAAGTTGTACACTTACAAAGCGGAGAGGAACTCCAATGAGTTCTCACGGTTCGAGAACCCGTTCCCAGAGTATTATTGGACGAATTCCTACAATGTCTATCCACTGGTGGTCTCCGCTGGCGGCGGCCTTGCCGCCGTCATAGTCGTAGCCAAGGAGATAAGCACAGGCAGCTGTTCCCTCTACTGGGATGAGTACATCCCCGCAGTCAATCAATGGTTCGACAACGAGGATGTGTGGCAGATAGGATTGACCTCGAATTGCCTTGACCAGCAATTCTCTGCCTGCCCGGGCGTCCCCGGAACCGGTGTAGATGTGGAGGTAGCGATATGCTATTCAACTCACATCAAGAATATTGCGTTGACAAGAGGGAGTTCTGAGTCATCGTCCATCACTGTCACATCGCCCTCATGTGCATCCATATCCGCCGATACTGCCTGTGGCAAGTACATCACGTACATGAGGGACGAATCCTTGCATTTCGTCTATCGGTCGATCGAGGGTGAATGGTCAGATGAGCAGCCCGTGTCAGACTACACTGACCCTGGAGCAGATATTGAATGCCCCACATCCGGTGAGGTGTTCGTCGCTCGCCATTTTCTGTCTTACACTGATGTTAATGCGACGCCTGCAAACGTAAAATTCTGTGCCTTGCCGATACCCGTCGATGTCGTCGGCCCATACAGCGACCCATGGAGCACCCCTGGGGTCAACGACAATCAGCCCTTCTCTGTGGGGGCAAGCGATGTGATCTCGCCAGGGAATGGGCTCTTATACTTCTTCCAGACAGACTTCGTGATCCCTGGAAGAGGCACCGATATGGCCGTGTCTCGGTTTCACTCCTCTCCACAGTACTTCATCCGTGACTCAGGGGGGGGGGGCTCCTGCCAGTGATGAACGAGAAGTTCCCATGGTGTGACATGGGTGACTCATGGCAGCTCAACCTTCCATGGGTTGACGACCAGCATGTCCATCTGTGGAGCGGGACGAAGGTCGCCATTCACTGGGATGGCTGCTGGTTCAATTCGACAAAGGGACAGAAGTTCTCCCTATTCTGGGCCCCTGAGAGATATCACCTTTATCTTGATGGAGGTATGAAGATTGTCTTCGACAAGGACAACGGGTATCCAATGGAACTCTACGCGAACTACAATAAGAACTGGGCTACACCTGACGTGAGTTTCTCGTATGATTCTTGCGATCAGAACCTCACATCCATGACGGACTATCTCGGAAGAACCATCACATTCACCTACGACCCTGCGATTGGTCATCTGTCCGAGATTGAGTATGATAGCAGAGTGGCGAAATTCTTCTACGCAGGAGACAACCTGGCTTCTACTGAAAATGCGGCAAATGTGACGACCTACTTTGACTACGAGACCAACCCGTCGATGCTGCTCTATAATGTGCGTCTCACCAACCCTCTCACATACAGCTACCAGTATGATTATGTGGAGGTCGATGTGGGCACTGAATCCGTCACCTACCTTGTCGAAGATCGATATGGTGCGGTGGGCGATAGACACTACTCGTATCTGGTGATAGATGGGCAGATCCAGTGGACGAATGTCGAAGAGCAGGCGTATCCCTACGGGTCCACTCAGTATGTGTTCGACTCTGAGACACGGTCGACTACCACGACGTACCTTTCGGAAATCAACGATGACATCCCCTACACTGACGCTCAGCCACACAAGCGAACGGTATGCTGGTACTCTCTCGACGGTAAGGTCTCGCGAACCGAGACCTACGATGACGTCTCGCTCACTGAGTGGCATGTTCAGTGCTCAGATCCGAAGGCAATCCTGCCAGACGTCGCCTCATCATCAATGGACGAGCAGGGCAATATGATCCACACAATCGGCCCTATGGGCGTCGAGTCATTCGGGTCCTTCGCCGGAAGCAGCACTCAGAATGCATTCCTCAGACCGGCGATGCTCCAAGCTCCTACCACCGGGAGGATTGCATATGATGATTTCAACGACTGGGTCGACGATGGATGGTATGTAAGTGTTGAAGGACTTGCTGGTGATGCCAGAGTCGGCACTCACTTTGCGGACGACGAACTGGACGCTTGTTATAGGAAACTGGACCCTAGCTACATGGTCGTCAGTGGTAGGACTTCCGTCTACTCTGCTTTGCCCATCGACATCGGAGGCGCATCGGACACGGAGGTGGTAGTGGATTTCCTCACTTATGTTCCTAACACAGCTGGAGACATGAGATACACTCTTGTTGATGAACTCGGCAGCCCCCTCATCGGTATCCGATTCTATCTTGGCAGTATTTGGTACTCGGATGGAAGTGGATGGTCCTTGAGCACTCATTCGTGTCTCCCATTGACTGTCTATAGACTCACAATGACGATTGGAGACATCGAGGGTTCGTTTCCGTATGGTCGGTGTTATGTTAATGGAACCCCTTTGACTAATTCATTCGGCGTGTCCCCTTCTCCCGCGAAGGAGTTCAGAGTGCATTCTGTGATAACCGCGAGCAAGTATGCGGTCATCGATGAAGTCAAGATCTTCAGGAACTACACGGTTGGGTTCACTGGACTTCCGAGTAACTACTCGGTCGAGCTCTATGACACCAAGAGCAACCTGGCCCACCGTGAGAAACACTCGGGCAGTTCGATGCAGCAGATGGTGTCGAGCCCTTCTGAGAATCTCATCCCGAACGGGTACTTCGTTGTCAGGAACAACATAGGAAATGTCGTGTTGATGGACACATTCCGCCACATCTGGGGCGGAGACGTCTACGCATTCTCGGATATTGAGTACTTGAAGTGTGCTGTCACCAAGGAGTCCTCTGGGTTCGACTACCCATACAGCCCTGACTACCCATACGTCACCATACTTGACGATGCTAACCCGAATCCAGATGACTATGACATCCTGGGTACATGGACTGAGGAATCGGACCCCGATTTTGCCATCAGCGGAAGCGAGTACCACCACGATGGCCCGTCGAATGGCGTGAACTATCACGGATATAGAGCGAAACCTGGCTGTTATCCGACAGCCCCTGTCGTCCGTTACCAAGATTCCTTTGTGCAATGGGTGTACTTGCCACCCGAGAACGCTGCCCTGACGATTGGCCTTCAATTCTACTTTCAGACCTCAAGCGATAGCGGGTGGTCCGATCTCGCGTACTGGGGTTCTTCTTGGATCTACACTCCCGAAGAAGAGGTGAGGATCGGAGATTTACCGATACCCGGAAGATGGACGATGCTTGTTGTGGAGGCGCAAGATATCGGCTGGGATGAGCAAGTAGAGCCGAATAAGGTGAGAGGCATCAAGTTCTGGCGCTGCGGCGGCGATGCTTACTTCGACAGAAGTGCGGTTTCGGAATTTGAGACCAGCAGACGAGTATGGATGACAGGTGTTCCGGGCGCACAGATTGCCGAGATGAGGAAAGCGAATGGCGATGTAATCGACTCGAGCCTCGGGGGGAAGTCTTTCCGCCTATACGACGAAGGAGTCACCAGTTTCCCGTTCTCGGCATACTTCACGGTCTACAATGTGGACGGTTCAGTCAATTACACGAGCCCTCTCCTCAAGGACGTATACGGTGGAGACCAGTATCTATACTCCCGGGAGTCCTCGCCGTTCTACTGCAACCCCGAGATCATATGGATAGACGGTAGCGAGGTCACCAAGTTGCCAGTAGGGACACTTCACTTCCTAGACTACGAAGAGACAAAGGCGACTGAGACGTATTTCAGGTATGGGTTCAAGAACTCATCCTCTGGTGAATGGGAGCAACAGTATCTCACTAACGAGAGCAAGACTATGAGCCCATCGGGCTGGCTCGTCACTAGTTACGAGTACGATGAATTCGGCAATGTCCTCTCAGTCACGGACCCTGAGAACGCCACGTTGCACTACTCATATACGAGGAATGGCACGTATCTTAACTCTTCGTGGATGATGGTCGGTGACCAGGACATCTCAGCTGAGTACGAATACTATCCGAACGGGCTCCTTTGGAAGGAAAGAGATGCCAAGGGCTATGAGACGACGTATGAGTACGACGAACATGGAAGGGTGAATAAGACAACCTATCCCGAGGTTGACGACGTCATAGCCTTTACAGTCATCGAGTACGATGATGATAGTCTCACAGAGACGAGATATGATCCGATTGGCACCGCGAGGAATACCACTTACGATGAGCTCGGGAGAGTTGTTCGAGAAGAGCGTTTCGATTCATCTGGCGAGACCTATTCCTTCCGTGAATACACCTACAACTGGCAAGGACAGGTAATTCGAATAGAAGATTCGGAGGGTCGCAGCATCTGGATTGACTACGACTACTACGGCAGGACTGTGGAAGTGCTCAATCCCGACGCCACGTCAGTGACCACAGTATACGACGACACGAATCGAACGGTGTCGACCTTCGATGAATTGGGCCATCGCAAGGATACTGTCTACGATGCTGCAGGACGACTCGTCCAGTCTATCCAATACCTGGACAGCTCCGAAATGTATACGAACATGACATACGACAGGATGGGCAATCTGCTGACCGTTACAGATTGTGGGGGTCAGACGACGACCTTCGAATATGACAATCTCGGGCGGCTCTATCGGACGACCTATCCTTACGGGGTGACTGAACAAAATACATATGATGGCGTTGGCAGGGTGACGGAAATCAACCGGACTGGGACGTCCCGCGATGTCGAGTACACGTACGACGACGCTGGAAGGTTGCTGGAGAAAGACTATGCCGGTGTAGACGTGACTTGGTACTCATATGACCAGAACGGCAATATATGGCTTTCCGGCCATTACGTATACGATGAGGAACTGGATGACTGGATATCCTCGTATAGTTCACGTTCCTACGACAAATGGAACCGTGTCAAGTCAGAAGCACGTTGGATCTACGGTAGCGAGAGTAGTTATAGCGTCCAGTACTCATACGACACTAGAAGCAACCTCATTGGACTCGAAGTCGAGAGTGAATGGGTCGTCAATTACACCTACGATGAGTTTAATAGAATCGAGTCAGTAGTCCTTCCCTCCGACAACCCAAAGAAGCCGCCGACAACCCTTGCAGAGTTCGACTACGACACACAGGACCAGATAGAGAAGATAACGTACGATAACGGTGTTGTGACCACATTCTCCCAGAATGAAAGCCGCGGCTGGCTGGAATCCATCAACATCAAACGCCAGTCGACGACTTTCTTGGACCTCGTGTACGAACGTGATGCCATCGGTAGGATTACCAACGTGAACGACGACCGGACTTTCGTGTATGATGACCTTGGCCGATTGAGATACGCTAATGACACGACCGCCTACGGCCTGCTTTCGTACACTTACGATTCGTATGGCAACAGGCTGACCAAGACTTGGGGTGCCAACAGCTGGTACTACACCTACGACGACTACGGTCGGCTCTCCACCACGAACGACCCTGACACGGGGGTCTGCACCTATGACTCAGACACGGGCAACCTCGCCGAATGGACCCTGTACGGGACCGGAGCCACGAGTTTCGAGTATGACGGAAACAACCGACTTCTGCATGCGGAGGACTCAAGCGGTGACTGGCGATACTTGCATGACGCCTTTGGCAGGCGTGTCTGGTCGCTGGAGGACGGCGAGGAGAAGATTACCATCTATGCGGGGTCATCTCCGGCCCTCACGATCGAAGGCACACAGAATAAGGTGTCGACCTATCACGTGTACGCTAACGGCATGCACATCGCCAAGGCCGTCCGGGGACTCACACTCTACTACTACCATCAGGACGACCAAGGCAGTACTCGGCTTGTGACGGATAAGTTTGGCGCAGTGGTCTTCGACACTGACTACCTTCCGTTCGGAAGCCCCTATATGCCAGATGGAACCGAGGACTTCCTCTACGGCGATTCCAGAGTGACTCCGTTCTGTAACTTCGTGTACTTCGGCGAGAGGTGCTACGATCCGAATCTTGGGCGGTTCGTGAATCCCGACAGAGTCCTCGGCTCGATGTCAACACCGGCGTCGATGAACAGATGGGCGTATTGCTGCAACGATCCGGTCAACAGGATGGATAAAACGGGCACCTGGGGCTTCAGCAGTATCGTCAACAGCGTATGCAACGTTGCGAGCGCGGTCGTCGATTCGGCGGTGGACCTTGTCGGCGACGCAGTGGAGGCCGCAGTGGATGTCGTTGTCGAGATTGCTCAGGCCGCATTCGATGTCGTCAACGCGGCCGTCGACGCTGCAGAGCAGCTGATGGAGGATGCGATCAACGCGTGCGTCGACCTCGCGGAGGTCGCGTACGACGCGTGCGCGGCAGTCAAGGAGGCCTGGGACAACATGGACGCGGGTCTGAAGCAATGGATCGT
>JBFFML010000012.1:0-53475 GCA_041554135.1 Thermoplasmata archaeon | reverse complement strand
TGCGGGGCGGGCGTGGACCTTCCATCCGACCTCAAGAGGGCGCATTGTGTCTACTGTGGCGCGTCCATCATAATCGGTATTGACGGGTCTCAGAAGGCGGAGTGCAGGATATGCGACGGCTACGGCAGGCTGGAGGTCTGTCGCGTATGCAACGGGACGGGCGACTGCGGCTGGGTCATTCGCGTCGACCGCATTCTCGACTCACGCAGGGCCATGTTCGTCACGAAGGGCGACGCGTTCTGCGACCACGGGAAATGCTCCGCCTGCGAAGGTTCGGGCATGAGCAGCGCGAACATCCCATGCGTGTTCTGCGGCGGGACCGGCGCGTGCCCGAAATGTCACGGCACGGGCCATTGCCCGGCATGCCGCGGCGTCGGGACCACGCCTAACCCGCGGGGCAACGAGGTGTGCTATCTCTGCCACGGCGAGGGCATGGTGGACATCAAGCGGGCGGAGCTGCAGTGGGGCGAGCGCTGTCCCGTGTGCAGGATGTCGTTGGTGGCTGACAGCAACTTCTGTCCCCATTGTGGGAAGGGCAACAAGTGCCCCAGATGCGGCGAGGATTGGGGCAGCTCGGGCGGCATGTGCGAGTCGTGCGGGTTCGAACGCGGGACCAAGCCATGAACGCCTCGTGTCGAGTCGTCGTCTCCGACGGATGGACATCGTCGCGCACGCTGACTCGGTCGAGGAATGAAAAGTGGGTTGAAAGTGTTGAAAGGGGTTTGAGCAGGTGGATCGCGCCTACTTCTTTCTCTTGGCCTTCATTATCTTCATCCAGCCGCCGCTCTCGTAGACCGCGAGCCTCCTCTTGCTGAGGGTCTTCTTGAACTCGTCCCAGTCGACGATCTCCAGGCGGGGGTTCCTACCCTTCGTGAATTGGACGCCGTTGGTTCCCTTCACGCGGCCGGGTTTGATGCCCTTCTTCTTCGCGATCTCCATCGCTTTCTCGATACTTATGGGCTCCATAACCATTTACTCTTCCTCCGTGTGGTCCTGGCCATGCCATCCAGACATGGTCCAGATATGTATCACGCTGGACGATATTTAAGACTTTGCGTATGCTGGCTAGCATTCGGGAGGTGTCTGGCTAGCGACGGATTCGGGCAATGATGGGCAAATCGGTGGACGTGCTGGCCATGAAGCGGTCGCGGGATCGCGCGTCGCGGCGCCCGTCTGACCACGGAATCTAATATAATCACGTAGTATGATTCAGAGTTCCAAGGAGCGTAAGGATGCGGATTTTCGGATCGTCTGGAGTGCGCGGCGTCGTCAACCGGGAGATGACCCCCGAGCTCGCCCTGAGGATAGGCATGGCCGTCGGGACGAGGGCGGAAACGGCGGTCATGGGCCGCGACTCGCGGATATCGAACGACATGATGATGGCAGCGGTATCGAGCGGGCTCATGGCATGCGGCTGCGACGTGTACGATGCGGGCTTCGTGACGACGCCCACATTGGCGGAGGCGGCGCGCGAGCACAGCTGCGGTGTGATGCTCACTGCGAGCCACAACCCTCCCGAGTACGCAGGTTTGAAGCTGTGGAACCCTGACGGTATGGGGTTCGGGGTCGACCAGTCGAGGGCTGTCGAGGGAGCCATGGAGACGGACGATTACTCGCCCAAGCCATGGAACCTCGTGGGCTCCACTCACGAGTCCCCCGGCGCCGTCGAGAAGCATGCCGACAGGATACTCGAGGATGCTGGAACGGCGGAGCTCAAGGTCGTGGTCGACTGCGCGAACGGCCCCGCACTGACCATCACGCCCATGGTGTTACAGCAGATGGGTTGCAGAGTGGTCACATTGAACTCAAACGCAGACGGCGGATTCTCGGGGCGGCCCCCTGAACCGACCGAGGAGAACCTGGCCGACCTGATGAGGTCTGTCGTGTCCATGGATGCCGACCTCGGCATCGCACATGACGGTGACGCCGACCGCATGGTCGCCGTGGACGACGAGGGTTCGCTCCTCGCGGGGGACGAGCTGCTCGCCCTGTTCGCGAAGCGATACGCCACGAGGCGCATCGTGGTGACGGTCGACGCCTCGATGGCAGTCGACGACTATGTCGGCGTCGAGGTCCTCCGCACGCGCGTGGGCGACGTGTTCGTCAGCGAGGAGGTCAAGAGGACCGGGGCCGACTTCGGTGGCGAGCCGTCGGGGACTTGGATATTCCCTGAGCAGACGTACTGCCCGGACGGCGTGCTCGCTGCCACGAGGATCGTGGAGATCGCCTCCGAGGGGAGGCTGTCCGAGGCGAGGAAGGACGTTCCCAAGTACAGCAACCTGAGGACGGCGTTCCCGTTCGAGCCAGAGGACAGAGACGCCGTCCTGAGGAGGCTTGAGGAGGAGATGAGCTCCGTCGAGAGCGACGAGCTGCTCACGCTGGACGGTTTCCGATTGAAGTTCGAGGACGGTTGGGCGCTCGTCCGCGCGTCGGGCACCGAGCCCAAGATACGCATAGTCGCGGAGGCGCGGACGCCTCAGAGGACCGAGCAGCTTATGACGGAAATGTCGGATAGGGTCAGGAGGTGCGTCGGCTGAAAGGATACATACTCACCGCGGGCGAGGGCGTCAGGATGCGTCCGCTCACGTCGAACATACCGAAACCCCTCCTCCCGGTCGCGGGAAAGCCCTTCCTGGAGCACAACATCGAGGCGATGAAGGCCGCCGGCATCAGGGACATCATACTCCTCGTGGGCTGGAAGGCCAACCGCGTGAGGGAGCACTTCGGCGACGGGAAGGCGTTCGGCGTCAGGATAGACTATCTGGAGCAGAAGGAGAGGCTGGGCACGGCACACGCGATAAGCATGGTCGAGGACAGGGTGGACGAGCCGTTCTTCTGCCTGTACGGCGACATCGTGCTGACCATGCAGTCGGTGGAGGGCATCGTCAACCACCACAGGAAGGTCAAGGGCTCCGTCATGGCGCTCACGTCCGTGCTCGACCCCAAACGGTACGGCTGCGTGGAGGTCGAGGACGGCGTGCTGACGAACATCGTCGAGAAGCCCGAGGTGCCCACGAGCAACCTGGTCAACGCGGGCGCGTACGTCCTGGACCCCGAGATATTCGACGCCATCCGACAGACCAAGAAGTCCGTCCGAGGCGAGTACGAGGTCACCGACTCGTTCAAGATACTCCTGGACAGGAAGCACATGTTCGCCTACAAGCTGACGGGCGAGTGGATCGATGTGGCGAGGCCGTGGGACCTGCTCGAGGCGAACCGCATACTCATGTCCGAGATGGAGACCGCCATCGAGGGCGAGGTGTCCGACAAGGCGACCGTCAGGGGCCCGGTTCGTATCGGCGAGGGGACGGTCGTCGAGGCTGGCAGCTTCATCGTCGGACCGACCATCATAGGCGAGAAGTGCGTGATCGGCCCCAACGCGTACATACGCCCGAGCACGTCGATAGGCAGCGGCTGCAAGGTCGGCTGCGCAGTCGAGGTGAAGAACTCGATAGTCATGGACGACACGAAGATACCGCATCTGAGCTATGTCGGCGACAGCGTCATAGGCGAGAGATGCAACTTCGGCGCGGGCACGAAGGTGGCCAACCTACGGCTCGACGAGCAGGAGGTCAACGTCATAGTCGAGGGCAGAAGGGTAGGCTCGGGCAGGCGGAAGCTCGGGGTCATCATGGGCGACGATGTCAAGACGGGCATCAACGCCACGATAGACGCGGGGTCTATCATAGGCGAGGAGACGTTCATCGGTCTCGGGGCGGTGGCGAAGGGCACGATCGCCCCTCGGAGCAAGATCCTCTGAATCTTATCATGGCCGCTCTCCGGGGCGCTGTCACTCCCCGCCTTCCTTTTCACGACGGTCACTTGGGACGGCCTTCGTCGGGCGGCCGTCGGCCGCCTCGTGTGTCGAGGCTCAGTCCACGATCTCCAAGCCGATCTCGTTCCCCATGCCGTCGTAGCACGCCCAGCTCCTCGTGTCGAACGGCTCGCACACGATGATGTGACAGTAGCCGAACCTGCTGAACAGCTCGAGGTCCGCGTCCGAGGGCCAGTAACTGTCTGAAGGGTGCGAGTGCACCGTACCCACGACCGTCGGCTCCGCGGGCATCATGTACAGCCGGAACAGGGCGGAGTCCTCCCCCGACTCCGTGCCGGGGATGAGCCAGAGCTCGTTTATGACCCCCTTCTCCGCCTTGAGCATCGCGGCGAACTCCTTCGGATGGATGGACTTCGACGCCTCGAGTATCATCCTCAGGACGCGCCTCCTGATGGCGCTGACGGGTTCCATGCGCTTCGTGAAATCGAACAGCGGCATGGGCTACGCCTCCTCCTTGGCGATCATCACGTCCATGAGGTCCAACGCCAGGTCCGGGGCGTCGGTGTTGAGGACCAGATGCCGCGCGGGCGTGCGTGTGAGGCCCAGGCGGACCTCGTGTCTCAGAGTTATCCGTATGGCGCCCTGGAAAGACGAGAGGACGAAGACGGTGTTCGTCTTCTGCTTGTGCATGACGCCTATGCCGAGCCTGTTCCTCAGCAACCCCCACTCGACCTTCATCGGTGCGACGGACAGCATCGAGTCGTAGGGTATGAACGCGTTGATGAGCAGGCCCATGCGGATGCGCAGGCCACGCTCGTCCGCCGTGTGGCGCGTGAACATGCACGGGAGCGAGAACAGCGCGGCGAACAGCGCTATGGCGACTGCGACGACCAACCAGAAGTCCGTCGCGAAGGCCTCGAGCGCGGTGAGGGAGAGATACATCGCCCCGAGGGCGAGCGCTCCGCATACCACGGTGACGTACGCGAACATGTGTCGCGGGTATCGTATGATCGTCTCGGGGGGTCCTTCGGCGGTCATGTCGCACCTGCTGGGCTGTCGCTCACTAGCGGGGCACCGCGTGCGGCGTGAATGCGATCAGCTTCTCCTCGAGGTCCCGGTAGAAGTCGTCCTCGAAGCTGACGAACTTCGCCATCTTCTCAGAAGCGGTGAACCGCAACTTCTCGTGCCCCTGCATGTCGAACTCGTCCTGGCCGTCGATGACCATCGTGCACTTCTTGGGCTCTTTGATGTGCATGTCGATGACGCTCTTCGCGGGCACGACGAACGGCCTCGCGGCCAGCCTGAACGGGGCGATCGGGGCTATCACGAGCGCCTCGACCCGCGGGTCTATGATGGACGAGCCGACGCTCATCGCGTAACATGTGGACCCCGTCGGCGTCGCGACGATCACGCCGTCGGCGCGCAGGTCGGTCGCGGGCTGGCCGTCGACCGACACGGCGAAGTGCCTCATCTTCGCGATATGGGCCGTGTGTATGACCGCTTCGTTGACGGCGTCCTCGAGCCGCCTGCCGTCCATCGTGGTCTTCAGGCGCAGCCGCTCGTCTATCGTGAAATCGCCGCTCACGAGCCTGCCTATGGCGTCTTCTATCCCGTCGGGCATGACCTCCGTCAGGAAGCCCAGCACGCCGGCGTTGATGCCGAGCAGCGGTCGGTCGATCATCTTGAGCGTCCTGAGCACCGTGCCGTCGCCGCCTATAGATATCGCCACGTCGACGCTCATGTCCTCCATGGGAGTGCCCTCGAGGCCGAGCGCGGCGGCGGTCCGCTCCTCGACGACATAGTCCTGTCCCTGGACCGCCTTCAGCACCTCGCCGGCGACGGCCTTGAACCTCTCGAGGTCGGGGTTGCCGATTATGCCTAGCTTCGTACAACCAACTCCTTCACCACTTGGTCTCCGTAGGCCAGGAAGTTCTTTCGGTCGTCTAGTGAGAGGCTGAGGTCGTACTTGTTACCTTCGAGGTCGCACATGTCCCCGCCCGCCTCTCTCAGTACCAGCGCGCTCGCGGCGATGTCTACCACGCGAATCATCCGCCTCGGGTTCGCGCAGTTCATGTAATGCGCGTCCACGGCCCCCTGGGCCACGAGGCACATCTCGAGGGAGGCGCAGCCCATCGTCCGCACCCTGCTCGATATCTCCCTCACGCGCGCGGTGTCTGGGTCCGCGTCCTTGCCGTCGTAGACGATGAACACCGACTCGTCGGCGCGGTACCGTGAGACGGCTATGCGGTGCCCGTTCAGCGTGGCCCCGCCGCCCCTTCTCGCGAAGTACGTGTCGCCCGAGCTGAGGTTCCTCACCAGCGCGAAGTCGCAGTCGCTCATGCTTTCTGTGCAGACCGCGAGCGACACGGAGAAGAAGGGTATGCCGTGCGTGCAGTTGAGCGTGCCGTCGATGGGGTCGAGCACGAGCGTCCTCTTGGCCCCTCTGTCGACGGCCCCGATCTCCTCGCTGAGCACGTTGAGCTCGACACCCTCGCGCTCCATGTGCTCGAGCACAGCGTCCTCCGCGAACTTGTCTATGCGGGAGGTCTCGGAGCCGCTAGCGCCCCTGCCTATCTTGACATGCCCGGCGAAATCCTTCGGCAGCTGCCGATACTTCGCCACCACCTCGTCGGCGATGGCTGTCAGTGTTGCCTTCACATCCCGCATATCGGGTGTTGGGCGTATATTAGTTTCCCGTATCGCCGTGGACCTGTCAGTCCCGCCCCTTCAGAGTGTCCAAGCTCATGAGGTTCTTCATGATCGTCTCGACGAACCGGGAGTCCTCCTCGTATCTCATCGCGAGCCGATGAGCCAGGTGCTCGGGCAGGCCGTTCGCCCTCATCCCGGCCTCCAACGCGCGCGCGCTCTTCCTCGCGCGCCTCTTCATGGACAGATACCGCAGGCCGATCTTGAACATCATCGGCGGAGCCGTCGCGATGACGCTCGCGACCATCTTCGGTATGTCGCCGGAATCGGACGCCCCACGCTCTTCCTCACTCGTCGTCATCGACTTCCTTCTTGATCTTGTCCTTTATCGCAGTGCCGATCGCAGAGTCCTTACCGCCCAACGCCTGTCCTATGATGCCGCCTATGCTGGTGCTCATCATGAACTTCTCTGTCAGCTGGGCCGCCTTGTCCTTGTCCATGCCAGCCTCCACCAGCTGGCTGTAGAACTGGGCGACGGACTTGCCCATGTTCTCGGCGTTCTGCGTGTCGTACATCATCTTCGATATGTTCTCGAGCAGCTTCGGTATCTCGACCGAGACCACCTGGAGGATCTCCTTGACCTCCTCCGCGTCTGTCATGTGCTTCTCCTTCCTGTCGTCGTCGGACATCTCACTTCACCTCGCAGGGGGCTCCGCGCCCCCTTTCGCGTATGAATCACTATGCCGTGTCTCACTACATAAGGGAAGCGAGCAGAAGTGACCACCTGGGACGTCAGTCCCCGTCGCTCACGCCGAGCCCCAGGAGGTCGTACCATCGCCTGACGTACTCCTCCGTGAGCCAATACTCCTTGGACTTCGTCGAGCCCTTCTCCCTGACCACTCCCTGCTCCCGCAACGCCTTGAGCTTCTCCCGGACTATCCTGCGGGAGGCCGTGCCGCGTCGGTCCTTCAGCCGGTCGGTTATCTGCGATATGTTCTGTCCGTCGCGCTCGAACAGCGTCTTCACGATGTCGCGGGATATCGAGTCCTTGACCCCGGGCATCAGAAGGTCGGGGGATATCTCGCCGTATCGCTGGTACAGGTCGAGCAGCCGGAAGTAGCTGGACGATATCTTCTGGAACCTGCGCAGGTACTCCATCAGCTGCGAGTACGGCTCGGTCATCGTGCGCATGGAGCTCTCGACATGCTCCATCTTCTCGGAGAGCGCCTTGATCTGTTCCTGGATGTCCTCGTCCGGCATGTCGCCGCGTGATTGGCTTGGCGTGTATAACTCTTTTATCGGTGAAAGCCTTGGGCCAACAGATGAGCGTCCGGAGGCACGAGGTCACGCGCGAGGGCGGCCTGCCCAACGTCGTGAGGGCGGAGGACGGCGTCTACACGCTGAGCGCCGCCCCGGGGACGACGGTCTACGGTGAGAGGACCGTCGACATCGACGGGGCGGAGTACCGGCACTGGAACCCTCTCAGGTCCAAGCTGGCGGCCTTCGTGATGCTCGGCGGGTCGGGGCTGCGCCTCGCGGAGGACAGCCGCGTGCTGTATCTCGGAGCCGCCTCGGGCACGACGGCGTCGCACGTGTCCGACATCGCGTCGAAGGGGATCGTGTACTGCGTCGAGGTGTCCCAGCGGTCGTTCAGAGACCTCCTGCGGGTATGCGAGTCGAGGCCGAACATGATACCCATACTCGCCGACGCGACGGGCCCGCACGCGTACGCGCACATGATCGAGGGGGTCGACCTCGTCTACCAGGACATCGCGCAGCGGGCGCAGGTGGACATATTCGCCGACAACCTCCGCGAGTTCGACGCCCCACACGGCCTCCTCATGCTGAAGTCCCGGAGCGTCGATGTGAACCGCGTGCCGAAGGAGGTCTATGGGTCCGTGCGCAGCCGTCTCTCCGCGAAAGGCCTCGTCGTCAGGTCCGTGGTGGACCTTCAGCGGTACTCGAAGGACCACGCGGCGTTCGTCGTGGAGGGCCCGGGTTGAGCGCCGCATTCGTCTATGTCGTGGCCTTCGACGGCGACCGGTTCGTCATGGTGAGGCATCGAGACCGCGCGTGGGAGATGCCAGGAGGGCGCGTCGAGCCCGGGGAGAGCCGGTCGGCCGCCGCGGAGAGGGAGTTCGTGGAGGAGACGGGGCTCGGTGTCCAGCTGACCCACCGGCACGACCTCGAGGGCGGATCGGTGTTCTTCGGGCTCGTCCGGGGCCGCCTCGAGCCGGGGACGACCTCCGCCGAGATATCCGAGGTGCGCCTGTTCGACGAGCTGCCTGAGGCGCTGTCGTTCCCTCCGGTGGAATACGGCCATGTCCTGGCCATCGCCCGTCGCGCAGTGGAAAACTTTAAAAGAGGGGAGGGTATAAGCGCTTCTGCTTCGCCACTTATAAAAACCCTTTCAGTGGAGTAGGTAATCGATGTCAAGGATGCATACGAGCAGACACGGCCGGTCAGGGTCAAAGCGACCGATGACCGACAAGCCCCCGGAGTGGGTGCAGATGTCTGCCGACGAGGTCAAGGAGCTAGTGGCCAAGCTGGCGGGAGAGGGCGTCTCCATGTCGAAGATAGGGCTCATACTGCGCGACCAGCACGCGGTGCCGAACGTGCGCGTCGTGACCGGCATGAGCATGAAGGAGATCTGCTCGGAGAAGGGAGTCAAGTTCGAGCTGCCGGAGGACCTGACGGACCTCATGAGGCGGGCCGTCCGGCTGAGCGCCCACATCAAGGGCAACGCCAAGGACATGCACAACATACGGGGCATGCAGCTCGTGGAGTCGAAGATACGCAGGCTGGTCAAGTACTACAAGCGGGAAGGCGTCCTCCCAGACGGATGGAACTACTCGCTGTCGACGGCCGCCCTGCAGGTCGAGTGATGCCACCATGAGCGGGAGCGTCGCACTCCCGGCGGAATTTTCTCAGGCTATAGCCAAGGCGTCGGAGGCCATCAGGTCGGCCGGGCGCGTCAGGGTCGTGAGCCATTACGACGCCGACGGCATCGCGGCCGGCGCGACGGCCGCTGGCGGCATGGCCCGGTGCGGCTGTCAGCCACATCTCACCATGGCGAAGGGGTTCGACAAGGACCTCGTGGACAGGCTCAGGAAGGAGGGCAACGACATCGTCGTGTTCCTCGACATGGGCTCTGGCCAGGTGGAGACGCTGGAGGACCTCGACGGCACTGTCGTCGTGCTCGACCATCACAAGCCCATCAGGAAGTCCAAGAAGATACTGCAGGTGAACCCGCATTTCCACGGCATCGACGGCATGAGCGAATGCTGCGCGTCGACGCTCGCCCTGCTTCTGGCTGTGTCGCTCGAGTCGTCCAACTGGAGGCTGGCGCCGGTCGCGCTCGCGGGCATCGTGGGCGACAGGCAGCACATGGGCGGCATGAAGGGGCTCAACCGCCAGGTGCTGGACGACGCGGTCGAGAGGAAGCTCGTGACCACTCAGAAGAGCCTGAACCTAAAGGGCCAGACGATCGAGAAGGCCATAGCGGAGTCGGTCGATCCGTACTTCGTCGGCCTCTCCGGCAGGAGCGACAACGTGCTCGCGTTCCTCGACTCGATGAACATCAACCCCGACACGCCGCTCGGCTCGCTGGACGAGTTCTACAGGAGGAAGCTGACGTCGATGCTGTCCCTGCGCCTGATGGGCCAGGGATGTCGTCCCGAGACGGTCGAGGAGCTCGTGACCGAGACGCTCTGGATACCGTCCATGGACCTCAGCGCGGCCGACCTCGCCGACCTGCTCAACGCGTGCGGGAGGTTGGACCACGAGTCGTTGGGCGTGGCGCTCAGCCTGGGCGACAGGCGTGCGCTCGACGAGGCCAGCGCTTTGAGGAGCGATTACAACGGCCGGCTGATGGCGAGGCTGACGGCCATAGAGGCGGACGGCGTCGACCAGAAGGAGCACCTGCAGCATTTCGACATCGAGGAGGCGTCGTTAGCGGGGGCCGTGTGCGGCCTCGCCATGCAGTACATACTGGACCAGTCGAAGCCAACGCTCGCGCTGTCGAGCGACGGCTCGAAAGCGAAGGTGTCCAGCCGAGGCACGAAGCACCTCGTGTCCAAAGGCCTCGACCTCGCGGTCGCCCTCAGGTCGGCCGCGGAGAAGGCCGGCGGCGTGGGCGGCGGACACGCGGTCGCCGCTGGGGCGACCGTCCCCGAGGACAAGAGGGACGAGTTCCTCGACACATGCGACGCCATCGTGGGCAAGCAGCTCGGCTGAGCGGGCGCCTGGGAAAGAGACATGAGCGACCTATGTGATTCCCCCCAGAGGTGGCGATGTTTGAAGTGCAAGGTATGTGGTGGGGAGAACCCCGACGACACGCGTTTCTGCGGCCACTGCGGCAAGCCTCTGGCCGACAAGCCCGTGGTGACACAGGACCCCGTCAAGATCAGACGGTGCACGGGCTGTGGCAGGCCCATCCCGTGGAGCGTCAACGTGTGCCAGTACTGCGGCCATGATTTCAGGGTGAGGAAATAGACGCGGGGAAATGGTTTGCGGGGGTTGCCGTCTAGAACCGGTACGTGCCGCCGAACACGAGCCACGCGAGGGCCGACTTCGCCGTCAGGCTGAGGATGATGTAGACCCTCTCGCCGTGCAGGTAGTCCGCCCACCTGCCCTTGGCGCGATATTGCAGCACCATGTTTATGGCGAACACGTTGAAGAACGCCGCCAGGATGAAGAATATGGCGTACACGAAGGTCGGGACGTTGTCGCCGTTCTCGAGGATTGCCCCGAAGAAGTAGATGCCGAGGACGAGCCACGGTATGAACCCCGCGAAGCAGCCGAAGATGTACGCGGTCCAGTCGGTCTTCCCCGTGGTCTGGTTGTGGAGCTCCATCATCCATCCGAACAGGTTCATCGTCGCGTTCAGCGAGAATATGAGTATCAACGTGCCCAGTTCGGTTATGCCCACGAGCACCGCTATGACCACGATCATGATGGACGAGCTTATGGAGTACTCGAGCCATCTGGCCGGGTTCATGCCCTTCCTGAGGTTGTTCTCGTACCACTTGTTACCGTATGTCGACAGCGAGAAGTGAGCGATGGCCGACACGAACAGGAACATGGAGATCATGGGCACGAGCGGCACGGTGCCGATCTCATCCCGGACATAGATGATGTTGTTTCCTTCCATCCTCTGGAAGGTCGTCCAGATGCCGAGGTTCTTGCTCTCGGCGATCACGAGCATGAGGATGCCCTGAAAAAGGTGAAGGAACCCCATGACGAGGTTGAAATTCTTCAGTTTCTTGAACTTGCTCTCCTCCGAATCAGGTATGGTGATACCTCCCGCCGACGGGAGGGACGTGTCCGTTTAATACCTTTGTCCAATACTTGTCAGGTGTTCGGGACGGCTGGACGCGTGAGTCACTTCATCCACGGCAGGTCGACCTCGTCGGTCCTGAAACGCTGCCTGACGGCGCTGTCCTCGATGCGCGTCCTGAGGCCGGCGCCATGCATGACCACGCCGGTCCAGGCGATCATCGCGCCGTTGTCCACGCACAGGGGCCCTGGGGGCACGAACATCCTCGCCCCGCGCTCGTCGGCCATTATGCGGACCATCCCCTGGAGGCGCTTGTTCTGGACGACGCCTCCCCCGAGGAGCACCTCGTCCTTCTCCACATGCGCCATCGCCCTCTCCGTCACCTCGACCAGCATGGCGAAGCACGTCTCCTGGATGGAGTAGCACAGGTCCTCGAGGCGGCGGCCGGACCTGCTCAGCTGGGTCGCGGCCGTCAGTATGCCTGAGAACGCCACGTCCATACCCTTGACGCTGTACGGCAGCTCGAGCAGCTCCTGCCCGCCCGCGGCGCACCGCTCGAGGTGCGGTCCCGCGGGGAACGGCATGCCGGCCGTCCTGCCGAACTTGTCTATCATGTTGCCTATACCTATGTCCAGCGTCTCGCCGAACACCCGGTACCTCCCGCCGGAATAGGCGATGACCTGCGTGTTGCCCCCAGACGCGTACAGCAGCACGGGGTCGGAGCATCCCGTGACCTTCCTCCCTATCTCCAGGTGCGCGACGCAGTGGTTGACGCCTATGAGGTCCACACCGAGCGACAGCGAGAGCGCCCTCGCGGCTGTCGCGGCCGTCCTGAGGCAAGGGCCGAGGCCCGGGCCCTGCGAGAACGCCACGAGGCCGACGTCCCCGTAGGCCAGCCCGGCCTCCTCCATCGCCTGGTTCATGAGGGGCACGACGTTCTCCGCGTGATGGTTGGCTGCCTCGCGCGGGTGGATGCCGCCCTTCGAGCCGTCGATCATCTTCGTCACATTGGCCAGGACTTCGCACTCGCCGTCCACTATGCCCACGCCTATCGTGTGGGCCGTACCCTCGATCCCGAGGCAGATCATCGCCGGTTAATCCCCTGGAGGGTAAAAAGCATGTCCCCCGCCGCCTGCCGCGGATGGCCGGGGCGTCAGAGGACTATCTGGACCGACCGGCCCACGTTCTGTTTCAGGGCGGCCTCGTAGACGATCTTCGCCGTGAGGCTGTCCTGTATGGCCAGCCCCGTGGAGCAGAACACCGTTATCTCGGAGTCGTCCGTCCTGCCGGGCTTCTGCCCGATGACGACATCGCCGATCTCGCCGTCGACGTCGCTCGCCTCGATCTCGCCCTTGGCGAGGGGCACGTTGATCTCCCCGGAATGGCTCGCCTGCTCCCAATCGTCGACTATCACGCGCGCGCGCTTCAGTATCGCCGGGGATAGCTCCTGCTTCCCGGGCGCGTCCGCCCCGATGCAGTTTATGTGCGCGCCCTCCTTGACCCACTCGGCCATGACTATGGGCGCGCGGGAGGACGTGACGGTGACTATCATGTCCGCGCCTACGACGGCGTCCTTGGCCGTCGCGACGGACTTCACGGTGCCTATGAGGTCGCCGTAGTTCCTGCGGAACTGCCTCGCGGTCGTCTTCGACCTCTCCGGCGCGATGTCGTAGAGCCGCACCTCGTCGAACCTGCCGAACTGCGTGATCAGCGCGAGCATCTGCGTCCGGGCCTGGTTGCCCGCGCCGATGATTGCCAGCACCTTCGGGTCCGGCCTCGCCATGTACTTGGACGCCACCGCGCTGGCGGCCCCCGTGCGCATGTCGGTTATGTGCGTCGCGTCCATGATCGCCAGCGGCGCCCCGGTCTCGGGGCTGACGAGCACGAGCAGGCCCATGACGGTCCTCATGCCGAAGTTCTTGGCGTTCCGGGGATGCACGTTGACGATCTTCACCGCCGACACGTCCTCGTCCTCGACGTACGACGGCATGGTGCGGAGGTCGCCTTCGTACTTGTCGTAGAATATGTACACCTTTGGAGGCATCTGGACCTTCTTCAACCCCTTGTGCCTGAAGGCGTTCTCCACGGCTCCGAGGGCGTCTTGCATCTCCAGAAGTTTCTTGACCTGCTTGCCCGTGAGCAGCAGGGTCTTGACGGACGCGTGTTGTGCTGGCATCTCGGTGCACCACTCCTGTTCCAGAGCTATCCGATGAAGGGATATAAGCGTATTCGACCTAAAGCCTAACGCGGTTCCGGCAGGGCCGTCCCGGCCGGGGGCCATGCGGTGTTCGGCGTCCGTAGGGATGGCGTCGCAATTCGACCAAATCGATTTATTCGAGTACGGTGTTCAGATATGACGGGTCATCCCCCCAAGCGTCTGGAGGAACGTGCACGGCTATGTCTGAACACACCGGTCGCAACGCCGACGATCTGAGGCGACGCCTCGTGGCCGCCCTGCGGTCCGAGATGGACGCCGTCGTCGAGCAATGGACAGCCGAGGCCACGTCCGCGCCGTACACGAGGATCGCGGACTTCTCCGTGTCGAAGGAGTCCCGCGCCGCCCGGCTGAAGGCGTGTCTGGAGTCCATGTTGAGGCTCGTCGAGAGCCCCGCCGACGCGCACGCCCGTGAGGCGTTCAGGCTGTCCATAAGGAGCGAGCACCTCCGCAGCATAGGGCTCGTCAGGATGGTGTCCAACCAGCACGTGCTCCGGCGGATCATGCGGGAGTTCCTGCGGAAGGAGTTCGAGGGCGAGGAGCTCGAGCGCGCGAACGCCATGGTCGAGGAGATGACCGACACGTGCGTCGAGGAGACGGTCGTCCTGGTGGAGCAGTACATCGACGCCCAGAAGGTGCTCACCCGATGCGCCTGGGACGTCGAAGGCGAGGTGCCGGACCCGGAGCAGACGTACGCGACATTCTGCCGGAACGTCATGGAGTACTTCGACTCCGACTTCGTCGCGCTGTTCCGCATCAACGCGGATCCGAAGGACATGGTCTGCATCTCGTGCTTCGCCAAGGGCATGAGCCTGTCGAGGGACGCGAGGATCAGCTTCGAGCATGTGCCCCTTATAGGCGCCGCCGTGCACGAGCGGCGCGCCATGTCCCGCCTCGACCTCCCCGCCGGACGGTCGTCCCGCGTCAAGCTCACCATGGGGCTCGCGTTCGACCACTGCGTGGCGACGCCCCTGCTGAAGAACGACGCCGTCATGGGCGTCATGCTCATCGGGAGCAACAGCCGCAGCGCGCACTACTCCCCCGAGGAGGTCGGCATGTCCGAAGAGCTCTCGAGGCTCATCGTGAACTCCCTCGACAGCACCGAGACGCTCAGGACGCTCAGCTTCCGCTCGCGCGGGCAGAGGGCGCTGATCGACGCCGCGGCGGACATGCAGAAGGAGATCGACTCCGAGGAGATCTACAGGATACTCGCCAACAAGCTCGTGGACCTCATACCGAGCCACGAGGTGGCGTTCTACGTGTTCGACTGGAAGCGGCAGGTCGGCAACCCCGTGTACGCGACGGGGCCGTACGCCGCGGAGATCATGGCCGACCGCGACTTCCCCGCGAGCATCGGCATAGTCGGCTCCGTGGCGAGGTCCAGGCGCGCCGAGATAGTCGCCGACACCGAGACCGACCCTCGCGGGGACCAGATACCGAGCACGCCGGCGACCCACACGTGCATGCTGGCCGTGCCAATCCTCGGCAGGAAGGAGGTCCTCGGGGTGATAGAGCTGTTGAGGCATCTGCCGGCGGGGTACACCCAGGACGAGCTGGAGATCGCCACGCTGTTCGCCAACCACGTGGCCGTCACGCTCGAGAACGCCATGCTGCTCCAGGAGGTCACCAGGGTGAGGGACGAGGTCGAGCTGCACATGGACCTCCTCACGCACGACATCGCCAACTACAGCACGCCCATGATGGGGTACCTCGAGACGCTCAAGGACGGCGAGTCCGCCGACCCGGAGACGGTCGAGAAGATGATGGCCCAGGTCGAGAACATCTCGAGGATGATAGGCATGGTGCGCACGCTCGCCAAGCTGCGTGGCGAGCCGGGCTCGGAGCTGCGCCCGATGGACCTCAGAAAGGCCGTCTCGGACGCCGAGGCGGTCGTCAGGAGCACGAGGGCGGGCAGGAGGATAGAGCTCACGACCGAGCTGCCAGACGAGCCCGTGACGGTGATGGCCGATTCGATGCTGCCAGAGCTGTTCGTGAGCCTGTTCTTCACGGCAATAGGGCCCGAGAGGCGCGGCAAGGTCAGGATGTCTCTGAGGGCGCAGGCAGACGCTGGAGGCAACGGATGGCACTTGAGGATCACGCACCCCGGCAGGAGCATCCCCGACCATCTGAAGAACGAGATCATGCGCATCGCGAAGTCGTCGAAGTCGGAGCTCGCCGGGGGCTTCGGCATAGGCCTCGCGTCCGCGAGGGGCATAGTCGAGAAGTACTCCGGCAGGATATGGGTCTCGGACATAGACCCCGACGACCCTGACAAGGGGTGCGTGTTCAACCTCAAGATACCGAGGGCGAGGCGGTAGCGGCCCTGCCCGAGCCAGAGGTTTAACTATTCCGGACGCGTTTGCCGTCCGGGGGGACGAGTCGGATGCCGCGGCGCAAGTACGGCAGGATGGTCAAGGCTATACCTCCGGTCCCGGAGGAGAAGTGCAGGTACTGCAGGCTCGGCATGAACTGCCCCATACACAAGAAGACATGACACGGCACGACGGGCCGCGGACGGCCCGCCGCAATCAGGCCCAAGCTTATTCTTGACATACGCGGATGCGGGCGTGGTGGTGACGGAGATGAAGGAATACGGTCTCATGGTCATAGGCTCAGGGGCGGGCATGAACGTCGTCGACTCGGCCCTCGGCAGGGGCCTGAAGGTGGCGGTCGTCGAGGAGGGGCCCCTCGGGGGCACGTGCCTGAACAGGGGCTGCATACCGTCCAAGGTCCTCATCCACGCCGCGGACGCGATACGCGAGGCCGAGGCCGCGTCGTCCATAGGCGTCGACCTGAGGCTGGCGGGCGTGGACTACGCGAAGCTCAAGGAGCGCATGTGGGACATCGTGCTCAGGGGACGGCGCGAGATGGAGGAGGGCGTGAGGAGGACCAAGGGCCTCGACCTCTACAGCGGCGTCGGCGCGTTCGTGTCCGACCACACGCTCGAGGTGGGGGGCGAGAGGATCTCGTCCCCTCGCATCGTCATCGCGTCCGGCGCGAGGCCTCACATACCCGACATACCCGGCCTCGACGGCGTGGAGCATCACACGTACAGGAGCGTGTTCGGCATCGAGGAGAGGCCGGACAGCGTCGTCATATTGGGCGGCGGCTACATCGGCTGCGAGTTCGCCCACTTCTTCTCCGCAGTCGGCACGAGGACGACGCTCGTCGGCCGCAACCCTGTCCTGTTGCCCAAGGAGGAGCCCGAGACGAGCGAACTCGTCGCCCGCCGGCTGTCGAGGAACGTCGATGTCCTAACGGGCGCCAAGGCGCTGTCCGTGGAGGGCGGCGACGGCCGCGTGGCCGTGCGCGTGGCCGACAGACACGGCGAGGAGCGCGTGGTGGAGGCGCAGCACCTGCTGGTCGCGACGGGCGTGCGGTCCAACTCCGACTGGCTCAAGCCGGAGAACACCGGCGTGAGGACCGACGCCCGCGGGTGGATACTCACCGACGAGCACCTCGAGACGTCCAAGCCAGGCATATTCGCCCTCGGCGACGCGCTCGGGCGCAACATGTTCAGGCACACGGCCAACCATCAGGCGGGCATCGTCCATCACAACCTGTGGGCGGAGCAGAAGCTGTCGATGGACCTTCACGCGGTCCCGCACGCGGTCTTCACGGACCCGCAGGTGGGGCAGGTCGGCATGACCGAGGCCGAGGCGAAGGAGCAGACGAAGGTGATGGTGGGCCTCGCGAGGTACGGCGACACCGCGATGGGTTTCGCCTTCGGGGACGAGGAGGCCTTCGTGAAGGTTGTCGTCGAGCACCCGACGAGGCGCATACTCGGCGCAACGTGCGTGGGCCCGCAGGCGGCGACGCTCGTGCAACAGGTGGTGAACATGATGAGCTCGGGTGACAGGAGCTACATGCCGCTCGCGCGCGCACAGATCATCCATCCGACGCTCTCCGAGGCGCTCGCCGCGGCATTCTCGAACGCGCACCCGGTCAACTTCACGCCCGAGCACGACCACTCGCAGGCGCACGGCTGACGCCTCCAGGCGCCATGCCCCGTGCGCGCGTCACTCCATCAGCCTGCCCTCGAGCGACTTCTCGGACACTTCCTCCGCGAGCACGTTCCGGTACCTGTCGAGTATGGCCTCTCGGTCGAGCATGCCGATTATGCGGTTGGGCTTGTTGGGGTCGACGACCGGGAGGTGCCCGAACTTCCGGAGGACCATCTTCTCCATCGCCGTCTGCAGCGTCTCGCCCGGATAGACCGTGACCACGCGCTTCGTCATCACGTCCTTGACGACGGCGTCGCGTTTGTCGCCCTCGAACGCCTTCCTCACATCAGACAGCGTGATCACGCCCCTGAGCCGGCCGTCGGCCGAGACCACCGGGAAGCCTTTCCGGCCGGTGTAGAGGTGCATGTCCACGACCTTCCTGAGGGGCGTGTCCTCCTTCACAACGATGTAGTCGACCGTCATGGCGTCCTTGACCCTGGCGGACTCGAGTATGTTGACCGAGAGGTCGTGGACGTACTCTATGCCCTGCTTGGCCAGCTTGGCCGTGTATATCGTCTCCTTCGAGAGCAGGCTGCTGACGGCGTCGGCGACGACGCACGCGAACATCAGCGGCAGTATGATCTCGTAGGCCGAGGTCATCTCGAACAGCATGAGTATGGCGGTCAGCGTCGCCCTGCTGGTGGAGGCGAACACCGCCGCCATGCCGACCATCGCGTACGCGCCGTAGGTGGCCGTCTCGAAGGGGGATACCTCGTTGACGAATATGCCGAACGCCGCGCCGAGCATGGCCCCTAGGAATAGGGACGGTCCGAACAGCCCCGCCGAGCCGCCGGAGCCGAGCGTGAGCGACGTGGCGAGCATCTTGAGCACGAAGAGTATCACGAGGAACGCGATCGCCATCGCGGGGGCGGACGGCGCAGCCAAGCTGCCGTTGAGGACCGAGGCGACGGCGTCGTACCCGACCCCGAGGGCCTCGGGGTAGAACAGCCCGATGGCCCCCACGAAGAGCGCGCCCAGCACCGGCTTGAAGTACATCGGGAGCGAGATCGAGTCGAAGCCGTCCTCGATCCTGTAGTAGACCTTTATGAAGAGCACTCCCCCGAGGCCCGCGAGGACCCCCAGGCCGAGGTAGAAGCCCAGCTCGTACGGGTTCTCCAGCCTGTACTCGAATATGATGTCGAACGTGGGATAGTCTCCGAGGAACGTGCGTGACACGAGCGTGGCGAAGACGGTCGATATGATCAGCGGTATGAACGACCTGGTCTTGAACTCGAGCAGCAGGAGCTCGAGCGCGAACACGGCGCCCGCTATGGGCGTGTTGAACGTGGCGGCGATGGCGCCCGCCGCCCCGCACGCGACCATTATCCTCAGCTCCGTGCTCGTGAGCTTGAGCCTCTGCCCGACGGCGGAGGCGAAGGAGGCGCCTATCTGCGCGATAGGTCCTTCGCGTCCACCCGAGCCTCCGGAGCCTAACGTGATCGCCGACGCGAGGGCTTTGAGCGCGGGCACGCGCGCCCTGAACCGGGCACGGTTGGCGACGACGCCTCTCATGACGTCGGCGACGCCGGCGCCCTTCACCTCGGGCGCGAACCAGTACACGATGACGCCGACGAAGACCGCGCCTATGGCGGGCACGAACACTATCCACAGCCCGAGGGGGTTGTCCATGGGGGACCCCCCGACGAAGAAGACCCCCTGGAACGCGGTGATCATCCATCTGAAGGCGATCGCTATGAACGCGCCGAAGACGCCGATCAGGGCCGCGAGGACGTTGAGCTTGCCGTATTCCCTCATGAATTCGCTTCGGATGTAGCCTCTGAGCGTCTTCTGGAACTCTCCGAACAAGCCTCGTCCTCCTCTCTCGTCCGTCCGTGGTCGCGTGACTTTCGGAACCGTGTCCCGACCGCGCCGCCCGTCTCGCCGGAACGCCCTTTACCGTCGAGAGAAGTGGGAGGTCTGTGATATTTCTTTCTGACATCGCGCTGGTATGCCGCGTGTCCTCCCGCCCGTCGCCCGCCCCGTCACGTCCCCCACGTAGATGAAAGGCTTTATCTACGACCAGCCCGATTGGCTACATGGTCGATGGACCAGGAGGTTCCCGGATATGATGTCGGAGAGAGTGGGATTCGCAGCGCCGGGAGCCGTCTGACCAAGCGTGTGTTTTCCCGGCGTTTGTGGACGTTTTGAGCCAGCATTGCGAACGCCATCACGATAAGCAAGAACACGAACAAATGCCGAACGATCTATACCTGGATTCCAGCGTCGTCTGGCGCATAAAGTCAGGCACGATTGACTTCCATGAGGCAGGTTACAGCTCCGTAGCGGAGGCCATCCTGTCGTCCGGCCTGGCCACCGAGGTGATAGGCCTCATAAGCGGGGGCAAGGAGGCCGATGTGTACATGGCCGCATACCGTGGCGCGCCCTTGGCCGTGAAGGTCTATCGCCTGTACCGCACGTCGCACAGAGGAGGCCGCCCAGTCAAGGCCGACTCCATGGGCTGGCTCGCGGCGCACGAGTACGAGATGACGATGCAGGCCTGGAAGGGCGGCGCCAAGGTCCCCGCTCCCGCGAGACGCGTGGAGAACATGTTCTCCATGCGGTTCCTGGGGGACGACGCCGGTCCCTCGCCGAGGCTGCACGATGTGAGGCTCGACGACCCGGAGGGTTTCTCCAAGACGGTCCTGGCGGGCGTCCAGGCCCTCGCTCGCGCTGGGGTGGTGCACTCCGACCTCAGCGCCTACAACATACTGGTCCACGAGGGCGAGCCGTGGTTCATCGATCTCTCCGAGGCCATACGGATCGACAGGACCGGGGAGATCCACTGGCAGCGCCTGGACGAGGCTAGGGCCTACTTGGAGCAGGGTGCGCGCGCCCTCGCCAAATACTTCGGGAAGTACGGGGTCTGCCTGGAGGCGGACGCCGTCATAGACGACATCATCAGGTCCGCTGACAGGTTCGGTGTGCTCGGGCCGTAACGGCCGCGGGGAGGCTCTGCGACTGCGCAGGACAGGGCATAGGCGGCGCGATATTCGACGCCATCCCAGCCTCGGCTCCTTCCTCACGGCGCGCCATTTCCGTGTGCCATAGCAGCGATAGACGCGGCCTTGACAAGAAACATTAGGTGGTAAAGGGTTTCACGCGCGGCTATGGACGGACCGTCAGAAGACCAAGTCCCCGTCCACACCCGTCCTGTTCTGCAGGTCCTCTCCGGGGAAGTCGTCATCTTCGTAGGGGTTGCAGTTGTTCTCCTCGTACAACCCATCCTCTCCGAGGTTCTGCTGGTAATTGTGCTGGACCTGCCCGCCCGCCGCCACAGCGAACTGTATGCCCGTTGCGGCAATCGCGACCACCGCGACCGCGAGCCCGATGGACAACATCCTCTTGTTCACACGCCCGTTACGCTTCCTCTCCTTGTTCAGGGTGAGACGCCCTTCTGAGTCCCTCTCCAATGTCGGTCTCATGACTCGGGCGAGGGACATGGAGGTATATACCGCGTTTTCGCACATTTGCACTTGTTTTATCAAGAGTGATAACCGACCGCCGATGCGACGTCGGGGCATGAGTGGTACGGAGCCGGAGAGTCCCGAGGGCGACTCCTTCTCGAACGGCTCGCGGTCTCGGCGACCTTTGCCGACGCATGATAACCGTACCACAAGGAATTCTACCCCCTCCGCGACGTAAGGAGGGGCAGAGGGGCACAAAGGCATTCAGCGAGACCGTTGGAGACACATGTGCCCTCGATGGTGAAACACCAAGGAAGTTGGAATATGAGGAAGGAATTCGAGAGTGAATTGGCAAAGAAGGTCTCGAAGTCGAGGAGAATGAGCAAGGCTTGGTTTCCCTTGGCGCTTTGCTGTGCACTAGCGGTCAGCGGGGCTTTTGCCGTGACTGGTGGACTCGCCGACCCAAACGGAAACCAGACCGGCGACCAAGACGGCGACCAGGACAAGGACCAACTCCAGCTCCGGGACGGCTCGTGCGGCGAATGCGACGGGGTCTGTGACAACGACGCTGAGACGCTCGTGACCGTCCTCGGCGAGTGTGAAGACCCAGAGTTCGATTACGGAGAGCCAGGGCCTCACACTTCTCAGGTCTACAGGGAAGGGCCTTACGCCGGCGCTCCGTGAAGACTGACGACCTAGACCCAATGGTCCTCCGGAAGGGGTGGCTACCCCCCCGGCAAACCTCTTACCCTCCGCTCCTACGGATCGCGTGTAGAAGACACCCCTTCACGTTCTTCCTTTGCCTATCGGCTTTTCCGAGGCGAGACGTGAGGGCCGTGAGCAGGTTTATCATGTATCTCCGCCTTCTCTCCACGGAGTCGCCAAGAGGTGTCTGCGGCTGAGGGGGAAAGGCGTTGTCTGACGGGCTAGGGAAAGCGCCAAGGAAGAAGCTACGGATCGCAACCATCGCCGTGATCACAGTGGTGGTCGTGATCATCGGGACGACCGCGTGGTTGCTGATGCCTCGGCCCGTCCCGCATCCATTCGTATATCCATCCGGACAGACTGAGCACACCACGATTTGTATCGGCGGGGATTCAGATTTCACTCCCGATAATGGAGTGGTCGGAGGGAATGGCACGGCAGCCGACCCGTACATCATAGCTGGTTGGTACATCAAGACCTCCATCCAGTGGGATGGCCGCATGGCCGGCATTCAGATATTGAACGCCAATGTACATTTCATAGTCAGGAACTGCTATGTATCAAAGAGCGAGAGTAACCGTGATTGGGGCATCTACCTCGCGTCTTGCGCGAACGGCACTTTAGAGAACAACAACTGTTCAGGCAACGAATATGGGATATTCCTTGGGTTCTCGAGCAATATCACGATAAGCAACAACAGCTGCTTCTCTAACCAGATAGGCGTGGTTATGGGCGGAGGTAGCACCGACAATACCATGATCGACAACACCTGCTCGGACGGCTGGTATGGCATATCCCTCGCATCCTCTAGGAATACACTGATGAACAACACCTGCGCCTCAAACCGTTTGGATGGCATCCGTGTCCAATACCAGAGCGGTGAGAATACGCTGAGGAACAACACATGTTCCTGGAATGGGGGCGCGGGCATAGACTTCTACGCATCGAGTAACAACATAGTGATCGGCAACACTTGTTCCTCGAACGATCGTTGTGGCATCAGTCTCTATTGGTCGTGCGACAACAACCATGTGACACGGAATGAAGTCTCCGATAACGGCGGATATGCCATCGCCATCTCATCCGGGGTTGACAACCTGATTTACGGAAATGCGATCCTCGACAACAACGGCGCCACCAGTACTTACAACGCGTCACGCGCGCAGGCTTACGACGATAACGGAGGCAACTCCTGGTACGTGTCAGGAGGGATATATGCTTGGGGTGACTGCGGCAACTACTGGAGCGATCTGACGGCCCCTGACATCGATGGTGATGGAGTCGTCGACGATCCGTACATGATCGCGGGAAACGCAGGTGCGGAAGACTGGTATCCCCTGACCTATAACCCACTGTACGTCGGAGTGATATCCATTCAGTAGCTCTCGCGAATCTCGAGGGCCGGTCCTCACCAGTCGTCTTTCCGCCTTTGTGGCCTTCTCTCAAGACGTAGAGTGGGCCCAACCGGACTCGAATCCGGAACACTGGCCGAAATCTAATCTGCATTCTGGGGTTTCAAGGAGAACGCAGCAAACCCCTTTCCTTTTTCTGATTTCAATCAAGTGACAGGAATCTGGAAGGTATCTCCATCGAGATTCACTGTGAGACATTACCGAGTGAACCTGGATTTCCATGACAAGGCTTATTTTGGCATGGGCAGATTAATATTCTATGAAACGCTCAAACTGTGGATCTGAGAATTCATCGGAGTTATCAGATTGTCCTTCTTGTGGCGCAACGCTTTGCGTTGCCGAGAAGATATGGAGCCATCAATCCACACTGGGAGTGCCAGGTGACAAGCGTCCTTATTTCGGTATATCTTATTCAACCTATAAGCTGGAAATGCCAAAGTCCACTTTCATCATACTCTGCATTATGGTCATATCTGGCTTCTTCATCATAGGAGCGCTGCTTGCACAAGCAGTGCCGCTCCTAGGGTTCATGACAATCGTATTCGGGTTCCTCGTTGTTGGATCCTGGTACTTCGTCGGCGTCCTTCGCTAGCCATGTATGTGCTTGAGAATGGACCGAAGGGGATTTCTGCCCACATTTTCGACTGGCTCGGCTCGAAAAGGTACAAGAACCTCCCAGAAAGGCATCTCGGGAAGGGTAGCGAAAAGGAGGGGTTATTTGCCCCTCACCAAACCTCTTATCTCTGCGAAAGAGAATCAGGATAAAATGGCTCTTGATGACCTCTGCTGTTCGATGGATAGACTGGCCGAATTCATGGATAAGACATTTCTTGCCGAATCCACGAAAGGGGTCCGAGACCTCAGGGCTAGGATAGACAGAGCAAGGAGAGAGGGCAGACCAGATGATCTAAAGGAATGTTTGGTCGAATTAAGGAGTTACTTCGAGGGATGGGGAGGCGGGTTCTACGACATTCTGTTCGGCCATGGAAACGACAATATCCCAGATGGGATGACGGCTGAAGACGCAAACAACGCTTTCAGGGGATTGCTTGACGACCTCTTCTTTAATCTGCTGTTCTGGGATACAGAGAAAGAGAAGGCGCTCACGGTTTATTGCAAGGCGATCAGGGTCTTCAGGAAGATGGAAGACGAGACACATAAGAGATTTCTTAAAGACAACCCAGAAGCCAGGTCAGAGCACCCAGAATGGGTGAAGCTTCAGGATAGTAAGAGGCTATCCCTTGGTCAATACTACCACTGGGGTTCGCCATGGTTCAGAGAATGGTCGGACTTGGGAAAACTGCCTCCCAGACAGGAAACTCCGTAGAATCGTTGGCTCCTCACCAAATCTACTCAAACGGATCTCCATCAAATGGCTTGTAGCCCGAAGGGGGGTTGGCATACATCCACCTCTCCAGATCTTCATCAATCCTTCTCCAGTATCGTTCACTCTTGATGATTGTATTCATCAACTGCCTCGCCTCGGATGTCAGCCCATACGAGTGATTACTCCCAATGTCAAGCCACCCCCTCTTCCTCAATCGCAGGAATGCTGCGCCCATGATGTGAGCGTTTGAGTAGCCATAGTCCTCCGTATCCATCTCCTTGAGAATCTTCGCAAGGGGGGTTGTCGATTCATGGTAGTACATCGTGTATGCGAGGGTCACCTCTTGGTAAGGCCAGTCCGGAGGGTGTGTCGATAACCAATCTTGAATCCTTCTGTGTGCTTCGTGGTAATCCGATAGGCCATCCATGACTTTGATCAAGATTCGCTTAGCTCCGGGCGCAATGTTGTAGGCCCAATCGCCATCCCAACCTCTTGTCTTGGCGGATTCAATCGCATACGCAGTTCGAAGCCACAGTCTTGCCTCCAGTCGTTTGAAGGCCCAGTCAATCTCGGTCACTGGTGGCACTTGGATATTCAAGGACTCGGACTTCGTGATAATCTCTTCACGATAGAGTGATGATTCGGTGATGCATAGGAGGTAGGCGAGCCAAGCCTCGGCAGCCGGGAATTGGGGCGTTTCCTGTTTCCCATTGAGTATGGCCTGTATGATAGGTGCCATCTCCTCTGCGTCAGCCTGAAATGACATGATCTCCCCTCTATGGCTGTTCCAGTTCTATTGTCTTTTGGCAAGGGATTCAAATCGAAGGGGATTTGAACCCACCAAAATGGCTGGCTCAGCCGAGGAAGGTACATGAACCTCCCAGAAAGGCATCTCGGGAAGGGTAACGAAAAGGAGGGGTTAATTGCCCCTCATCAAACCCCTTACCTCTTGCATGTGAGCTTCCTGTTGATGTACCTTGATGTGAGAGCGCATCACCTAAGAGAACGGAGTAAGGACCCCAATTCGGTGGAGCCTTTGTTCCCATACATCCGGGAGGATGGCAGTGTCGTCTACTGGACGCAGCAGCTTTGGACCAAGATGAAATCCTATGTGGAGAAGGCATCAGGAGTCAGGTTCAAATGGAAGGACCTGAGGCCTACCTTCGCCCAGACCGCAAAGGACAAAGGAGTACCCATTGAGGTGGTCAGCAAGGTTCTGAGGCACACGAGCACGGTGACAACGGAGAGGTTCTATTCGCGAGTGAGATCGGAAACCGCGTTCTCCCTCATGCGGCAGACTTGGGAAGCGCCTGTCGCAGAAATCCCAAAACTCAGATTAGATTTTAGCCAGTAAGGCGAGAGTGGGCCCAACCGGACTCGAACCGGTGATCTTCTGCGTGTCAAGCAGATGTCATAACCACTAGACCATGGGCCCCTGTGGGGAGCGACATAAGTCAAGGCCGTCTATAACCTTTTCTGTGACGCCGAGGGTCAGCCAGGCAGCCGGGCATTGGTTTATGGTCAGTCAATCGAATTCCCTCCACGCCATGCCCCGTGACATCGTGGTGTACGCCGGTAAAGGCTGCTCGCACTCATGGACTTGGTTGGCCGACCTGTTCGAGGCCCACTCGTTCCGTGACGCCGCCTTCCTCGACGAGCGGAACTTCGTCCGCGCGCTGACGGAGCCCCTGTCGACCGTCATCGTCTCCGGAGGCGACGCGCTCTCCATCGCGTCCGCGCTTTCTGGAGAGGGGTTCTCGAAGCTGAGACGGTTCGTCCACTCAGGCGGCGACTACGTCGGCGTGTGCGCGGGCGCGTACCTCCCTCTGCCGACTTCCGTGGCGCCACTCTCCGAGTTCAACATCTGCTCCACAAGGATCGAGAACATCGTGCCCGCAGGACCCAGCGCGATATCCTGCCCGCCACGGCTGAGCGTCCCATTCTGCGACCGGTCAATCGTCCACCCTGTACGCGGTGAGACCTCGCTCCGCTCAGACGCCATGACACTCAACGCCCCGATGTTCGGCGGTCCCGTGTTCAAGGAGCCTTCAGACGGCACTGTGGTCTGCCGCTTCGGTGGGTTCACGGGCTCGACCGAGGTGCAGATCGACCCTGACGACGCGGAGAGGATGGTCGTGGGGAGACCGGCAGTGATCGAGGCCGCGTACGGCCGGGGCAGGCTGTTGTTGCTCTCACCGCATCTCGAGCACCCAAAGTACCCTGAGGCCAATCGCATGTTCGCGCAACT
The DNA here is from genome assembly GCA_041554135.1 of Thermoplasmata archaeon. Lineage (GTDB taxonomy): Archaea > Thermoplasmatota > Thermoplasmata > UBA10834 > UBA10834 > UBA10834. The sequence continues at coordinate 26,461 of JBFFML010000012.1, read as the reverse complement.
GCTCGGCATAGCGACCGAGGCCCACGAGACGGAACGATCGGCGGCAACTTCCGGGGAGCGCAGGACCTGCGAGCTCGCCCGGGCGGCGTCGGACTTGTCCATCGCGCTTTATGGTCTCGAGGGCAGGTCGTTCCTGTTGGGCAACAAGGTCTGGGACACCGAGAGGTTCCTCGTGCTGGCAGAGGCGATCAGGCGAAGGGCCGCGTCGGTGCCCGAGGCGGAGGCTGCCTCCCTCTCCCTCCGCCTTCGCTCGATCAGGGACGCCGTCGTCGACCTGTCCACCGCCGACCCGCGCGCCGTCGAGGCGATGCTGGACCCGTTGATGAGCGTCGCCAGGAGCTGCGTGAACCTGCGGCTCGCGAGCATGCGGGGCGGCAGATGAGTATATACGAACCCAGCCTGATTATCGATGGGATGTCGAGCAACGGCAAACTGGCCGGAAGGGCTACGCTGTATCTCATCCTCGTCGCCGCGGTGTCAGCCTTCACCATCGTCGTCCTCATGCTCCCCTACGACACCGTGTACGTCCGGGAACGCGCGTACCTCCATTGGTTCCTGGCGACGATGATCGTGTGCTTCGCCGTGTTCCTCATCGGCGCGTCGGCGAACGCCCTCCTCTGGATGCGGGGCAAGGGGCTCGTGGGAACGCCGGAGTCGCGACTCGTTCGCTTGCTGGCCAAGGCGTTTTCGATCGTGTTCAGCCGGAGGATCGTCCGGCTGGGGTCGGCCTTCGTCAAGGAGGCGCTCTACATCGCCAAGCTGCGCGAGCTGAGCGCCTTCAGATGGCTCGCCCACTTCATGATGCTCGGGGGGTTCGCCCTCATGCTGGCGTTGGACGTGCTCGTAACGATATCGATGGACCTCCTCGCGTGGGAGGCGATGATCGCCAGCGACGGATGGGCTAAGCTCCTGGTGAGGGACCTCGCGTTCGAGATCGCGGGCCTGATGATGCTGATAGGCCTGCTCATGGCCGTCGGCAGGAGGTTCATAGCCCGCCCGAGGCAGCTGAGGACGGAGGGGGCGGACATCGCGACCCTCTCGTTCCTCCTGTTCATCGTCATCGGCGGTTTCGTGCTCGAGGGCATGGGGATTGCGGGCGGCATACCCGGCCACGAGGGCGACGAGTGGTACTCGTTCGTGGGATATTCCATCAGCCTCTTCATACCGGAGTCGGCGGGGGACTACTACGACCAGGCGTGGCTCGTGCACGCGGTCGCCAGTGCCCTCCTGATAGCGTACATCCCGTTCAGCAAGCTGTTCCACATGCTCGCCGCTCCGGTCGCCATCGAGCTGGAGGCACTGCTGGGCGAGGAGGGCGGAGCCGTATGAGGAGACTCGACCTGTCCAAGCTGGATGTCGCTTCGCTGATGCGTTACGACGCGTGCGTCAGATGCGGCGAGTGCACGCTCACGTGCCCGACGGGGGGCGAGGCCCAGGATGTCGAGCTCGTCACCCCGAGGGGCAAGATACTGCGTCTGCGCGAGCTCATCAGGCGACAGTACGGGCTGAGGGCGCGCCTGCTGGGCCCGAGGGAGGTTTCCGACGAGGAGCTGCGGGAGCTCTCCGAGCGGGCGTACGAGTGCACAATATGCGGCCAGTGCAGGTCCGTGTGCCCAGCGCATCTCGACACGATCCATATGTGGGAGAACATGAGGGAGTTCCTGGTGTCGAACTCCGTCGGCCCGCTACCCGCGCACGAATCCATCGTCAAGAGCATCGAGAACTACGAGAACCCCTGGATGCAGCCGAGGACGCAGCGTTCTAGGTGGTCCAAGCGGTTGGGGAATGAGGTCGTCGTGGGCGACTCGCTCAAGGAGGAGCACGAGGTGCTGTATTTCGTTGGCTGCACGGCAGCGTACGACCCCAACATACGCGCGATGGCGGAGAACACCGCGCGCGTGCTCGCCCGCGCGGGCGTCGACTTCGGCACGCTGGGGAACGAGGAGGGATGCTGCGGGTCCACCATGATGCGGACAGGCCTGTCGGAGGCGGCGAGGGACATGGTCCTGAGGAACATCGAGCGGTTCGAGCGCGCCTCCCCGTCGGTCATCGTGACCAGCTGCGCGGGGTGTTACAAGACGATACGGCAGGACTATCCGAGGTACGGCAAACTGCCCGCCCCGATGGTGCACGTGACGGAGCTGGTGAGCGGACTCATCGACTCGGGCGACCTGGTCCCGACGGGCCGCGTCGAGGGGACCGTTGCCTTCCACGACCCCTGCCACCTCGGCAGGCATGTGGGCGTCTATGACCCGCCCAGGCGTATACTCGAGTCGATCCCCGGCATGCGACTCGTCGAGATGGACCGTACCCGCGAGGACGCTAGGTGCTGCGGCGCCGGCGGGGGAGTCAAGACGGCGTTTCCCGAGCTGGCGGAGAAGATATCGGGGATGAGGGTCGCGGACGCCGAGTCCGTGGGATGCGATGTGCTGTCCACGTCGTGCCCGTTCTGCTACCAGAGCCTCAAGGCGTCCGTCGTCGCGAGCGGCTCGAGGATGGAGATGGTGGACCTCATGGAACTGCTCTGGAGGTCCCTTCAAGCCCCGCGGTGATGCTCGGTGACCGGCACCACCTCGACGCTCGGCACCGCCTTCCGCTCCTCATACGCCACGAGGCTGAGCAAGAGGAAGGGTATGCACAGCAGGAAGCATTCCTGAGGCGTGAACCCCACCCAGAGCAGCGCCATGAGCAGCGAGATCGTCGCGACCCTGCCGATGTCGAGGAAGAACTCCCTCCCCACGACCGAGTCGTTCTTGGCGTCCTCCAGCTTGTCGGTAAGGATGGCGAACAGGAAGACCGGGAGGACGAAGCACGCTATCTCCAGCAGCCCGTTGGCGAGCGCGAACCCCTCGATGGAGGTCGCGTACGACACGGCTATGATGCACGGTATCGACGTGAGGGCGCTGACCCTGAGGAAGAAGACCCTGTTCTGTATCTTGTCCGAGACCTTCCCGAGGACGATCCCCATGACGCCCGCGCAGAGGCCGAACAGCGAGAACAGGGCCCCTATCGCCACCTCGTCGCTCGTGAACACGTAGGTCACGAGCGTGAGGTCCACCCAGAACACGCCCTCGTAGCCCCCCTCGCCGAGCAGCGCGAGCACGTTCCTCTTGCCGAGGGCGGCCACGCGTATGCGCATCACCTGGTCCTTCGGGATGTACTTCCTGTACGCGAAGACCACGCCTATGGTCGAGGCGATGATGGCGATGCCGGTGACGAACAGCACGGAGTAGTTGAAGAGCCCTATGACGAGGCCCCCGAGGAACGGCGCGACGAACGCAGCGAGGGGCCACACGAAGAAGAACGCCCCGTAGGTCACGCCCCTGTCGTCCTTCTCGGTCATCTTGGCCATGAGCACGTTGACCGGCGTCCAGAAGAACGGGTAGTACAGCCCGAACGCCATGCCGACGACGATACCCAGCAGCCATCCGTCGTGCACGACGAGGAACAGGGTGTACTCGACGCACAGCCAGAACAGGCCAAAAACTATGGCGTTCCTGGGGTCCACGTGCGGCCTCCAGGACATCCAGAGGCTCGCGAGGGCAGAGATGCCGAACCCGATGAGCAGGTACATCGGCCCGTACCACAGGGGCACCATCAGCTCGTTGAACATGTATATGATGTTGAACGAGGCGGCGAAGGTGCTGCCGAAGGCCAGCATCGTCTCTATCAGCATCAGACCGAAGAAAGCGCGCCTGTCCATCGGAGACCCTGAAGCGAGGCCCCCGCATAAATGTTGCTGGTGTGGCCGCGTCAGCCCTCGCCCAGCAGCTCGGAGAGGTCGCGCTTCTTGTGGCCGCCGGGGCCGCCGCGCTCCATCCTGGCCTTCTCTATGCACTCCTCGTCGTCACACACGAAGGCCGCGAAGAGGAACCTCGTCGCGGGCTTGCCGCAGAACTGACACTTCTCGTCCTGCCTCATCGTCGCTGGAACTGCCTCGTGGGACATCAATGTTTGCCGTGCGCGTCCGCCTTCTCGGCCACCAGCATCCTGCCGACCCTCGACTCGCTGAGGACGTCGTAGAACCCGAGGTCCGCGCCGCATCGTTCACATATGAAGCCCCTGTGCGAGACGGGCGCGTCGCACACGGGGCAGTTCGTCATGCGCTTGAGCCTGGTCGATGACCTCCTGTCCCCCCAGACGAGCGGCTGCGCCCTCCGCCTGCCCCTGCCCTCCCCCGAGACCAGTCGGACGGTGAGCTCGGAAGCGTCCTCAGGCGGCTCCGCGAGGTCGTCCTCGGGGCCTATCTCCAGGCCGGACGCGATGGCCTTCATGAACCCAGGGGCGACCCACACGAAGGGCTGGTCCGCGTGCTTGCGGGACAGCCGGGCGAGGCGGTGCCTCAGTCGGTTCGGGGGCCCAGTCCGGGGGAGGCCGTATATCCCGCACAGTATCCCGAGGTCCTCCGGGTCGGTGAACTGCTGGAGGTCGGCCTCCGTGACCATCTCGACATGGTATCGCTTGTACACCACGTAGAGATACACCGCCACGGCGGCGACGGCGAAGGAGATGACGAAGGTCGGCTCCATCCCCCAGTTGATCATGAGCGCCGAGGAGACGGCCGCCGCGAGCACGAACAGCAGCGTGAACACCCCCCAGACATCCCTCGCGTTCATGGGTATCGGCACTCGGAGGTGCGTGACCGTAGAAAAACCTGTGTGCCCCGCGCTATTCGAGGTCGATCGTCATGGAGAAGTCCACGGACCTGATGGAGTGCGTCAGCCAGCCGAGGGACACGACGTCCGCGAACCCCGCGTAGCTCTCGACGTTGTCGGGGCCGATGCCGCCGGAGGCCTCGATGACCACGCCCGGGCTCCTCCTCTTCAACTCCTCGGCGACCTTGCGCCCCTCCTCGGGGTCGAAGTTGTCCAGCATGATTATGTCCGCGCCTTCATCGAGGGCGGCGAAGGCGTCCTCCGCGCTCTCGACCTCCACCTCTATCTTCTTCGTGAAGCTCGCGCCCTTGGCCGTCCTGAGCGCCTCGCGGACGCCCCCCGCGACGGCGATGTGGTTGTCCTTGATGAGTATGGCGTCGTCGAGCCCGAACCGGTGCGGGTCTCCCCCGCCGAGCGCGACCGCCCTCTTCTCGAAACGCCTGAAGCCTGGCGTGGTCTTCCTCGTGGCGGCGATCCTCACATCGGGGTTGACCTTCCTGCACCGCGAGACGAGCTCGCTCGTGAGGGTGGCTATGCCACTCATACGCATCAGGAAGTTCAATGCGAGCCTCTCGCCCGTGAGCAACGCCCTCGTGGGTCCCCTGACGACGAGGACGACATCTCCCTTGGCGGCGGAGGCGCCATCCTCGATGAGTCGCTCAGCCGACGCGCCCAGCTCGGCGAACACTTCAGCCGCCTCCTTGGCCCCGGCGACGACGCAGGCCTCTTTTACCGTCACGCGACCCATCGCCCTGCTGTCCCGGGGGACGAGCAGCTCCGTGGTCACGTCGCCGGAGCCGATGTCCTCGCGCAGGTAATCGGCGTACTTGGACCTCATGGCGTCCACGAGAGGCATCCATCCCTTTAACTACGTTTTCCTCGCAGCGCTCATCGCAGCTCGAACCTCTCCCCGTTCATGGGCAGGAGGACCTCGAAACCCTCCTTCCTGAGGTCTTCGGCGAGCAACTCCCTGTTGTCCCCGTGACACAGCACTATCGTCTCGGGGGAGCATTCCTTGGCGAACTCGAGCAGTTGGTCGTGGCCCGCGTGGGCCGAGAAGTCGAACTGCGCGACCTCGCAGTTGATGCCGACGCTCGCGCCCTTGATGTCTATCGCCCCGTCCTTGAGCAGCTTGCGCCCGTTGCTGCCCTCGACCTGGTAGCCCGTGAGGAGCACCGCGCTGTTTGGGTCGTCCTTCAGCTGCTCGAGGTAGCCCACAACGGGGCCGCCGTCGAGCATGCCGCTCGTCGTCACTATCGTGTCGGATTTGGCTGCCCTGGTACGACTGTGAGCACTCTTGACCATCTTCGTCCTGTTCACCGCCTGGCGTAGCCTTTTACCCGAACGGACGTAGTCTGGCATCGAGACGTATATCTTCGACACTTTCCGGCCCATGCCGTCCAGCCAGAACTCGCGCCTCGTGTCCTTCAGCAGGAGCAGCAGCTCCTGCGACCTGCCGACTGCGAAGGCCGGGATGATCGCCTTGCCCCCGCGGTCGTGCACCTCCTCTATCTTCTTGAGCAGCCTGTACTCGGTCTTGGACCTCTCCTCGTGGTTCCGCCCCGAGTACGTGGACTCCATGATCAGGTTGTCGCACTTGACGGGTTTGGCGCCCTTCACGAGACGCGTGTCGATCGTGTGTATGTCGCCCGTGACGAGCGTGGTCCTGTCGCCCTCCAGCTCGTACATCGTTGCTCCGGGTATGTGCCCTGCCGAGTGGGCCTTCACCTGCAGCCCGTTCACCCGGGTAGTGCGGCCGAAGCCCGTCTCCCTGAAGTGCCTCCGGGCCACCTTCACGTCCCCCGCCGTGTACGGCTCGGGATAGCCTTCGGACTGGGCCACCTTTATGCTGTCCTCCATGAGCAACAGCGCTATCTCCCTAGACATGGGCGTGGCGACGATGTCGATGTCGTACCTCGCCGTCAGCCAGGGTATCATGCCGCAGTGGTCCAGGTGCGAGTGCGTGAGGAACATGCGGTCTATCGGCGGCGCCTCCTTGGGATACAGCGGAGGGGCCTGGGCAGTCATGCCATAGTCGAACAGCAGCCTTGAGCGGTCGCACTTGAGGTGTATGCCGAGCCGGCCGACCTCGTGTCCCCCGCCAAGGAACTCTCCCTCGATCTTCATCGTAGGGGCCAGAAGGCTCAAGTATTATATGTTTGCCCCTGGGACGGCTCTGTCCACTTAAGTAGGGTTCAGTCGGAGTGTCCAAGTGGGTCGTACGGTAACGGGAATAGCCATAGCCATCATGCTCAAGTTGACAGCGTCTGCAGAGGGAAACGATTATATGCATGTCTGCGTTCGCGGACGACGAGGACATGTCGGTCGGAGATCCCAGGAGAATCGCAATGTCGTTCATCATCTCAGGGTCGACCCTGGCGGTCGTGGGGATGATATTCATAATCACTATAACACAGGCCTTCATAGGCATGCTGGCATTCGGATCGATCATGGTCGCTGTCGGCGTGCTCACCGACCGAAGAGAGGCCTCCCGGGGAGACGTGCTCAGGGACGGACCCGACGAGAGCCCATGATGGCCGTCTGGTCATCATTTGCTGGACATCTGGATTCATGATACCCTAGTCGACGGAACCCCCTGGGACGGGCGCGGTCGGGGGTGTATGCGCTCAGGCGTCGCCGACCATATGGACCAGTATCTCCCTGGTCCTCGGCTTGTTGTCCAGCTCCAAGAAGACGATCTGCTGCCACGTGCCCAGCCGTAGCCTCCCGTCGACGAAGGGCACCGTCAACGAGGGCCCGAGGAACGACGCCCGTACATGGGAGTGGCCGTTCCCGTCGCCCCAGCGGCGATGGTGCTCGTAGTCCAGGTCCCGCGGGAAGAGCCTCTCCATCGCCTCCTGGAGGTCGTGGACGAGGCCCGGCTCGTGCTCGACGGTGGTGACAGCGGCTGTCGAGCCAGAGACAAACACGCATGCCAGACCCTCCTTCAGCCCGGAACCCGACACTATCCCCTGGACCTCCCCCGTGATGTCCAATATCTCGTCTCTCGCCTTCGTGCTCACGCGTATGCTGTCCGACGCCGTCGCCATATGATCAGACCCCTGCCTCGAGAGCTAAGGGGCTGCCGGCGAAAAACCCTTTCGGCCCGGCCCGCGTGGTCAGGGTGGCCGTATTGAACGGTACGTACCGTTCAAGGAGGGGCAGAATCTCAAGAAATCCTATATAGGAGATGTCTAAATATTCCCCCTGCAATGACCTCGGGCAACGCCTATCTTCCCAGGAGCCTCAGACACGTGGACGAGAAGCGCGTTTGGCTCACCTCATCTTTCCGGGTGGAGTTCATCAAGATGGGGATAGACAAGGCCGGAAGCATGAACCGGCTGGCCCGGGAGCTCGGCTACCGCTCCCGCATACACCCCGGTTGGAGCATTCGGCAGATACTGGTTGGCGAGCAGCCGTTCCCGTACGAACGCCTTCTCAAGATGTCCGACTTCGTCGGATACCCGATCGAGGATGTGCTCAAGTTCCGGACGGAACCCACGAGGGTCACCGTCGAGAGCACGAACGAGGCTCTGAGGAAGAACGGGCTCTGGTGCTATCACATCGCCAGGATGAGGCTGCGCTGAGTGTCCGGAGCGCGGCGACACATCCGCTTGTCACGGTTGACCTACTCGGCAGAGCCACGACCTTGGCACTCCGACGTAAACCATAAATAGACACTACCCGCTACTCTCAGACATGGCTCTGGGTATGGAACTGGCCCTGGCGTTCATCATAATCGGCGTGCTTATGCTCTTGGCAGAGGCAGCGTCGCCAGGGGCGTTCATAGTCGTACCAGCCACGGTCCTGTTGGTGCTGGGGTGCGTGGGGCTCATCTACCCCGATTGGCTGCTCACGTGGTGGGCGCCGCTCGCGGCGGTCGTCGTGCTCGTCCCGATGACGCTGGTCACGATGAAGCTCTATCAGAACCTCGCGCCGCCTGCGCCGCCCGAGACGACCGTCGGCACATCTCTCATCGGACGGGTGGGCATCGTCGAGTCGGATGTCTATCCGAACAGCCTCAAGGGCAAGGTGAGGATAAGGCACGACACCTGGAGCGCCACTTCGGCGTCGTCCGTCATCCCGGCCGGGAGCAGGGTCGTCGTCACGCGCAGCGAGGGCGTCCATGTCACGGTCGAGGAGGTCCCAGAGGGGACCCCCGACAGGACGTGACGGGCCGGAGACGGCATATGCGGATAGGGAGGAATTGGAATGAGTGAGGGAGCGCTTCTGGCACTGCTGATCCTCATGATCATCGCGATATTCGCGATACTCATGAACGCGATCAAGATCATCAGACCCTACGAGCAGGGCATCTACATGAGCCTCGGCAGGTTCATGCGCGTCCTCGACTCGGGTCTGAGCATAGTACGTCCTCTGATAAACGAGGTCGTCAAGATAGACCTGCGTACGCAGGTCCTGGACGTCCCGCGTCAGGAGGTCATCACGAAGGACAACTCGCCGACGAACGTCGACGCGATCATATACATCAAGGTGATCGACCCGAAGAAGGCATACTTCGAGGTCACGAGCTACCGCACGGCGACGATATACCTCGCCCAGACGACGCTCAGGTCCATAATCGGCGACATGGAGCTCGACGAGATACTCTCGAACAGGGAGAGGATCAACCTCCACCTCAGGGACGTGCTCGACGAGGCGACGGACAAGTGGGGCGTCAAGGTCGAGGCCGTCGAGATAAGGGAGGTCGACCCCGCGGGCAAGGTCAAGGACGCGATGGAGGACCAGACATCCGCGGAGAGGCTGCGGAGGGCCGCGATCCTGAAGGCCGACGGACAGAAGCGCGCCGCGATACTGAACGCCGAGGGCGACAAGCAGGCGAGGATCCTGCAGGCCGAGGGTCTCAGACAGTCGAAGATACTCGAGGCCGAGGGGCAGAGGCTGGCGATCATACTCGAGGCGCAGGGTGAGGCTCAGAAGCTGAGGGTGCTCGCCATCGGCGCCAGCCCGCTTGACTCGAAGGCGCTCACGGTGCTGTCGCTCGACACGATGAAGTCGATAGGCAACGGCCAGGCGACGAAGATAATCTTCCCGTTCGAGCTCACGAAGCTCATAGAGGGCGCCTCGGAGTACCTGGGCGTGGGAAGGCTCACCCCGCAGCGTGAGGTGTCGAACCTGCAGGACCTCGAGGCCGCGGTCGGCAAGGCCGACGACGTGCTCGGCCCCATACCGAGGCCGGAGGAGCTCCGGAAGGAGATGAAGTCCCTCGAAGAGGTGATGGCCAAGGAGAAGATCGAGGCGGAGAAGATCGCCGAGATCGCCAAGAAGGACAAGGTCGTCGCCAAGACCTCCAGGGACTGATCGCCCCTCGGAGGCCGCCACGCAAACCCCTTAACGACCATCTTTTGCACGACGCGTCCGCTTCTGCGGGCGCCTCATGGCTCGAGCAGCTTCCGCCCGGCCTCCGCGGCCTTGGCGAGTAGGGCGTCCTCGTCGACGCGGACGACCGCGCCCCCGCGGATGACGAACCTGCCGTCCACGATCGTGTCCCTCACGCCCCCCGAGGCGCTCGCGTACACGAGGTTCGCGACGGCGTTCTCCGGCGTCGTGGGTGTCATGCCCGGACGCCTGCAGTCGACTATGGCGATGTCCGCCCTCTTGCCCGGCTCCAGAGAGCCCAGCTCGTGGTGCGCGCCGAGGCTCTGGGCGGCGCACACGGTCGCGAGGTCGAGCGCCTTCTGGGCTGGCAGCACGGACGCGTCCCATCTCGACGCCTTCTGCTGGAGGGCCGCGAACTTCATCTCCATGAACATGTCGAGCGTGTTGTTCGACGAGCACCCGTCCGTGCCCAGGCAGACCGTCACGCCGTTCTCGAGCATCTCCGGCAGCGGGGAGACCCCGCCGCTCGCCAGCTTCATGTTCGATGTGGGGCAGTGCGCCGCCGACACCCCGTTGCGTGACATCTCCCTCACCTCGTTGAGCGTCAGCCAGACGCAGTGGGCCGCGATGTCGCCCCGCGACAGGAAGCCTATCTTGGACAGGTGCTCCACCGGCCTCTCGCCCGTCTTGCGCCTGTAGTCGTAGACCTCCTTCCTCGTCTCGGACAGGTGGTAGTGGCAGAAGGTGCCGCTCTTCCTCGCGAGTTCCTTCGCCGCCATGAGCGTGTCGTCGGAGCACACGTATACGCCCTGAGGTGCCACGACGGGCGTGATCAGCGCCTTCCCCCGATGCTCGCGTATGAACGTCTCGCAGTTGCGCAGGGGGCTGCCGTCCTGCGTCGTCAGGTCGTCGTCGAGGACGGCCCAGCCGAGGTAGGCCCTCATTCCCGTCCTCTCCACCGCCTTCGCGATGACGTCCTCGGAATAGTAGAGGTCGAGGAACGTCGTGGTGCCCGAGCGAGCCATCTCGAGGCAGCCCAGGGCGGCCCCCAGCTCGATGTCCTCATCGGTCCTCCTCGCGTCGATCGCGAAGGTGCGGTCGAGGAACTGCTCGAGCCTGAGGTCGTCGACGGCCCCGCGCATGAGCGTCATGGCCGCGTGCGTGTGACAGTTGATCAGGCCGGGCATGACGACGCAGCCAGACGCGTCGACGACGTCCTCCGCGCGGTCCGTGTGCTCGCCCACGCTGACGATCGCGCCGTCCTCCACGAGTATGTCGCCCTCGAAGACGTCCCGCTCCTCGTTCTGCGTGACAAGAAGCCCATTGCGAATTGCCAACCTCAGTGCTATTCCTCCTGGGCGTGAAAGGGTAATAAGGGATTCAGGCATTAAGGTTTGGCGACACATGGTCAAGATAACGTTCTTGGGGACTGGCGGGGGGCGCTTCGCCACCATATACCAGGCGCGCGCGACGGGCGGCATATACATAGAGGACGCCAAGAACCTGCACGTCGACCCTGGCCCAGGCGCGCTCGTGAGGATGAGGTCCGTCGGGCTGGACCCCATGAGGACGCACGGGATAGCCGTGTCGCACTGTCACCCGGACCACTACCTGGACGCCGAGATACTCATAGAGGCCATGACGGAGGGCGGCACGCGGCGGCAGGGCGCCCTGATCGGCAGCAGGAGCGTGATCGAGGGCGACGGCGAGTTCGGGCCTGCCATATCGAGGTACCATCTCTCACAGCCGAAGACGGTCAAGGTGATGACGCCGTCCGCCAAGGCAACGGTCAAGCCGTTCGAGATCGTCGGGACGCCCTCCGCTCACAGCGACACGAGCTCGGTCGGTTTCAGGATACAGACGTCCGAGGGGCTCGTGTCCTATGTCTCCGACACACAGCTGGTGGAGCCCGTCATAAGGGCACACAGGAAGTGCAGGCTCATGATCGCCTGCGTGACGCGTCCGCTGGGCCAGAGGATACCCCATCACCTCAGCACGGAGGACGCGGGATACCTGATCGAGAAGACGAAGCCCGAGATGGCGGTGATCACCCACTTCGGCATGCGCGTCATACAGGAGAACCCAGAGACGCAGGCGAAGTGGATAGAGGACAGGTCCGGCGTGAGGACCGTCGCCGCGAGGGACTTCATGATGGTCGAGATGAAGGGAGACGAGATGGTCGTCTCCGACAGGATACACAACAACGTGCCTGGTTGATCACTCCGCGAGGTGGCGCGATGTCGGCGGCCTCCTGCCGTCGATGCCGTCCTCGTTCAACGCTGAGTACATCCGACACTCGTCGCAGGCCTTTATCATACCACGGAAGAGTCTGCAATCCTTCTCAGAGCACATCTGCCATCCCATCCCGGCCGTCCCCCCAATGGGCGTGGCGCGTAATAAATGCTTCACGCGCGCGTGCGCGCAGCGCGGGCGATGTTGAGGCAAAAACAATATCATCTCGGCCATGGATTGCCCTGCTCCATGCCCGGCGACACGTTGAGCCCCGCCGCCCTCGCGGCGATACGCGACCACTCCGACCGCTCCCACATGACCCTCGCGCTGGTGCGCACCCGAGAGGCGCCGCAGCAGCTGAGCCAATTACTGGACGGCGTCTCCTCCTCCTGCAACCTCCCGCTCGTGAGGACGATCTTCTCGCCGCTATCGGATTTCGGATTCGCCGAATTTAATTCGGACGGGAAGATGCTCGTCATGTTGTTTATCGGAGGCGCGCGTACGGAACTCGTAAGCGTGTCCGAGACGGACGAGGTGTTCCTGCAGGACCTCGAGGACGCGGTGTCGTCCAGCAACTTCCAGTCGTCGTCGATCAGGGACGGTCTGTGAGCGCGTTCGTCATACGTCGCGCGGGTGCGCGCCCACACGTCCGATATGTAGCCTGGAAACGCTCTTATACGCCATAGCGACTCGGCCGGAATCGGTGTCTTAGGCCGGCAACTCAACTTTCCTCCTAAGCAGACAATTTTGACAATCCCCACCACGCTGGCCGAAAGACACCATTTCTTTCTCATCTCACGCGACGCGTGGTCCGATGGCGCGGGACAATCGCCTCATTTAATAGGTCCGGCATTCATCACGGGCTCTAGATGCGGGCGTTGGAACGGAGCGTGCTGAGGAAGATCAAGCCCTCACCTAGCGAGGACAGGAGGGTGTCCAGGGCCGTGGACGACCTCTTCGCGAAGGTCGAGGAGACCGCCCGGGAGCTGGGGGCGCACATCGAGCTCAGGCTCGTGGGGTCTGTCGCCAAGGACACGCACCTGAAGGAGCCTGACATAGACGTCTTCATGCTCTTCCCCGAGAGCACATCGGTCGACGAGCTGAGGGAGATGGGCCTCGCGATAGGCAGGCGCGTGCTGAAGGGCGAGGAGCACTACGCCCAGCATCCGTACGTCAGGGGCGAGCACGGCGGCTTCTTCGTCGACCTAGTGCCCTGTTTCCATGTGAAGGACCCCGCGAGGAAGATGAGCGCGGTGGACCGGACGCCGTTCCACACCGAGTTCGTCCGGGCGGGCCTCAAGAAGGAGCAGCGGGACGAGGTAAGGCTCCTGAAGCGCTTCATGAAGGGCATCGGATGCTACGGGGCGGAGGCCAAGGTGCAGGGGTTCTCCGGCTACCTGTGCGAGCTCCTGGTCATGCGGTTCGGCGACTTCGACGGCGTGCTGGCCGCCGCCTCAGGCTGGAAGAAGGGCGAGGCGTTGGAGCTGCCGGGGCATCCGGGGGAGGCGTTCGACGAGCCGCTCACCTTCGTGGACCCCGTCGACAGCGGCAGGAACGTGGCCTCCGCGGTGTCCGAAGAGTCGCTCAGGAGGTTCATCGAGGCGGCGCGCGCCTACCGCGCGGAGCCGGACGTGCGCTTCTTCTTCCCGGAGGCCTTGCGGAGCTGGAGCGTCGAGAAGCTGCTCGACGTCGGCGGACAGCGCCTCGGCAACATCGTCGCCGTGTCGTTCAGAACGCCCGACCTCATCGACGACGTGTTGTATCCCCAGCTGAGGAAGTCGATGGCCTCCATGACCGCCCTGCTGAAGAGGAGCGGCTTCGACGTCGTGAAGACGACGATCGACGCGGGACGGCATGTGAGCATGGTCATCGAGCTGGACAGCATCGAACTGTCAGAGTCACGCGTCCATCGCGGCCCCCCGTCGGGCTCTGAGAACGTCCACGAGTTCCTGGCGAAGTGGGGCGACTCGGGGCTCTCGGCGCCTTACGAGGAGGACGGGAGATGGTATGTGGTCGTCGAGAGGGAGCATCGTCGGGCAGACGACCTGTTGAAGGAGAAGCTGCCGTCGCTGACGCTCGGGAAGGATATCATGAAGGCGGGGCCGATCGCCGTCGTCTCCGGACGCGAGGCGCTCTCCGCGAGACACGCCATGGCGTTGACGATACATCTCGACGAGAGGATGCCCTGGGAACGATAGACTGTCAGCCCGGTCGTTATGGCTACACGATCGGTATCTTGGCCGCCGGCGCGAACGTCGACTCGTTCCCCCGCTCGTCGGCCGCGCGTATGAAGAACATGAGCTCGGTCATCCCGGACAGGTCGCTCTCCGTCAGCTCGAAGCCGTATCTGTTCACGCGTTCGCGGTCCATCGCCTCGTATGTCACCGCCGTCGAGCCGACCGATATCTCGACCGTCGACAGGACGCCGTTGTCGGACACGTACGCGGTGATGTTGATGGTGAGGTTGCCGCTGGACCTGGTTATCGTCGCGTTCTCAGGGGACCAGGTGTACTTCCCTAGCGTCTCGTCGAAGTAGTACTCGAATGCGGTGACCGTGCCGCTGTCCCGGTCGGTCACCCATACGACGATGTCCTCGATGTCCGGGTCGGCGTGGTCCGACAGCGGATAGTTGAATGCCAACACCCAGACCGCGAGGAATGTGAGGAAGAACCACGCGACGTTCCCTGCCCAGTTCTTCTTCTGGAACTCCTCCGTCTTCACCTTGATCAGCGGGTAGAAGTACTTCAGGGAGTAGAGGCCGATGAACACGAGCAGGAAGGACACGCCTATGAGTTTGCTGGAGAGGTTTGACAGGACGGCCGCGATGACCCCGAAGAGGGCGGCGTATCCGACGGTCATCAGGACCGTCTTCGTGTCCCTGATTTCCTTACTGAGGAACTCCTTCTCATCGAACTCAGGAGGCTTGAACTCGTACTCCTCCTCCTTCTGCCGTTTCTCCTTCTTCCTCTTCTTGGCCATTGTGGTCCCTCGGAAGAGCAAGGCCTATTTAATACCTTTTGGTCCTGGCCAGACATCGCCTCCCCGCCTCGGCTCACGCGCGCCAGGTCCTCGGCTGCGACGGCGAGGGGATCACTTTCGCGTACCTCCAATCAATACCCTTATATCGTGATTGACTGGTCTTGGAGGCAACAGGTGAGACGCTCAGATGTCAGAGGAGGAGATATCGAAACTTCCGGGTGTCGGCCCTGCCATCCTTGAGAAGCTGAAGGAGGCGGGCTACAACGACATCATGATGATCGCCGTCGATTCGCCCAGGAACCTCGCGGAGCTCTCGGAGATAGGCGAGGCGACCGCGGCGAAGATAATCGCGGCGGCCAAGAAGGTCGCGGATGTGGGCGGTTTCGAGACTGGAGACGCCGTCCTGGAGAGGAGGAAGAACATCTCCAAGCTGCCGTCCGGCTCGAAGTCGTTCGACGAGCTCATGGGAGGCGGCTTCGAGAGCCAGGCGATCACGGAGTTCTTCGGCGAGTACGGCTCTGGCAAGTGCGTCTCCCCGCGCACGGAGATACTCTACTACAAGGACGGGGAGCGGTTCGTCGAGGAGATATCCAGCATGTACTCCCGACTCGGCAGGGGCATGATGGTGCCGTTCGACGCGGGTGACGTGGTCCCCCTTAACGGAGTGCATGTCCCGAGCCTGTCGCAGGGCAGCCTCACGGACGCCCCGGCGGCTGCGATATACAGGGAGCGCGTGAGGCTGATGTTCGACGTGAGGACGGCCGGCGGGAGAAGCCTCGAGCTGACCGGTCCCCACAAGCTGCTCGTGATGAGAGGCCCCGAAGTCTCCTGGAGGGCCACATGGGACATACGCTCTGGCGACATGATCGCCGTGCCGTCCTCGGGGGACTGCTACTCGGAGCGCGACCGGCCCGACACCGCCGGACGGATATCATGGGACGAGGTGCGGTCCGTCATGCCGTTCTTGCACGACGACTTCGTGTACGACCTCGTCGTCCCTGGCACGCACTCGTTCGTCGGCGGCAACATGCCGACGGTGCTTCACAACACGCAGATATGCCATCAGCTGATGGTCAACTGCGCCAAACCGGCAGCCGAGGGAGGGCTCGACGGCCACACCATAATGATCGACACCGAGCAGACCTTCAGGCCCGAGAGGATAACCCAGATGGCCGAGGCGGCCGAGATGGACCCTGACGAGGTGCTGAAGAAGATACATGTCGCGCGCGCGTTCAACAGCCACCACCAGATGCTGCTCCTCGAGAGGGCGTTCGAGGAGGCGAGGGAGATACCCGTCAGACTGATAGTGGTCGACTCGCTCACCGCGCATTTCCGGGCGGAGTACATAGGCCGCGGCGCGCTCGCGGAGCGTCAGCAGATGTTGAACAAGCACATGCACGACCTGCTCCGGTTCGGCGACGTGTTCAACGCCGTGATCGCCGTCACCAACCAGGTGGCCGCGAAGCCGGACGCGTTCTTCGGCGACCCGACGAGGCCGATAGGGGGCCACATAGTGGGTCACACGGCCACGTTCAGGATATACCT
Organism: Thermoplasmata archaeon; assembly: GCA_041554135.1. GTDB lineage: Archaea > Thermoplasmatota > Thermoplasmata > UBA10834 > UBA10834 > UBA10834. The sequence continues at coordinate 9,710 of JBFFML010000012.1, read as the reverse complement.
CCGCAAGAGCAAGGGGGGCAAGAGGATCGCCAGGCTGATCGACTCCCCGAACCTGCCTGAGGCCGAGGCCGTGTTCCAGGTGTCCGAGGCGGGCATCACGGATTGACGGTAAGGATTATCTTCCGCCCGCGCATCTTCCTGACCCGTGAGGCTGCTGTTCGAGCTTTCGATGGAGTGCGAGCCGCTCTCGCGCTCGGAGGTCAGGGCCGTCGGTGACTCGCTCGGCGGCTGCGCGCCGGTACTCGACGCGCCCGGCCTGATGGTCGCGGACTGTGAGGCGGATCCGCGGGCGATCGCCGACAGGGTCGCGCTGTGTCATGTCGTCTCGGAGTACATCGGTTCCTGCGAGGCCGAGGAGGTCGAGACCTTCGCCTCGGAGGTGGATGTGCCTGGGCCGGTACGCGTACACTCCACCAGGATAGGCACGGCGTCTGCGGAGCTGAGGCTCGAGGACGTCAACAGGGCGGTTGGCGGAGTGATAGGCGAGAGGGCCGGCGTGGACCTGCACAGGCCCGCGTCGGAGGTCAGGGTGGTCTTCTCAGACAGGGCCTACTTCGGCAGGAGGATGGCCGCCGTGGACCGCGCGTCGTTCGAGGAGAGGAAGACCAAGAACCTGCCGTACGACCATCCGATCTCCTTGCACCCCAAGTTCGCGAGATGTCTGGTCAACCTCGCGCGCGTCGGTGAGGGGGAGCGACTGCTCGACCCTTTCTGCGGCACCGGAGCCATACTCGCGGAGGCGAGGCTCGTAGGTGCGGAGGCCATCGGGGCGGATGTCTCGGACAGGATGATAGCCGGCACGCGCGAAAACCTCGCCAGCCTGGGGCTTCAGGCGTCCCTTGTAGAGAGCGACGTGGGGGCGTTACCAGGGCTGATGCCGCGAGTCGACGGCATCGCGACCGATCCGCCTTATGGCCGCTCCGCCTCCACCGCAGGAGAGCCGGTACCCCGTCTCATGGGGCGGGCGTTCGGCGCGTTCGCGGACCTGCTTGAGCAAGGCGGTCTGGTCGCGATGGCGATGCACGACCCTTCGCTGTGTCAAGATGTCCCGAGTTTCAGGTTGCTGGAGCGCCATGAACTCTGGGTCCACCGCTCGCTCACTCGTCATTTCTGCGTCCTTGAGCGCGTATGAGGATCCGTCGTCACTCCACTGAGATTACGATCTCCAGCATGTCGAGCTGGATCTCGAAATAGGTCCCGCGTATGCATACCGTCCTGTCTCCCGGCGTCGCGGACGGCGCCACGAACACGAGCACGCTCGCGGTGGCGGAGTCGTTCGCAGGTATCGTGAGCGTCAATGTCGTCGACGCGTTCTCGTCCAGCTCGTCCCCGTACAGCGTCACCCCGATGAGCGACGGTATGTCGAACGCCTCGAGGGTGATGTTGACATCGCTCTCGGAGGTGTTGTTCAACTGTATCGACGCCACGACTTCGCTGCCTGCGTTAGCGACAACATAGCCGTCCACGGCCCAGAACTCCACGCTCGGCGATGTGACTGTGAACGAGTAGGTTATGTTGTTCGTCACATCCCCGTCGTCCGTCGACGCCGAGATCGCGACGGCCGAGATGGCAAGCTCCCCCGGCGGGGATGGGCCACAGGTCGCCCTCATCTCGTAGGTGACGTTCTCCTCGACGCCGAACCGTTGTTCGATCGTGGTCTGGAAGACGTCGTCGTGATCAGCGACCCTGAACCCCACTGTCCATCCCTCAGGAACGCCCGAGGCGGACACCGAGATGTTCTGCCTCACGTTTCCCGCGTTCTCCACAATGAACATGAACGACGCCTGCTCTCCTGGCGAGAACGTGGCCTCTGTCGTGCCAAGGGGGGACATGTCGATCGAGTGGTCCGCATTCAGCACAGATATCGGCACGGGCACGAACGCGATTATGAGTACGACGAACGCCACCATCCCCAATGCTCTTCTCTTCGGGTCGAGTTTCGTGATGTCGTTAAGGGGCGGAGGGTGTTTCGCGCCTCCCAGGAACAGTATCAGTATGGCGAATAGAAGCCAAGCGAAGTAGAATATCGACATCCCGATCAGTACCGCGACGGTCACCCAACTGGCGTATTTCGCTTTGTTCCCAAGCAGCGCTCTCGAGATATGTCCGCCATCGAGCTGGCCGGCCGGGAGGAGGTTCAACGCCGTCACCAGGAACCCCACCCAAGCGGCGAAGGCCATGGGGTGCCACATGTAGCCCCCTTCGATGGGCACGAGGTATCCCAGCCACTGGTATATGAGAGGCAACGTCACGACCATCGCGCTCCCCGTCTCGAAATCGTCAGGGACGGGTTTCGCCCCCATGTTCGTCAGCATCAGGCCCGCTATGCCTATCGGGATCGCCACCAGTAGACCGGCGAGTGGCCCGGCCACGCCGATCTCCAGGAGCGTCTTCCGGTTCGGTATCGGGTCTCGGAGCGATATGAACGCCCCGAACGTGCCAAGCGGTGGTATTGACGGTATGAAGAAAGGCAACGACGCCGCGACCCTCCTTCTCTTCGCGGCATAGAAATGCGCCAGCTCGTGGACGCTCAGAATGGCCAGCAGGGGTAGCGTGAACGCCATGACCCCGTTGGCGACGCACTCCAACGAGTACGCCTCGTCCTCGGGCAACCCTGCGTAGGATGCCCAGAGGAGCATGCCCGCGAAGACCATCGTGGCGAACGTGATGATCAGCATTGCCAGGTTGACTGATGTGCCCCTGTACTTCCGTCGGGGCTTCTTGCCCACGATTATGACGTGCTCTCCCTTGTCATAGTTGATCATGGGCACGTACCCTTCGGGGGACATGTCCTCCCTCAGCCTCTCGAACGACTCCTCCAGAGATGCCTCGTCTATCCTGCAGTAGAACTCTATGACGTCGTAGCTGATCTTCACGTCGTAAACGGGAAAACGGCGCGCCACAAGACTCTTGACATGCTCGATTTCCTCCTTTGCCTCCGGAGGCATCGTTGTCTGCATTTCAGAGCTGACGAACAAGGCATCCCTACATAACCCTTTTCATCTTGGCCCATCCAGAAACCATTATATCCGTGCAGGCAGTGCTGACCTCGATGATGTCCGGAGGAGGCTCATCCGCTGCCCTTGGATATCTGTCCATGATGCGTCCAGGCAACTGCGTGATGGCTGCGGCCGGCGCTTTGTTGGGCGCTCTGATATGCGCGGATTCGGCCAATATCTCGCCCTACGTGGAAGAGGTCGCGTTGTCGATGCTCGTCGTCTTCCTGTTCACTGCCGCGGGCAACTCCATGAACGACTACTTCGACAGGGAGGTTGACAAGGTGGCGCATCCGGAGCGCCCTCTCCCGAGGGGTGTTCTGAGGCCGAAGACGGTCCTCGTCTTCTCGGTGGTCCTCTTCTCGTTGTCCATGGTGATCGGTGGGTTCGTAGGCATCGTGTCGTTCGTGATAGTCATCGCGTCAGTGGCCATCATGGTGAGCTACGAGACGACGCTGAAGTCGGAGGGCCTCGCTGGCAACATAGCCATCAGCTGGCTGACTGGCGCGTTGTTCCTCTTCGGCGGCGCGGCGGTGGACAACCTCGACCTGGCTTGGATTTTGGGCGTCTTGGCGTTCATGGCGACGCTCGGCAGGGAGATAATGAAGGACGTCCAGGATGTCGAGGCGGATGCGAAGTCCAGGACCACTCTCCCCATGAGGATAGGGACGAGGAACGCGGGCCTCGCATCGTCCGCGGCCCTTTTGACCGCGGTGACGCTGAGCCCGGTGCCATATCTGCTGGGATCCATGTCGGTACTCTACCTGCCAGTCGTCGCCGTCGCCGATGGAATATTTATATACGCCTCTCTGATACACTTCGAGAATCCCGAGAGGGGTCAGAAAGTGACTAAGCTGGCTATGTTGCTCGCATTGTGCGCATTCCTTACAGGAGGGGTCGCTTGAAGGTGTGGAATCTCATCGAGGAGACCCTCCGGACGAGGAAGATGCACATGACGCTCGTCGACCCCGCGAAGCAGGACACCTCGGTGGCGGGCAGGATCGCTGGAACGGCCGAGGCCGCAGGGACCGATGCGATAATGGTCGGCGGGTCCACAGGCGTCACGCAGACGAACCTGGACCAGACGGTGGACGAGATAAAGCGGATGTGCTCGCTGCCCGTCATATACTTCCCTTCCGGGGCGAACGCCATCGCCAAGACTTGCGACGCCATCTACTTCATGAGCATGCTCAACTCACGGAACGTCAGGAACCTGACGGGTGAACACTGGAGGGCCGCGCCCATAATAAGGTCCCTAGGCCTCGAAGCGATATCCATGGGGTACATAGTCGTCGAGCCCGGGATGAAGGTTGGGGAGGTCGGCGAGGCGGATGTCGTCCTGAGGGACGACGCGAGCCGGGCGGCTGGCTACGCCATGGCGGCCGAGTTCTTCGGCATGTCGCTCGTGTATCTCGAGGCGGGGTCCGGCGCGCCATCTCCCGTACCGGCCGACATGGTGCACGAGGTGAGGAAGAGCGTACGCATACCCCTGGTGGTCGGCGGGGGCATCGTGGCCCCCGACCAGGCACGGTCGCTTGCCTCGGCGGGTGCCGACATAATCGTGACTGGAACGCTCATCGAGAACGGGGATTATGAGGTGCCTCTGAGGGAGATCGTCGACGCGGCCCACTCCTCCAAGACGCTCCCCTGAACATACACGTGGCAAGGTTTTTACGATGCTCGACAGTTATCATCGTCGGAGGCATTAGTTTGGGAGCGATACACTATTCTGAGAAGGTGGGTGAGGACAAGATGTGCCCTGAGTGCGAGAAGCACAAGAAGCACGTGAAGCTGGTCGAGACGGACGGCAAGACATACGAGTGTCCCGAGTGCCACTACATCCACCTGGCCCGGAGATAACCAAGGGATTCTCGTTCGCCGCGGAGGCACTTGGCGGACAAGCGCCGAGACGCCTGGAGGCGGACGCCGTTTGCGGATATCGCAAGGTTATTAGAGCGGCCACGCTAATGATACTCCGAGAAGATGGCGAAGCCAAAGCCGCTGCCTTGTGGCGAGAACTCGGAGCCTCTCAGAGTGCTCCTCGTCGATGTGGAGGACGGCCTGTTCAGGACGGCTGCGGAGTCGCTCTCCGCTGAGAAGACGGTCGTGGTGGAATGTGCGGCCTCGGCGGCCGAGGCCATCGACATGCTCGGGACTCCATCTTTCGACGCGGTCGTATGCGGCTTCCACCTGCGGGGCGCGGATGGCATCGCCCTGCTCGACGGGATGAGGGAGAAGGGCGTCGACATACCGTTTGTGATGTTGATGGAGCACGGCGGGAAGGGCATGGTCGTCGCCGCCGTCAGCGAAGACACGAGCTTCGTCACCTGTGAGGGCGACGACGACCAGTCAAGGTCCGCGGCCCTGTCTACCGTGGTCCAGGGCCTGGTCCGTCGGGACCGCGACCTGAGGGCGATGATCGAAAGCAAGGAGGCTTTCGAACAGATTGTGAACGCAAGCCCCGTGGTCGTGTTCCTCCTCAGGGCGGAGCCGATGTGGTCCGTCGCCTTCGTGTCAAACAACATCACCCAGTTCGGATACACGCCTGACGAGTTCGAATCTGGGAAGTTGTCATTCATTGACGTGATCCATCCCGAAGACATGTTGAGGATCGAGGCTGGGATGTCTGAGCATATGGCGAGGGGAGAGCGGTTCTTCGCCTTCGAGAGTCGCGTGCTGACAAAATCGGGCGAGCTGCGCTGGATCGACACCCGCGTCTTCGTCCGCAAGGACGCGGACGGAAACGTGCTCAGCTACCAGGGGATAGTCATCGACATCACCGAGCGGGTGCGGGACAAGGAGGCCATCGAGCGCCTCGCGTTGATAGTCGACTCATCGTCGGACGCGATAATGAGCAAGGACATGGACGGCACCATCCTTACATGGAACGCCGCAGCCGAATCATTGTACGGCCACCCAGCGGAGGAGGCGGTCGGCAAGCACATCTCCATGATCATCCCTCCTGATCGGTATGAGGAGTATTCCCGCCTCCTCAAGCAGGTGAACCTCGGGAAGACGGTCCCGCGATTCGAGACCGTGAGGGTGAGGAAGGACGGCACGAAGGTGGACGTCTCCCTGACGATATCCCCCGTCAGAGACAGGGCCGGGAAGATAGTCGGGGCGTCCGCGATCGCGAGGGACATAACGGAGAGCAAGATGGCCGAGGATGCGCTGATGCAGGCGAACGAGAAGCTCACCTTGCTTGGGTCGATAACCCGCCACGATGTGATAAACCAGATCGGCATACTGACAGGCTATCTCTCGCTGTTGGATGGGGAGGCCGACGACGATGTCCGCTCGAAGTACATCGAGTCAGCGAGACGGGCATGCAGGACCATGGCAGAGCAGCTGCAGTTCGCTGGAAGCTATCAGAAGGCCGGCACGAAAGCGCCGGAGTGGACGCGGGTGCGGTTGGAGTTCCTGGGCGCGGTGTCGTCCATCGACATGGGATCCGTCCGGGTGAGCGAGTCCCTCGGGGACCTTGAGGTCCTCGTCGACCCGATGTTCGAGAAGGTGTTCCCCAACCTGTTGCTCAACTCGCGAAGGCACGGCGTCAAGGTCACGAGGGTCACTGTCGGTTACCGGCAGGCGGGGGACGACCTCGTAGTGACCTATTCGGACGACGGCGAAGGGATACCCTCGGAGGAGAAGGAGAGGGTTTTCGAGAAGTCCTATGGCAGGGACAGTGGCCTAGGATTGTTCCTCGTGCGGGAGGTCTTGGCGATGACGGGGATAGACATAAGAGAGGTCGGCGAGCCAGGATCGGGGGCGTCGTTCGAGATCGTCGTCCCGGCGGGCAAGTACCGGTTCCCCCAATAGGGCTCTCCCTCACACGGCGTTGCCAGGCGTTCCTCACGCAGCTTCAATCGGCGAAAGCTTAATCCTCCCTCGTGGACCTAGTAATCAGTTTGTCGGCGGGTCTTCGGCCCGCCACGGTTGTGTCGCCTGAACGGAGGCAACTCCCCCCATGAGCTCACCGATCAGAGTGCTGTGCGTCGACGACGAGGCGAGCTTCCTCGAACTCGCGAAGCTGATGCTCGAGCGGACAGGCTCCATCCAACTGGAGACCGCCCAGTCCGCCGAGAAGGCTCTGAGCCTGATGGAGGAGGACGAGTTTGACGCAGTCGTGTCTGATTTCGCCATGCCCGGCATGGATGGGATCGAGCTGTTGAAGGCATTGAGGGCCCGCGAGGACCTGACGCCCTTCATAATGTTCACAGGTAAGGGCAGGGAGGAGGTGGCGATGGAGGCCCTGAACAACGGGGCGGACCTGTACATACAGAAGGGCAGCGACGTCAGGGCGCAGTTCGCCGAGCTCACCATGATGATCAGGAAGCTGGCCGACCATAGGAAGTCCGAGCTCAAGGCGAGGCGGGAGAAGGAAGTCCTTAGCCTGCTGGTGGAGACCGACCTGACGGGGCTGGTGGCGTTCGACACGGAGTCGAGGGTCATCCTTTGGAATCCAGGTATGGAGAAGATCTCTGGCGTGGACGCGGACGACGCCGTCGGTAAGTCTGTCGTGGAGATCATCCCCACGCTGGAGGGGCAAGACGTAGGCAACTACCTGAACCAGGTGCTCTCAGGGAAGCGGGTCGGCCTCAGGGATATCGCATTCAGCGTCCCGGAGACAGGAAGGACGGGTTTCTTCAGGTCGTTCTCCGCGCCGACGTATGACAGCACTGGCTCGGTGAGCGGAGGTTTCGCGATCATCGTAGACACCTCCGACGAGAGGGCGATGAAGGAGGCCTATCGGAGCTCAGAGTCCAGGTACAGGGCGCTGTTAGATGGCGCTGGCGATGCCATATTCATACACTCCCTGGACGGACGCTTCCTGGATGTCAACCAGGCGGCGTGCGCCGCCCTCGGATACACGCGCGAAGAGCTGCTGGGCATGACCCCTATGGACATCGACGACTACACGTCTGCAAAGCTCGTGTCGGAGCGGATGACCGAGATACTCGAGAAAGGTCGAGGTTTCTACGAGGCAACCCACATCCGGAAGGACGGCACGCCCATCCCCGTGGAGATGAACATACGCGTCATCGACGACGGTCCGAAGCCGATATTCATAACAATCGCCCGCAACATTACGGAGAGGAAAGAGTCGGAGAGCGCCCTCAGGCGCTCCGAGGAGTTCCTGTCGAACATATTCACCAGCATAAGGGACGGCATAAGCGTCCTCGACGCAGACCTGACCATCCGAAGGGTCAACGAGTCGATGGAAGGCTGGTACGGACACGCGATGCCCATCGTGGGCAGGAAGTGCTATGAGGTCCACCAGCGGCGAGACGAGCCGTGCGAGTCGTGCCCCGCAAGGAGGACCATCCAGACCGGCAAGGCGGATTCGGATGTCGTGACGAAGATCGGCAGCGATGGCGAGGCGGTCGGATGGTTGGACGTGTTCACGTTCCCTGTCACCGACACGGACACCGGTGAGGTCACCGGCGTCATCGAATACCTGAGAGACGCGACGGACCGCGTCGCGTTCGCCGAGGCGTTGAGCGCGAGCGAGAAGCGCTATCGAAAGCTCGTCGAGGTCCTGAGCGAGGGTGTCCTGGCGGTCGATTCGACAGGCAAGATCACGTTCGTGAACCCGAGGGCCGTGGAGATGTCGGGGTACGACGAGGCGGAACTGATAGGCCGCGAGATCTTCGATTTCCTGGACGAGAAGGGCAAGCAGAGCGTCAGGGAGCAGATGGGTGAGAGGAGGAACGGTCTGAGAGGAGAGTACGATGTCGACTTCTTCCGCAGGGACGGCTCCAAGGCGAGCGTGAGCATCAGCGCGTCGCCCCTCGTCAGTGACGCGGGTGAGTTCCAGGGGAGCCTGGTGGTCTTGGTGGACCTGACGAAGAGGAGGCAGATAGAGGACGCCCTGAAGAGGGCTAATGAGAAGCTCCGCCTGCTCAGCGCGATCACGCGGCACGATGTCGTCAACCAACTCGTCGTGCTCTCAGGGTACTTGGAGATGGCATCGACGTCCACAGACGTCGACAAACGTCAAGATTTCCTCGAGAGGGCGCGACAGGCCTCTTCTGTGATACAGGACACCCTAGAGTTCGCCCAGGACTATCAGCAGATAGGCAGCCAGACGCCCGAGTGGATAAGCGCGTCGGTGACGCTCGACAGTGCGCTCTCCAGCGTCGAGCACGAAGGCATCGAGATCGAGTCCATGGTCGACGGGATCGAACTCTGGGCGGACACGATGCTCGAGAAGGTCTTCGTGAACCTGGTAGACAATTCCAAGCGGCACGGCGAACGAGTAACCCGGATACGTTTCTCGTACGAGCGGAGAGGAGATGCCATCGCCATCATCGTCGAGGACGACGGCGTGGGAATCCCCGAAGACGACAAGGCGAAGATATTCGAGAGGGGATACGGCAAGAACACCGGCCTCGGTCTCTTCCTGATAAAGGAGGTCCTGGCCATAACCGGGTTCTCGATCAGGGAGGTCGGTCAACAGGGCGAGGGCGCGAGGTTCGAGATAACGGTACCTGAGGGAAGGTACAGATTCGTATGAGTCGTATCTGAATCCGGCCTCTGCATGCTGTCCCTCTTCTCTGCGGATTGTGCGGGAGAGGGGATTTGAACCCCTGGACTCCTTCGAGACAGAATGACCTATCCGCATCTCCGAGGATCTTAAGTCCTGCGCTTTTGGCCAGGCTTAGCTACTCCCGCAGGCCCTTTATCTCCTCGGCCTCGTTTAATCCTTTTCGA
>JBFFML010000011.1:0-55584 GCA_041554135.1 Thermoplasmata archaeon | reverse complement strand
GACGCCCATGACGATCCATTGCTTCAGACCCGCGTCCATGTTGTCCCAGGCCTCCTTGACTGCCGCGCACGCGTCGTACGCGACCTCCGCGAGGTCGACGCACGCGTTGATCGCATCCTCCATCAGCTGCTCTGCAGCGTCTAAGGCCGCGTTAACGACGTCGAACGCAGCCGAGTCCACGATCGAGTCTGCGACGTTGCATACGCTGTTGACGATGCTGCTGAAGCCCCAGGTCCCCGTCTTGTCCATCCTGTTGACAGGGTCGTTGCAGCAGTACGCCCACCTGTTCATGGACGCCGGAGTCGATACTGAGCCGAGGACCCTGTCTGGATTGACGAATCGCCCGAGGTTCGGGTCGTAATGCCTCTCGCCAAAGTAGGTTTCTAATAGTCCTTCGCGTTCTTCGCCCCGATGGCGCTCATGGACCGCAAGAGAGCGATACTTCTGACGGTCATCGCGAGCCTAATATGGGGCACCTCGTTCCCAGGGGTCAAGTGGGGCCTCGGATACGTCGGAAACGACTTCCTGTTCCTGTGGCTCCGGTTCGTCATCGCATCCGCCGTCACCCTGTCCGTGGTCCTGCTACTGAGGAAGTTCTCGCTCTCGCTCCTCAAGAGGCCCGAGCTTTGGGCAGTAGGCGCATTGAACACGGCGGGCTTCTCAGCGCAGTACGTCGGCCTGAACTACACCACGGCGTCAAAGTCGGCGCTGCTGATCGACATCAACGTCGTCGCCGTGGCCATAATCTCCTACTTCGTATTCGCGGAGCGCATCGGTCGCAAGCAGGCGTTGGGCATCGCTTCAGGCCTCGTCGGAGTCGTCCTGCTGACAGGAGATGGCGGGATATCGTGGAGCGACTCGGAATTCGTTGGCGACATCCTCGTCTTCCTGGCCGGCTGGCTCTGGGCGTTCTTCATAGTACTCAACAAGAAGCTTCTCACACGGCTCAACGCGGTCGAGCTGAGCACGGGGGCCATCCTCACATCGACCGTGTGGCTCCTGATACCCATGGCGTACCTCGGCGTCGTCGGGGCGGACTTCACGGTCGAGCCCACGGGTTGGCTCGCGATGGCCTACCTCGGCGTGTTCTGCACCTCGATAGCCGTCCTGCTCTGGGCGATGGGCCTTCAGGGCGTCTCGGCGACATCATCGGCGACGATCATGCTGCTGGAGGTGATCACTGCGATACTGATATCGATCGCGCTTCTGGAGGAGAGCCTTCGGCTCGTCGCCATCATCGGTGCCGCATTTGTCCTCGCCGCGATATACCTCGTCTCCTCGGGCGAACGACTGCCTGATGTCAAGGGCGTCACACAGACCTGACGTCGTCGACTCTCTCTCGACGAGCGTGTCGCTCCTCACGCGAACGTCGAGGCGTAGTATCCGGACACGCCGTCGAGTATCATCTGGACGGCGTACGCCGATGTGATCAGTCCCATCACGCGAGTCAGGGCGCGTGTGCCCGCGTTGCCTATCAGCTTGTAGACGAGGCCGACCTGCCAGAGTATCGCCGCGGAGATGACCATTATCGCCAGGAGGGAGAGTATGACGAGAGGGATGTCCCCCGTGCCGGTCAGTATGATCACGACCGAGATGGCTCCCGGCCCCGCGATCATCGGTGTTCCCAGGGGCACGAAAGCGACGTCCTCGGGCTCTTGGGGCACGGCCTCCGCCTCCTCGACGCCTTTCCTCCTGGACCTCGGAGTGTCACCCTCGTAGAGCATCGTGACGCCGATGACGAGCAACAGCAATCCCCCAGTGATCATCAGCGCGTCTATGCTGACCGAGAGATAGTCGAGGACGGCCTTCCCGACAAGGGCGAACGCCAGGAGCAGCGCCGTTGCGAAGACTATCGAGTAACGGAGCGTCTTCAGCTTCGCCGCGCGGTCCATGCTGCTCGTCATCACCAGGTAGATGGGCATCACGCCGAACGGGTCGATGACGACGAACATAGGGATGAATATCAGCAGGAACTCGTCCAACATGCGGTGACGTGTAGCCATTGCGGGTATTTCTCACGTTGCACGGTTCCGCAAACCTCATTATCGCAATCGCTCATAATCGGAGCGATTCCATGTCGGACAAGCACCAACTAGACGCGGTCTTTCGGAGGATCGACCGGGACAAGAACAGGCATATCGCGCGGGTGAGGCGTCTGCTCAAGCAGCCGAGTTCCAGCCAGGAGGATATCGGCATAGACGATTGCGCCGAACTCGTCGGGAAGCTGTACAGAGAGGTCGGATGCGAGAAGGTCAGCATCGTCAAGACGAAGGGCAATCCCGTGGTCTACGGCGAGTGCAAGGGCGAGTCGGACAGGACGCTCCTGGCGTACTTCATGTACGACACGATGCCGTTCAACGAGCCTGGCTGGAAGCATCCCGCCATGGGTGCCAAGCTCGTGGACATGCAGCTGTCGTCCGGCAAGGTCAAGGCGATCGTGAACCGCGGGGCGGACAACACCAAGGGCCCGCTGGCCGCGTTCCTGAACGCTGTCGACGCCTGCAACCGGGCCAACGGCCGCACGCCCGTCAACCTCATACTGGTCGCCGAGGGGGAGGAGGAGCTCGGCAGTCCCAACCTCCCCGCCTACGTCAAGAAGGACCGAAAGAGGCTCTCGAAGGCAGACGCGTGCTACTTCCCGTTCTTCGGTCAGGAGCCCTCCGGGGCATGCTCGCACTTCCTCGGGGTGAAGGGCGTGGTGTACTTCGAGATGAGCTGCAGCGGCAAGCGTTGGGGCAGGGGTCCGCAGGAGTTCGCGATACACAGCAGCCACAAGGCCTGGGTGGACAGCCCCGTGTGGAGACTGATCGACGCCCTTGGCACGATGACCGAGGACGGAGGCAACAGGATACTCATCGACGGGTTCCACGACGACATAATCCCTCCGTCCGAGGAGGACCGGGAGCTGATAGGCGACCTGGCGGGCAAGGTCGACGTGGACGGCTTCAAGAAGACCATGAAGGTCAAGGAGTTCCTCTTGCCGGATGACGACCCCGAAGGGCTGCTGAAGGCCTACACGTACGGGACCACGCTGAACATAGACGGCATATGGGGCGGGTACACCGAGAAGGGCTCCAAGACCGTCCTCCCGCACGAGGCGACATGCAAGATCGACATCAGGCTGGTCCCGAACCAGAAGAAGAGCAAGATGCTGCCGCTCGTGAAGAGGCATCTGCTGAAGCACGGCTACAAGGACATCTCCGTGGAGGAGGTGGACACGGGCTACGACTGGTGCAGGACGAGCGTGAAGGCGCCGGTGGTGCAGGCGATGCTCAGCACATACAAGGCCTACGGGCACGACCCCGCCATCTGGCCCACGAGCGGCGGCGCGGTCCCGTTCTACGTGTTCAACCGCCTGCTGAAGCTACCGTTCACGATGGGCGGCATAGGGCACAGCACGCTCGCGCACAGCCCCAACGAGTACATGGTCGTGGAGGGCAACAAGAAGATCGCCTCCCTCACGGAGACGGAGAAGTTCATGGTCAGTTTCATGGACGAGTTCGCTCAGACCTGTTGAAGCGCCTCGCGGTAGGCCTCGAGCGTCCTCGCGGCCGTGTCGCGCCAGGAGTATCGAGCCACCCTCTGGCGGCCAGACGCGCCAAGCCGCGCCGCGAGGGCATGGTCGAGGAGTATCCTCACGATATGCCGTCCGAGGCCGAGGACGTCCTCCCGTTCCGCGAGGAGGCCGTCGGTCCCGTCCCTGACCATCTCGGGTATGCCCCCGACGCGTGTGGCCACGACAGGTTTCGAGCAGGCCATCGCCTCCATGAGGGACAGCCCCCAACCCTCGTTCCGCGAGGGCAGCACGACCACATCGGCGTCCGAGTAGAGCCTGAGCAGCGCCTCCTGACTGATGGAATCGTGGAACTCGACGCTGCCTCTCACTCCGACCCTCTCCGCGAGGGTCTCGAACCACTCGACCCTGTCCACTCCCCTGAACCCCGTCTTCGCGACCACCTCGAACCTCGCGTCGGGGACGGCGCGCAGTATCGCCGGCGCGGCGAGCATCAGGAGCTCGAGCCCTTTGCGGGGCTCGAGGCCGCCGACGAACAGGACGGTCGGCGCCGAGGAGCTTCGCGGGGGCAGGTCGGAGAAGTCGGACAGGTCGATGCCGTTGTATGCGACGATGGAATCGAGGCCGAAGTCGCGCTGAAGAGCGGTCCTCCAATACTCCGAGACGACGAACCTGTGGTCCGCAAGGCCGACCGCGCGCTTCTCGAACTCGAAGAGCCTCGGCTCCGCGAAGTCGTCCACGTGATGCACGGTGCGGAACACGGGCGCGTCGATCACGCCGATGTCCTTCATCCGGGCGAGCGCGCTCCCGCCGACGCAGTCCTGAGCGTGGTAGACGTCATGGTCGCGTCGGACGCCTTCGACGTATGCTGTTATCATACGTTCTAGTCTCGTCATGACGTCCTCATCCCACGTGTAACGTGATATTCTCGTGGGCACGGACGTCTCCCTGTAGAACGCGTCTTGCCCGAGCTCGTCGTCCCGTGCGAGGGAATACAGTACGATGTCGACGCCCGCATCCATGAGGCGTTCGGAGAGTTTCAGGGCATGGGCCACTCCACCCCTCGCCCTCGTGCTGTATGTGAGCATGGCGACGCTGATGTCCGGTCGATCCGTCATGTGCGCCCTGGACTCGAACTCACTACACGGACAAAACAGTTTCTCAGGCCGGCGTCTCCGAGGGCGTTCTGCACAATGTTGGACATAGGGGCGGGAGGCGCGCGGCCAGCGGATGCCCGCAGCTGTGTGGCTCGCCCTTCGTACCTGGGAAACGTTATTAAGGCGTGCCGATTTATCCCCGTACATAGACGCTCGATCCATCCCCTTGTGACCTGGCACGCGGCTCCGTCATCGGACGGGCCTGAAGCCGTGGATGGAATGGCTCATTGAAGGCACGCGCCCCCCGCGACCCGGGGGACCGCGGCGGATGTCATTGGCTCTGAACGGGTTGACGCGCACAATGGCTCCGGACAGATCAGCTTCAGACGGGGGCGAATGATGCTCGATGGACCGAACGGACAACGCTCAGGGAAGAACGAGCACCTGCTATGGCTGGACGAGATAGGCATCAAGGACATCGCGAAGGTGGGTGGAAAGAACGCATCGCTCGGGGAGATGCTCGGCAACCTCACGGACAAGGGCATAAGGGTCCCAGAGGGGTTCGCAGTCACGACGAAGGCGTTCAGATGGTTCGTAGAGAACGCCGGCCTCGACGAGAAGGTCGAGGAGACCCTTTCCGGGGTGGACCCCGACGACCCGGGGAGCGTGTCGAAGAGGGGCCGGGAGATTCGGGAGGCGTTCCTCGACGCCGGGTTCCCCTCGGAGCTGGAGCGGGAGATCAAGTACGGATATTGGGAGCTGGGCCGGAGGCTGGGGCTGAAGAACCCTAGCGTGGCAATCCGCTCCAGCGCCACCTCCGAGGACCTCGACGGCGCGTCGTTCGCCGGCCAGCACGAGACGATACTCAACGTCACGGGCCAGGACGCGGTCCTCAAAGCGATCAAGCAGTGTTTTGCCAGCCTCTTCACCGACAGGGCGATCGCCTACAGGGCGCACAGGGGCTTCGAGCAGCTCGGGAACGCCCTCTCCGTCGGCGTGCAGAGGATGGTCAGGAGCGACCTGGCATGCTCGGGCGTCATGTTCACGCTGGACACGGAGAGCGGCTTCGACAAGGTCGTCTACATAACGGGGTCGTGGGGCCTGGGGGAGATGATCGTCCAGGGCGCGGTGAACCCCGACCAGTTCTATGTCTTCAAGCCCGCATTGGGCAAGTTCGAGGACCCGATCGTGGAGAAGAAGCTCGGGAGCAAGCACCACAAGCTGGTGTACTCCTCCAAGGGCAACGGAATGATCGACCTCGAGGTCACCGAGCGCGACAGGAAACGGTTCGTGCTCGATGACGACGAGATCATCACGCTCGCGAAGTGGGCGTGCGTCATAGAGGACCACTACGGCAAGGCCATGGACGTCGAGTGGGCGAAGGACGGCGCCACGGGCGAGCTGTATGTCGTGCAGGCGAGGCCGGAGACGGTGCACGCGGCGAAGCAGAAGGGCCAGCTCGAGACGTACGTCCTTGAGGAGCGCGGCGACGTGCTCGTCGAGGGCGAGGCGGTCGGCAGCAAGATAGGCGCCGGCGTGGTGAACGTCCTGGAGAGCGCGTTCGAGATGTCCGAGTTCAGGAAGGGCCAGGTCCTGGTCACTGACAAGACGGACCCGGATTGGGAGCCCATCATGCGCATAGCGTCGGCCATCGTCACCGACAGGGGTGGCAGGACGTGCCACGCGGCGATCGTCTCCCGGGAGCTTGGGATACCATGCATAATAGGCACGGGTGACGGGACGAAGCTGCTCAAGGACGGGCAGAAGGTGACGGTCGACACTTCCGAAGGCGAAGGACGCGTTTACGACGGCGTCCTCAAGTTCAGGATAGACAGGAGAGACCTCAAGGCGATACCGTCCACGAAGACCAAGGTCTTCATGAACGTGGCGGTGCCGGAGCACGTGTTCACCCAGGGCCAGGTGCCGTGCGACGGCGTGGGCCTCGCGCGCCTGGAGTTCATCATCGCATCACACATAGGCATCCACCCTCTGGCCCTGGTGGAGTTCGGCAGGCTGCAGGAGAGGGCGGCGGAGGACGCGGAGGTCGCCAGGATAGTCGCGCAGATAGAGGAGAGGACGCAGGGGTACGACGACAAGACGGAGTACTTCCTCGACAAGCTCGCCTGGGGCGTGGGCAAGATAGCCGCGACGTTCTATCCGCGGGACGTCATCGTGAGGCTGTCCGACTTCAAGACGAACGAGTACGCCAACCTTTTGGGTGGGAAGCTGTACGAGCCGGTGGAGTTCAACCCGATGATGGGCTGGCGTGGAGCGTCCAGATACTACGACCCCAAGTTCAAGCCCGCTTTCGCCCTGGAATGCGCGGCGCTGAAGCGCGTCAGGGACCGCAAGGGCATGCGCAACGTCAAGGTGATGGTGCCGTTCTGCAGGACACCGGACGAGGGGCGAAAGGTAATAGAGACGATGGCCGAGTTCGGGCTCAAGCAGGGTGAGAACGGGCTCGAGATCTACGTCATGTGCGAGATACCCAGCAACGTGCTGCTCGCGGACGAGTTCGCGGACGTCTTCGACGGTTTCTCGATAGGTTCGAACGACCTTACCCAGCTGACGCTCGGCCTAGACCGCGATTCCGAGCTGGTCTCGCACCTGTACGACGAGAGGAACCCCGCGGTCAAGAGCCTCATCGCCAGCGTTATCAAGACGGCCAAGGCCAAGGGCAGGAAGATCGGCATATGCGGCCAGGCACCGTCCGACTTCCCCGAGTTCGCGGACTTCCTGGTCGAGCAGGGCATAGACAGCATGTCCCTGAACCACGACACCGTGATCGCGACGAAGCTGCGCGTCGCCGAGAAGGAGAGGGAGCTCGCGGCCAGGAAGTGAGCGTGGCGTCGGTGGACATCGTCCGGACGGCGTCGCTCGCTACGGTCCAGGGTTATCGGTATCGATAATGATAACATTTATTAGGGCGGTGCCCAGATACGGGTCGAAATATCCTCCCCCCATTTTTTCTGTCCGGGATCGACCGGACAGAACATCTTTCCCGTCTCCGCTCGCCTCAACCGCCCACGGCGGATATCCCGCTTGCGCGCTCCTTCTCTAGCTCCTTCCCCCATAGGACGAGCAGTGCCACGGCAATCGGCGCGCTGAGCACGGCGAGGACGAGCAGGCTCTCGATCAACCCCCAGGCCGTCGCGACGTACCCCGCCCCGACCTCGACGGCGACGAGCAACAGGGTGAATGTGAACGTGGCTATCGCCATGATCGTAGACCGATGCTCGGAGTCGACCCTCCGGTTGATGTAGCCGTTGATGATCGGTCCCTGCACCCCGGCCACGATGTATATGAGGTACTGCATCGCGATCGCGACGGGGGACCGGACTATGAACACGACGAGGAGGGACGACAGGACGGCGACGTACAGGAAGACCAGGGAGTACCTCTCGCCAAGGACGCTCTCGATCCTCCGGGCGAACAGTATGACCACGGCTGCCACCAACAGGAAGGTCGAGAACAGGAGGCCGATCCACAGGAAGCTCAGGTCGAGGTCCTCGTTCATGTAGATCGACCTGAATATCGCCATGACGTACACGGCGATCTCTATCACGATCTGGAACAGGATGAGTATCATTATCGCTCGCGAGCTCAGGACCGTCTTCAGCCCGACGCCAAGATGCGTTTTCATGGAGACCAGTTTGCTGCGGTCCACTTTCGGCTCGCGGAGCAGGAAGACGGTGAACGACCCCACGATGGCGATCAGCGCGGCGACTATGAGCGTTATTTCGAGGCGCCCCGTCAAGTCGACGAGTATGCCTCCCGCGGCGCAGGCCGCAGCGCTCATGGTGAAAGTCACCACGGTCGCGGTGAGCATCACCTGCGTGAACTCTGGAGCCCTCTTCACTTCCAGCAGCGTGTCGTACACGAACGGCGTGTCACCGCTGACTATGAAGCATACGCCGAGCGCCCATATTATGTTGGACAGGACGTACTGCCAGAACTCTGTGCTCAGGCCGAAGGTCAGGACGCCCAGGGCGAACAGCAGCTCCCCGATGAACAGCGCCGCCTTCCTGCCGTATTTGTCCCCGATGAGCCCGGCCGGTATCTGGAGCCCTATCATCGTTCCCCAGAACGCCGCGTCGACGATCGTTATGAGGAACACGTCCTCCAGGTTCTGGTAGGCCCAGAGCGTCCAGAAAGGCATCCAGAGAGTGAACGACGTGAGGGCCCTGAACAGGTAGAACCTGCGGATGCGGCTGTCCCCTTCCGCCATGCCGCCCCGTATGACTGTCGGGATAAAAACCTGATTGCAGTAACTGAATAACGCGGACGGAAGAGGTTTGGCGGGAGCCTACGGGATCGGCTCCGTTCCCAGGACGGTACGGTCAGAGCTTCTTCTCGATGCAGTTCATGCCGTACTTGGGCAGCATCTCCACGAAGGGCTGCGGGTCGAGCATCTCCGGCGGGAACACGCCCTTCTGCCCTATCCTGCCCTGTGCGAACAGGATCGCGCCGATCGCGAGCGGCACGCCGACGGTGTAAGCCGTGGCGCTGTGCTTGTACTTGTTCCAGCAGTCCTCGTGGTTCATGGAGGTGTAGATGTAGTACGCCACGTCCTTGCCGTCCTTCTCGCCCTTGGTGATCGTGCCTATGGCCATGTCGCCCCTCGCCCTGTCCCCGAGAGTCGACGGGTCGGGGAGGCATGCTGACACGACGTCCCTTGGCGCGACCATCGCGCCCTTGACGTCGATCTTCTTCGGGCTGTCCAGGCCGAGCTTGCCTATCGTCTTGATGGCGTCGACATACTCGTCCCCCAGCGCGATCTTGAAGTCGCAGTAGTCGCACCCCTTCCCGAGGACCTCGCCTATGTATGTGGGGAGGGTCTCCTGCTCCTCGTGGTCCACGTTGTACACGGGGAGCCTGCCGACGGGGTCCGGGTAGTCGAACATCTCCTTGCCACTGAACGGAGGGACCTTGGTGTAGTGTCCGTCCTTGTAGATCATGGCGTCCATGAGCACCTCTTCGATCAGTGTCTCAGGCGACCAGAGCGGGGCGAAGTCATATCCCTCGACATAGCCGTTGTCGCCGTCCCTGACGAGGATCTCCTTGACCCTGTCCATCTTGTCGGCCGCCATCCGCGCGAAGATGTTGGACACCCCGGGGTCACAGCCCATGCCGAGCATGCCGATGATCCCGGCCTTCTCGTAGTCCTCCGTGTACTTCCTCGCCTGGTACTGCATCGGCGGCTCCTTCACTATCTCCCCGGGCTTCTCCTTCGACAGGAATATGTCGCTCGCCATGTCGGCATAGCTCGCCTTGGCCATTAGGCACGCGTCCATGATGTTGAAGTTGAATCGAGGGATGACGCCGTTGAGGACGAGGTCCTTCCCCTTGAACGCCTCAGCCATTCCCTTCGTGTCCGAAGCGTCGATCCTCATGGTCGATACCTTGTCGTTCGAGATCCGCTTCTCCATCCTCGCTGCCTTCTCAAGGTCTATGTCCGCCAGAACGACCTCGTCGAACTCCACGGAGTTCGCGAGGATATCAGCCACGACGGAGCCGACTGCTCCCACGCCTAAAACAACGGTCTTCATCTTGGTTCACTTCAGCCCCCGGTCCCGATGCGACGCATCGGAATCTCGGATGTAACCCCAATGACAAGTGCTTTACTTAAACCCCACGAATTCCTTCGAAAGGGGTATAAAATCCTGTCAATAGGACGCACGTTATTCGAAACGCGCGCCCCGGGGTCGACCGTTCTTCGGTCGCCGTAGTGCGTCAGGGGTCAGGTTCATAGACGAAGGTGCGGAAGTTCGGGAACCGATCCAGCTCCCTGTGCGGCAGGAACATCGCCTTCGCGAACTCGCTCTGGAAGTCTGGCTCGGACGCGAGTTCGATGTACTCCACCTTCTTCGATAGTCGGTCGGCGAGCGCTCGCGCGTCCACGGACTTCAACGCCATCCGCGCCCCTGAGCCCGCTGCGTTGCCGATGAACGCGATCCTCTCGACGGGTATGTCGGGGTACATGCCGATCGCCATCGCGCTCGTGGCGTCTATGTATGTGCCGAACGCCCCCGCCGCGTAGATCGTGCTTATGTCCGAGTAGCCTATCCCGAGACGCCTGACCAGCGCGGAGACGCCGGTGAATATGGCCGACTTGGCCAGCTGTATCTCTTGGATGTCTCCCTGCGTCACCGTGATCTCCGAGTCGTTCCCCGTCTCCTCGGAGGTCGCGAGTATGAACTCTGCCTTGCCGTCCGCGTCTCTGCGCACACGTCCCTGCTCCTCCCCTCCGACGATCTTGCCGGAGCTGGATATCACGCCGCACCGTAACATCTCGGCCAACGCGTCCACTATGCCTGAGCCGCAGACGCCTCTCGGTGGGGCGTCGTCGATCGTCCTCAGATGGACCCTCAGAGTACCGGGTTCGATGGACACGCGCTCTATGGCGCCCGTCGCCGCCCGCATGCCGTGCTTTATGTGCGCGCCCTCGAAAGCCGGCCCGGAGGCGCATGAGCAGCAGACGAGCCTCTCCTTGTTGCCAGCTATGATCTCCGTGTTCGTTCCTATGTCAATCATCATCCCGATGTCGTCATCATCGTGCAGGCCCGAAGACACGAGGGCGGCGACCGCGTCGGCTCCCACGAACCCGGCTATGTTGGGCAGCGCGCTCACCTTGCCGAACGGGTAGATGTCGACGCCCAGGTGGATCGGGTCGACCGATATCGATGTCCTGACGGCCGGGGCGTACGGCGCGGCAGCGAGGTGTTCCGGCGGTATGCCGAAGAACATGTGGTGCATCGCCGTGTTTCCAACCATCATGACCTCCATCACGTCCGATGGTTCCTTGCCGACGGAGTCGCAAAGGGAGCGGATCATGGCGTTCACCTCCGCGACCACCGCCCCATGGAGCTTCTGAAGCCCGTCGGCGTTCCTCGACGCGAACGTTATGCGTGACATGACGTCCTCCCCGAAAGGTATCTGGGGGTTTGGTTGGCTATCGTGCCCGAGCATCCTCCCGGACGTCAGATCTATGAGGTACGCCGCGAGCTTCGTCGTCCCCACGTCGACGGCGACGCCCAGAAGGTCCTTGGACGTGTCTCCAGGGTCTATCCTTATGAGCTCCTCGCCCCGATAGAGCGTCACAGTGGTCTCCCACGACTTCTCCCTCAGCGCTTGTGGTATGCTCCTGTGAACTCCCTGAGCGATGTTGGCCGTGACCGCCGCCTCGGAGTTCAGGATGTCGAGCAGCCTGTCGTCGTCGGCCCTTATGTCGCTGAGGGTCGCGGGCGGTATCCTGAGGACGATCTTGCGGATTGCCGGCTTCAAGGGGATGTCCGGCTCGACCCCAGAGGCCAAGAGCCTGTGATGACCTCTCAGGCTGCCCTCGGGGATGCTCACCGTGATGTCGCCGTGAGACACGATCCTCGCCTGACACGACAGTCTGAAACCTGAGGCGATCTCGGCTGGCGTCAGAACCTTCTCCTCGACCGCGACGATCGGCGATAGCATATCCGCGCCGTCGACCACCCGGACCTTGCACTTGCCGCATCTACCCAGGCCCCCACAGATGGATTCCAGAGAGACTCCAGTCTCGTTCGCCTGCTCCAACAGCGTGGAGCCCGGACGGGTCAAGCTCTTTCTTCCCAAAGGCTGGAACTTGATGTGCGGTTCGGTCATGTGGCTCCGATGGGTGAGCAATGCCGCTGCTGATATAGTTTCTCGCTCCACACGGTGGTGTCGCACGGCGATGAGCCATGACCCGACGAGTCCAATGGCCTATCGGCCGACGTCCGCGGGAAAAGGTTATCACTGTAAACGGCGTTTAATGGACTTCGTTGGGCCCTTCGGGCCTCAAGATCCTTAGCCGGGGGAATGTGGGAGGCTGAAGAACAGCAGCAGTGAATCAAATAAGTGTGTCTGTTATCGAACGTTTCTCAGTAGGTTTTGTTCAAAGCCAGCAAGACTGGCCTTAGTGTTCGTGTTGACGTGCGTGCTCGTCTTTTCGATGATGCTGTACGTTCCGGACGAGGCCGAAGCCGCCGACGTCATGTCGACGCTTCGCATAGGCATGGTGCAATCCATCGACAGCCTCAACCCTTTCATCGGCATCAACGACAACGCGTACATCTTCTACGGCCTCGTCTACGACTATCTGATCTGTCTCGACGAGGACCTACAGCCGAAGCCGAACCTGGCCGTTAGCTGGAACATCGTGGCGGATTATGAGCCGTACGGCTCCGTGTGGCAGTACAACCTTACGCGCAACGCGTATTGGCATGACGGCGAGCCCGTTGACGCTGACGATGTCGTCTTCACCTTCAACTACCAGATAGGGGACAAGTGGGTCGCGATGTGGGCCTATCAGCCGTACACCCTGCTGGTACAGAGCGTGGAGAAAGTGGACCAGTACACCGTTCGACTCCACTTCGCCAAGGACGGCGAGCCCGTGGCCTGCTCTTTCGGCGACAGCCTGATGATGCCGATCGTGCCCGAGCATTACTGGAAAGACATCCACTACATCGACGCCGGATTCGCCCATACGAACCCCAAACCCATAGGTTCGGGCCCCTTCAAGTGCACGGACGAGACGTATTCCGAGTTCCTGAGGGGCGACAGGCTCATACTCTACAAGAACGAGAGATACCACGCCCCCGCTGAGTACGGCAAGGAGATACAGTTCGACAGGCTCGTCCTCGAGAACTACCTCGAGCCAGCCGCGTTGCTGGCGGACCTTCAGCGCGGCGCGATTGACATCGCGCAGTTCGACGCACCGACCTATACGAGCCTCGTCGATTGGCTCGACAAGAACCCCACGGACAAGATCCAAACGCACGCAGGGCGGAAGTGCACGGGCTATTCAGTCGAGATCGGCATCTCGATGAAGGACGCCTCGGGACAGAACAACCTCCGGCGCGACCTCGCCGTGCGACAGGCCATGGCCCATGCGACGGACAAGGAGTTCATCGTGGACCACGTCTACCGCGGGCTCGGCGAGATCGGCTCGACCATACTGTCGCCCATATTCCCATATTGGTACTGGGAACCGGAGGGTGACGAGGTGTACGAATACGACCTCGACAGGGCGAACGAGATACTCGACGACGCGGGTTATGTCTGGAACGACGCCCACACCGTCAGGTACGCTCCTGAGGGCCACCCGTGGAACAACGCCGGCGACGACCTACAGCTGCGGTTCGACATGGTGGTCGAACAGGAGATAATCGAGGACAGGGCCACGGCGCAGTTCCTCGTGGAGGAGTGGGCGAAGATAGGTATCGCGATCGAGCCGATGTATGTCGACACGGCCCTGTGGGGCACGCTGGTCTACGGCGGCCAGTTCGACACGATGCTGACTTATTGGAGCGGCGACCCGGACCCGAACTACCTGCTCTACGTGCAGTGCACCGATGCGCTCGACGGATGGTCGGAGAACTGGTACTCCAACCCTGCCTACGACGAGAACTACACGCTCTCAGTCTTGGAGGTCGACCCAGTGAAGAGGCTGGAGTACGTCATCAACTGTCAGAGGATGATGTACCGGGACGCTGCGTTCATCGTGACGGCGTATCCGTACGAGTGCACCGCCTGGAGGACGGACCACTTCTCTGGGTGGGGCGATTGGACCGCTCACCCTGGGCGCGCGTTGTCGAATTTCTGGACCGCGAACGATCTCTACTTCGACCTCGTCCCGATGT
Organism: Thermoplasmata archaeon; assembly: GCA_041554135.1. GTDB lineage: Archaea > Thermoplasmatota > Thermoplasmata > UBA10834 > UBA10834 > UBA10834. The sequence goes on along the minus strand of JBFFML010000011.1, from coordinate 41,320 downwards.
CATCGGATGAGCCGCCGTTCGTCATACTCGACAACGTGGCGGGTTCCGCGAACGTGTCGCTCGAGGTGACAGCGTACGCGGAGGACCCCGAAGGCGCGGCCATGGAGTATCACCTGGATTTCGGCGACGGTTCGAACGTCACGGGCGCCGTACCGAGCGACGGCGAGATATCCGTGACGCACATGTTCGACGCGCCGGGCGAGTACATGATGAACATCACCGTCTCCGACGCAGCTGGCGGGACCAGGGAGACGAATACGGCCACGATAATCGCGCCTGGGGGCAACGCGCCACCGTCGAACGTCAGGATCGCGCCGGCTTCTATCAAGGGCGAACGCGACTCCGAGATGATGTTCACCGTCACGGGCAAGGACGTCGAGGGCGATCCCGTCTCGATACTGGTTACGTACGGCGACGGTTCGGACGACTACTCGGCGAACGTCTCGAACACTGGTCAGGGCTTCGAGACGACGGCTTCGCACACGTACAAGCGCGTGGCGATGTTCTCCGTGACGGCGCACACGAGTGACGGGGCCAATTGGACGAACGCGACGATACTGCTGACCGTCGTCGAGCCTACGGGAGGCGGCTCAACGTTGCTGATAGTGCTCGCGATCGTGGTGATAGCGGCCGTCGCCGTGGCCGTCGTGATGATGGCGCGCCGCAGGAAAGGCGGTGGCCGTCCGAAGAAGGAGGAAGAGGACATACGCCTGCCCTGACCGCCAGTCCAGAAGTCTGTGTTCGAGGATACTTGGCATGATCCGGGACGAGGCTGGTTACACTTCGGGGTGATTTCGAACGCCTAAGAGCTTCAGAGGATACTTCGCGAGGCGGCTGTTCTACGTATTCATCTCCATAGTGTTGATACTGAGCTTCAACTTCCTGTTGTTCAGGGTGATGCCCGGAGATGTCACGCACATCCTCATACCCAAGGGCGCGGACGCCGATACCAGGGAGCGGCTCGCGGACTACTACGGCCTCAACGAGCCTCTGCCCATTCAGTTCCTGCTCTACCTCAAGCAGACGTTCATGGGGGAGCTCGGGGAGAGCGTGGGCTTCCGCACGGGCGTGCCAGTGGACGATCTCTTAGGTCCCTACGTGTTGAAGACCTTCGTGCTCGTCGGCGTCGGTACCGTGATATCGATCTTCGCGGGCGTCCTGTTCGGTAGGGCCGCCGCGTGGCGCAGGGGCTCTGCGTTCGACCGTGTGGGCGGCACGTTCTTCCTCGTCTTCTACTGCATCCCGACGTTCCTCTTCGCGCTGGTGCTGCTTACGCTATTCTCGAAATACATCCCCGAATGGCCAACCCATGGAGAGTTCAGCGACAACTACTACGACATGGACCTCCTGGGCAAGGTCTGGGACAGGACATTCCATGTCCTGCTCCCTCTTTTTGCCCTGGTGATCGAATCGATCGCCGCGTTCTCGATAATAACCCGGAGTTCCCTCGTCGACGTGCTGACGGAGGAATACATGGTGACGGCCGTGGCGAAGGGGCTCAAGGGCCGCCAGGTCCTCAAGCACCACGCGATGCCCAACGCGATGCTGCCTATCGTCACCGTCGTGGCCATGAACGTGGGGTGGATTTTAAGCGGCGCCATCATGATCGAGGTGATCTTCTCGTATCAAGGCCTGGGCTATCTCACATACGAGGCCGTGCTCGCCTACGACTATCCCGTCCTGCAGGCGGCGTTCATGCTGGAGGCGATCGCGGTCGTGCTCGCCAACTTCATCGCGGACATGACGCTGTTCAGGCTCGACCCGAGGTTGAAGATATGAGCTCCAGCAAACTGTCCCGCATGTATCGTTCAAGCCTCAGCGGCCGCGTCATGAACGAGAGACGCAAGGAGCGCGCCCGCCTGCTCATAAGGTCGAGCCTGAAGACGTGGAAGCAGTACAGGGCGAACGTCAGCGGGATGGCCGGCCTCTACCTGTTCCTGTTCTTCCTGGTCATGGCGATATTCGCGCCGGTTCTCGCCACGCACGACAACCCGAACTCCACCACATGGGCGAGGACGAACCCCGTGTACGCCCCTCCGTCGCTGGACTATCTCTTCGGCACCGACTACAACGGGAAGGACGTCTACTCGCTCACCGTGTGGGGCGCGCGCGCATCGTTGCTCGTGGGCATACTGGCATCCCTGATATCGATAGTCATCGGCACGTCCGTGGGCATAGCGGCGGGCTTCTTCGGGAAGTTCTCGGACGAGCTCCTCATGCGCTTCACGGACTTCTTCCTGGTCCTTCCGTGGTTCCCCCTCATGATCGTCCTGGCGTCGTTGATGGGCAGGTCGTTCAACAACGTCATCATCGTCATAGGCATAACGAGCTGGCCCTCGACCGCCCGCATAGTCCGTGCCCAGGTGCTCTCGGTCAAGGAGATGGGCTTCGTGGAGAGGGCCCGGGCCATAGGCGCGGGCGACTTCCATGTCATCCGCAAGCACATAAGCCCCAACGTCTTCCCGCTCATATTCGCGAACACGATACTGCTCATCGCCAACTCGATATTCTCCGAGGCGTTCCTCGACTTCTTCGGTTTCGGCGACCCCAACGTGATAAGCTGGGGGATGATGCTGGAGGAGGCGTACGAGTACAGCGCGTTCAACTCGTTCGCGTGGTGGTGGATACTCGCCCCCGGCGCCTGCATCGTCCTGCTGATCATGGCGTTCTACCTGATAGGCGAGTCTCTGGACGAGATATTCAACCCGAGGCTGAGGAAGCGGTAGGCCCGCTGGGCGCGGTCAGCAAGCCTTTTATACGATGAGCATCTACTGCACTCCTGCTCTTTTCAACCGAAGGAGCCTGTGAATGATGATGGTGCGGTAGCACCTGAAGGAGGTGTCAACGTGACGAAGCCAGTGTATGTTAAGTTCGAGATGCCGAAGGAGCTTGTCGACAAGGCGTACGACATCGTGGAGTTCGCCAGGGACGGCGGCAAGGTGAGGAAGGGGACGAACGAGGTGACGAAGCTCGTAGAGCGTGGCGAGGCGGTCTTCGTCGTTATGGCCGAGGACGTGTCCCCACCCGAGATACTGATGCACATCCCCGCCTTGTGCGAGGAGAAGAGCGTGCCGTATGCGTACGTGCCCGCGAAGGCCGAGCTGGGGAACGCCTGCGGCCTGGAGAAGCCGACCGCCGCCGTGGCGGTAATGGACGCCGCGAAAGGCAAGCCCGCGCTGGACGAGCTCGCGGAGAAGCTCAAGGCGCTGAAGAAGTAGGTGTGACAGATGGCCGAGGACAGCATACCGTCGACGGTCGTGGAGATCATAGGCAGGACTGGCATGACGGGCGAGGCGACGCAGGTCAAGGTGAGGGTCCTCGACGGCCGGGACAAGGGCAGGATCATCACGAGGAACGTGATGGGCCCCGTCAGGGTCGGCGACGTGCTGATGCTCAAGGAGACCTCGAGAGAGGCGCGCAAGCTGAGCGTCCGCTAGCGTCCTGCAGCCAATCTACAGAGGTGAGTCTCAATGGTGGAGCGAAGGGTTTGTACGTTCTGCGGTCACGAGATAGAGCCTGGGACCGGGAGGATGTACGTGAGGAGAGATGGCGTCGTCTATCAGTTCTGCACATCGAAGTGCTTCAAGAACATGATAGAGCTGAAGCGGGTGCCGAGGCGGACGACATGGACGACCTGGCACGCGCGGGAGAAGCAGACGAGGATGAAGGCCAGCGAGCCGGAGCCAGCTCCCAAGAAGGTCCGCAAGGTCAAGAAGGGCCACGAGGACGAGCCCGTCATCGAGGGGGCGCAGGACGAGGAGGCCCCCGGGCCGGAGGCCGAGGACGACGGGGGAGAGGACGGATGAGGGAGCGGACGTTCGTTATGGTCAAGCCCGACGGGGTCGAGAGGGCCCTCGTCGGCGACATAGTCTCCCGCTTCGAGCAGCGGGGCTTCAAGATATGCGGCATGAAGATGATGAGGATACAGCGCGAGCTGGCGGAGCGGCACTACGGAGAGCACAAGGGCAAGCCGTTCTACGCCCCGCTGCTGTCGTACATCACATCAGGCCCGGTCGTGTGCATGGTGCTCGAGGGGGAGAACGCCGTCGCCGTGGTGAGGTCGATGATGGGCAAGACCAACCCGCAGGACGCGCTCCCGGGCACGATCCGAGGGGACCTGGCGCAGGTGACGGGCAGGAACGTCATCCACGGCTCCGACTCGTCGGAGAGCGCCAAGCGCGAGATAGCGTTGTTCTTCAACGATTACGAGCTGCACAAGCACGATATGCCCGGCGAGGAATGGCTTTTCGAGCCCGAGTAGGACCACCCTGCGCGAGCTGGCGCCTTCCTATCGGGTTAAGTTCATATATGGTCCCGGTCTTGGCGAATCTGTGCCCGCACGACAGCCAATAGTCTCAGTCCTGGGACACGTGGACCACGGCAAGTCGACGATCCTCGACAAGATCAGGGGTACCAAGGTGGTCTCGAGGGAGGCCGGCGGCATCACGCAGCACATAGGCGCTACGGACGTGCCGCTCGAGACGATATCGTCGCTGTGCGGCTCGCTCATAGGCGCCAGGAGGTTCAGCGTTCCGGGGCTCCTTTTCATCGACACCCCGGGCCACTACTCCTTCGTCAGCCTCCGCAGCCGCGGGGGGGCGTTGGCCGACCTCGCGGTGCTGGTCATCGACGTGAACGAGGGTTTCAAGCCACAGACCGTGGAGTCCGTCAACATACTCAAACGCCTCAGGACGCCATTCGTCGTCGCCGCGAACAAGATCGACCTCATACCCGGCTGGCGGGCGCAGAGGGGCAAGCCGATCGGCGAGTCGCTCGCCGCCCAGGACGCCAGGGTCGTCTCGGAGCTCGACGAGCGCCTGTACGCCATCTCGGGACGGTTCTTCGAGGTCGGCGGGTTCAGCGCCGACAGGTTCGACAGGATAAGCGACTTCACGAAGTCGGTGGCCATCGTCCCGGTCAGCGGGAAGACCGGGGAGGGCATACCCGACCTTCTGATGATACTCATAGGTCTGGCACAGAGGTTCCTGGAGACCGAGCTCGACACCGAAGAGGGCCCGGGGGAGGGCACGGTGCTGGAGGTCAAGGAGGACAGGGGCATCGGCACCGCGATAGACACCATCGTGTACAAGGGGACTGTCAGCGTCGGTGACACGATAGTCCTCTCCTCGTCCAAGGGCGAGCCGATACGGACGAAGGTGAGGGCGCTGCTCCGCCCCAAACCCTTGGACGAGATCAGGGACCCAAGCCAACGGTTCGACAACGTGGACGCTGTCTCCGCTGCCTCCGGCATAAGAATCGTCGCGCCAGGCCTCGAGGACGCCATGGCCGGCGGGCTGGTTAAGGTCGCCGGGGAGAACCTGGAGGAGGCCGTCGAGGCGGTCAAGCAGGAGAGCTCCATCGACGTAGACCTGTCGGAACAGGGCATCATCGTCAGGGGCGACACAATAGGCTCGCTGGAGGCCCTCGCCTTCGAGGCCAAGGAGGTGGACATGCCCATCAGGAAGATAGGCATCGGGAAGGTGTCGAGGAAGGATGTGATCGAGGCATCGAACTTCGACGACCCGTTGCACTGGGCCGTGTTCGCGTTCAATGTCGACGTCAACGCCGACGCCCGGGAGGCCGCGAGGGAGAACGGCGTCATCATATTCGAGAACAACGTCGTCTACAGGCTCCTCGAGGACTACAGGACCTGGTGTGACGAGCGTTCCAGGGAGCTCGAGGCGCAGAGCAGGCTGGACATATCGTTCCCCGGCAAGGTCGTCATACTCCGGGACCACGTGTTCAGGGTCAGCAAGCCGGCCATCGTGGGCGTACGCGTGCTCGCGGGCAGGATACGGCCCGGGCAGTCGCTCATGCGGGAGGACGGCCGCGACGTCGGGCGCATAAGGAGCCTCAGGAGCGGCGACAAGACGCTCCGCGAGGCCCGGATGGGTGAGGAGGTCGCGGTGGCGATCGACGATGTGACGGTCGGGAGGCAGATAGATGTGGAGGACGTGCTGCTGGTGGACATACCCGAGGGGCACGTCGGGCAGCTTTCCGGGCAGAGATTGTCCGCCGACGAGAGCGAGGTGCTCGACCAGGTCGTCCGGATAAAGCGGAAGGAGAACCCTTTTTGGGGCAGTTGATGCGCGCGTCGGATAGGGCACTCCAGCACACGATCTGACGCCCGAAACCTATATAACTCCTTGCGCATTAGGGCGTCCTGCAACACCGGAGTGGATTGTTTGGCAGAGTTCAGAGCCGTGATAAGCGACACGAAGGACGGGAAGTCCTACCAGACGCCCGTGGCCGGGCATCATGCGAACTCGCTCATAGGCAAGAGGATAGGCGATGTCATCGACGGGATATTCGTCGGCCTCCCTGGCTACAAGCTCACGATCACCGGAGGGAGCGACAAGGACGGCTTCCCGATGAGGGCGGACCTGCCTGGGCCGCGGAGGAAGAAGCTGCTGGTCTCCAAGAGCATAGGTTTCAGGTCCCCGGAGCGCGGGCTCAGGAAGAAGAAGAGCTTCAGGGGCAGCGCGGTGTCCCCGGACACGGTGCAGATCAACATGAAGATCACACAGCACGGCGCGAAGCCCGTGGCCGAGATCATCAACAAAGAGGAGAAGAAAGAGGAATGAATGTTCCCGTTCAGCCAGAGACGAACATCGGCATGATCGGCCATGTCGACCATGGCAAGACCACGCTGACGAAGGCTCTGACGGGCGAGTGGACGGACAGGCACTCCGAAGAGGTCAAGCGCGGCATATCGATAAGGCTCGGATACGCCGACGCCGCGTTCTACAAGTGCAACAGCTGCGAGGGGCCGAACTGCTACACGAACCAGCCGACATGCCCATCGTGCAACAGCGACTGCGAGCTGCTGCGCGCCGTGTCGTTCGTCGACTCCCCTGGCCACGAGACGCTGATGGCCACGATGCTGTCCGGCGCGGCCATCATGAACGGCGCGCTGCTCCTCGTGGCGGCGAACGAACCGTGTCCGCAGCCGCAGACGAGGGAGCACCTCATGGCCCTCAGCATAATCGGCGTGGACAAGATCATCGTCGTCCAGAACAAGGTCGACCTCGTGACCAAGGAGCAGGCGTTGGAGAACCACGATGAGATCAGGAAGTTCCTCAAGGGCACGATAGCGGAGGACGCCCCCATCATACCGATCTCCGCGCATCACAACATGAACATAGACATGCTCATAATGGCCATCGAGAAGGTCATACCGACCCCCGACTACTCCAAGACGAAACCCGTGAGGATGTACGTGGCGAGGTCTTTCGACGTCAACGCCCCAGGGACCAAGCTGGACGCCCTGAAGGGCGGCGTGATCGGCGGCTCGATTATGCACGGGAGCATCAAGGTCGGGGACGAGGTCGAGATACGTCCTGGGAGGAAGGTGGAATCGAGCCGCGGAGTCTCCTGGGAGCCGATGACGACGACCGTGCGGTCGCTCGTCGCGGGCACGCTCAAGCTCGACGAGGCGACCCCCGGGGGCCTCGTGGCGATAGGCACCGGCCTCGACCCATCGTTCGCGAAATCCGACTCGCTCGTCGGCAGGATCGCGGGCAAGCCGGGGACGCTGCCGCCGGTGACGGAGTCTTTGTCGGTGAAGACGGAGCTCCTGAAACGCGTCGTGGGCGTCTCTTCGGACCTCGCGGTCGACGCCCTGAAGACGAACGAGCCGCTGATGCTTAGCGTGGGCACGGCCACGACGGTCGGCGTCGTCAAGAGCGGCCGGGCCGACTCGGCCGAGATCACGTTGAAGATACCCGTGTGCGTAGAGAAGGACCAGCGCATCGCGATATCCCGGAGGATCGCCAGCAAGTGGCGGTTGATCGGGTACGGGATCGTGGAGTAGCCCTCCGGGTGATGCCGATTGGTTAAGGCGGTCGTCCTTGATGCCAACGCCCTTCTCATGCCGTTCCAGTTCAAGTTCAACATCGACATGGAGATCGCGCGGCTGCTCGGCGACATCCCCGTCATCGTGCCGAGTTCCGTTGTGGACGAGCTCTCGGGCCTCGAGGACGCGGGGGCCAAGGCCGCCTTTGCTCTCTCGGGCAAGTACGAGGTCGCCGAGACGTCGTTTCGGGGAGACCAGGGCGTCATCGACGTCGCGAAGAGATGGTCGGCGGCGGTCGTCACGAACGACCGGGAGCTGATTTCGCAGCTGAGGCGTCTGCGGATACCCGTGCTGAGGCTGAGGAGCGAGAGATACCTCGTGATGACCGGCCCAGATGCGGAATGATCGTCGCTTATGCCCCGTCCGGTCGGCTGGATGCGGTAGAAAAGCTATTATCGAGCTTCGCTAATCCGAAGGACGCCATGCACGAGAAGCAGATTGCCACGCTGAAGCACATAGCGCTGATGGGGGGCGTCCACGACTACATCGCGATATCGTCGCGTGAGCTCGGGAACGTGCTCGAAATAAGCCAACAGTCTGCTTCGAAGAAGATACTCGAGCTGCTGGGCGAGGGGCTGATTGAGAGGGACCTCGGCGCCAGGAGGCAGAGGATAAAGCTGACGGACAAGGGGTTCGACCTCCTCAGGAAGGAGTACTCCGACTACCAGCGGATCTTCGAGATGAAGGACCACCTGGTCATAATCGGCGTCGTGTCCTCGGGACTCGGCGAGGGACAGTACTACGTCAACCAGGAGGCCTACGCGGAGCAGTTCCAGAAGAAGCTCTGGTTCAAGCCGTACGAGGGGACGCTCAACCTGAAGATATCGCATCCTGAGCTGCCGAAGGTGGACGTCCTGCGCGGCTCCGAGGGCATAATCATCAAGGGTTTCGAGAAGGAGGGGCGGACGTTCGGCGACGTGAAATGCTTCCTCGCCACCATACACAACATGGAGTGCGCCGTGGTGCTGCCGGTGAGGTCGCATCACACCGACATCATCGAGGTCATATGCAAGTACCATCTCAGGAGGTCCCTCGGGCTCAGGGACGGCGACCAGGTGGAGCTCGTCGTCTCGCTCTGACCCCGCTCACAGCCTTTTCGACATGTACTCCAGCACAGACTCGAACACCGCGCGGCCGTCGCCGGCGCCGTCCGGGTTCCTCGTCCAGTCGGGATGGGTGAACCTGAAGAACACGCGCTCGGGATGCGGCATCATGCCGAAGACGTTGCCGTCGCGGTTGCACAGCCCGGCGATGTTCTCCGTCGAGCCGTTGGGGCACCAGGGGTAGCCCGCCAGCCGGCCTTCAGGGTCGACGTACTTGAACACTATCTGGTCGTTCTCCTCCAGTTCCCTGACCGTCTTCGCGGCCCTGTCGAGGGGGAACATCAACTTGCCCTCTGCGTGCGCGGACGGTATTAGCGATATCCTGTCGGTGGCTATCTTCGAGGTGAAGACGCATCTTCCCCGGTTGACCTTCTTGAGGAGCGTGGGCCTGCACTCGAACCTGGCCGAGTCGTTCGTCCCCAGGACCGCCTCGGGGACGTCCGCCATCACCCCCGACATCGCAGGGAGCAGCCCCGTCTCCACGAGCACCTGGAACCCGTTGCATATGCCCAGCACTGGTTTGCCCTGACGCACGAACTCGGACAACTCCTTCGGGAGCCGGCTCTTGAGGCGGGCCGCGAGAATCGCGCCCGCGCGCACGTAGTCGCCCGCGGAGAACCCTCCTGGGATGACGAGCATGTGATAGTCGGAGAGGTGCCGTCTGCCGTCGGAGGAGACGTCCGTGCCCGTGAGTTGTTTGAGATGCACCTTCTCCGGCTTCGCGCCGAGGCGTCTGAAACACTGGTACGACTCCTCCTCGCAGTTAGTGCCCTCTATCCTCAGCACGCAGATCCGCGCGTCGCTTACCTTCATCCCATCGCCCCCCACAGAGGTGAGTTGAACGCCTTGGCCAACGTGTCCACCCGCACGTCAGCCAACACCTTGCTCGAGCGCATGCTCAAGCGATCGCCGCCGACGACGCCTATCCGCGTCCTTGTCGTCCGTCTGTCCCTCGGCAGCAGCCTGTCCTTGCCCTTCCTGACCTCCACGAGCCACCTGCCGTTGCCCTCCGAGAACAGCTTCGCGTCCGACCTCATGCGGCCGAGGGCTGACAGGTCGATGTCCGCGCCCACGTCTCCGCCTATGCACATCTCGGCGAGGGCGACGGCCAAGCCGCCGTCCGAGACGTCGTGACACGATACGATGACGCCCCTGTCTATCCCCTGCGTGACGATGTCGATGCCGGCCTTCAACGCCTCCGTGTCAACGTCGGGGACCCTGGAGGAGTGGCCTTTCGCGAGCCTGTAGTAAGAAGAGGCGCCCATCTCCGGGGCTGTCCGGCCCACGAGGAATATCCCGTTCTCCTCGCCCTTGAGCTCGGACGTCACGCATCTCCTGACGTCCCTGACGATGCCGCAGCCAAGGATGACCGGGGTCGGCAGCACCGGTCCCTTCGGTGACTCGTTGTAGAAGCTGACGTTCCCCGAGGGGATCGGCAGGTTGAGCTCCGAGGCCACCTCGCCTATGCCGATGACCGCCTCCCTGAACTGCCAGAGCCTGTCGGGCATCTCGGGGTTCCCGAAGTTCAGGCAGTCGGTCAGCGAGTGAGGGCGGGCGCCCACGGCGGCGAGGTTCCTGCATACCTCGTCGACGCAGGCCTTGCCTCCTCTGTAAGGGTCGGCGGCCACGGCGAACGGGTTCGAGGAGGTCGCGATGGCCAGTCCTCTGAAGGACTCCTCGACCGGTTTGAGCACGGTCGCGTCGCCGTGGGTCCAGTGCCCGGTCTTCCCCTGCAGGGGCTTGATCACCGTGTTCGCGCGGACCTCGTGGTCGTACTGCCGTATGACCCAGTCACGGTTGCATATGTTGAAATCGGATAGCAGCCTCAGGATCGCGGTGTCGTATCGCGCCTTCGCCTTGGGCACGCGCTCCTTCCGCCTGCGCGTCGACCTGTCCATCGCGCACGGACGACAGTACTCGGGGCCCGCAGTCAGGAAATCGAGCTCCAGGTCGAACACCTTGATGTCCTCGTAGTAGAGGCGGACGCGTTTCTCCCTGATGGTCTTGCCGACCGGCGTGGCCGGCACGTCCCAGAGCTTGAATATGTGCAGGACCTTGTCGACGTTCTTCCGCGAGACGGAGAGCATCATCCTCTCCTGGGACTCGGACACCCATATCTCCCACGGCGCCAGCCCAGTCTCCTTCAGGGGCACCTTCGTCAGATCCACCTCGGCCCCGCATCCGCCCGCGAGCGCTATCTCGCCGACGACGCACGACAGTCCCCCTCCCCCCAGGTCCTTCATGCCGTTCACGAGGCCCTTCTCGTTCGCCTCCAACACCGCGTGCATGACGGGCTCCTTCATGATCGGGTCGCCGAGTTGCACTGCACCCCTGGACTCCGTCTCGCTCTCCTCCGTGAGTACGGCCGACGCGAATGTCACTCCGTGTATGCCGTCGCGTCCCGTCCGGCCACCAACGAGCACCAAGACGTCGCCTGGTCCCCGGACGGCGTTCCTGCGGACGTTCTTCTTCTCCGCGATGCCCACGCAGCCCACGTTGACGAGGCAGTTGCCCACGTAGCTGTCGTCGAACCACAGCCCGCCAGAGACGGTCGGGATCCCTACCCTGTTTCCGTAGTCGCGTATGCCCGCGACGACCCCGCCGAGCAGGTACTTCGGATGTTTGATGCCCTCGGGCAGCCTGCGCAAGGGAAGGTCCAGGGGCCCGAAGAAGAGCGGGTCGACCAGAGCGACGGGGCGGGCCCCCATGCACAGCACGTCCCGTAGTATCCCCCCTATGCCCGTGGCAGCGCCTCCGTACGGCTCCACGGCGCTCGGGTGGTTGTGGCTCTCGATCCTCAGCGCGTAGGCGTGGTCCCTGTCGAATTCCATCACGCCAGCGTCGCCGCGGTCGATGACCTGCCTGTTGTTTATGCCGAAGACGTACTCCCTGAGGAACACCTTCGAACTCTTGTAGCAGCAGTGTTCGCTCCACGCTTGGCCTATTGACTGCAGTTCGACGTCGGTCGGATGCCTCCCTCTGCCTTCGAAGTGCTTCCGGATGGCCCGCATCTCCTCCAGGGAGAGCCCTGTCCCGCTCTCCCGGCTGATTTCCATCAGTTGTTCGTCCGTGCAGTCCGAAAGCCGGATCTCGTTCAACTCGAACGGGGCCTGCTGTCGGACGTACAGGTTCTTCGTGGACATCCGACACCTCACTTGATCGTGATGGAGTAGTTCTGTATGACCGGGTTAGCCAGAAGCTTCCTGCACATCTCCTCGGCCTTCTTCTCGACGTCCTTCTTCTTGCCTTCGACATCTATCTCGAAGACCTTCACCGTCCTGACTTCGCGGACGCCTTTGAACCCCAGCAGCTCCAGAGCCTTCAGCGTGTTCTTCCCCTCAGGGTCCGCTACCCCCTTCTTGAGCGTGATCCTGACCTCAGCAACAGCCATGCGACAGACACCTTTGAGGGCATGATTGTAGGCCATACTTAGATTTTAAGGGGGAGCCTGTCGCGCTCGTCTCACGACGCGGCCCTCAATGGTTTCTTATAGGTTTATAGCGATGTTATATGCGAGGGGGAAAACCCGAGTAATCAGAGGGCGGAGGCGAGATTCGCAGTGTTCCCACCCCGCGCGAGCGCAGGGCGACCGACTTTTCACCCATGTCGATAGCTCCCCGCCTCTGTGCGTCCACACGGGGACGCTGGCGTAACACCCGATAATCCGCTCAGCGGAAGGAGGTGAAACAAATGGGACGAATGCTCTGCATCGGTCTGGCGTTGATGATCGGCTTCGCGCTTTCCGTGCCCGCGGTCTCCGCAGCGGGAGGCAACTCCAGCAAGCCGACTGACCGCCTCTTCTTCCACGAGGAGGACGAGTTTGGGGACGTCGTCGTTGGAGGCGCCTACGGTTCGATGAAGTACTCGCTGTCCGGCCCCGAGTTCGTGTTCTGGTTCATCGCGCACGACGGCGAGGTCGGGGATTGCCTGCCGGTCGACACCAGTTTCTCACTGATATACCTGCCCGACGTCGATGACGACGAGGTGATCGGCGAGGGCATGATGGTCCTCGCGGAGGGCACGTCTTGGCTCTGCTGCGAAGGCGTTTCGGTGGTGCTTCGACTGGTTGGCAGCGTGGACACGGGAAACCTGCCCGCTGAGGCCGACAGGAACGACGGCGCGATGATCGTGCTCGTGCTGTCGGAGGACGTTGGGGACGGCTGCATGGACGCTTGGAACCCGACCGAGTATCTGTTCCCTGACAACCTGATCGAGTTCGACGACACGGGCTGACACCGCCCTGGAAGCGTCGTCGCGCTGGCGGATCCCCTTCTCGAAGGGGATCCCAAACTTCTTAGCTCGGAGAGCGGCGACACGCCGCTTCACCGGTCATCGGTTCTAGGTGACGAAGCCTTCACAGCTTCCTGCCGAACGCGAGATACGCCGTATGCCCTATCATGTCCGAGCTCGGTCTGACCCCGCGGTCGTGCACAGTCATCTCCCTCTGGAGCGTCTCGAAACAGAGCACGTCTGCGAAGCCCCTTTCCCTCAAGGCCTTCACGGTCCTCTCCAGCTGGTTCGCGTTCGGCACATAGCAGCAGACATGGCCTCCCGTGCGGAGCGCCTCGAACACCGCGTCCAAAGCCTCCCACGGCTCGGGTATGTCGAGGACGGCGGCGTCCAGTCCGACCTCGGCGATACCCTTGCAGACATCGCCCATCTTGAGGTCCCAACAGTCAGCGAGGCCTGATCGGGACACGTTCCTCCGCGCGACCGCCGCATGGTCCTCCCTGTTCTCGTACGTGTGGACTCTGCCGCTCGGAGCCACGGCCTTGAGGAGTACGAGCGTCATCGCCCCCGAGCCGGCTCCCGCCTCGGCCACCCTGCTCCCGCATCCGATGTCCAGGTACATGGGTATCAGAAAGGCGTCCTTGGGCGAGATTATCTGCGCCCTCCGCTCGATCGCTCCGAGCATGTCCCTGATGCTCGGCTTGACGATCCTGAACGGCCTGCCTGCGATCGAGACCACACCTCCGAACTCGGAATCGCAGATCGCGTCGCCGTTCGCGACGCCCAGCCCTCTCACATCGATCATCCCGCGCCCCGCTCTGACCAAGTGCCTGCTGCCGTTGTCAGCGACGAGGAGGACGGTGGCGCCCTCAGTTATCATGACATCAACCTGCGTGCTTCGTCTCTCTTGACCTTGAGCGTGTTCGCCGCCGTCGTCTCAGAGCCATCCGGTTTCCATGCCGCAGCCGTGGCATTCCATCTGGCTGTGGCCTATTGCCGTCCCGCAACGAGGGCATCTTGGGAGCGGGGTGAAGCCCTCCAGGGCCTGGGTCTTTGCGCTCTCCCGCCGCGAGAGGACATTCTCGGGCGTCTCGGGCCGCCTCATGACGCCGGGCTCTGCGGCATGCGGGTCCGGAATCACGTCGGGATGCTCCGGAGAGGAGGCCTCGATGGTCTGAGGCCGTTGCCTGCCGACCCTCCTCATCAACGCGAACACGCTTCTCATCAGAGCCTCCTCCCGTCAATCGTATCACGAACGCGATATATGAAATGCGCAGCGCAATCCGCACGTCGATAGGCTCAGATAAGCATATCGTAAGGGAGCGTGTCCAGCGTCTGGCTGTCGAGGGCGACGTCTGCACTGGCTCCGAAAAAACCGACAAGAACTAATACGGCTTCAGTAATCTTGATGACAACTCTCGGGAGGCTGGTGGATTGGGAATCTCAGAGGTTTTTTCCGTCATCGGACCTGACCATTCCCCGCGGCCCGTCTTCGATTGAGAATCGTGATCTGGGAGGAAATCTGTGATGAGCAAAGGCCTTAAGGCGGAACTGGAGAAGTGTACTGGCTGTCAGATGTGTGCTATCGTGTGCTCGGCGCATCACACGGGCAAGTTCAACCCGAGCGAGTCGCGAATCAACGTGACCGATCTGTTCCCTGAGCCCGGAGAGGTCAAGCTCAACTACTGCATCCAGTGCGACGAGCATCCTTGCGTCGAGGCCTGTCCGGCGGAGGCGATAAAGCTCAACGAGGAGCTTGGGATATACTACGTCGACAGGGAGGAGTGCACCGGATGCGGCGCCTGCGTCGACGCATGCCCGCACGAAGGCTGCTGGATGGACCCGTCGGGGTCTTACTCGATCAAGTGCGATCTCTGCGGAGGAACGCCTCAATGCGTGGAGACGTGCCCCAAGGGGGTCCTCAAGAGGTGATGGATCATGGCTGATGGTTACACAGGCAAGATACTAAGGGTGGACCTGACCGACGAGAAGATATCGAAAGAGGAGATCAACCGCGAGTGGGCGCGTCAGTTCATCGGCGGCAAGGGCCTCGGCGCGAGGTACCTGTACGACGACCTGAAGCCCGGGACGGACCCGCTGTCACCGGACAACGTGCTTAGTGTCTGGACGGGCCCATTGGTGGGCACGATGGTCCCGTTGACGAGCCGGTATGTGGTCATAACGAAGTCCCCGTTGTCCGGGACGTTCCTCGACACGTATGCCGGCGGCTACTTCGGTCCCGAGCTGAAGTACGCGGGGTTCGACGCCGTGATAGTGAAGGGCAAGGCCGCGAAGCCCAGCTACCTATGGGTCAACGATGGCGACGCCGAGATACGAGACGCGAAGAACGTCTGGGGCAAGGACGTCTTCAAGACCGAGGCGATACTGAGGGACGAGGTCGGTGAGAAGGCGGCTAGGGTCGCCGGCATCGGCCAGGCGGGCGAGAAGCTCTCCCGGATCGCCGGCGTGACGTCGGACATAACCAGGAACGCCGGCAGAGGTGGCGCGGGCGCGGTGTTCGGCTCCAAGAACCTCAAGGCGATCGTCGCCAAAGGCTCCCTCGGCGTCGAAGTGCCGAAGATAGAGGAGTTCATCAAGATGGCGAAGCACATGCTTCGGACCGATGTCGTCGAGAACGCGGAGCACGACGGGCTCGTGACCGACGGCACACCGATCATCGTCGACATGAGCTATGACGCGGCCATCCTGCCGACGAACAACTGGCACAGCGGCCAGTTCGACGGTTACAAGGGCATCGACTCCGACGCGCTGAAGACGAGGGTGTTCGTCCGGAAGAAGGCGTGCTTCGGCTGCGGCATCGCCTGCGGCAGCTGGACGAGGGTCAAGGACGGCCCGTTCAAAGGCTCTTCCACCGAGGGACCCGAGTACGAGACGCTCGGGCTCGCGGGGTCCAACTGTGGCATAAGGAACATCGAGGCCATCGTGAAGTTCGCGGAGGACTGCGACAGGTTCGGCCTCGACACGATCTCCGCGGGGGCCGCCGTGGGCTTCGCCATGGACATCTTCGAGAAGGGCATCATAACGAAGGAGGACACAGGCGGCCTCGACCTGAGGTTCGGCAACGAGGAGGCCTATGCCAAGATGCCGGAGATGATATCCGAGAGGAGTTCGAGGATCGGCGACCTGCTGGCGGAGGGCACGCTCCGGGCCGCGCAGAAGATCGGGAAGGACACAGAGAAGCTCGTGATCCACTCCAAGGGCAGCGAGTACCCAGCGTACGACCCGAGGGGGTCGATCGGCATGGCCCTCGCGTACGCGACGTCGGACAGGGGCGCGGACCACAACAGGGCGTGGCCCGTCGCCTCGGACGCATACGGGGACGGCGACCCGTGGAGCACGGAGGGCAAGGCCGCCATATGCCACGACGAGCAGACGACGAAGAGCTTCAAGTGGAGCATGATCTTCTGCGACTTCTACGGCGTGAGCGCGGAGAACATGGCGATGTACTACACGGCGGTGACGGGACTGCCTGCGGACGCAGACTGGCTCAACGCCGTCGGTGTTCGCGTGTGGAACCTCGTCAGGGCGTTCAACGTGAGGGAGGGCTTCGCGAGGAAGGACGACACCATGCCTGACAGGATGGAGACCGAGCCGTTGCCCAGCGGCAAGACCAAGGGCAAGGCCGTCACGCGCGCGGCGTTCGAGGAGATGCTCTCCGAGTACTACCGCCTGTGGGGCTGGGACGACGACGGCCGACCGACGAGGAAGACGCTTGAGGACGCGGGTCTGCACGACATCGCGGACGGACTCGACTACCTGAAGTGAGCGCAAACGAAGCGCGGGGGGTGGCGAACGATCGTCACACCCCCGCATCTTCATATTTTATGCCAGGGCACGGGGCGCTATATCTGCTACAAATTATTTTTATAATTATATTCTATAACGCATCTTTTAATCGTTTTCACCGGTGTTATCTATGCGGTCGAAAGTCTGCCGATAACTTCACAACGAATGTGAAATTTTCAATCGATACCGGATACCTTTCGTAAGTTTTTCATCCATGCCGGGCCACAGTTGTACGGAAACAACATACTAATAGCCCCAACTCCAAGAATATATATGCAACCAGACCTTTACCGGGGCTGAGGAGGAGCATCGTCTCCCTGATACGACCATGCCCCATGATTGTGGTGGGTCTGGTCCTCAGCGTGGTGCATAGATGACCAAACGAACCAGAAACTTCGGGTTGGTGTTCAACCCTGCGAAATGCAACGGCTGCAAAGAGTGTGAGAAGGCCTGTATCGCCTCCAAGAAGTCGAGCGTCGCCGTTGGCAAGACGAGGATCAAGATCGAGAAGGATGGGGATTCCTACAAGGCGGTGGTGTGCGTCCATTGCGAGAACTGCCCCCCGAGCGAGGTGTGCCCTTCGGCGTTGCTCGAGTTCCACGAGGACGGCAAGTACTGGACGCTCGACGAGCACAGGTGTTTCGCTTGCATGGCCTGCATTCCGCGCTGCCCGTACGACGGGATATTCTTCGAGGAGGAGTTCGGCGTGGAGACCGCCTACATGTGCGACCTGTGCGGCGGGGACCCGAAGTGCGTCAAAGCCTGCCCTGAGGGTGCTTTGACCCTCAGCGAGGCTCGGGGGAATGAGGGATGAGTGAGATGGTGGAAGACGAGGCCGTGAGCGAGACAACCAAGTCGCCGAAGGCCAGCGACAAGAGCGAGGGAGAACGCAAGGAGGCCAGGGTGGCGGAAGAGGAGTTCCCTCTGCCTGATTGGGTCGCCGATTGGGCTCGGGAGGCGCCGAAGATCGTCGTTAGGGCCCCTGGACCTAAGAGCAAGGCCATCATCAAGATCGACAGGGAGTACGTCTCGTATGCGTACGACCGGTGTTTCACGTTCACGTTCGAGAAGGCTTCCGGCGCCTCGGTGATGGACGCCGACGGGAACGTCCTGTTGGACTTCACCGCTGGTATCGGCGTCGAGAACGCCGGATGGACGCATCCGAAGGTGGTCAAGGCGATACAGGAGCAGGCTCCGAAGCTGATACATTCCATGGCCAACGACGCGTACTTCGACAAGGAGGCGTACTTCGCGAAGCTGCTGCACGAGATATCTCCCGGCAAGGCGCTCAAGGGCACGTTCTTCGGGAACAGCGGCGCGGAGGCCGTCGAGGCGGCCTTCAAGCTGTCACGTTACTACACGAAGAGGAACGAGCACGTCGCCTTCTTCGGGTCGTACCACGGGCGGATCGGCGCGGGGCTGTCGCTCACCAGCAAACTGAAGCTCAGATACAGCTACGGCCCACTCCTGCCTGGCATCGTGTTCACGCCGTACGCGTACTGCTACAGATGCCCGTTCAAGCAGACCTATCCGGAGTGCGGCCTCTGGTGCATGGACTATCTCGAGAACCAGGTCCTGCAGATGGGCGGCCCGACCGGCCAGATATCCTCCATCGTGGTGGAGCCCATACAGGGGGAGGGCGGGTACGTCGTGCCGCCGAAGGATTTCCTTCCAAGGCTTAAGAAGATATGCGAGTCCCAGGGGGCGCTCCTGATCATGGACGAGGTCCAGACGGGCTTCGCGCGCACGGGCAAGATGTTCGCATGCGAGCACTTCAACGTCGTCCCAGACATACTCGTGATGGGCAAGGCCCTCGGAGGCGGCGTGCCGCTGGGGGCGATCATCGCCAGGAGCGAGATAATGAAAAAGTGGAGGCCAGGGTCGCATTCGTCGACTTTCGGCGGGAACGCCATAACGATGGCCTCCGGCCTAGCGCACGTCCAAGCCATCATCGAGGAGAACCTGACCGACCGCGCTGCGAAGCTCGGCGAGTACACGATCAAGCTGTTGAAGGAGATGATGCAGCGCCGCGAGATAATAGGCGACGTCCGGGGCAAGGGCCTCATGATAGGCGTCGAGCTCGTGAAGAACCAGTACACGAAGGAGCCCCACGAGGCGACGACCGTCCAGGGCAAGTGCTGGCGCGGCGGCCTCATGACCATAACCTCCGGCATATATGGCAACGTGTTCAGGATCGCGCCGCCGCTGTGCATATCCAAGGCCCAGATCGAGAAGAGCCTGGAGATATTCGAGCAGGCGTTGAAGGACGAGGAGGAGTTCCTCAAGATAGGCACGTCCTCCCCGCCAGGCTGAGCGCGCCCCGCTGTACGCCTCGCGTCCTTCCTGCGGCCCCCATGAGAAAGCCATTTATATGGAAAATCCATTGGGCGCCATGATGGCAGAGGGCGAAGGCTCCGAGTTTCAGAGGAAGGCGGCCCTGGGCTTTTTCGTGGCGTTGCTCGTCGCGGGCGTCATCATCTACTGGGGTTGGGGGCTGCTTTACGGGACGTGGTACCCGTTCGACCGGGGCAACATCGGCATATACACGATATACACGCCGCTGATAGTCTTCGGCATAATCGGCATACTGCTCTTCAGGAAGAAGAAACCCTCACGCTGACCCGCCCGCTCACATCGCCCTGGCGATGTACACGGGACGCGACGCCTTCTCACCGCATATGACGCATCGGCCGTCGAAGTCCTCGTCCTCCACGGGTGTGCCTATGATGCTCCTGTCCGTGCGGTCCTCGATCTCGTGGCCGCACTTCTCGCCTCCGCACCAGCCGAGCCTGATGAGCTTCTCGGGAAGGTCGTCTAACGATTCGACGGTGACCGTGTCGGAGTCCATCTTCTCGCGCGCCCTCTCAAGCATGTCCGCCGAGATGTCGCGCAGTGACTGGGTCACGTCCTCCACTATCGTCTCCCTGCCTTTCAGGGATTTCTCCCCGGTGTCCCTTCTGACATGGGTGACGACCCCCTTGTCGATGTCCCGCGTTCCCAGCTCCAGGCGCACGGGGGTCCCCTTAAGCTCCCAGTCGTAGTACTTGACGCCCGGCCTCACGTCCCTCTCGTCGAGGAAGACGCGCACGCCGGAGCGTCTCAGATCATCGAACAACGATTTCGCCGCGCTGTTGACCGTCTCGGACGCACCCTTGGCCAGGATCGGGACGACCACCACTTGGATCGGCGCCACATCCGGAGGCAGGACGATGCCCTTGTCGTCCCCGTGGATGGCGACGATCGCGCCCACGAGGCGCTCGCTCATGCCATATGTCGTCTGGTGGACGTACCTGTGCTCCCCGCGCTCGTCCTCGTACTTGATGTCGTAAGGCTTCGAGAAGTTCTCCTTGTACTGATGGATCGACCCGAGCTGAAGGGTCTTCCCGTTAGGCAGTACGGTGTCTATCCCCACCGTGTAGTCCGCGCCGGGGAACTTGTCCCAATCGGTCCTCTTCAGCAGCTTGTAGGGGATGCACCATCTCCTGGACAGCGCGCCCAGTATTTCGTAGTCCTCCCTCACCTGTCTCTCGGCGTCCTCGAAGTCGGCGTGGCACGTGTGTGACTCGAAGAAGTGTATCTCCCTCACGCGGATGAACGCCCTGGTCTGCTTCGTCTCGTATCTGAACGTGTTCACGATCTGATAAGTCTTGAGCGGCAGGTCGGCGTGCGATCTGACCCAGAGGGAGAATATCGGGTACATCGCAGTCTCGCTGGTTGGTCGCAGCAAAAGCCTCACATCGAGCGGGTTCAGGCCGGCGTGCGTGACCCAGAAGACCTCCGAGTCGAACCCCTTGATGTGCTCCTTCTCCTTTGCGAACTGGTCCTCCGGCACCAGGAGTGGGAAACAGACCTCGTCGTGTCCCGTCCCGTCCAGCTGCTCACGGATGTGCGTGTCGATGGCCCTCATGATCTTCCATCCGTAGGGCGTCCAGACGTTCATGCCCTTCACTGGGTACCGCTTGTCCGTGAGGTTCGTCCTCTCGACGATCTCGTTGTACCACTCGCTGAAATCATCCGCCTTCTTCATTTCAGCTCCGAGAATCAAAGGCGGGCATATGTAGCTTTTGGTGTTCCGTTACCGTGGCGTTATCACTCTGGCTATCTGCGGAGCGACCGATATCGCCGTCGTGGGGTTCTCTATGGTGTCCGTCGAGTGGACTTCGTCGCAAGCGGCGCGGAGTCTCGGTATGGCGTCGCCCGCGAACACGCCGTGCGTGCAGACAGCGATTATCTCCTTGGCTCCCTGTTTCCTGAGCTGCTCCGAAGCCTTCACGATCGTCCCCCCCGTCGATATTATGTCGTCGACGATGGCGACCTTCCTGCCCGCGGCATCGATCGACTTGGGCGCCATCCTGACCGTCTCTCCGTCCAGTCTCTCCTTGACGAGAAAGTCCGCGTCGCATCCGACGACCTCGGCCACGCGCTTGGCGTTCTCCCATCTGCCCTCGTCGGGGGAGAGCACGAGCTCCACCGCGCGCTTCTTGAGGAAACCTCCGATCTCGGTGTGCGCGGACACGTTCGTCGCCTCTATCCCCTCGAACCACGATATGACGCTCGGCGCGTGGACATCGACGGTGACGAATCTGTCGGACATGCTAGCTATGACGCGTGCCAGCGCACGCGCGCTTATAGGCTCTCCCGTCTTGAACTTCTTGTCTTGCCGCGCGTAGCCGAAGTACGGCACGACGGTAGTGACCGATGTGACATCGAAGTCGGCCACCGCGTCCTGAAGGAGCATCAGCTCGACGATGTTCCTGTCTGGCCAGGCCGTCTGGACGATGACGACGTCCTCTCCAGCGAGGTCGGCGTCGATCCTGACGTAGCATTCGTCATCCGGAAACCTGCTGACGTCGACTGGCGCGAGTCCCGCTTCGAGGTTCCTCGCCAGTTCACCTGCAAGCCCTTTCGAGGCCGACCCTCCAACAACCTGCATGCTATCGGTCGGCGAAACGGCGTCCTTTCTCATATAACTTGATGCGGTCCGGTCGATCGGCGGGCGCTACGAAACCATTAATAGAAGAAATGGTCATAATGGAAATCTGAGATGGGATGCAGTTGAACGACAGCACTGACCAGTTTGAACCATCGACGACCGAGGCGGACGAGGCTCCCTCGGAGACGGAGGGTGCGGACATCCCAGAAACCAACAAGGAGGCGGAGGCCACCAACGCGCACAGGAGGAAGCACAACGGCGCGGACCCTGTTGGCATCATCTACGGCAATGTCGGCACGCTCAAGTTCAACATGGTCGTGACGTCGCCCCTGGAGAAGATGGAGTTCGTCCAGATCAAACACGGCGTCCACGGGTTCCTGCTCGGACAGGTGTCCGAGATCGAGCGCAAGACGAACCTTACGACGGACGGCGTGAAATCCATGAGCCACGGGGCCCCTGTCGAGATAGAGGAGAAGGAGATAGCGACGGTCTCCGTGGTGGGATACAGGGACGACCGCAACCTGCTTCAGACGCCCAGGACGCCTCTCCGCGCGGGAGAGCCGGTGTATCGCGCGGAGGAGGAGCTCATCAAGAACATCGTGGGGATACGTGAACACACGGATGCGGGCGCGTACGTCGGTCTCCTGTCCGGGCACGATGTCCGTGTGGAGCTCGACATCAACCTGTTGGTGCAGAAGCACGTCTGCATACTGAGCAAGACCGGCGGGGGCAAATCCTACTGCTCCGGCGCGCTCATCGAGGAACTCATGAAGCACAACGTGACGGTATGCGTGATCGATCCTCACGGCGAGTACTCGACGATGCGCAAGAAGGGCACCATCAAGAAGACGCACAGGGACTTCGGCGTGAAGCCGAAGGGATACAACGACATGATCGTCGAGTTCGCCACCGACACGAAGCTCAACAAGCACGCCCACCCGCTCAAGTTCACACTCCACAACCTCGACGCGAGGGAGATACTCGGCCTGACGAACACGAAGAACATTCGGTCATACCTGACCATGCTCAGGAGGGCGATCGACGCTCTCCGGGACACGAAGGACAGCTACTCCATAACTGACATCATCTCCGTGTTGGAGGCCAACAACGAGCCGTCTAGCGGCGCGCTCATTACCGAGCTCGAGTACCTCAACGAGATAGAGGTCTTCGCGGAGCAGGGAACGAAGATCGACGAGTTGATACAGAAGGGCAAGACGACGATAATCAACCTCAGGGGCACTCCGCCAGACATGCAGGAACTCATCGTCAACAGGATAGGGAACGCCCTGTTCGAGCTACGCAAGGTGGGCAAGATACCTCCCTTGATGTTGGTGGTCGAGGAGGCACACAACTTCTGCCCTCAGCAGGGACAGGTCGCGTGCTCCAAGGTGTTCAGGACGATCGCCTCAGAGGGAAGGAAGTTCGGGCTCGGGCTGCTCGTGATATCCCAGAGACCGGCCAAGGTGGACAAGAACGTGCTGAGCCAGTGCAACACGCAGATAATCCTCAAGGTGAACAACCCGAACGATCTCAAGGCGATCGCCGCGTCCATCGAGGGCCTGACGGAGGGCATGGAGGACGAGATCCAACGCCTTCCCATAGGCACGGCGATAATCACCGGAGGGGGCGTGTCGATGCCGTTGTTCGTGGATGTGAGACCGAGGGAGTCCCAGCACGGAGGCGAGAGCGTCGAAGTGATCCCCCCGAGAAGGATGTAGAGCGATGGCCGAAGGGGAGTGCACGATAACCCTGGACCGGGTGGAGCGGTATCTGTCGCTCACGTCCGCGGCCCTGTCGAAGCTGGAGATCGCGGCGCCCGAGCGGTCGTTCAACCGACGGTTGGCCGATGATTTCCTGTGTATGGCGAGATCGTATTTCGATGACGCCAAGGGCTTCGCCCGAAAGGGCGACCTCGTGAACGCGTTCGCGTGCGTCAACTACGCCCACGGATGGCTCGACTGTGGGGCCAGGATAGGCTTATTCGACGTGGGCGCGGACGACAGGTTGTTCACGCTGTTCGAGTAGTCGGCGCCCTCCCTCGGGTTCGTTCCTCACACGAGCCGGGGCCCGTCGACGTCTGTCGAGCAGGCGAACACGTCCCCGAGCGCAGTCAGCGAGTCCAGCGACCGTCCGCTGACTCCGATCGCGAAGATGGAGTTGCCGAGCATGGACATGCTCGCGGTGCCGTTCGGCCCGATCGCCTCGATCGCGGACAGCACCTCTTCGGTCGCGAGTCTCGTGTCTGCGGCGAACCTCCGCGAAAGACGCATGAGCATGTCCACGGATGGCTCCGCAAGGAGTTGTTCCACCATCTTGTCGCCACGCCTGTTGATCGCGAAGAGCGTGTCATCATCGGCGAGCACGTCCGCGGTCCTCAACGGAGGCCCGACGACTACGAGGACGACATCTGGCCGCTCCTCGATCCGCGTGACATGACCTATCGGCGGGAGTCCGGCCTTCTCCCTGACCGTGACTCCTCCCCGATGGAGCGCCGAGACATCGCCAAGCCCTCCTCCGCACTCGACCTCGGCGATATGCGCCGCCTCGAACGCCTTCTGTCTGTCATATCCGAAGATGTCGCACAGCGCGACGCTCGTCGACAGCGACCCTGCAGCGCTCATGCCGAACCCTTGTCCTTCGGGCAGATCGAGCGACGTGTCGACCTCGACCGCGAAGGGCTCGCTCCCGAGGAGCATCTCGACCGACCGCCTGGTGACCGGGGCGTAGGCCTTGGTCCCGTTGATCGCGACTTCTACCGTCGCCTCATCGGAGCGTTCGACCCGCACCTCAGAGGTCGCGCCGAGCGAGATGCAGATGCCCGCTCCTCTTGAGCCGGTCGATAGCGGGTCCTCCGCCCTGAATATCTCGAAGAAGCCCGTCACGTGGCCCGGGCAGAACGCCCTCGACATCATCTGATCATCCTTTGGACGCGCGGTCCAGCACCTCGTCAGCCACATCGGCCTTCGTTCCCGCGACCTCCTGTGAGGAACCGTCAGGCTCGACGATGATGACCCGTGTCTTGCCGTGGGTCACGTCTCGCACGTCGTTGGCTACGACGAACGAGCACCCAGCCCTCTGGATCAGAGCCACGGCCTCCTCGACAAGCTCTGTGTCCTTCACGCGCGCGCCCGCTTTGAAGCCGACGACCACCTTGGCCTTCACCTCGTCTATCAGTTTCGGGTTCCGCCTGAGCGTTATGGTGAGCGAGTCCTCCTGGGAGGGCACCTTCCCATCGACCTTGTTCGGTGAGTAGTCAGATACGGCAGCCGGGAAGAGGACGATGTCCCACTCGTTCATCTCGCGTATCATCTTGCCAAGGTTCTCGGATGTGGTGAAGCGTCTCGTGCGGATGTGCGTTGGCACCGGCGTCTCGATCCTTCCGACCCATAGCTCGACCTCGGCGCTGCGCTCCGCTGCCGCCTTGGCCAGTTCTATGCCCGTCTCGCCCGAGCTGCGGTTGGTGATCACGCGCACATCGTCGAAAGGTTCCTCCGTGGATCCGGCTATGATGAGGACCTTCTTGCCGCGCAGATCCCCCTTGCCTATACGCGACATCACCGCAGCCAGTATCTGGTCGGTCTCTGGCATCTTTGCCTTCGATTCCTCAATGCGCGGTTCCACGATCGTGACGCCAGACTCCCGCAACTTCCTGATGTTGGCGGTCACGATCCCGTGGTTTATCATGGACCCGTGCATGGCGGGGACGACTATGACCGGTATCCCCGTCCCGAGCGCGGTCGTCGCGAATGTCGTAACAGGGGTGTCGTCAATCCCGCAGGCGATCTTCGATATCGTGTTCGCCGTGGCGGGGGCGATGAGCAACAGGTCCGCCCTGTCTGGCACATCCCCGCAGAGCGCGACATGCTGGACGCCGCCGTCTATCTCGGTTATGACGCGATTCCCCGATGCGAACTCGAGCGCGTATGGATGAACTATCCTCGTGGCGTCAGCCGAGACGACGATGTGCACAGCCGCACCGTGTCTTATCAGCTCTCTGCACAGCTTGACCGACTCGACAGCGGCTATGCTGCCCGTCACTCCGAGGACTATCCTCCGCCCCTTCAGCTTCTCGCTGCTTGCGCATCTTATCTGGTCTGCGGGATGCATCGGACTATGTCTCACGCATCTGCCGCTATTAAACCTTGCTGCGCTCGATCGTGCCCATGACCTCCTCGACGACGTCCTCCAGAGGGGCGTCCGCATCGACCTGGACTATGGAATCGTCGCTCCAGGCCAGCCTCCTGTAGTTGTCCTGGACGTCTCTCAGGAAGTCCATCTGCTCGAACCTCGACGTCCATCCTCTGCCGCCTATCCTGCGGAAGGCCGTCTCGGGGTCGACCAAGAGCAGAAAAGTGATGTCCGGGTGGATCGATATGCGCATGTTGGCGTCCAGGAGCCAGTGGAAGTTGTCGCCCAGGGAGCAGAGTCTCAGATGCGCCGTCTGATAGGCGACGGTCGAGTGATAGTACCTGTCGCACACCACGGTCTTACCATCCTCGATGAGCTTGGCTACCTCGAGTGTGTGCTGGGCCCTGTCGGCCATGAACAGGAGAGCGTCGAGATAAGGGCTCGCCTCACCCTTCTCACCCTCCCTGACCGCTTTGCCTATCCATGAGTCAGTCGGCTCCCTCGTGAGGACAGCGTCGTCTCCTAACGACTCCGCTACCTTGGCGGCGACGCTGCTCTTCCCGCACCCGTCAATCCCCTCGATGACTATAAAGCGCGCCATGTACGGCGGCTGTGATTGACGCTGTCTGTAATTAACAGTTTGCCGGCGCCGAACACGCCACCAGCGATTGTATCATCCCAGCCTCGGACGGCCTGCCCTGACGCGTCGCTGGCCTGACGCAAAATGTACATCCAACCGCTGGCAGACTATAAGTAGAGCCAAGGCGCTTACCCACACCTCAAGGTGATACGCTGGTAGTGGCGTATGTGCTTATCACGACAGCGACCGGCAAGGAGACGTCCGTCATGGAACGCATCAGGGACCTCCCTGAGCTGACCGAGGCCCACCAGTTGTTCGGCCAGTACGACATTATCGCCAGGATGGAGACGGAGGACTACGACAAGCTGTGCGACGTTGTCCTCCAGAAGATGCGCAGCGTCCAAGGCGTGACAGGCTCGAGGACGCTGATCTGCGCCAGGTTCAAGCGCGGCTAAGCGCCATCGTCGGGCGCATCTTTCCTCTTGGTGACGAAGCTTCTCCAGCTTAGTATCATGTCCTTCGCGGCCTTCACCTCGTCGATGCGCCTCCTGGCTGTGTTGTGAGGCGCAGTTCTCAGCAACTCAGGGTCTTCCGCGGCGATGCGCCTGCACGCGTCGGCGAAGGCGTCGAGCGTTTCTTTGGTCTCCGTCTCCGTGGGCTCTATCATGAGCGCCTCGTCCACTATCAGCGGGAAATAGACTGTCGGGGCGTGGAAGCCGTAGTCCAGGAGCCTCTTGGCGAAGTCCATGGTCCTCACGCCCCTCTTCTTCAGAGCCCTGCCGCTCAACACGAACTCGTGCTTCCTGAGGTCGCCGTAGGGCATCTCGAACACGTCCTTGAGCTTCTGTTTCAGGTAGTTGGAGTTGAGGACTGCATCCTCGGAAGCGCGCTTCAGCCCCTCGCCACCCTGCATCGTTATGTAGGCGTGTGCCCTGACGAGGACGGCGAAGTTGCCGTAGAACGATCTGACTCTGCCTATGCTCTTCGGCCTGTCGTAGTCGAAGTCGTACGCCCCATCCCGTCGCACGATCCTCGGCACCGGGAGGAACTCGTCCAGATGGCTCTTCACGCCCACGGGACCGGCCCCTGGCCCCCCTCCTCCGTGAGGCGTGGCGAAGGTCTTGTGCAGGTTGAAGTGTACTATGTCGAAGTCCATCCTCCCAGGTGACGTCTTGCCCATGATCGCGTTGAGGTTCGCACCATCATAGTAGAGCAACGCCCCCGCCTCGTGCACGATCCTCGCGACCTCAGCGACGTCCTTCTCGAACAGTCCGAGCGTGTTCGGGTTGGTGAGCATGAAAGCCGCTGTGTCGTCGGAGACGGCCGCTTTCAACGCGTCGATGTCGACGCATCCGTCCTTTGACGGCAGGTCGAGGACGTCGTATCCCACCATCGCTGCGCTGGCGGGGTTGGTGCCGTGGGCGGTCTCCGGGAGGATCACCTCTTTCCGGCTCTCGCCCCTCGACTCGTGGTACGCTCTGACTATGTGCACGCCCGTGAACTCGCCGTGTGCGCCAGCGGCGGGCTGAAGGGTCACGGCGTCGACCCCTCCAATCTCGCACAGCATGGCCTCCAGCTCCGCCATGATCCGCAGCGCCCCTTGGATTGTAGAGACGTCCTGCAGCGGATGGATGTCCGATACGGTGTCCCAGGAGACGATCTCGTCACAGACCTTCGGGTTGTATTTCATGGTGCACGAGCCGAGCGGGTACATGCCGTTGTCCACGCCGAAGTTCATCTGTGAGAGGTTGATGAAATGCTTCACGACCTCTCGCTCCGAGAGGTCGGGCAGTTCCAGGTCCGACCTCAGGAGCTCCTCGGGCAGTATTCCCTTCGCGTCATCCGTGGACGGGCGGTCCGAAGATCTCGCGCAGCCCTCGAACAGCAGGGGCACCTCGTGGACGGCCTGATGGTATGTCATGTCATCGCCTCGAGGGCCTCTATGAGCGCCTCGTGGTCCGAGGCGGTGTGCGTCTCCGTCGTCGCCAAGAGCAGGCAGTCCTTGAGCTCTGGGTACCACTTCCCAAGGGCCAGGCCGCCGTGGATCGACCTCTCCAACAATGCCCGGTTGACATCCTCCGGGGGACGGGAACACCTGACGACGAACTCGTTGAAGTGGGCCGCCGCGAACACGGGCGCCTGGAAACCGTCCACCGCGTCTATCGCGGTCGAGAGGGCGTTCATGTTCTGCAGATTCTTCAGCGCCGTCCTCATGAGCCCGGTCCTCCCGAGCGTGGCGATATGCGCCGCGACCGCGACCGCCAGCAGCGCCTCGTTCGTGCATATGTTGGATGTGGCCTTGCTCCTCCTTATGTGCTGCTCGCGCGTCTGGAGCGTCATGCAGAAGGAGCGCTTTCCCTCCACGTCCTCGGTCATCCCTATTATCCGACCGGGCATCTTCCGCACGTGCTCCGATCTGCAGCCGAACACACCGATCGAAGGCCCGCCGAGGCTCATCGGCACGCCGAGCGGCTGAGCATCGCCTATGACTATGTCAGCTCCCATATCGCCGGGCGGCCTGATCAAGGCGAGCGCCAGGGGGTTCGCCCCTATGGTGAGGACCTTGTCGCCGACGGCCGAGCGGATCCGTTCCCATTGCGGCTCGAGCACACCGAAGACATTGGGCGTCTCGAAGTAGAAGCCGCAGACGTCGTCGCCCATCTTCGACCTCAGGTCATCAATGTCCACCGCGCCGCGGTCCGCGTCATATGCCACATCGATCACATCGATGTCTGCCCCTCGAGCGTACACCCTTGCGACCTCGGCCTTCTCCGGGCTAGTGGCCCTGCTGACCAGGAACCGGTCCCCGCCGACGATCCGGTGGCTCATCAGGACAGCCTCGCCAAGGGCGGTTGATGCGTCGTACATGCTGCAGTTCACACAATCCATGGCCGTGAGCTCGGCCATGAACGACTGGTACTCGAATAACGCCTGGAGCATGCCCTGGCTGATCTCTGACTGGTAAGGTGTGTACGACGTGATGAACTCCGACCTCGATGCTATGGCGTTGACAGCCGCGGGTATGTGATGGTGATATACGCCCGCGCCGAGGAAGCTCGGCCATCTGGAGGCTGGCTTGTTGCTCGACAGGATTCCCCGGAGCCTGCGTCTAAGGTCGATCTCGTCGAGTCCGTCTGGAAGGTCGAGCCCGTCGGTTCTCAGGTTCTTCGGTATATCGACGAAAAGGTCGTCGACGGAAGCTATGCCGAGCTGAGCCATCATCTCGGCAGAACACTTGGCTCGTTCCATTGGAGCGTCTCATCGAACTCCTACTCTAAAAGGCTTTTCGCACGGGGGTCGCACAGCTAGCTCAACGCATCCTGGAGAGGCTGCGGAGCCGTGCGACGTATGTCGGGAGGCTCTCGACGTCCTTGATGTCCTTCTTCGTCAGGACGGCGATGCGTGCCCTCGCGTCCTCGTCCGCCCTGGCGCCGTTCGCCTCGAGGGCGTCTCTCAGCATCCTCGCCAGCCGCCCTCCTTTCCTGTCCCAGTCCGTGAGCAGTATGACCCGGCCCCACTCCCTCGAGAGCTCCTCGCATAGTGCGAATATGGACACGCCTCTGCTGAGGCTCACCACGTTCTTGTCGATCCCCAGCAGCCTCAACGCCTCGACGTCCCTCTTTCCCTCGACGACGATCGGCGTGTCGTCGCTAGACCTCTCCAGGTCGTCGAGTATCTCTATGATCTTCTCCAAGCGCTCTTCGGGCGACATCAATCAGCTCATCCCCAGTCTCCTGATGGCCTCCTCGGGAGTGAGAGGAACGAACACGACCTTCCTGTGAGACCGGCTCCCGCGGACGATGACGATCTCAGTGCTGGGCACCGACAACTTGTCCGACAGGAACCTCACCAGCTCGTCGTTCGCCGCGCCTCGCTCTGGCCGGGTCCCTATCTTTACCCTCAGGGCCTTCCTCCACGTGTCCTCGCCCTCGATCTCCGTCCTCGCGGCTCCGGGCGTGGCCGAGATGACGATGTTGCAGCCTCCCTCCACCGCCCTCAAGAAAGCGCCTGCCGACATGTTCAAGCCAAGCGGTAAGATTGACCCTCACGGTAAAATCCTTTCTCCAAGCGCATGCCTCACAACAATCAAATAGGTAATTCATGCATGCGCGACGTGATGGCTGACAAGAAGGGGGACATGGGCTACGAGGACATCATGACTCTTTTCAGAAAGGAGTACGGTTCCCCTCAGCTAGCCAAGGTAGACCCCGCTCTCTACCAGAAGATGAGCGCTTACATCCGGAGCCTGCGCAAGGAGAACGAGAAGGAGATCGCCACCAACCCGGGCTCTCCCGCGAGCATGATGTTGAGCGATCAGCTGAAGAAATCCACGGACAAGGGCAAGAGGGTCTATGAGCTTCGTCAGCGGAAGATAGCGCTGCTCGCTCTTCGAAAGGTCGCGGGGGACAACCCCGACACGGGAAACCTGACACCCGACGAGCTCGTGCTGTTCTCGAGCCTCGTGTCCGTGCTGAACGCCCACAGACAGAGAAACGCCGACCTCGACTCGACAGAGCCCCGTCCTGCACCCGCAGGCGGCGTCGTGCAGATGCCCGAGCCCGACGTCCCCTCGGACGACGAGGCCGGGGATGTGAAGGCGGACGAGCCGGAGAAGGAGAGCGGGTTCACATTGGTCCGCGTGGTGGAGGACGTTCCGACTTTCGCGGGCGTCGACCGCGACTACACGCTCCGAAAGGAGGATGTCGTGTCACTGCCGAAGAGCGTCGCGGACACGCTCGCCTCTCACGGCAAGATCAAGCTCATCGACTCATCATAGACGAAACGGCCCGTTGTGCGAGCCGTGCTCCGTCGGTCTGACCCTGGGGTGAAGCCCCGTCTTCTCGACCACGCCCTCGACTGCTCCGCCAGCAAGTTCCGAACGGTTGTTCTCCCTGCTCATATGCAACAGTACTATCTCGGCCGTCCTGTCACAAGCGACGTCCGCGCACAGCGCAGCCGCGTCGTCGTTCGAGAGGTGGCCGTGGTCGCCTGATATCGCCATCTTCAGGAACTCGGGGTAGCTTCCGTTCATTAGCATGTCCTCGTCATAGTTCGCTTCGATCAGCAACAGGTCGGAGTCGGCCGCTTCCTCCCTGAGGTGAGTCGTGACGCATCCGAGATCGGTCACGATCGAGACCTTGCGACCATCCATCGACACGGTGAACGCCACAGGGTCGGAGGCGAGATGGCAGACGGGGACCGAGCGCACCCGCATGTCACCGACTGAGAACGCGTCGCCCGCGCGAAAAGTCGTGGCGGCCGCCCCGTCATGTGGCGCGAGTGCCAGCGTCCCTGCGGTGGCCATCAAGGGCGCCCCGTGTACGGAACAGAACCTCCGCGCGCCTCTGCAGTGGTCGGTGTGTTCGTGTGTCAGCAGCACGGCGTCGACGCTAGACGGCTCCACGCCAAACATGCCGAGGCGTCTCTCCAACTCTCGGCAGGATATGCCTGCGTCTATCAGCAGTCCGGATTCTCCCGATGATATGAAGACTGAGTTGCCACAG
Source organism: Thermoplasmata archaeon (assembly GCA_041554135.1). GTDB lineage: Archaea > Thermoplasmatota > Thermoplasmata > UBA10834 > UBA10834 > UBA10834. The sequence goes on along the minus strand of JBFFML010000011.1, from coordinate 9,180 downwards.
CTTCCACTGCTAAGCACTGCAACAAACGAATCGTGCATCCGTTCGACTCTATACGAAAGAGAGTCAAAAACCTTTGCCCTTGAAGGCATGCATTACGCTCTGCTCGGTCACATGCACATCACCCTCATCGGTGGCGGGATTTCGCGGGAGCCAGGACACGAGATTTTCCCCGCCATCTCGATAGGTTTATTAACGGCGAGCATATACTGCGGACCTGCGGGCTCGTAGCTCAGCTAGGTAGAGCAACCGGCTCTTACTGCGAAGACCATCGGATCTCCTCAGGAGATACCGGTGGGTCAAGGGTTCGAATCCCTTCGAGCCCGCCATTTTCCGTCAACTATGCGGCGGTTCCACCGCCGCTCCTCTCTCTCCGGTAGACTTTTCGAGAAAAGGTTAATGTGCGAGCCATCCATGCTCGTCGGGTCACACGGTCCGCGTGAGAAGGCGTCGCGGACCCTGAGGGGGGCCTGCCAGTGACGAGCAAGAGGCTGTACTTCGTTGGAACCGCAGGGTCTGGCAAGAGCACGCTGACCAAGGCCTTCGGCCAGTGGATGAACAATGAAGGCTACGACGTCACATCCGTCAACCTGGACCCAGGCGCCGAGAAACTGCCTTATGAGGCGGACGTGGATATTCGCGATTGGATACGTCTGTCGGAGATCATGAAGGAGTATGAGCTTGGGCCGAACGGGGCTCAGGTGCTCGCATCGGACATGCTCGCGCTGAACGTCTCGGAGGTCGTGGATGTCGTCGACGGCTTCAACACCGACTACACGCTGATCGACACGCCTGGGCAGCTCGAGCTGTTCGCCTTCAGGAAGAGCAGTCAGGTGGTCGTCGACGCGTTCGATGCGGAATCATCAGCGCTCGTGTTCCTTTTCGACCCGGTGCTGGCCAAGGACCCGAACGGGTTCGTGACGTCGATGCTGCTCTCGTCGACCGTCAGCTTCAGGCTGCCGCTGCCGTTCATAACCGTCCTCGCCAAGGCCGACCTCCTATCCGAGGTCGAGCGGGAGACGATAGGTATGTGGAGCAGGGACCTGCAAACGCTTTGGGGCGCCTTATGCGACAGCTCGGTCGACGCCCAGACACAGGTCAGCCTGGAGTTCCTTCAGGCGCTCGACTCCCTCGGAGGGGGCCCGAGTCTCAGCTTCGTGAGCGCCGAGACGTGGGACGGGATCACGGACTTGTATTCCGCCGCTCAGATGGCTCTGGGGGGCGGCGAGGACATAGACAAGTAGCCGACCCCTGACGGGAGCAGCGGTCGACATCGCGCCGTACGTCTATTGTTGGTAAGTTGGTAAAATCCAATCACTTAATTACGAGTACGCTGTCCGCGTAACAGTCGCTAAAGAGGCTCGAGATGTACGCGGTTGTCAAGAAGGATAGGGCGCCTGGGGCAGCGATCGAGTCAGTCGCCAAGCCGCAGATAGGCGATGGCGAGGTCCTGGTGGAGATGAGGCACAGCTCGATTTGCGGCACGGACGTCCACATCTGGTATTGGAACCATTGGGCGGAGCGCCGAGTCAAGAAGCTACCAATAGTCTTCGGCCACGAGGCCTGCGGAGAGGTCGTTGAAGTCGGCCCCGATGTGCGGTCCGTCGAGGTCGGCGACATGGTCGCCGCGGAGACGCACATAGTCGACCGGGAATGCTACCAATGCAGGACTGGACGGATGCACATCTGCAGGAACCTGAAGATCCTGGGCGTGGACACCGATGGCGTGTTCGCGGAGTTCATTAGCCTGCCCGAGATGAACGCGAGGAAGCTGCCTGATGGCCTCGATCCCAAGTTGGGCTCTCTCCTTGAGCCGCTCGGCAACGCGACGTTCACCGTGCTTCCGGACGAGTGCGCCGAGGATGTCCGCGGGAAGAACGTGTTCGTCGCTGGATGCGGCCCCATAGGCCTGATGGCCATCGCGATGCTCAAGGCCCTTGGCGCGAAGAAGGTCATCGCGTCCGAGCTGGCGAGCGAGACGGTCCGTTTCGGCCTCGCGAAGAGGATGGGCGCGGATGTCGTACTCGACGCGTCGGAGAAGGCCAGCGATCTCGTCGATTCGGTGATGGCTGAGACGGCCGGCAACGGCGTAGATGTCTCGCTCGAGATGTCGGGAGCGCCCGACGCGCTCAGACAGGTGTTCGATGTCTTGACCCCCGGAGGACGTGTCTCTGTCCTGGGCCTCTATCCCGATCCCGTATCGCTTGACGTCAACAACGCCATCACATTCAAGTCAGCGGTCGTCTATGGCATTACGGGGAGGAAGATGTTCGAGACCTGGGACGAGATGTACAGGCTGCTGCGCGACGAGGATTTCAGAGCGAAGCTGTCGTCGATAACTTCCCACACGCTCCCTATCAGGGAGATAGCGGACGGGATGGAGCTTATACATTCCAAGAAGTCGGCGAAGGTCTCCTTGACCCCTGAGTGGTGATCCATTGACGCGTCGTGACCCCGTGTCTTTCCTTGGGCAGGAATACAAGTCCCTCGTGGAGAACGAGCTCGACTGGAGGCTCCGCGTGCTCGAAGGGGCAAGCACGCCGAGGTGCAGAGTCGACGGCAGAGACGTCATAATGCTATGCTCCAACAACTACCTGAACCTCAGCAACCACCCTAAGGTGAAGGCGGCCGCGCAGGAGGCGGTGCGTACTCATGGCGCGGGCTCCGGCTCCGTGAGGCCGATCGCGGGGAACATGGACCTACACGTCGAGCTGGAGCGCCGCCTCGCGAGGTTCAAGGACGCGGAGGCGTCCCTCGTCTACCAGACTGGCTTCGCGGCGAACGCGGGATTGATACCTCAGCTCGTCGACGCTGGAGATCTCGTAGTCAGCGACGAGCTCAACCACGGAAGCATAATCGACGGCGTCAGGCTCTCCAGGGCCGACCGCTCGGTGTACAGGCACGGCGACGCGTCCGACCTTGCCCAGAAGATGGAGGACGCCGAGAGGCACACGCCGGCCTATCGAAGGATCCTCGTCGTCACCGACGGCGTATTCAGCATGGACGGGGACATCGCCCCTTTGGACGAGATATCGAGGATTGCCGGCGAGCACGGCGCGATGGTATACGTCGACGACGCCCACGGGGAAGGCGTCCTCGGCGAGGGCGGAAGAGGCATCGTGTCTCATTTCAACCTGACGCGCGAGAAGGTGCATGTCGAGATGGGCACCTTCTCCAAGGCGTTCGGGGTGGTCGGTGGCCACGTGTCCGGCAGCAGGGACCTCGTCAACTTCGCCCTGAACAAATCCAGGACATGGCTGCTCAGCGGCTCGCACCCTCCGGCCGTGACGGCCGCAGTGACAGCCGCCATCGATGTCCTCGAGACGGAACCGAGGCACGTCCGAGACCTCTGGGAGAACACCGAGCACTTCAGGCGGGAGATCGGCGCCCTCGGGTTCGACACGGGGGCGAGCCAGACGCCCATCATACCCATCATGATGGGCGACAGCGGCGACGCGAAGGCTTTCAGCAAGCGCCTGTTCGAGGAGGGCGTGTTCGCCCTCCCGATAGTCTACCCTATGGTCGGAAAGGACAAGGCGAGGATACGCACCATTATGAACGCGGGCCACACGCGCGCCGATCTGGAGGATGCCATTGCGGCCTTCGAACGGGTCGGTAAGGAGCTGAGGATAGTCTGACCGGCGGCTATGGCTTCTCCGTCGCCGCCTGAGCCTTCTCCACGACTGACAGCTTGAACTCCTCCGCCGGAGCGACGACCTCGAAGACTATCGTGTCCACGATGCCCTTCTCCTTGACCGATTGATCTGGCGGTAGAAGGTGATGCTTCGATATGAACTTGGAGAGCTGGTCCTTGCCGTCGTCGCCGATCGCTCTCTTGATCACCGCGGGCTTCTTCCAGAAGCCAGCGCCGAGCTTGGCGATCGTCCTCACGCCTTCGATGTCGAGAACGACCATCTCGTGCTCCTTTGAGAAGTACTTGTCCCTGTCGTGAACGGGGACCTCTATGCCCCTCGAGCGGCTGGGGCCCTGCCATATCGTGCACTCGAACACATCCCCTCTCGCCGAGGTGGCTGGTCTTTTGCTACCCCTGGGATGCGAAGTGAGCACTTTGCACGCGGGACAGAACATCTCCTCGGTCTCCTGCTTGCACCTGTTGCAGACCCTCATCGTGCCAGCACTCCTACGTGGCGTTGGCAAAGGCGATGAATAGCACTTCAATGTTTGTATGGAGGTCGGCGCAACACCCCACGACGGAGTCTTGGGTCGCAGAAACGCCTAAAGACGTGCGAGTCGATGGAAGGACGCGGTGAAGGACATGGTCCGTGTGTTGATATGCTACTACTCGCGTTCCGGCAACACTAAGAGGATGGCCCGCCTGATCGAGAAGGGCGTGAGGTCTCGCAGTGTCGAGGTCGACACGAAAGACATCAAGGACGTGGCGCCTTCGACGCTCTTGGAGTACGACGCCATCGTGATCGGCTCTCCGACATACTACGGCCTCATGTCGGCGGAGGTGAAGAGACTGCTCGACAGAAGCGTGAAGCATCACGGCGAACTCGAAGGCAAGGTCGGAGGGGCGTTCTCCTCGAGCCACAATGTCGGAGGAGGCAACGAGACGACGGTCATCGCGATACTGGAGGCGCTGCTGATCCATGGTATGGTCATCTGCGGCGACCCCGAGGGGGACCACTACGGCCCCGTGTCCATAGGGAAGCCCGACAAGAGGGCGGAGGCGGTCTGTGTGCGATATGGCGAACGGATAGCCGATCTCACCGAGCGGCTTCACGGCTGAGAGTCACGCCGCGGAGGTCAAAGGCGCGTGAGGTCCTCGAGCTTGGCGCTGTCCTCTCCCTTGCGCCTGGGCTTCTTCCTGTGGGGAGCGCGACGCTTCGGGGCCTCCTCATCTTCTTCCTCGCCCTCCTCGTCGTCCTCAGCCTCCGGCTCCGGCTTGCCGCGGGGCGACCCTTTCAGAGGGGCGTTGCACCGCGGACACCTGTCAGAACCCCTGACGCATTCCTTGCACAGCACCGCCTTGCACTTCCCACATCTGCTGACGGCGACGCCGCCATGGAACAGGCAGCGCCTGCCGACGAGGTCGGAGGGGGAATCCTCGTCCTCCGGCTCCTCATCCTCCTCATCGTCCGCCCTCGCCCTCGTGCTCTTCCTGCTCGGGGACCGCTTGGCGCGCGTCGCACGCGTCTTGGCGCCCGCGCCCCTGGTCCGGGCCTTGGGCCTCTCGACCTCCTCCTCGTCGTCGTACTCCTCGTCTTCCTCCTCGTAAGTCTCGGCGGGCCTGCCCCTCGGGCGCTCCACCAAGGCCGGTCCGCCCAACGCGCCGTCCTCGTACGCGGAGTACTCCCCGAAGCTCTCGCTGACGATCGAGCTCAGGGACACGGCCTGCGACTCGACATCCCCCTCGTGGAATGTCATGAGGATCGTCACTAGCTGCCTCGCCTGGTACGCGCCAACGCCGAGGTTCCTCACAAGCCCCAAGACGTTCTTCTGGTCGCTCGGCAGGTCGAGCGCCTGGCGAAGCAGCGAGTCCGTACGCGGGTCAGCCACTTCCTCCTCGAACCGGAACTCCTCCACCGCCTTCAGGTAGCTGAGGATGCGCTTCGCGCTCGAGACCCTCAGGTCTGGGAAGTTCACCGTGATGTCGCACAGACGCAGCCCGTGCGCGGACAAGTCCCTCTTGAGCATGACGGCGACAAGCACCTCTCGAGAGAGCTCCTCGTACTTCTCGAACGCCCCTCCGGAGAGGTCGGGGATCGATATATCCTCGGTCTGGCTGAGATAGTCCAGCACGTCGTTGAGGAAGGCGTAAGGGATACCACAGACCCTGAAGGCCTCCTCCTTCGACACGGGCCTGCCGTGGGCGTACTCGAACTCGAGCACTGAGCGGGCGTAGTCCTCTATCTTCGTCCTTCGGATCTCCTCTTCGGCGATCCTCCTGCCTTCGGTGGCGGCCTCGAAGTACGGGTCGATCGTCAAGGCGTGGTCGAAACATCTCAGGGCGCCCTCGGGGTTCCTCAGGCGCAGCAAGGCGTGACCCTTGCTCTTCCAGGCCTCCTTGTCGTTCGAGTCCAACCCTATGGCGCTGTCGTAGGCGGTCACGGCCTCCTCGTACTCGTCAAGGCTCTCCATGGCCTGGCCCTTGCTCATCCATACTTTGGAGTCGGTGTCGTCGATTTCCAGCGACTTGTCGTAGCAGTCGCCCGCCTCGGTGAACATGCCCGTGTCGGCGTAGAGCCTCCCCAGCTTGTACCAGGCTCCAGCGTCGCCGGGCTCGATCTCCAGCGCCTTCAGATACGACCTCACGGCCTCCTGCTTGTCCCCCGCGGCCTCGTTTGCCCTCGCCCTGCTCGTCCAGACGTCCTTGTCCACGGCGCCGTTGCGTATCGCCTCGTCGAAGCATCCCAGCGCCTCGGGGACCCTGTTGAGCTTGAGCAGTGCCATGCCCATGTACTTGAGGGCGGCGACGTCCTTGGGGGCGTAACGCCTCGCCTCGTTGAACGAGTCGATGCTCTCCTCGTACCTTCCGTTGGCCGCCAGTGCCCGTCCGTGGTCCGTGTGGAACTCCGGTGCGTTGGGGAGTATCTCGATGGATCTCTTGAAGTCGGCCAGCGCCTCGTCGTACCGCCTGAGCTCGAGATATGCCTTGCCGCGGTTGTCGAGGACGAACGGTTGATTGGCGTCGAGCTTCAGGGCGTAGTCGAAGGCCTCGGCCGCCTGCGCCGCCTTGCCCGCGTGGAGCATGAGCAGCCCCTTCTTGTTCCAGAGGAACACGTCTTCCTTGTCGAGCGCGATCGCCTTGTCGTAGATCGCAAGCGCCTCGTCCATCCTGTCCAACGTCTCGAGCGCCCCCGCCATGTCCGCCATCGCCGACTTGTTCTTGGGACTCAGCTCGAGCAGTCGTTCGCAGACGTCCACGACTCCCTCGTTGTCCCCCAGCTCCTTCAGGGTGACCTTCTTCAGGTCGAGCGCGTTGATGTCGTCGCCGTCTATCGCCAACGCTTTGTTGAATGAGAAGAGTGCGTCGGCCGGCCTCTTGAGCGCCAACGCGGCAGTGCCTCTGTCGATGTAAGCTTCCTTTGCGTCCTTGTCGACCGATATGATCTCGTCGCAAGTCTGTATGACGTCGGCGTGCCTCTTCAGGGATTTGAGCACATCCTTCTTTTCCTTCATGACGTCGATGTCACTGGGCGACAACGACAGCGCCGAGTCGAAAGCAGAGACGGCAGCCTCCCTCTTGCCGAGCCTGACCAGTATACGCCCCTCCTTCAGCCGCATAGGGGCCGACGACGGTGCGAGCTTGATGGACTGCCGGACTGCCGCGAGCGCCTCGTCGTACCGCTCCAGCCATTCGAGCGCTTCGGCCTTCAGCATCCAGGCCTCCTGGTCCTTGCTGTCCGCCTTGAGCACATCGTCGTATCTCGAGAGCGCCTCCTCGTACCTCTTCACCTTGACGAGAGCGCGGCCAAGCAGCTTTGCGGTCCCCTTGTCGCGAGGCTCGGCCTCGAGCGCTTTGGTGAACGACCGCACGGCCTCATCGTCGTCGTCAAGGGCCGATGCCGCCATGCCCTTGAGCCTCCAGAGAGAAGCGCTCTTGGGGTCCGAGGATAGGCCCTGTTTGATGTAGTCGAGCGCCTCCTTGGGTTTCCCGACACGCATGAAGAGCGCGGCCAGGTTGTGGAAGATGTCAGCGTTCTTCGGGTCGTGCTTAAGCGCGAGCAGATAGGCGGCGATGGCCTCGTCCGGTTTGTTGGACCTGTCCAGTGCGACGGCCCTGTCGAAGTGGGCGGCCTTGTTCGAAGGGTCGGTGGCGATTATCTCGTCGCAGACGCGCACTACCTCCGCGTCCTTTCGGAGATGTTTGTACGCCTCCTTGAGGCTCTCCAGTATGGGACGTTTCTCGGGTGCCGCTTTCAACGCCTTCTCGAGTGTCTTGATGGAATCGTGCATCTTCCCCAGCTTGATGAGCGAGGTCCCCTTGTCGTGCATGGTCTCGTAATCGTGTGGGTTGACGCCGAGCATCCTGTTCGACCAAGACACGACGTCCGCGTGCCTGGCAAGTTGGATGAGCGCCTCCTTCTTGAGTCGCATGGCCGCATAGGAACCCGCGGCTATCGCGAGCGCGGTCTCGGCGAAGGTCAGCGCCTCGTCGTACCTCTCTAAGGAGTACAGCGCCCTCGCCTTCTCAAGCACCGTCTCGTCGTCCATCGGGTTTATGATCATGATGCGGTCGCACACCTCGATGGCCTCCTCGAACCGTCCTGCCCGCATGAGTGTCTTCCTCTTGTTGACGAGGATATTGTGGTTGTTGCCGTCGATGCTCAGCGCCTTGTCGAAGGAAGCCACCGCGTCGTCGGTCTTGTTCAGCTCCTCCTGCACCACTCCGAGTTCGTTCCACAACACCGGATTCGAAGGCTCGATCGCCGCGGCCTTTGAGAAGCTTTTCAGGGCCTCCTTCCTGTTCCCTAGCTTGTGCTGTATCCTGCCAATGCTGTCCAGTATGAAGGCGTCCTTCGGGTCGAGCTTCAGAGCCTGATTGAGCGCTTTGATGGCGTCCTCGCTCTTGCCGTCGTAGTTCAGCGCCGCGCCCTTCCCGATCCATAAATCCTTCTCCTTGGCATCGATCTCGATGCCCTGGTCGAACGTTTCGACAGCCTCCTCATACCTGCCCAACCTAGTCAGCGCGGAGCCCTTCCGCCTGATGATATCAACATCTTTGGGCTCGTGCTTCAGTATCATGTCGTAGTGCTCGATGCTGTTCGAGTCTATCTCGAGGACGTGTTTGTAGCATTCGATGGCGTCCGAGATCTCGTCCAATTCCTCGTGCGCCATGCCCAGCATCGACCAGAATCTGGATGAGTCCGGGGCTTCGTCAACGGCCTTCTTGTGCCACGCTATCGCCTCCTCGCCCCTCCCCTGTCTCAACGCGGCCACGCCCAGGACGGCCAACGCTTCGGCGTTGCTTGGGTTGAGCTGAAGAGCGACTCTGGCCGAATCCTCCGCGATGGAGTGTTTCTCCATCTCGACCGCCTTCGACGCGATCCTGGAGAACATATCCGAGAATTCGGGCTTCATCTTGTCCGTTAAAGCCGGGCTGTCTTTCTGTGTGAGAATCAACTTCTGTATTGCGGAAAACGCCTCGTCCCGTCTGCCGGAGGCCATGAGCGAGTCTATCTTGGCCAACTCCTTGTTGGCCTTAGCCAGTTGTTT
>JBFFML010000010.1:0-57432 GCA_041554135.1 Thermoplasmata archaeon | reverse complement strand
GATCCTCGCGGTCACCGCCATGACCAGGGTGAACGACGTACTGGTCTTCCAGGAGTCCGAGATGGTCGAAGGGGACATCGAGTCTCTCATAGCGCAGGAGATAATCGACGAGCAGTTCCCGACATCCATCGCGAACAGCACTATGATGATAGTCGTGACCGGCCCTGATGTCACATCCAACGCGTCTCGAGACTTCACGCTGGAGATCGAGGCGATGTCAACAGGGGCGGACGGCTTGGCGTATCTCGAGGATTTCTCCTCCGTCTACTCGGTGTACAGACAGGTCATTACAGGCACGGTGTTCGAGCTTGGCCCCGTCATTCACGAGACAGAGCAGCAGGTCAACTTCACGGCGTTTCTGTTTTACGGAGTTCCATCTATACACGTCAGCAACTGGGTCTACCTCACCAACACATCCGCGACGATCGAGATCCGGGACGCTGAAGCATATGCGATCACTCTCATGGCGTTGGATGAGCAGCTGTCGTCCTTGGATGAGCACTCCGCCGCTGCCGTGTATGGATACTACGACGCGTTCGCCGAGGTCTGGAACTCGACATCCGACAACTCGACGCTCGTCCTCGACCCGGAGGCAAGGGCGGCGTTCTCGGTGCAGGCGGCCGCGCCTCCGTACATCGAGATATTGCCCTATCCGGAAGAACAGAAGGAAGTGATGTACGGCGTACTCGCAGCTTTCGACATGTCCAACTTCTCCAATGCCACGGCGGTGCACGCATTCACACTGTCGGCCGTCGGGTCCATGACACAGATCGACGACCTGCAGTTCCTTGAGGACGTGTACTCTCTTGGCCCGGATTATGAGGTCCTCCAGGTGCTCGAATTCGTCGAGGGCATAGTGTCCTCGGGGACGCTGTCCGAGTACCCCGTCGCACTGCCCGAAGAGTATCTCGCCGGGTTCATCAGCCCCAACCGGGATGCGATGCTCATCGTGCTGAGCTTCTCCAAGGAGTCCGGCTACTTGGAGGATGATGGGAAGCCGATCGTGAACAACGTGCACGAGCTGAGAGAGTACGTTTCGTCGGCGAAAGTCTCGCACCTCTCGTCCGAGTACGATGTCTATGTCACGGGCGACGTTGCCCTCACCGCCGACATGGAATCATCCATGGAGGACGAGCTGATGCTCATCGAACCCATAACGATCACCGTCATAATCGTGCTCATGGGATTGTTCTTCAGGTCCGTGGTGGCCCAGTTCCTGCCCCTGGGCAGCGTCATGGTCGCCCTGGGCGTCAGCCAAGCGGTCGTGCTCATAATCGGCACGCTCGTCGCGGACGTGCACTACACCGTCGTGACCATGCTGTTCAGCATACTCATGGGCGTCGGGACCGACTACGCGATATTCATCGTCGCCAGATACAGGGAGGAGCGGATCAAGGGTAAAGACAGGGAGACGGCCGTCCGCACGTCCGTCACGTGGGCCGGGGAGAGCATATCCACGAGCGGCGCCACCGTCATGATATCCTTCTTCGCCCTGGGCATAGCTGAGTTCTCGATGATACGCACGATGGGCCTCATCCTGGGCATGGCGGTGGGCATATCGATACTGGTCGCGCTCACATTGGTGCCTTCGCTACTGATGATCCTCGGCAACGGCATATTCTGGCCCACACGAGGCAAGAGGTGGGACAAGTTCGCGTCGAGCGTCATGGAGCGTAAGATGAGGGGAGACCACGGCTACTTCCACAAGGCCGCGAACTACTCGATACGACACGCGAAGGCCGTCATCGCCGTGGCGATACTGATATCCTTCCCGACGACTTACGTCTACATAACGGCGGAGACGAGCTTCGACTTCATCGAGGGCATGTCCTCGGGCGTCGAGAGCAACGAAGGCATCGTGGCGATGACGGAAGCCTTCGGCGCGGGAAGGATCATGCCCACGCAGGTGGTCATGAGGATGCCGTCCCCAGTCTACGCCGACGGTAATTTCAGTGTCGATGCGCTCGACGCCGTCAGCACAGTCGTGCACTCGCTTTCGTCTGTCGAGAACGTCAAACATGTCACGGGTCCGACGAACCCGAACGGAGTGGAGATCGACTACAGGAACCTGACATCGTGGTCGCCGGACGACAGGGCGAGCGCCGAGCTGATGATGCTCGAGAGCGTAGGTATCGACAACAGGACCGTACTGATCACCGTCATACTCGAGGAGGGCCCGATGGCGCCGGAGTCCCTCGACACCATATCCGAGATGAGGGATCTCGTGACGACCCTGGGCGCCCAGAATGAGACGATATCGTCGGCGGAGATATTGGTCGGCGGTTCCACAGCCATCATATCCGACCTCGCCGAGGACCTCGACGAGCAGTTCCGGACGATGGAGATAATCGTCGTGATAGGCATCTTCATCGTGTTGCTGGTCGTCCTCGGCGCAGTGCTGCTTTCGCTGTTCGCCATCCTGTCCATCATGCTCAGCATATCGTGGGCGTTCGCGGCCACGGTCGGGCTGTTCGGCTATGCGCTCGGCGAGCCGATACTTTGGATCATCCCGTTGATACTGTTCATCATACTGATGGGCATAGGCATGGACTACAACATCTTCATCCTCACCAGGATACGCGAGGAGATCCACAAGGGCAGGTCCGACAAGGACGCCATCGTGGAGTCGCTGGACTGGACGGGAGGCATAATCACAGCCCTGGCCGTGATCATGGCCTCTGCGTTCAGCGCGATGATGATCTCGAGCACGATGATGCTCAAGGAGATCGGTTTCGCCCTGGCGTTCGCCATAGCGCTCGACGCGATGGTCGTAAGGACGTACATCGTCCCGGCCATGATGACCCTGCTGGGCAAATGGGCCTGGTGGGCTCCTGGAAGGCTGCAGAGGGAGAGACGGGCCGGTAAGGGCGGCCGCGGAACGCCCGAATCGCAGACAGGCGAAGATGATTAAGTAGCGCAGTTGCATACGCCGCGTCTGGAGAGAGGTATGAGCGCGGAGGCGACTTTGGTCGTTCGTAACGGGAGAGTGTACACGGTCGACGGTTCGCTGCCATGGGCGGAGGCCGTGGCGATCCGCGACGACCGGATCATCTTCGTAGGGTCCGAAGAGGCCGTCGAGGAGTTCATCGGGCCAGGGACTGAGACGATCGATGTCCAGGGCAGGATGGTGCTTCCGGGCCTGATAGACGCCCATGTCCATTGCCTGATGGCTCACCATGTCTTCTCTTGGGCGGACCTGACCGGCGTCGACGCGCTCGAGGAGGCCCTTGAGACGATGAGGACCCATGCGCTCGAGCACCCTGAGCACGGCCTTGTCGGAGGGCACGGGTTCCGGTACGGGGCGCTCATGGTCGACGACAGGCTCCCGAGCAGGGAGGTTCTCGACACGGTGGACAGCGAGAGACCCGTCTGGCTGATATCGTACGACGGATGGACAGGGATCGCCAACAGCAGACTGCTCGATATCGTGACGGATGCCATGGGAGCGGAGTTCCAGAAACTGGATGGCGTCGAGAAGGATCCACGGACGGGCCAGCCGACGGGCGTGTTCTATCGGACGGACGACCTCGACTCGCGCGTTGACGTGTTCTCGTCGCTGACGAGCGGCGAGCTCCGCCATGGATTGCTCGAATTCATGGATCTCGCGGTGAGGTGGGGCATAACCAGCGTGCACGAAGCCCTCGCGAGGAACCTTGATGAGCTGCGGCTCCTCGAAAACCTGAGAGCGGAGTCGGCGTTGAAGACGCGCATCTACGTGGCGATGGCATACTCGAAGCACAACGCCGAAGAGCGGCTGAAGATGTTTGACGCTGCGAGATCGAGATACGACGACGAATGGATCCGCGTGGGAGCGGTGAAGTTCTTCATAGACGGAGTCGCGGACTCGCACACGGCGGCGATGTTGGAGCCATATGCCGACAGGCCATCTTCCTCTGGCGAACCGTTCTACACGCAGGATGAGTTCGACGCGATCATAAGGACGATCGATGAAGCGGGATTTCAGTGCATGACACATGCTTGTGGCGACAGGGGCGTGCGTGTGGCGCTGAACGCCTACGAGAAGGCGAGCTCATCGAGGCCGAGGGACCACCGCCACAGGATAGAGCACATCGAGAACGTCTCGCCTGAGGATGTCGCGCGGTTCGGTCCGTTGGGAGTCATAGCTTCGATGCAGCCCGTGCACGCGGTCTTATCCTCGCCAGATTTCGACGATGTCTACTTCAAGGCCCTGGGGGAGGAGCGGCTGATGAGGACCTTCCCCTTGAGGGGCCTCGTCCGGTCCGGCGCCGTCCTGGCTTTCTCGAGCGACTGGTCCGTCGCCGACATCAACCCCTTCTTGGGGATCCACGCGGCGATGACGCGAGGAGGCCTGCCAGGCAAGGAGAACGTCGTCACGCTGGAGGAGGCGATACGAGGCTACACGATCAACGCCGCATACGCGTCGTTCGAGGAACACCTCAAAGGTTCCCTCGAGCCAGGCAAGCTGGCCGATCTGGTGGTCCTTTCCCACGACCTGTTCGACATAAGTGTCGACGAGGTGAAGGACGTCAGGCCCGTCATGACCATCGTCGGTGGGAAGACGGTCTATGACGCGGATTCGGATTGACACAGGCGGATGACATGCCAGATACGGCTCTCCGCATCCCGCGATGCCATGTGGTCCAATCACGGCCGCAGTCAGACTTATGTATCACGAATCTATAGCGGGAGCGATATCCTCGGGGGAGATTCGAGTTCGGCGTATCGTTGTTAGGGGTGTTTTGATTGGCAAAGGCGTACATGAAGTTCCTGTCCACGGATGAAGAAGACCAGATACACGGCGCGAGCGTGAGATGCCTCGAGGAGCTCGGCGTGCTCATCAGGAGCAGGCTTGTCCTAGAGATGCTGGAAGGCGCTGGTGCTTATGTGGATTACGATGGGCAGGTGGCGAGGATACCCGAAGGCATGGTGAATGACTCCGTGCGGAAAGCACCTAAGGAGTTCAAGCTGTGCGCCCGCGATCCCAAGCACGACCTCAGTGTCCCCGTCACGGGGATCCCGTACACGGCGACGACCGGCCTCGCTTCGTACATGACGGACCTCGACACGGGGGAACGGAGGAACGCGACGCGAGCCGATGTGGCGGACTTTGCCAGACTCGCCGACGCTCTGGAGCCCGTGGACTTCTTCTGGACTCCTGTCGTTCCTATGGACGTGCCGGACAGATCCCACGCGACGCATCAGCTCTGGACCTCCCTCCAGAACACCACCAAACATGTACAGCAGGTCGAGGTCGTGGATGCCGAGGACGCGAAGGCCCAGATCGACCTTGCTGCGCTCCTCGTCGGAGGCAAGGAGGAGCTGAAGGAGCGCCCCATCTTCTCCGTGGTGTCCTCTCCGATATCCCCTCTGTCTTTCGAGAAGGGTGCGATCGAGGCCCAGGTGGAGTTCGCGAGAGCAGGGATCCCCGTCGTGAGCATGACGATGCCGCTGTCCGGATTCACCTCCCCGGTGACTGTTGCCGGCACGATGAATGTCGTGAACGTCGAGAACCTCGCGAGCCTTGTCATATCACAATGTGCTGCTGACGGTGCTCCATTCGTCTACAGCTCCGCTGCCGTTCCTGCCGACATGAAGACGGGGTCGGTCCCCTCTGGGCCTGTCGAGATGCCGGGACTGGCTTCCGGACTGGCCCAGCTGGGAAGACGTTATGGGCTGCCGTGCATGGTCGGGGGTTGGGGACTCTGCAACGGGACAAGGCCAGGTGCGGACATGTCTCTCTCGGAGGTGTCGAGCTACGTCGTCGAACTGTTCTCCATGGTGGACCTCACTTGCGGCCTCGGCTCGCTCGATGGCGCGAAGGGTGCGTCGCTCGAACAGATCGTGATCGACGCATACACTTGGCGGAACTTCCGGCCGGCGTTGCGTAGCATGCCCGTCGATGAGCAGTCGATAGCTATCCAGGCCCTGAAGGACGTCGGCCACGGAGGCACATTCATCTCTCACCCCCACACACTGAGGAACTTCAGAGACGCGATCGCGGTCAGCGACAAGAGCAAGCGAGCATGGGAGGCAACGCTCTCCTACAATATGGTCGACGAGGCGAGGGAGATCACAAAGCAGATACTGATGGAACACAAGGTTCCGGCGCTGGACAGAGGGGTGCTGGAGCAAGGCGATTCTATCATCAGCCGGTACGAGAGAGGCTGAAGCGCGCACGACGGCCGCTGGAGGCGTACGTCAGGCCTGCTGGTGTGCTGGCGATCTCACGGTCGCGGAGTTCAGAAGGAGGCGTTCGGTGGCGAACGAGGGATACGGGAAGATACCACGAGAGGAGATCGGCTGGTTCCCCACGATCGACAAGAGCAGATGCACGCAATGCGGGGCTTGTGCGGACTTCTGTCATCAGGGAGTCTTCGCTTTCGACGAAGACACTGGCGAGATGCGTGTCGTTAGGCCGTATTCGTGCATCGTCGGGTGTACAGGATGCGCCGGCCAATGCCCCGAAGGGGCGATTTCGTTTCCCACGCTCATAGAGCTCAGAGAGATGCTCAGGGACCTCCGCGCCAAGCACAACGGCTGATGGGAAGCGGGGACCGTTCTATGGGGCCGTTGCACGGATTAGTTGAAGTGTGGAATGACACAGCCAAAACATAAGTTGAAGCCAGCATCATATGTATAAGCATCATCGTCGAGTATGCATAAGCAAATCGCCGCAGTAATGATAAGTCAAGATTAAGTTCATATTAGTCGACTGTAATACGTGGCCGATGACAGGAGCAGGAGAATCCCCTCTGACGCACCGGGAACTCGAGATATTGGCGAGAGTCCGCGTAGGGTCCGATACGCCCACTGCCCTCGCGGCCGACCTGGGGATAACCCAGTCGGGAGCGACCCAGGCGTTGCAGAAGCTCCAGAAGAAGGGCGCCTTGACGAGGACGAAGATGGGCAGGAGCGTAGTGTACAGGCCTATACGGACCGAGGCGATGGAGTCGGCACCATCTGATATGGAGGAGGACCTTGAGCTGGTTAGGGAGTCTTATCACGCCCTTTCGAAAGTCTGGTCGCATGTCCTCAAATTGGATCTGACCCAGGAAGAGCTGAGGGAGGTCAGGGAAGCGAGGAACCTCCTGGAGGAGTTCCTCACGAGGAGAGGCAAGAGCCTCGACTAGCGCTCTCGCAGTTATGACGGCTGTCCCCGGGGGCTACTTCAGCGCCGTCTGGGCTTTCTTGACGTTGTCGACGGTGATGGCCATCTCGGTCATGCCGTCCTCCTTGCTCAAGATGTATATGGAATCGACGTTGACCCTTGCCTTCGCCAGCCGTCGTGCCATCTTGCCTAGCTCGCCTGGCCTGTCCGACAACTGGACGACGATCACATCCCGCAGCTCGAAAGGGACCCCGCTGCGCTTAAGGGCTGAGCGTGTGGTCGCCTCGTCGTCCGTGACTATGCGTATCCGGGGCTTGCTTTGTTCCCTCTCGCTTGCGATGGCTTTGATGTTGACCCCATTGACGCCCAACAACTCGCAGATCCTCGCAAGCTCTCCCGGTTTGTCGTGTACAAACACATCGAATTCCTTCAGCGTCCAACCCCCATCTACCTATGCTTGGTCTTGGTAGAAAAGAGTTCCTGTGGGCCCGTCCGGTCGCATCGGCGTGCGTCGGGCAGATGGCGCTCCCGTGCCATGTTTTAATACTCCCCCGCCCATTTCGCCGGTGATACCAGATGAGAGCGCTCCTCATTCACGCCGACAAGTTCGAATACAAGTCCCAGACTGCCACGAAGGTGGCGGAAGAGCTCCCGGAGGACCACGAGAAGAAGCACAAGTCCAAGGACGCTTTGGTCGTGTTCTCGACGATAGAATCGAAGGATGAGGAAGTCGATGCCGTCGCGGGTGCCGCTGCCTCGGACATACTCGACGTCATGGCGAAGGTTGAGGCGGAGCGCGTCGTCCTGTACCCGTACGCACATCTCAGCCCGGACCTGGCGGGTCCCGAGCTGGCCGTGAAGGTGCTGAAGGCCACCGAGGAAGCGATAAGGACCGGCGGCGCCGAGGTCCACCGCGCCCCTTTCGGATGGTACAAGTCCTTCGAGATAAGCTGCAAAGGCCACCCTATGTCGGAGCTCTCTCGGGAGTACACCTCTGCGAAGATGCCCGTGTCCAGGGAGGCCGTCCTGGACAGTATAACGAGCACACACTACATCCTGACGCCCAAGGGCGAGGAGATACGCGTTGACCTCGAAGACCTCTCGACGCTCTCTTCCCTCGGCGAAGACCATCCCCTCAAGAAGTTCATCATGTCGGAGGAGATCGGTCGGTCCCAGGGCAAGGAACCCCCTTCCATAAAGGCGATGCAGCGGCTGGAACTCGTGGATTACGAGCAGGCAAGCGACAGAGGCCACTTCCGGTTGTACCCAAAGGGCCATCTCATGTTCAAGCTGCTCGAGAGCTGGGCGGAGAAGATCGCGGTCGACAGGATAGGCGCGATACAGATAGACACGCCCATCATGTACGACTGGTCGCAGCCGGACATAAGGAGCCAGGGAATGTCGTTCCACGAACGGCACTACACGCTGAAGACCGAGGAGAACCGCGAGTTCGTGCTCAGGTTCGCCGGGGACTTCGGCCTGTTCCGCATGATGAAGGACGCGACCTTGAGCTACAGGAACCTGCCGCTGAGGATCTACGAGTTCTCAAAGAGCTTCAGGCTGGAGCAGCGGGGAGAGCTCACCGGCCTCAAGAGGCTTCGTGCGTTCCACATGCCCGACGTCCACTGTTTCGTGAAGGACATCGACAGCGGCTGGGAGGAGTACATGCTGCTTTACAAGCACTACTCCGACCTGGCAGACGCCACGGGGGTCGAGTATGCCGTCGCGTTCCGCATCGTGGAGGAGTTCTACGACAAGTACAAACAGCACATAATCGAGCTCCTCAGGTACTCGGACCGTCCGGCTCTGGTGGAGGTGCTGTCGGAGATGAAGCACTACTGGGCCGTCAAGCACGAGTTCAACGGCATCGACTCCACAGGGGGCGCCCTGCAGCTGAGCACGGTCCAGCTGGACGTGGCTGACGCCGAGAGATACGGCATCGTGTACGTCGATGAGGACGGTAAGAGGAAGGGCTGTATCATTTGCCATTCGTCGATAGGTTCCATAGAGCGTTGGCTGTACGTCCTCCTCGAGGAGGCCCTCAAGCAGGAGAAGCCGAGCTTCCCGTTCTGGCTCTCCCCGACGCAGGTCCGTCTGATCCCCGTCGGCGACGCCTTCATGAAGGACTGTGAGGACCTGGCGATGGCGATCGACGCGAGAGTTGATATCGACGACACCGACGACTCCGTAGGCAAGAAGATAAGGAACGCCGAGAGGGAGTGGATCAACATGATAATAGTCGTCGGCGAGAAGGAGCGCGCGTCCGGCCAGTTCCCTGTCCGCCTGCGCTCAGGCGAGATGAGAGCGATGACGAAGGACCAGCTGCGGGAGGAGGTCCAGCGGCTCATGGCGGACTACCCGAGGGCTGGTCTGCCGCTCCCGATGCTTCTATCCAGGCGTCCCGTCTTCAGAGGCTGAGCCGTCACCTGTCGTCCTCGTCGCCCCAGATGAGCTTGTGAAGCTGAGGGAGCACCCTCGCCTCCAGGCCGTCGTCGAGCACGCTCTCCGCGAGCTCTTTCAAGTCCGTCCCGCCGACGGGCGTGAAGATGACCTCGCATATCGGGCGGTTCTTCTGGATGACGTCCTTCGCGAAGTCGTAGTCCTTCCTGTCCGATATGATGAACTTGAGCTGGTCGGTGGGGCCGAGCAGCTCTATGTTCTCGAACATCATCTTCCCCGACTCGCCTGAGGACGGGCACTTGATGTCCATGCTGATCGACAGCCGCTCGTCGCACGGCATCTCGTCGATGGGCATTGCCCCGCTCGTCTCGACGACGACGATGTGGTCCCCGTCCAGCATGCGCTGTATGAGCTTGTGGGCGTCCCTCTGCGCGAGCGGTTCCCCGCCCGTCAGGCACACGTTCCTCGTATTGTGCTTCTCCACCTCGCCGACGACCTCCTCGAGCGACATCTCCTTCCCGCCCTCGAACGCCTGGGACGTGTCGCAGTACGCACACCTCAGTGGACATCCCGAAGTCCGGACGAAGACGGTCGGCTTGCCCATCGTCAGCCCCTCACCCTGGAGCGACCTGAATATCGAGTATATCTTCACGCGGCGTCCCTCCTCTCGTAGTCGACGGGGTCTTCGGCGCCCGCCTCCTTGAAGCCCCTCAGCCTGAGCCTGCAGGAGTCGCAGACCCCGCACGCCTTATCGCCTCCAGCGTAGCAGCTCCAAGTGAGCTCCAGCGGCACCTTCAGACGCAAGGCCTCACGGACGATGTCCGCTTTCGACATGCGCATGAGCGGAGCCTCTATCCTCACAGGCGTCCCTTCCACGCCTCGTCTCGTGCCGATGCTCAGGAGTCCCTGGAACGCGTCTATGAACCCGGGGGTGCAGTCGGGGTAGCCGCTGAAGTCGACGGCGTTGGTGGCGATGATCACGGCCTCCGCGCCGATGCCCTCGGCGATCGCGGACGCGACGCTGAGGAACATGATGTTCCTGCCAGGAACGTAAGTGCTCGGGATCCCTGACGCTCCGTCGACATGTCCGCCATCGCTGGGGACGTCCCGTTCCAAATCTGTCAACGAGCTTCCGAGATGCCGTCCGATGTCGAGGTCTATCTCGAGATGGCTCTTCACGCCGTAATGCTTCGCAATCCGTCTGGAGCTCTCCAACTCCTTGACATGCCTCTGCCCGTAGTCGAACGTGGCCGCGACGATGTCGTATCCCTTCTCCACGGCGAGCGCGAGGGCCGTGGATGAGTCGAGCCCTCCCGAGAGAAGAGCGACAGCGAGAACCATATCCAGCACATCCATGATCTCAGAGGTCGCAGCCTGTCCAAGCGCCCTGTCCCTCGCCCTCGTCAACGCCGATCTCGATCCTGTCGACGTTGTCGGGGAAGTGAACCTTGTCCCGCACCCTCTGCAGGACGAAGTTGGCAAGCTCCTCCGCTGAGGCGACGCCGACGTCGAGGAGCGCGCAATCCTCCTTCGGGAATCGATATTCCTTGCCGCTCGGGCAGTAGTTTATGGAGTCGCCGTCCTCCCTTACTGCGTCGTCCCTCAGGGGGATGAGCACCTTGTGGTCGAGCTCGGCGGCGACCTTGCGCAGGAACTCCTTCACGCTTATGAAATCCATGATCACTCCCCCGGGGCCGATAGAGCCCTCTATCGTGGCGTTGATGGCGTAGTCGTGCCCGTGGAGCCTCCCGCACTTGTAGTGGCCCGGTATTATGTGCGTCGCGGAGAACGTTATCTTGGAGCTCCAGCCGTCTATTTCCAGCCTCATCGAGTCAAGGTAGCTCAGGCGCACATAATAAAACTTTCATGCTCTGCATCCGAGCTGAGCCAGGCCGGCCGCGAGCAGCACGGGCCCTGTGAAGTCCATCTTGGCTCTCGAGGTGTCGACGAACACCTCCGACAGGTTCACGATCGGCGCGCCGTACGACCTGCCAGCACAGACGAAGTGCAGCGTCCTGAACATGAGGTTGCCCGCCACGCCGTCCGGGGCGAGTATCAGGTCTCGGTCCCTGACGGCCTCTTCGACAAGGATCGAGTAGTGCTTCGCGGGAACGCCATCGGTCGTGAGCACTCGCTCGATCGTCTCGCCGTCCTCCAGGCTCCTCCTGATCTCCTCGCCTCTGTCCTTGTCCTCAGGCCTGCCTCTGGAGAGCACGCCGACCTCCGGGTGCCACCCCGCCGGCTTGAAGTAGGCTATCGCGCGTCTGGCCAGCTCAAGGCGCTGCCCGAGGTCGTTCCCTTCGTCTATCCCGACCGGGGCCAGCAGGAACGGCCGCCCGTCGACGCGCGACATGACGGCCACCCTCATCACGGACTCCGTCCTCAGCAATGGCGCGACCGCCTTCAGGACATCTATCGAACTCAGGGTGCCCCTGACGGCCGCTCCGACCTCCTTGCTGGACAGCGCCTCGGCGAGAGCGCGGCTATCGTCGTATCCGACGAGTTCGATCGCGCTGTCCATATCCCTGAGCTCCCCGGCCGTGGGCGCGAGCCTTTCCGGCGGCAGGCCGATGCCGACGCGCACCCGGCTGGTCCGGCCGGTCTCCAGAAGTCCATCGAGATCGATCAACTGGCTCACCTCCGCCGGGCTTCAAAACTCGTCTTCCGTCATCTGGTCGAACGTGTAGTTCTCCCACTTGCGCACGCCCAGGACGATCTCGAGCTCGTGCGGCGTGATAAGCGGAGTGTCGTACATCGCGACATCGTCTATGGCTATCCTCGGGCACGCCGTCGACACGTAGGCGTCGAAGCCGAGAGACCTGAGCTTCTCAGGGTCGAACTTGTCCATGAGTATCAGGCTCGCGTCCTTCCGCTTCCACCTGAGGAGCTTGCGAAGCTCCCTGGCGCGCCTGACGCGTCTCTGGCCGACCTTCTCCCCGATGATGATGCCGAACGACCGCGCCGTCTCGGCCTTCTCTATCGCAGCGTGCCGCTGCCGCAGTATCTTGTCCTTCACCTGCTCTATCTCGCGCGGTTCGTCCAAGTACGGGTCGATCACGATGACCTTCTTGCCTGTCGCGAGGTGCACTCCGAGGCCGTGGAAGGTGCCGCTGCCAATCAGGAGGAAACTCCCGACCTCTCCGGCGATGGCGGCGGCCGTGCTGTAGTTGCATCCCAGCACCTCGCCGACATGCGATATCCTGCTGTCGCCCTCGCCTATCTTCACCTTCATGCCCATGCTCTCCAGCCCTTCTATGACGTCGTCGAGTTCCTCGAGGTGCTGGGAGGTGGCGAGCACTCCGACAGGCTCCTTGAGCAGGCCCACCGCCTTCTTGAGCTGCTCGTTCACGGGCACCCTGGACCGCGCGGGGACGAATATGACCGGCTTGCTGAACCTGATGGATGGGATCGGCGAATGGCCGACATGCACGACGGCGTCCACGAGCTCGAAGAGCGAGGACGGCACGTCGCACGCGCCGAAGCACGGCTCGGCGACCAGGAGCACCTCTGCCCCCGCGTTGTTCTCAATGTCCTCGGCGAGCTGATAGGCGCGCTTTTTGAGCCCTTCCGGGACCTGGAGGGCGACAATCCTGGCCTTGAGCCTCTTTATCTCGGCGACGGCGCTGGATAGGTCGACATCGAACATGATGGGGCAACCACTTTCCTTCGGCCGCAGACCAGTCCCAAGAGGTGGGCCCGGGGCCGCGCTATGATACCAACGACATGCGTAAAAAAGGTTGTGAGTAATATGGTAGGAGTACAACGAAGTTGTACATCGCTCACTTCGCGGGCGCCTTACCCCTCTCGACTATGATGTAGCACGGAGATGGCAGCTTGATCGCGGCTCTCCTGAGCGCCTGCTTCGCCGTCGAGAAGTGGTTCTGCGAGGTCTCGACCGCGATGACCTCCTGGTCCCTCGACACCCTGGCCGCGGTGCCGATGGCCTTGCCGAAGGCGTGTCGCATGCCCTCCGAGATACGGTCCGCCCCCGCCCCCGTGGCTATCTTGTTCTCCCTCAGGACCTGGTGCGGATAGACCTTGATCTTCAGATGGTATCCCGACTGGCCGATCTTCTTGGTGAGGAACCTGTTGGCCGATATCCTGGCCGACTCGAGCGCTATGTGCCTTATCTGGCACTGCTCCACCACCCTAAGGCTCATGCGGACGGGGTACTCTGCTTTGGTACCGTGCTCGAACTGGGTGATCCTGCTTGCTGGGACACCGCCCATGTACTCTCGACGGCAGTACGCCTGGCCCTTGATCTCCCTGTACATGCTGTTGGGCTTTCTGGACATCAGACCACCTGTGCTGGAGCACCCTCAGGCTTGCGCAATAATGCTGGCCATATTTAAACCTCACTGATTGGCCGGAGGCCGCCTCCCCCTCGGCCGTCAAGGCTGGTGCCGCTTGAGAACCGTTTAATAGCCGGGTCATGATTCCAAGGTCGCATGGCCAGGAGACACCTCAGCAAGAAACAGGCCAGAGGCATCGCCGAACAACAGGTGAGCCGCCTCTTCGAGCTCGCCGAGATCGAGGCGAGGGCGGGAAAGGACGACCGGGCCAGCAGGTACGTCTCGCTCGCGCTCCGCGTGAGCGAACGCTATAAGACGCCAGCGAGGCATAAGAGGACGTACTGCCCTTCTTGTCATGCGTTCTTCGTGCCGCCCAGGAACGTTAGGGTGCGGACGGGGAAGCAGAGGCTGTCGTTGACATGCCTGAAATGTGGCAACATCCAGAGGTTCCCGATCGGGAAGGGTTGGGCCGGAGGATCAGATGACCGAAGCTGAAGGCGATAGGGAGCTCAGGGCGGTGGCGCAGTCGCTGAAGCCGACGGTGCACGTGGGCATCGGAGGTGTGACGCCTGGCGTCGCGGCGGAGATCACGCGACAGCTCAAGGCAAGGGAGGTCGTCAAGGTGCGGCTGCTGGCCAAGACACCCTCCGACAGGATGGCCATGGCACAGGAACTCGCCGAACAGGCCTCGGCACGGCTGATCGAGGTGAGGGGCAGGACCGTCGTTCTCTCAAGGGACAAATGTGCCAAAAAAGGTATTGAACCTGGATGAATATGAGGAACTTGTCGCATAAACGGAGATATCAACATGCTTGACGCGAAGGTGATCCGCGAGGGGTTGGACGGTGTACGTAGATCGCTCTTGGACAGGGGACACGACCCGACGCCCTTGGAGCGGTTCCTCGAGGCCGACGGCAGGTGGAGGACGCTCACCGAGGAGGCGAACGGCCTGAGAAAGCAGAGGAACGACGTCGCGGCGGAGATCCCCACACTGTCGGAGGACGCGAAGTCGAGGAAGATAGACGAGATGAAGGCCATATCCTCCAGGGTCAAGGAGATCGACGACGAGCTCCGTCAGCTGGACGCTGCCAGGACGGACTCGCTCCTCAAGCTCCCCAACATCCCGGATGAGAGCGTGCCCGTCGGCAATGACTCCGGGGACAACCCTCTCGTTCGCTCCTACGGCGAGCCCCGCAAGTTCGACTTCGACCCACTCCCTCACTGGGAGCTGGGGGAACGACTGGACATAGTCGACTTCGAGAGGGGCGCCAAGGTTGCCGGCACCGGTTTCTACGTGTTGAAGGGTGACGGCGCGAAGCTCGAGAGAGCGCTGATAAACTTCATGCTCGACCTCCACGAGAGGCAGGGGTATCGGGAGATATTCCCGCCGGTCGTCGTCAACAGGGACAGCTGCGTGGGCACCGGCCAGCTGCCCATAATGCACGACGACATGTACTGGATGGAGCGGGACGACCTCTATCTGAACCCCACAGCCGAAGTGCCCGTCACGAACCTCTACCGGGACGAGATCCTCGACGGGTCGGAACTGCCCATCTGTCTCACGGCCTATCTGCCCTCGTTCAGACGCGAGGCTGGGAAGCACATCGAGACCAAGGGCATCGCCCGTGTGCACCAGTTCAACAAGGTCGAGCTCGTCAAGTTCACGCTCCCGGAGGAGTCCCAGAAGGAGCTGGACCTGCTCCTCACCGACGCCGAGGCGGTCCTCAAGGCGCTGGAGCTGCCCTTCAGGACCATGCTGCTTTGCACAGGCGACCTGGGCTTCGCATCGTCAAAGACGTATGACATCGAGGCGTTCGCCCCTGGAATGTCCCAGTGGCTGGAGGTCTCGTCCTGCAGCGACTTCAAGAGCTTCCAGGCCCGCCGCGCGATGATCAAGTTCAGGCGCGAGCCGCACCTGAAGAGCGAGTACGTCCACACGCTCAACGGCTCGGGCATCGCCCTCGCCAGGACATTCGCCGCAGTGGTCGAGCATTATCAGAACGCAGACGGCTCGATAACCGTACCGGAGGTCTTGAGGCCGTACATGGGAGGTAAGGAGACCATATGTTGACGCGGGCCGATATCTCCCAGCGACGAATGAGCAGACAGTTCCTGTGATGATACGCTGGGACCCACGGGTTGACCCGGAATACACCGATGTCCGATGATGGGAGTCCGAAGGTTCGAGGCGTGGCACCGCTCTAGAATGAAGGACGAGTCCTCGGTGACAAACTCTTTGTCCGACCATGCCATCTCAGTCAAGCATGTGCGAAATCAGAACGATGACCGAAGCGGACCTGGCCAGCTGCTCCTCCTTGTCCTTGTCCGTGAGGACGGACTCTTGGGAGTCGCTGGAGAAGTCCTTCTACCCCCGGGAGAGGTTCGAGGAGGAGCTGCTCGTCTACTCGCCCGAATCCCTGGCGAAGTTCGTCGATTCGCCCAACCTGTTCTCCTTCGTGGCCGTCCATGAGGACAAGGTGTGCGGGTGCGTGCTCGGGAAGATCGACGCCGACGGCGGCATCGGTGACATCGGCTGGCTGTTCGTCACCAAGGACATGAGGGGGAGGGGCATCGCCGGCAGGCTGATCGAAGCCGCGTCGAAGAGGGTCTCCGATGCGGGGTGTCACAAGATCATAGCGTTCACGATGAAAGCCCTCCCGGAGGCGAACGCCATGTACAGACGGTATGGGTTCGACATGGAGGGGGATTTCCCGAGGCACTGGATGAAGATAGACTTCGTGCAGTACGGGAGACATCTATGACCCGTCGTCCTCGGCCCTCCGAGGGCGCTTGATTTATCACACTTGAGAATCAGCCCTGATTGCGGCTTCACCCCCTTTTAATACGGACGCGCCCGAATAGAATAACCAAGAGCGGACCGAAAGGAGATTGACACCGTGGCAGACAGGGAATTCGCGTTGCTAGTCGGAAAGGCCTTCCTCAGGGAGCTGCAGGACGGGGACACCGAGTCGGCCATCGCGTTCGGCAGGGCGTTCCTGCTCGCGCTTGGCATGAGAGGGCCGGAGACGGCCGAGAACGGCGCGGAGATCAGCAGGAGAGGGCGCTCGCACGAGTACGCCCATGTCGAGACGTAGGGCGCAGTTCGTCCCAGCTTGCGCTCTTCCGGTCATGCGCCCGACAGGTCGTGGCCTCCACGTTTTAGGACATACTTCAGAGCCGGGGCTGAGATTATCGCGGTCACGAGGCCCATGAAGACGACGACGGAGTACAGGTCGACGCCGATTATGCCCGTCGACAACCCGTAGTACGCGATGACCAACGCGACCTCGAGCCTCGGGGTCATACCGAAACCGATGGCGATCGAGTCCATCTTGTTCATGCCGCTCAGGTACGCCGGCAGGCCGCAGCCCACGACCTTCGTGGCGACGGCGATGGCGGTGAGGCTTGCGCCGAAGATGATCGTGCTCCAGATCTCCCCCAGGTTCACGACCGTGCCCAGGGACACGAAGAACAGCGGCACGAACAGCGCCTCCAGGTACTGCGTGCCCTTCCTTATGCCGTCCCTCAGGGCGGAGCCGGCGAAGACGGTCCCCGCGACGAACGCGCCTACGATACCTGATATGCCTATGAGCTCCCCGACGAACGCGTACAGGAACGCTATCGCGAGGGCGAGAGTGAATCCGCTCAGTGGGAGCTTCCTCTTGTAGCCGGATATCTGGACGTTGAAGACCAGCTTCACGAGGAACCGCGTGCCTATCCACGCGCCGACCACGACGAACACGACCGCCCCTATGACGAGGCCCGCCAGACCGATGGCGTCCACGCCCCCCAAGGACATCCCCTTCGATATGGACAGCACGATCATGCCCAGGATGTCGTCGACGACCGCCGCGCCGACGATGGCGTTCGATATGTGCCCGCCGATGAGACCCAGGTCTGAGATGACGCTGGCCGTCACGGCGACGCTCGTCGCGACAAGCGTCGCGCCTATGAACACGGCCTCGATGTCGTAACCCGCGAGATAGGCGAGCAGGAAGCCTCCCACCCAGGGTACGATGACGCCTCCGACGGCGATGCTCATCGACTTCTTAGTGTATATCTTCTTGAGGTCGCACTCGAGGCCGACCATGAAGAGCAGCACGAGCGATCCCAGCTCGGCCAGCATCATGATGGTCTCCGGGAGGCCGGATATGGAATCGCCGGACGGCCTGATTATGCCGAGGACGCTCGGGCCTATGACGACGCCGATGAGTATGTAGCCTATCACCTTCGGCTGGCCGAACCGGGCGAACAGGAAGCCCGCGAACAGCGCGACGACCAGCAGGAAGGTCAGCTCGAACCATATGGACTCGAGCAGTGCGTCGAGGCTGTCCAGGAGCGATTCGGTGATGGCGTCCATGCTGTCTCGCCTCTCTGATGGCGATGGCCCATTTAGTTGTTTCGAACGGGCCTCAGACACCGTACGCCTTGGCGCGCACGAGCCATACGTCCATCAGCTCGCCCGAGGAGGTCAGGACGCAGCTGCCTATGACCTCGCGGGGCACGCCCTCGAGGCACAGCCCGAAATCGACGGCCCAGTTGCCCCAGTCCTTCCCCGCGAGCCTCCCGATCGCCGGCAGGTTCGGCGCGATGGCGACCAGCGCCGTTACCCTCAGGCCGGTATCCACGCGCCCCCCGAGGACGGTCAGCATCTTCGGCATGCCGACGAAGAAGAGCGCCTCGAACCGTATGTGCAGGTTGGCGAAGAACGCGTCGGGCGAAGGAGGGTACTCCAGCGGGTTGCTGGCCCTACCGAGGTTGGCGATGTACGTCGCCAGGCTCTTTATCACCCACTTGAGCAGCTCCGAGATCGCCTCGCCCTTCACGACGAACGACAGCCTCAGACCACCGCCCGCGGCACCAGTGGCGTCGCTGAGTGTGACCTCGAGGTAGAAGATGACCTCGTGGACGACCTCCTTGATGATGTCGAGCAGGTTGTCGATGAAGTGGTTCAACACCCTCCGGCCGAGCATCTGCAGGAACTCGACCGACGCGGTCACCTCGGATGTCTTCGTTTCCTCGAGGGCCTCCCTGAACGCCTCGAAGAGCGCCTTGGCGATGTAGTCCGCCGTCGCGAGGAACGTGGGCACGCCGTTCGAGTCGCCCATCGTCCCGGGCCGGAGGTACCACTTCGGCCCGCCGTCCCAGTTGCGCTGGTGCGTCCGCCCGTCGTTGGCGGTGTCGCTGAGCATCGGCGTGAGGTCCATGACCGCCCCGGAGGGGTTGACCAGCGATATGGAGTCGCCGTCGTTGAACGGATCTCCCGCCTGGCCGTTGTCTATCGCCGTGCTGGGGAACGTGAACACGGCGTAGCCTCCAGGCGTTATCTGTCCGCTGAGCGGCAGGGAGTGCGTGCCGCCGTGGATCGTCTCCACGGCCCATCCGTCGAGGTCCACCGTGCTGTCCAGCGGGTTGTATATCTCCACCCACTCCCTGCCGTCGTCATCCCCCGCAGGGTTCGCCTCGAACTCGTTGACGACGAGGTTGGTGGGGAACGGGGGCGAGTACTTCACCCGCATACCCATCTCGACCGACGCCCTCGCACCGAGCATCGGCAGCGGTATGTTCGACAGCAGCGCGCCGATGCCCGGGAGGTCCGCGCTGCTCACCTCGGCCATCTCGTACGGCTCCACCTCCGGTATCGCCAGGTCGAGCCTCCAGCTGTCCGAGACAAGGTGCAGCTCGACGAGCCTCCTCTTGACCATCATGAGCGGGTCGACGACCACCTCCGCCGTGAAATCGTCCGTGGTCAGCGTGCCGTTGACAACGACGTCGTACCTGCCGTCCGAAAGCCTGGCCACCCTTATGCCGAAGGTGAGCCCCGGTCCAAGGTGTCGGCTGTGGACCGTCAGCCTGAGGAGGTCCCTGCAGTTCTTGAACAGCAGGTCCGGCAGGTTCGTCTGGATCACGATGGTGAAACCGTACAGCGATATCCGCACCTCGACGGTCCCAGCCATGTCGATGAACAGCTTGACCGCCTTGCCCAGGACGGAGTCCGCGAACCTCCCGATGTACTCCTGCATCGTCTCCACGAGCGTCTGGAGGCAGACGGCGAGGCTCGTCACGAGCCTCGTCGCGAAGCTCGCCATGACGTCGAAGAAGTCCTGGAGGAACCACAGCACCCTGTCGAAGCCGTTCATCATCCAGGAGACGACGGGTTCCAGCTTGTCCCAGACGATGTCGTGGAACAAGCGTACGACGGCCAAGGCGTCGGACAGGAGCGTGTTCGACGGGTTGTATTCGACGCCGTCCAATGGCGTCGCCGAGTGGACGACCACGGGCAGGCGGAGGTCGATCCCCACGCTGCGCCTCGACACGGCCTCACCGTCGGCGCATATAGATAGTATGTCGGAGCTGGCAGCGGTGAGCACGATCGTCAGCTGCGCCCTTACGGACACCGTCCATTGCGTGGCGTATGGCGCGACGGAGGCGTTGGAGAGCGAGGTGGTGTGCGTGTTGGGATAAATCTCCTCGCCACGGTCGAACTGCCAAGGGCGCTTGACCTGCACGAGGAACTCGTCCGTCGGAGCGAGGTTGTCGAGGTCGTCGTACCCCCTCTCGGGGTCATAGGGCACGACACGCATCGGTTCGACGCCGTCCGCGACCTGGACGGTCAAAGCCTCCTCGATGGCCTCGCCTTCCGCGGCCGTGAGGTTGCCGCGCCAGAACTCGAACGCGCCACCCAGGTCGAGATAGACGGAGGGCTTGTGGTCCATCATCCGCTTCTGTGTCAAGGTCGCCTTGGCGGCCGACGATAGCTGCCGCTCGACCTGCCTGAGCACGGGCGGGCAGTCTTCGGCACCCTCCGCGAGCAGAAGGGCGATCGTGTCGACCACTGGTCCCGCGAAGCCATCGTCAGCGACGGTGACCGAGGTGTTCAGCGTGGCCGAGAATCGTCTGATGTATAGCAGGCCGAGCGACTCGATGGACCGCATCACGAGGTCGGAGACGCCCCAGGAGCCGTCCGCCGACAAGTCGGCGAGGACGATCCCCTCGAGCTGTTGCTCCACCGGGACCACGAGACCCGGTATGTAGGCGTGACGGGCGTCTTCGAGGAGCCCGTCCACGAGGTCCGAGAGGGCCGCCTCGAGGAGGCCGCCGTCCAGCAGCCTGGAGGCGGAGTCCAGCGCGAAGGCCGAGAGGCTGGCCGCCATGGCCCTCTGCGACGAGAACATGGGGAGTGTGCGCACGGACTCCGAGATGAGCGTCGGATCCGCCGATATCGATATGCCGCCGGACCTGGAGGCGAGCGACGAGAACAAGTCCTCCCCGTCGAACGGGTCTATGACCATGTCATCCACCGCGTAGGTGCATTGCGTCGCTATACCGAAGGCGAGCCGCATGACGCAATCTTGTATGACGCCTCTGATGGAGGCCTGGTGCTCCTTGAACTCGTCGTAGAACTCCGCCCAGACGGGCGACTCCAACAGATCGTACGCGGGTACGTCGACCGCGACGGAGCAGTTGCCTATCCAGACGGGGTGGAGCTCGCCGGACAAGTCCTCCACGAAGTACATCCTCTCTGGGACCCAGGCGTAGAAGTCCGTCTCGGGCGAGAACAGGGCGGAGTAGACGTAGGGCCCGGCGTCGACCGCCCTCATCGCCTCGAGTATCCAGGACACGACCGCCCGCTGCGCCTCGTCTTCCCCGGTCAGATACGCGATCAGCGAGTCGATGGAGTCTCCGACCCAATCGATGGCGGAGTCCGCCGCGTCCACCATCCCGAGCCATCCCATGTACTCCATCAGCTTCACGCAGAGCTGGTCCGCAAGGCCGCTAACGGCCTGGAACACGACCATCCCGGGGTCCAGCATGGGCTCTGTCCGTCCCAGGAACCAGAGGAACAGCTCGCCAGGGTCGGCGTATCTGCCCCCGGACGAGAGCAGCGCCTCCAGCCCGATGTCCGTGGCGCCGCACGCCGACGCGGCCTCCTCGGCGAACCCGACATCGACGGACCTGAAGAGCCTGGCCTGCTCGATGAGCAGCCCCACGAGCGTCGCCCTGTAGACATCCTGCTCGGTCAACACCGCTTCCGTCTCCAGCCCGCCCGAGTATATCGGCGTCCCGTACCCCTCCAGCACCCTCAGCTGGGCGAGCGTCGTCAGCATGTAGCCGACGGTCTTCCCGAGGTCGGACATCTCACCGAACGAGGCCGACTCGAACGCTCTTACCTTGGATTCCACGAACGGCAGGGCCGAGATGACCGGACGCTCGAACGCCTCATCCTTCACGAGGTGGACGTCGCCGCATGCGACGCTCACCGTGAAATTGCCGGTCGCGACGTAGTAGGGACACGCGGTCGTCTCGCTGACGATCTCCTCGCTCCCGGCAGGAAGCTCGTCGATGTATGCGCTCGTGTCATCGATGACGAGCTCGGTCCTCTCCGTCTCGTCGGAGGGGACGAGGTCGACCGTGCTCATCTCGGAGAAGAACAGGCCGCCGGTCCAGCCGGTGATGTCAATGGTGAACCCGCTCTGTGACCTGGGAAAGCCTGAGTGAAGATAGCTGGCCATGATACGGGAGTACTCTGTCGATACGGCCGAGTCGTTGACGGGGAAAACGTCCCAACCCGACACGACCGAGTGCGCCTTCGCCGTGCCGGCGAGCGATATCTCGAGGACCACCTCGTCCACTGAGGCGGCCATCTCCGACAGGAGCTTCTCCCTGCTCGCAGCCGCGAGTTCGTCGAGCTCTCTCTTCGCCAAGTACGCTCCGGCGGCCACGGTCGATAGCAGGAGCACGGTGGCTATCATGGAGAACGAGACCTGAGCCGCATCGAACCGCCGAGGGCGCCCGCGCCATGCCGCGCCCGCGGTCCCGCGTCGCGGCTCTCGAGTGCTTACCATCCCGTTCCTCCGCGAGGGGCGCACGGGGGAGAAGGCTGTTGCAGTTACATGCAGCATGCGATGAGCGCGTGCCTGGCTCGCGCCGCCTGACTCAAAATTAAATACTGACTATGACATTCAACTCGTCGGATGGGATGCGTTGGGCACTGAAGAGACGCTGCTTCTGATATTCGCAGCCTTCTTCGCCGCGAAGGTCGGCGGCGAGATGATGGAGCGCATGAAGCTGCCAGCCGTGATCGGCGAGCTGATGGCAGGCGTTATCCTGGGACCTTCGGTGCTGCATCTCATAACGGAGGAGCACGCGTTCTTCGACGTCCTGGCGACGCTGGGCGCCACGTTCCTGTTGTTCTCCGTGGGCATGGAGACGAAGCTCTCTGAGCTCAAGAAGGTCGGCCTCATCGCCGGCTCAGTCGCGATACTAGGCGTCGTGGCGCCCTTCGTCATGGGCTACTACGTCTCCATCCTTCTGAACTTCAGTTCCGTCGAGGCGATGTTCATCGCGGCGGCGCTCGTCGCGACGAGCGTTGGCATCACCGCCAGAGTCCTCCAGGACCTGGGCATGATAGCGTCCACCGAGGCGAAGATCATCCTTGGCGCGGCGGTCGTCGACGACATCCTCGCCATGATAGTCCTCACGCTGGTTAGCGGCACCGCCGCCGGGGCGAGCCTCACGAGCTTCGACGTCGCCATCGTCATCGCCGAGGCCGCCTGCTTCGTGGCCATAGTCACGATCCTGGGCACGCGGATGGTGCGATACGCCTCCGGCAAGCGGGAGATAAAGCACGACCGTACCGTCGACGGGAGCTGGACGATACACTACAAGACGCACGCCTTCAAGAGGGACAACTGGCTGGACAAGCTGGCGCAGAAGGAGGCCCCGTTCGTCATCATACTCATAGTCGTATTCGGCCTCTCCGCGATGGCGACGTACGTCGGGTTGGCTGCTATAATCGGCGCGTTCTTCGCCGGTCTCATCTTCTCGGACAGCAAGGAGACCTACGAGCTGGAGCAGAAGTTCGAGCCCCTGAACATCCTGCTCGTGCCCTTCTTCTTCGTCGTCATGGGCGCGAGGGTCGACTTCTCCGACTTCACGAGCGTCGCGCCGTTGGCCATCGCCCTCACCGTGGTCGCGATACTCAGCAAGCTCGTGGCCTGCTCGGCGGGCGCGGCGACGAGGGGCGAGAAGACGGCGCTCATAGTCGGCGCGGGCATGGTGCCGCGGGGGGAGGTCGGCATTGTCGTCGCCATGATCGGCCTGAACATGGGCACGATAGGCACTGAGACGTACTCCGTCATCGTGCTCGTCTCCATAGCGACGACCCTCTATGCCCCGTTCCTCATACGCACGATCATCAAGGCCGAGTCGAAGAAGGAGAGCGCGAAGGGCTGGAACCTCAATCTGCGCCGCTCTCGGACATGATGCGCAGGAAGTCGTGCAGGTGCTCCGACAGCGCCTCGTTGTCCGTGTAGCCGCACGCCGACAGGTCGGGCGCCGCCAGGAGGGCGTTGTTCGAGTCGGCTATCACGTCCGTCGCTATGAGCCCCTTGCGCCTGATGACGTCCACGTGCTCCGGCACCTTGACGAAGGGGCTCGTGATGACGGTGACCTTGACGCCTCTCGATATCGCCTTTGCGAACCTCTTGCCCAGGCGACGCCTGAACTCGGCTATCGACGGCGACGAGATCACGAACGTGTGCTCCGACCTGTCGAGCATCTCGCCGATCTTCTCGAACACGCGCTCCTTGCCGAGGATCGTGTAGACCAGCTGGGGCACGCCCCTCGTGGAGAGCACGTCCTTCAACGACTCTATCTTGGAGAACGTGTCCTTGACCTCGTTCGCGTACCTGTCGCTCAGGAGCGAGGGGTCCGTCGGCGTGAAGGTCACGGGCCGTCCCTCCTTCGCCCTCGCGAACCCCTTGTCCTCCAGCCCCTGCAGCGTGCGGTAGGCGGATGTCCGCGGAATCTGCCCGATCTCAGCTACAAAAGACGCGGAAGATGACCCCGACGCGACGAGGGCGAGGTACGCGCGCGACTCGTACTCCGAAAGGCCCATGTTCTTCAGTGTGCTGGATATGCTCTCGTACTCCGTAAGGAGGGAGTCTATGTCCCTGCCCGTCGCCCGTATCAACGTCTTGAGGTCCATTTGTAGCGGAATCCGCTACATAAGATTTAAATGATTCGGCAAGATTAAACTTCCCAGGATAGGGATGACCCATGCTTACGAGAGAGAGCGCCATACCCTCGGGCCTTCCGAAGACCACTGAGAGCCTCTGCCCTGAATGCCTGGCAGTCGTGAAGGCGACGATCAAGGAGAAGGACGGCAAGGTCGTCATGGAGAAGACTTGCCCCGAGCACGGGAGCTTCAGCGATGTCGTGTGGTCCGATGTCGACATGTACCTGCGCGTGGAGTCCTGGGCCAAGGACGGCGTGGGCGTCAAGAACCCGGCCATCAAGGACGCGAAGCAGTGTCCGTTCGACTGCGGGCTCTGCGACCTTCATCTGAGCCACACCGGGCTCACGAACGTCGACCTGACGAACCGGTGCAACCTCAAGTGCCCGATATGTTTCGCCAACGCAAACGCGGCCGGGTATGTGTTCGAACCGGACTACGACACCGTGATAAGGATGCTGAAGACCGTCAGGGATGAGCGGCCGGTGCCGTGTCCCGCCGTGCAGTTCTCAGGGGGAGAACCGACGATCTATCCCAGGTTCTTCGACGTCATCGCTGCGGCGAAGGAGATGGGCTTCGCGCAGGTGCAGGCCGCGACGAACGGCATCAAGTTCGCGGAGAGCGTGGACTTCTGCCGGAAGGCCGGGGAGGCAGGCCTGAACACGCTGTACCTGCAGTTCGACGGTCTCGACCCCGAGATATACAAGCGCGCCCGGGGCAGGGACCTCCTCGGCGTCAAGAAGAAGGTCATCGAGAACTTCAGGCTGGTGGAGAAGCACCCGTCGATCGTCTTCGTCCCCACGATAGTCAAGGGAGTGAACGACGACCAGGTGTGGCCCATCCTGCACTACGCGTTGCAGAACATGGACGTCGTCCGAGGCGTCAACTACCAGCCCGTGGCGTTCACGGGAAGGTGCACGAACGAGGAGCTCGAGAAGGGCAGGTACACGCTCCCCGACCTCGCGAAGGACATTGAGCGTCAATCCGGAGGCAAGGTCAAGACGACGGACTGGTACCCCGTCCCGACGGTGTCGGCGATATCGGAGCTCTGGCAGGCACTCTACGGCGACGTGAAGGTCACGCTGACGACGCACGTGCACTGCGGCATCGCGACGTACCTGTTCGTCAAGGACGCGGACAACATCATACCGGTCACGAGGTTCGTCGATGTCGAGCCACTGTTCCACGAGATGTACGACCTTGCGAGGAAGACCGAGGGCAGGAAGGTGAAGGTCCTCGGCAAGGTGAAGGCGTTCAACCTGCTGAAGAAGTACCTGAAGAAGGACGAGCTGCCGGACGGCATGAGCTCTGTTCAGTTCTTGAGGTCGTTCCAGGGCATCCTCTCTGAGAAGACCAAGTCTGAGCTGGCCAAATTCAGCTGGCAGATGATGTACGTTGGCGCGATGCATTTCATGGACTCGTACAACTATGACATCGAGCGCGTGAAGAGATGCATGATACACTACACCACACCCGATGGGAGGATCATACCGTTCTGCGCCTACAACTCCGGACCGGTCTACCGCACCAAGGTGGAGGAGGAGTTCTCCGTCCCGCTCGAGGAGTGGCGTAAGAGGCACGGTGCGGAGTACACGTGAGGTGAGTTTCCATGGATGACAAGGAGGAGCGTCTGTGTGCCGATATCGGCAAGTGCCTGCATTGCGGAGCGTGCGTCGGCTCGTGCCCGTCCAACGCCATATACCTGAACGAGGTCGTGCTGGAGTTCGGGGACGGGTGCACGTTGTGCAAGAGATGCACGAAGGTGTGCCCCGTAGGCGCCATCATGCTCACAGGGGTGTGCGAGGATGGATGACTACGATGTCGTAGTGGTCGGCGCCGGACCGGCGGGCACATCCACGGCTCGATGGGCGGCCGAGAACGGCGCCCGCGTCCTCGTCGTGGAGAAGCGGCAGGAGATCGGCTCGCCCGTACGCTGTGGCGAGGGCATATCGCGCTCGTGGCTGGACTCCGTGGGCGTCAGGCTCGACTCGAGGAGCGTCGCGTGCGAGGTCAAGGGCGCGAAGATAGTCGCCCCGAACGGCACGCCGTTCTACCTGTCCGAGAAGATGGCTGGGAACGAGGTCGGCATCGTCCTCGACCGCGTGTTCTTCGACAAGCTGCTCGCCAAGTACGCCATCAAGGCGGGCGCGGATGTCAGGCTCAAGACCTCCGCCCTCGGCCTGATACACGAGGGCGGCAAGGTCGTCGGCGTGAAGGTAAGGTCGTTCGGCGAGGCGGAGGAGATACGCTGCGGCTGCGTGGTCGGCGCCGACGGGTTCGAGTCGCAGGTCGGCAGGTGGGCCGGGCTCGAGACGTCGCTCGCCGCGAAGGACATAACGACCTGCCTCCAGTACAGGTTGACCAACATTGACCAGGAGCACGAGTATTGCCAGTTCTACCTGGGCAGCGTCGCGCCCGGGGGTTACGTCTGGGTCTTCCCCAAGGACGAGGACACCGCGAACGTGGGCCTCGGGGTCCAGCTCTCGCGGCTCGAGGACCCCGGGGAGGTCAAGGGCTACCTGGACAGGTTCATCGAGAGCCAGCCCGGGCTGAGGAAGGGCAGGCCGCTCGACGTCGTGAGCGGCGCCGTCTCGGTGTGCGCTCCCATCGAGAGGACCGTCGGGGACGGCGTGCTGCTGGTGGGCGACTCCGCGAGGCAGATAGACCCGATCACCGGCGGCGGCATATCCAACAGCTGCAAGGCAGGCAAGGTCGCGGGCGAGGTCCTCGCCAAGGCGGTGCAGGAGGAGGACTTCAGCGCGAAGTCGCTCCAGCGCTACGAGGACGGATGGCGCGACCTGCTCGAGGACCATCTGTACAGGAACTGGATGGCGAAGGAGAAGCTCGTGACGCTGTCCGACGAGACCTTCGACCAGGTCATCGAGACGCTCAACGAGGTCGGCGTGGAGAAGATGTCCACGCTGGCGATACTGAAGGCGGTCGAGAGGAAGCATCCAGACCTGGTCAAGGAGTTCCAGGAATTGCTGTGACCTTCAGCCGATCCGACCTGCGGTAGTATCAATAGCTGCTGCTGTTATTCTGCCCGTAGTACAGGAGAGCGATGGGCATTTCGTCACTGGGAGGAGCTGGAGACGCCTTATGCCGGCGTCGCATACACATACTCGCACTCACGATTGTCGTGGTGGCGCTCGCCTTGCGCGTATACCACCTCGACTGGAGCTTCTCCAACAACGGCATAGACGAGGGCGTGATGGTCGAGCGGGTGCTGATGGTCTCCGAGGGCTACGAGCTGTACACGGAGCTGCCTTGCGACCAGGCGCCAGCGGCGTTCCTTCTGGGTTCCGTGTTCTGGGGCGATGTCGTCTCGCTCAGGGCCCTGACCGCGACGCTGGCGGTGCTGGCCGTGGGCGCATGCATGGCCGCCTCCCGTCACATGGCCGGCGCGAGGGCCATGCTCCTGACGGGCGCGCTCCTCGCCGTGGACTTCACGTTCCTCAGGGAGTCGAGGCTGTTCTCGCTCGACTCGCTCTCGGCCTCGTTCCTCGCGTTCTCCCTGCTCGCCTTCGTGCTCTACCTGCGCGATCGCAGGCTTCCCTTCCTCGCCGCGTCCGGCCTGCTCGTCGGCGCGTCGGCGTCGATGAAGCTGATAGGCATCGTCGGGCTCGCGGGCATGTTGCTCTTCGTCGCCCTCGAGCTCTACGGCAGAAGGAACACGATGAGGAACGCACTGACCACGGCCTCCGCCCTCCTCATCGGCTCCGCCATTCCGGTCATCGTGCTCCTGTTCGTCCTGGGACCGTCGGAGATGATCGACGGGATGGTCTTCAGCCAGGGCCATCGCGCGTTCGACGCGTTCCTGAAGTTGTCCGTCGTCGCGTACTTCGGACTGTCCGTCGCGTACTTGCTCCCGCTCGCGCGGGCGAAGACGCTGTGGACGACGGGCGCCGAGGAGCGTCTGCTGCTCTGCGTGACCGCGGCGATACTCGCCTTCACGCTGTTGCAGCCCTTGGTGTTCCTACATCACCTGGCTTTGGCTAGCCCCGCCTTGGCTATTCTGGCGGGTGTGGCCATCGACCGCGAGATTGGTCCTAAAAAATGCATGTGGCGAATGGACAGCGGCGCGATTGCATCGAAATGGAGACCACGCGTGAGGGCGGCGACATCGCTGTTCTTGGTCACCATCACCGTGTCGGCGGGCCTGTCGGTGTACGGTTTGGCGTCGCAGGAAGAGCCGATGCAGGTCACATACGGCTCTGCGCTATCCGAACTCACGGGCGAGGACGATTGGGTGGTCTCCGGCGACCCCATCATCGCCGCTTACGCCGACAGACGCGTCCCTCCAGGGTTGGTCAACGTGGCCGCGAGACAGTATCCTGAGCTGACCTTCGACACGCTCGTGGCGACGATCGTCGCCTATGACGTCGCGGCCGTCGTCGTGTGTTACCACCTGAACGACTTCGAGGGCCTGCCAGGGTTCCTCGGGTCGCACGACTACGTCATGATAGCGCCGTCGCACTTCGCCACCGGTGGCGATGCCGTGCTCGACCTGTTCCAGGATGGCATCGAACCCGTGTCGTTCTTCATCAAAGCCGACCTCGCCGGCGGCCTGCCTCTCGCACAGAGCTAGGCTTGAGTCGGCGGACCCTCCTTCCCGGCCACGTCCCCATGATCGCTCCCCGGCGCCTGCCCGACCTCTTTGTTGTACCGTTAGACGTCCCGCGGGCAATGACTGTCCCGTGACGTCGGAAGGATAATCGCACATGATGGGCATCACCTCCGCCAGACCGTACCTTGTGAGCGTGAGAGATATGAGAGCATACGACAGGCTGATGGAGAAGAGCCGGGAGATATCGCTGGTGTACTCGATCTCGATGCTGATGAGCTGGGACCAGGACACGTACATGCCCTCGGGGGCGGTCGGCCTCAGGTCGGACCAGTCGGCCCTGCTCGAGACCATCAGGCACAGGATGCTGACGAGCGCGGAGCTCAAGGGGCTGGTGGCCGAGGCGCAGAAGGAGGATGACTCCTTCGACGAGGTCCAGGCGAGGAACCTGTACCTGCTCAAGAGGGACCTCGACATAGCCACGAGCGTCCCCGAGGAGCTCGTCTCGGCGCACGCGAAGCAGGCCTCGGTCGCGAGGGACGCATGGGTGAGGGCAAGGGAGGCGAAGGACTGGCGCGTGTTCGAGCCCGAGCTCGAGAGGATGTTCGACCTGAGCGTCAGGATGGCCGAGGCGACCATGGAGGCCAAGGGCGCAGAGAGCGTCTTCGACTCAATGATAGACGAGTGCGAGAGGGGCATGAAAGAGGGGGAGGTGGCCGAGGTGCTGACAGGCCTCAGGAGCTCCCTGGTGCCCCTCGCGGACAGGTACAGCGAGGCCTCGAGATCCGTCAGCAGTTCGTTCCTGCTACGCAAGGTGCCACTCGACGCCCAGCGGGAGGTGGTCAAGGACGCCGTGAACCTGGTGGGGTACGACACCGTCTCGGACGAGGCGCGCGGGCGCATAGACGCCACGATACACCCGTTCACGGCAGGGTACTACGACGATGTCAGGATAACCGTCAGGTACAAGGACGACGGCGTGATCGACGCGCTCCTGGGAGGCATGCACGAGGCGGGGCACGCGCTGTACGAGCAGAACATGAACAGGGACTGGATGTACCAGCCGCTCGGGCACGGTACCAGCATGGGAGTGCACGAGTCCAGCTCCCGGTTCGTCGAGAACATGATCGGCACCTCGAGTGGCTTCTGGAGTCACTACCTGCCGAGGTTCAAGGACCTCACAGGCCCCGCGTTCGCTGACGTAGACCTGGGCGACTTCCTCAGGGGTTTGAACAGGGTATCGAGATCCAAAACACGCACTGCCGCGGACGAGGTCACGTACTGCCTGCACATATCCATCCGGTTCGAGATCGAGCGAGCCCTGTTCTCGGGCAAGGCGTCCATCAAGGAACTCCCGCAGATGTGGAACGACCTGTACGACAAGTACCTCCAGGTTGAGATCGAAGACGACGTCGAGGGTGTGATGCAGGACATCCACTGGAGCATGGGAGGGTTCGGATACTTCCAGAGCTACGCCTTGGGGAACGTATACGACGGGATGTATGTGAAGAAGCTCGACAAGGACCTTCCTGAGTGGCGGAGCGAGCTCGAGGCGGGCAAACTAGGGTCGATCATGGACTGGCTCAGGGACAAGGTGCACCTGCTCGCCTCGAAATACGACGCGAAGGAGCTGGTAGAGCGGGCCGCAGGGGAGCCGCTCACGTCGGAGCCGTACATCAAGTACCTCGACGACAAGCAGTCGAGGCTGTGGGCGTAGGCGTGAGGGCGATAGGCCGCCAAACGGATCAGAGCCCCCTTAAAGAAGCCGATGTTGACCTTGGACGCCTGGCTTGGTCCGTGGACGAGTTCAGGGAAGCCCCCTCATGGCAGAATTTCGGCTGTGTCGCGACGGACGCCGTCTGTCTGGAATGGGCAGCACTCGTCTTGGATGTACCGAGAATGATTATTACTGTCAAGGCGATTGGGTGACGGCGAACGAGCGGTTCGTCCGGTTGATGTATGGCATGAACAGAAGGACGGCTTTCAGCAGATTCCCCGAAATCACAACCGAGCGCTTGATACTCAGGAAGCCGTCCATGAAGGACGTCGAATGGTACTTCGAGTACTTCTCAAGACCTGAGATCGTCTGGGGCGGCGGAGAGCCCGGCCCCAAGAACATGAAGGCGGCCAGAGATGAGTTCAGGAAGCACTTGATCGATATATATCGCGACAGGCGCGGGTTCCG
Organism: Thermoplasmata archaeon; assembly: GCA_041554135.1. Classification (GTDB taxonomy): domain Archaea; phylum Thermoplasmatota; class Thermoplasmata; order UBA10834; family UBA10834; genus UBA10834. The sequence goes on along the minus strand of JBFFML010000010.1, from coordinate 25,884 downwards.
ATGGATCATAACACTCAAGGGAGAAGGCCGCCCGATCGGAACCCTGGGTTTCTACAAGTGGGTCCCCTCTGCGGGCTACCAGGCTGAGATGGGTTACGATCTCGAGAAGGAACACTGGGGACAGGGGATAATGACTGAAGCGATGGAGGCGGTCATCGACTTCGGGTTCGAGAAGATGGAACTGAACAGGATCGAGGTCTACATCATGCCCAGAAACAAACGGTCGATCAGAATGATCAAGAATGTTGGGTTCACGAAGGAGGGATTGCTCAGAGAACGGTATTTCGATGAGCATGGAAACTTCGCCGATGATATGCTATTCTCGATGTTGAGGTCCGACTGGGAGACGAAGAGGAAGTCATGAATGGCGGTGGCGAGGTCTGCACCGTCAATTTGCCCGGCCCAGAATGTGGTTGAGAGAGGTGCTAGGTCGTTATGTTCGCCGCGCACTCGCCGGCCGTACGAGGGGGTCCACGATCCACCGTTCAGAGCAAACACTTATACCATCGTCCGCCTCGAGTCAGTAACTAAGATATACTCATCTCGGGATAACCTCCGCCAGCCAGATATAGGGGGGCTCTTCAGTCATGTTCAGAGGTAAATTCATCTTGGGATTGTCTTTGGTGTGCGTGTTCGCGATGGTCGGCCCTGCCTTCTGTTGCGACGCCTCGCACGCCATTGAAGGAGAGGAGACTGCGCCTGTGTACAACCTGTACTTCGGCGACCTGCACTCGCACACATCCTACTCGGATGGCACCGGCCTGCCCAGTGACGCATACACCATGGCACGGAACGCGGGCGCCGACTTCTTGGCGATCACGGATCACTACTTTCCATTGACCGACGTCGAGTGGCAGTCGATGCGCGACGCCGCGGACCTCTTCACCGTCGACGAGGAGTTCGTGGGCATGGCGGGGTACGAGTACTACCTCCCAGGAATAAACGAGATCAACATATACGGCACCGACGTCCTGGCACCGCAGTCCGGCCTGACGCCTGAGGCGAACTATCAGGGGGACCGGATGACCGGGGGCTCGTTCATACCGTGGATATACGATTGGATCGCCTCGGAGCCCGGCGCGATCGGCCAATGGAACCATCCGCTGTCGTACGGATGTCCTGAGTGTTGGGACTTCTATCAGTTCGACTTCTGCACGGCGGAGCGCGACGCTGGCATGGGCATGCTCGAGTGCTACAACTGGGGCTACCGCGACTCCAGCTACTCCAAGGCACTGGACGCTGGCTGGCGCATGATGCCCACAGCGTCGGAAGACGACCATTACGGTGATTGGATATCCCCGCTCGGCATCCGGACCGTCCTGCTGGCACCGAGCCTGACCCGCGACAACCTGTACGAGGCCATGAGGGAGGGGAGGGGGTACGCGACCCTCGATTCGAACCTCGGGATACACTTCACCGTGAACGGTGCGGTCATGGGTTCGGACCTGTCCGACCCTGGCGCTGCTGGCTACACAGCCTCGATACAGATAGATGACCCGGACGGCGCGGGCGATGAGATAACGCTGGTCGAGATAATCACCGACGGGGGCGTCGCGGTCAAGAGCTTCCCGATGAGCACTACATCCGTGGACCTCACGGTCGAGCTGGACGGGGAGGATGCGCCGCGATACTTCTTCGTGCGCGTGACCACGGTCTCACCGCTGAACGGGGATGTCGAGGGGATAACGGCTTGGACCGCCCCGGTCTGGACCGGTAACTGACCCGACTCGGGTTGTGGTTCGCCCTGACAGTAGACGACCACGCATCTCCAGCCATGCGGCTCCCGCTATGAGGCGGACCTTCGGCAAACTGTTAAGGCCACCGTGACGTTCACCTCGTCGGATGTCCTCGGCTGGTCCGAAGGGCAACAGGTGCACGTCATGACAGAAGCGGAAGCGGTGGAGAGGACGAAGGGCATGCCGGCGACCGTCCAGTCGTTGGCGGACGACCTGTCGAAGTTGGGCGTAGCCCCGGGCATGGTGCTGTTGGTGCATTCATCCCTCAGCTCACTCGGATGGGTCTGCGGCGGGGCCGTGGCAGTTGTGCTGGCTCTCGAGAGGGCTCTGGGGCCCGAGGGTACTTTGGTCATGCCTGCACACTCGGGCGACCTGTCAGAGCCTTCCAGGTGGCGGAACCCGCCGATCCCCGAGCCTTGGTGGGAATTCGTCAGGGGAGAGATGCCCGCTTACGATGTGGACATGACACCCACACGGGGTGTGGGGGCTGTCCCCGAGTGCTTCCGCAAGCAGAGGGGCACACTCAGGAGCGCCCATCCAGTGGTCTCGTTCGCGGCGAGGGGGCCGAGGGCGGAGGAGCTGACCCGGGGCGACTCACTCGACTTCCCGTGTGGTGACGGGACGCCCTTGGGCAAGCTCTACGACATGGACGGCTGGGTCCTCCTACTTGGCTCGAGCTACGAGTGCGTTTCGTCGCTGCACCTTGCGGAGTACAGGGCGAGACACCTTCGGAGGAAGGTCATCAGGTGCGGGGCGCCCGTCCTCGTCGACGGCGAGCAGAGATGGGTGGAGTACGACGACGTCGAGAGTGACGACTCGGCCTTCCCGCGGATCATGACGGAGTTCGTAGCGGAGAAGGGGAACGTGCGGTCTGGTCGGGTCGCTTGCGGCACGGCGATGCTGATGTCCCAGAAGGCGCTCGTCGACCACGCGACGGATTGGATTGAGAGGAACAGCGACTGAAATCCCTCTACCTACCCCTCTTGACGTCCGCGTGGAAAGTCCATAACGAGTTGGCGATGAAGTTGAACACGCTAACGATGAAGATGGCTACGATCTGCGCGAGTACGAGGTACAAACTCGCCCGGTCCTCCTGGATGCCTAGAGCGGGCATGACGTCCTCCACGATCGTCTTGAGCATGATGAGGTTCAGCATCAGCCCGTCGATGCTCACGAGCAGGAACTGGCTGTACTGCACGTGCACCTTCCCTCTCGACCTGAACGTCCACCACCTGTTCCATATGAAGTTGTTCGTGTCCGCCACGACGAACGCAAGGACGGCGGCCCATAGATAGTGTACGAAGAACACTTCGACCGATGTCCACAGCACCGCGAGGTTGATCAGGGCGCCGATGCCGCCTATGAAGGCGAACTTGATGTACCTGGCGAGCCACGGTCGGTTGTGCTCGTACAGGCGCAAGCAGTGGTCTATGTACTTCAGGTACACCGAGGCGCCGAGCTTGCTCTTCCCGGCCTTCCTGTCGGCGAAGGTGATGGGCACCTCCACGACCTTCTCGCACTTACCCTTCACGAGTATCTCCAGGCCTATCTTGTAGCCTACGGGGTCGAGTTCCACGCCCTCGATCACGGAGCGCTTCACGGCGAAGAACCCGGACATCGGGTCTTTGACCTTCGTCAGCCCCTTGGCGAGGAGCGTCGCGCCCTTGGACACCAGCCTCCTGTGGATTGGCCAGTTCTCCACCTCGCCTCCTTCCGTGTATCTGCTCCCGATCGCCATCTGCGCGTCTCCCGAGGCGATCTTCTCAGCAAGCTCGGGCACCTTCTCCGGTGGATGGCTCAGGTCGGCGTCCATCACGACGAGTATCTCGCCCGTCGCCGCCTCGAAACCCTCGAGGACGGCGGTTGACAGGCCCAGCTTGCCAGCCCTGTGTATCACCTTGACGTTGAACTCCCCGCCCAGCTCATCCGCCAGCGCTCCCGTGCCGTCAGGGCTGTTGTCGTCCACTATCACGATCTCCACCTGCATGCCCTTCTCGCGGCAGGCAGCGTCGATCCTTGACACGAGCTCCCTCAGATTGGGCTTCTCGTTGTAGGTGGGTGTCACGACGGAGATGATGGCGACACCTCCTGCTTCACGTTGAGCTTCTTGCGATAGACGACGGAGACTATGAGGCTTATCAACAACACCGCGACGACGGCGATGAGCGCCACGAACGGGGCTATCTCCTGCCTGAAGTTGTCGTAGCTGAGCCAGGCGAGGGTGATGACCACGGACGCCTTCGCCATGGCCCCCACGATGAGGTAGAACGCGCATTTCCTGATGTCCCAATCGCAGACGGCCATGAACGCGCCCGTGTACGGCACCAGCGGCGCCACCCTGTTGAGCAGCAGGAGCCTCTCGTCGCTCACTATCAGGAAGTTGGTGTACTTCGTCATGACCTTCCTTATCCTCTTGGGCATGCCCACGAGCCTGACGACGGAGTAGAGTATGAAATTGCCTCCCAGGCTGGCGATGCTTGACACTATGATGAGCAGCACGGCCCAGCCGAACGAGTCGAAGTGGACGCCGTATATCCAGACCATCCACACCTCTGGCAAGGTCGGGAAGCCCGTGCCGTCGAGGAGGATGATGGCTATGAGGGCGAATATCATCCCGGGGTCGCCGAGCGATGCGAAGAAGTCTATGATCTGCTCACCGATCATGAGGATGGCCTCCCCGACGCAAGCTCCTCGTACAGCTCCTTCAGCATGGCCGCGGTCTTCTTGATGTCGTGCTCTCGGGCGAGCTCCTGGGCGCCGTCGACCAAGCGGCTCCTGAGGGCGACATCGTCCAGGAGTGGCTCGAGCTGATGCGCGAACTCCTCGTCCGTCCTCGCCTTGAGACAGTGCTTCCCAGCGACGACCCAGTCCTCATAGACCGGTATGTCTCTGATCAGAAGGGGGCAGCCGCAGCTCGCCGCTTCGAGCATCACGTTGCCGTAGCTCTCGGCCCTGGTCGGGAACATGAACACGTCCGCCGCCGAGTAGACGCCCACGATCTCCTCGAAAGGCACGTGCCCCGGGAACATGACGTTACCGGGAGGCGTGGTCTCGAGCGCGTCCTCGAGCAGCACCTCCGAGGCGCCGACCCACACGAAACGGACATCGTCCCTTCCCCGAAGCTTCGAGGCAACGTTCACGAACGTGTCGACGCCTTTCCTCGGTATGCGGAGGCCGACAGTCACGACCAGCTTCACGCTGTCGTCAACGCCGAGCTTCTTCCTGAAGGCCTTGCCCCTCTCCTTGTCACGGACGAACACGTCGCGGTCGATGCCGTTCGGGATGGTCCTGAACGGGCCCTTCACGCCGTCCCTCGCCAACGCCTTGGCCACATAGGGCGTCGCGCCGAGGACGACATCGCCCAGGTTGTAGAACAGCCTCGAGTAGATGCGCACGAACGGATAGAACAGGTCTCCGCCGACGAACCCCCCTTTGATCAGCTCTGGGAGATGCCTGCCGTGCACGACGAGCGGTCTGCCGGCCATCTTCCTCCTGAGAGCCCACATGAACGAGTTGGGCAGAGGGCTGTGAACGTGCAGCACATCGTAATCCCCCTTCGGCTCGTTGAAGTAGACGCTGCAGCCGAGCCTCTCCAGCTCCCTGGCCACCATGGGCGCGTTCGTCCCCATGCCCCCGGGGTTCTTGAACGGTATGAGCCTCCGGTAACTGTCGAGTTCCGTCAGCATGCAAACAGAAACCATCGTCCTCGCCCTTCGTACCATTCGCTTAAAGGCACGCCTCCGCCCAGGCCTCGGTCGCGATGAATGTCTTTCAGCATATATATATAACCCATAGCCACGCCCCGGGACGCCCGATGCATACGCCGTCAGCCAGCGGTACGCATCGGCCCGCCAAACCTATTTATAAGGACCCGCGCCTCGCAGCCCCGTGGAGCGTAGGACCGTGTTGTCATCCGCCTTGCTTTTCGCAGTGTGCACCTTCGTGCTCTGGGGAACGACGAATTTCTTCATAGGCTATGGGGAGAAGAACAGGGACATCGACCCCGTGCATTTCGCGGCCGTCATGTGGGTCACCATGGGGGTGATGGGCGCTCTGCTCATCGCGTACCTCGTGGTGTCGGGCAGGCCCGTGGCCGTCGACTGGCGACTCTCGTTCCCGATAGCCGCCGGCGTGTTTCTGGGTGTGGGCATCCTCACATTCGCGTTCGCGATGTCCGGCAACGACATGTCGACGGGCGCGACAGCGGCGATCGCCACCTCGAACGCCGTCTTCACGACCATGCTCGCGTTCGTGATACTGAGGGAGAACCTGTCGTTCCAGGAGTGGGTCGGCATCGGCACGGTGGTTCTGGGAATAGTCATCCTGCGCGTCTAGGCCGGCTACACGGTTTTCGAGAACACCGTCCTGCCATCTTTCAACACCAGGTCGCACAGGTTCGTGCCCATGCGATAAGGTACGCTCACATGGTTCGGCGCGTCGAGCACGAGCAGGTCCGCCTTCTTGCCTATCTCGAGGGAGCCGACGGACTTCTCGACGCCTATCGCCGCCGCGGCGTTCATCGTCGACGCCATCAGCGCCTCGGCTGGGCGCATCCTCATGCCGTAGCACGCGAGCGTGACGGCGAACTGCATCGACGGGCTCCAGCAGTTCGGGTTGAGGTCCGTCGCGAGCGCGACAGGCACGCCGAGGTCTATCAGCCTCCTCGCGTCGGCGTAGTCGCCGGTCATCGATGAGAACGGGGTGCAGGGCAGGAGGACGCCCACCACGCCTTTCCTGGCCATCGCCATGATGCCGTCGTCGGATGGCCTCGCGAGATGGTCTGCGGAGATCGCGCCCACCTCGGCCGCGAGCTCCGCCCCTCCCGTGTGTTCGAACTCGTCCGCGTGCACCTTCAGCTGCAACCCCATCGCCTTCGCCGCGAGGAGCACCTTCCTGGACTGATTGACGTCGAAAGCGCCCTTCTCGCAGAACACGTCGCAGAACTTCGCAAGCCCTGTGGCGGGGAGGTCGAGGAGCACCTCGTCTATGATGAACTGGATGTATCCGTCGGGATTGCCCGAGAACTCAGGGGCGACGGCGTGAGCCCCGAGGTATGTGGGCACGATGTCCGCGGGCGTCTCCTCGTCAAGCCTCCGCGTGGTCTCGAGGATCCTCAGCTCCGTCCTTCTGTCGAGCCCGTATCCGGACTTCGCCTCGACGGTCGTCGTGCCATGGGCCATCATCGTCCTCAGCCGGACCGCCGACTGCGCGAAGAGCTCGTCTGCCGACGCGGCCCTGGTCTCGCGGACAGTCCTGAGTATGCCTCCGCCCTCCCTCAGGATGTCCATGTAGCTCTTGCCGTCGATCTTCATGTCGAGCTCCGATTCCCGCGAGCCCGCGAAGACGAGGTGCGTGTGCGGGTCTACGAACCCCGGCATGACCGTCTTGCCGGACGCGTCGATCTTCTCGAGGCCGCGTGCGTCGTGCTCCTTCAGTATCTCGGCCGATGAGCCGAGCGCCCTGATGTGGCCGTCGCGGACGTAGACCGCGCCGTCGCGGACCGTGGCGAGCTCGCACATCTCCTCCCTCGTCCTAGCCCTGCACGGACCGCGCATGGTGAGCAGCTCGTTCGCGTGGACCACGATCAACTCGTCTGCCAAGGGCGTAACCTCACGCCGCCCTAATTCGACTGCTATCCTATAAAGAGAACTGGGATGTCACTGACCGCGCTTTCCTATGAGCTCCCCCACGACGTATTGGAGCGTGTCCTGAGGGTTGAGCATCGCCTTGAAGTACTTGTAGTCGGCGAACTCGAGCTCGCCCATGAAATACGCCGAGAAGGCGTACGCCAGGATCCCGATGACCGCGAGCACGACCAGCGCCACCCAATCGATCACGGGGATGAACATCCAGTCTACGACGTACATGGCGCCTATCATGGTTATCGCGCTGAGGATGTGCTTGAAGGAGTGCGAGTACGGCACTATCCTGCTGATCCTCCATGCCATGTACCTGAGCGAGAAGAAGTAGTATATCGAGCAGATCAGCAGTGCGGCCGCGGCGCCCTGCCTGCCCATCCCCGCCACGGTGATGCCTAGGAACTCCTCGGGGACGAGCACGAGCAGCAGCCCCAGCTGCAGGGCGACCCCGATGAGCCCGATGGCGAACAGGACGACCGGCCTCCCCACGCCGGCTATGACCGACCTGAGCGGGAGGACGAGGGCTATCACCGCGCTGGCCATCACGAGCAGGTCCATGGACCGGACGGCGGCGACGAACTCCTCCGTGAGGAATATGCGCAGTATGTCCGTCCCGTAGAACAGGTAGAACGCCGCGGTCGGGATGACGACGAGCGAGACGTACCTCTCCGCCTGGTTCACGACGTCCCAGCTGGCCGTCACGTCCCTGCGTACGAAATATGTCGTGACGGACGGGAGTATCAGCGTTGAGACCGAAAGCGAGAACACGCCGACGAATATGGCCATGCGCTGCACACCGAAGTACAGGCCGAGCTCGTGCTCCCCCCAGTAGTATCCCACGATGGCCTTGTCGAGGTAGAGGTCCACTATTATTATCACGGACACGAGGAAGACGGGCGCGAGCGACCTGATGTAGTTCATCAGGGTCCTGCGGTCTGGCATCGACACGCTGCACGAGCGCATGAGCACGGCCGTCAGCAGCATGGACGATATCATGCCGGCGGCGTACGCGGACGCGAGTAGCGCCGCACCGTTGGCGCCCGAGCCGAGGGGCGACACGGCGATGTAAACGACGAACGAGACCCTGACGACGAGCTCGAGGAGCGCGGGGACGTGCACCTTCGCGTCCTGGCCGAGCGCGTCGAACGTGTGCGTCGCTATCTGGCTTATACCAAGGAGGATGTAGTACACCAGGAACACGTACATCGTGTCCGTCAGCGTGTGTATCGTGGAGGCGTCGGTCGGCATGAGGCCGCCTGCCGAGCCGTCCTTCCACGTCTCTATCAGGACGAGGGTTATGGCGGCGAATATGCCCAGCAGGATGAGCTTGATGACGGCGTAGGCGCCGACGCACTTCGACCTGTCCTCGCCGATGTTCATCTGGCGCACGTGCACCGAGCCGACGCCGAAATCGGAGAGGAAGCTGAGGATGCCGATCGTGGCGATGCCGAAGCCGAGGATGCCCAGCACGCTCGCGCCCATGTTCTTGGCGATGAATATCAGCGCTGTGGTGCTGAGCAACGCACCGAACACGCCGTTCGCCACGGACAGGGCCGCTTTGGGGCTCATGAGCCTCCCGGTCCCCTCGGCCCCGCCGGAGGCCTCCTCAGGCATGGCCCCCGATTACTTTGGGCTCGATATAAGGCTGATGCTGATATGCTGGCTCAGAGCCTGCCCGCGACGTCCGCGACTATGTCCAGCCCGGCCTCGATGTTCTCCTTCGAGTTGGCGTATGAGAACCTGAGATGCCCCTCTCCGTTCGTGCCGAAGGCCGTGCCAGGGGCGCAGATGACGCCCGCCGCCAGCAGCCGCTTGGCGAACTCCTCCGACGGGATGCCCTGTGAGTATCTCGGGAACGCGTAGAACGCCCCCTGGACGGACGGGGTGTCGAACGACGGTATCTCGGACAGCTTCCGGAGCGCAAGGTCCCTCCTCTGTCTGAACTCCGAGAGCATGGCCGCCCTGAAGGTCTTCCTCACCTTCATGCCCTCGAGTACGGCGTACTGCGTGGGCGTCGACGGGCACGCGAGGGTGTAGTACTGCACCTTGGCGAGGTGCTCGACTATCTCTTTGGACGTCGCGACATAGCCTATGCGCCAGCCAGTCGCCGCGAGCGATTTCGAGAACGAGTTGACGATGATGGTGTCGTCGTGGTACTTGGCGAACGACACGTGCTCGCCCTCGTAGACGAAGGTGTGGTAGACCTCGTCGGAGAGGATGTACAGGTCCCGGTCTGTGGCGATGTCGCATATCGCCTTGATCACATGTTCCGGGTACACCGCGCCGGTCGGGTTGGACGGGCTGTTTACGATGATCGCCTGCGTCTTCGACGTGATGAGCGACTGTATCTCGTCTGGATCCGGGCAGAAGCCGTTCTCAGGGGTGAGAGAGTACTCGACCGCCCTGCCCCCGGCGAGGGCCACATCCGGCCCGTAGATGATGAAGCCGGGGTTGGGCACGAGCGCCTCGTCGCCCTCCCCTAGTATCGTCTCGCATGCTATCCTCATGCCCTCGGTGGCGCCTGCCGTGATTATGATGTTCTCGCTGCGCACGTCCTTCCTGTAGCTCTTCAGGTTGTCCGCGATCGCCTTGCGCAACTCCATTATGCCGGCGCTGGGGCCATACTTGTTCATCCCTCTGTCCAGCGCCGCCTTGAATGCCTCTATCATCTCCCTAGGCGGCTGGATGTCAGGCTCGCCGAGGCCGAGGTTTATGGCTGTCGACGGCGCGGCCTCGAACAGCTTGCGTATGCCCGAGACCTGGAGCGACGCCACTCGCGGCGGGAACATGGGTCTCCAGACGTACAGTTCCGTACATTAATAGTTCGGGTGTACCCCCCCGTCCGTGCAGACGTGTTAACATAAGACAATATCCCGCCGATGGGGCGTGCGAAGGGCTTCTCGTCGGGACGCGGCCCGCCTCGGTTGACATACGGTCCCGCGGACGGCTGCGGATTTAAAGAATGAAACACGGATTATTCAAATGACTGGCTCGGGCCGAAAGAACTATAGTCGCTCGGGTAGCTAGAATGATGGGGAGGAGGTGAGAAGACGGCGAAAGTGAGAAAGCGCTCCGGACAGCTCGAGGAGTTCGACAGGCGCAAGCTCGAGGAGTCGGTCCGAAGGGCCGGCGCGTCCCCGGAGGTCGTGAAGAGGGTCTCGCAGCGGATCCAGCCTAAGGACGAGATATCCTCTGAGGATCTTCGGAAGCGGGTCGCTGAGGAGCTAAGGCAGGAGAGCGCGGCCATCTCTGGTGCGTATCAGTCGACCGAGATGCTGCGGCTACGGACGTCATCCGAGACGAGAGCCGGCATCGCGCGCCTCAACGAGGCGCTCCTCAGGGAGCATGGTGCCCGGTCAGGCGAGCATGTGCTCGTGAGGCACAAGGGCAAGGAGTCCAGGATGCAGGTCGAGGCGCAGCCGGACATCGGTATCAGCGAGATACAGGTGAACCGGTCGGACCTGGAGAAGCTCGGAGCGCAGGAAGGCGTTCGCTTGGATGTGAAGTTCCCCAAGTGAACGATTGCGGGCTCAGGGACCGAGCCAGCCCGTGAGGCCGGCCCCATATCGTGGTCGGCCTCTCAAACCACATCGCGACTGGCGACTACCCGTCCTTCTCCTCGTCGTCGGCCGTCTCTTCCTCGACAGGCGTCTTCTCGATGGCGCCCGGCACCAGTATGTCCATGAACTTCTCGAAGTACTTCTTCTCCAGGGCGAGGCCCTCCCTGTCCAGCTCGAGGTCGGCCACCGCGGATATGGAGCTCGACCCGAGGCCGTAGGACTCTATCCGCAGCCTGTCGAGCTCCTTGCCCAGGACCTTCTCGTGCTCCTGGAGGCGCACGCCTATCCTCTCCAGCGCGATCTTCTTCAGCATCTCCTCGAGGAACTCGACCTGCTCCTCCTTGGTCTTCTTCGACCGGAGGGCGATCGCCGCCTCGTGCTTGAAGTCCATCCTGGCGGTGGCATGCTCCTCATCCGTCGTGGATATCCACAACAGGGGATGGTCGGGCGAGTTGAACGTGACCTTCTCGGGCACGAGCGACTCCGCCGATATCCTCGTCGCCTCGTCGCCTCCAGAGTGGTACACGGCGTAGAAGCTCATGCGCTCCAGGAAGTTGATCTCGAGGAAGCCCTTCCTGCTGCGCTCGTTTATCGTCGGGTTGCCCTCCGCCAGCTCCTCCAGGAGGGCCATGGGCGTCTTCTGGGGCTTGCCCTCCTCGAGGCGCTTGACCGCCCCGGAGACGCATCTGAGCGGCTCGTAAGTCCTCGTGAGCCAGAACGACGGCGGGAAGTATGTCCACGAGCGCTTCTTGCCCTCGTCGTCCTTCTTCACCTTTAGCTTCGAGAACGAGAACGTGGAGAACTGGTACCTGATGCTGCCGTCCACGCGCTCCAGGACGCCCGCGGGGAGTCCCTCCTTGGCCACGATCCTGTCCGCCCAGAAGCCCAGGTCGGACCTCAGCTTGGGACGCTTCGTCGGCCCCTTCTCGCTGATGTAGCTGAGCACCTGCCTCCTCGTCTTCGTCGTGAGCCAGCTGAGCCATACGATGAGTGCCTTGGGCGAGTCTATGTAGGGCACCGGCAGCACCGTGTGGTCTGCTGCCGTCCCCCACGATGGCAGGACGACGTCGCCAGGGGCGTGAGCCACCGACCTGTCGACGTGCACCTTCAGGCTGACGTCCTCCTCGTCCTCGGACGGGTCCCTCATCGGCGCAGGTTCGATCCTCAGGTCGGAGTTGAGGAAGTAGTAGTTCTGCCTCTTGGACGTGAGCGGCACGAGCACGCCACAATCGACACCCTTGGCCAAGAGCGTCCTCATCTGGACCGAGCTCTTGTCCTTGAGCTGCCTCGTCTGGGCGCTCAGCGACATCCTCCTCATCGAGTCGGTGAGCGGGCTCTTCTCGATCTCGCGCCTCGTCATCGGTTGCTTGTGCGTGAGGGCGTAGACCACGGCCCGCGAGACGTTGTTCGTCAGGAACTCGCCGATCTCGGTTGCCTTCTCCTTTGACAGCTGCGTCACGTGCTGCGACATCCCATCCACCTCAATGCTCTGTTTTGCTTCAAATCGACATATGCGTACTTATAGCTATGCGTAAATCGCATCACCTAGACGCTGGGCCGCCGAGGACGTCACCGGGACGCCACGGAGGCCTCGTCGACACTGGGTCGTCGCGAATCGCAGGGCGCGCCCGAGTCGGAGGCGCACGGCGTGTCAGTAGTACTTGGACGATACCTGGATCTCCTCGTCCACCTTGATCTTCCTCTTCCCGAGCTCCACGAAGAACGGCTTGGGATCGATGCACGCCTCAGGCGGCAACACACCCCTCTCGGTGATCTTCCCCGACGCCAGCCAGTCCGCCGTGATCGACGGCGGCACGGATGTGTCCCTGGCGGACGAGAGGCCTGTCTTGCGGTCGTTCCAGGTGCACACGTAGTACGTGCACCGCGCCGGAAGGCCTTCCTTCCTGCCCGTGACGTCCACCCGCAGGTAGTCGAACTCGTCCACGACCTCAGTGGACTTCCTGCCACTGGCCACGGCGTCCGCATACATCGCCGTTATGTAATCCTTAGGGGAGCACTTGCACCCGCCCACGTCGAGCGGCTTCTCGCTGCCGAAGCCCAGCTCGGCGATGGTCTTGAAGGTCGCGAAGTCCGTCTCGGGGAAGCCTATCCTGAAACTGACGTGCTTGGTCCCCTTGCCTATGAAATCGCCCATCGTCGCGGGCTCCGAATGCTTGATGTAGTGCGCGACCACCTTCCCCGCCGGCTCCGGCATGACGACCGAAGTCTCGCCGGACAGGACGGGCACCTTCTTCTTCTTTCCGTTCTCGAAGATGCCTGGCTCCTGTGTCATCTCGTCGATCACGGTCCTTATGGAGTACGCCGGCATCCCGGCCTTGGTGCTCTTGACCTTCGTGCCCCATGTGCAGTAGATGAGTATGTCCTTGACGGAGTCGAGGTTGTCCGCCCCCGCCGCGCCGCAGACGTTCGTTATGCCTGGTGTGCTGCCGATGCCGAGCACGCACGTGATGCCTGCGTCCTTCGCCTTCTTGGTGTGCTTCAGCTGCTTGAGCGTGCCGTCGAAGAAGCCCCCGAGGTCCGTGTAGTGCACGCCCGCCTTGATGGCGGCCGTCATGATGTACATGTTCAGCTCGTACCAGGCGGAGTTCATGACCACGTCCACGCCCTTCAGGGCCTTTGCCATCGCCTTCTCGTCTCTGGCGTCCAGCCTCATCGGCGTGACCCTGTTCGGGTCGGTCGCCTTCGCGACCTCCTTCACCTTGTCGAGGCTGAGGTCCGCCGCCACGACGTCCGCCTTGTATTGGGTGACCAAGTCGCTGACGCTCATCGCGCCGATCTGTCCCGATGCTCCTACCACCAACACCTTCATCTTCTCACCGTTCTCGGAATTGATTCATCATATATCAACCCGTCTCCCTCAGCCTGGCCACGATCGCGTCGCCCATCTGGCCCGTCGACGTCGTCCCGCCGATGTCCGGTGTCCTGTGCTCCCCGTCGCCAAGGACGTCGCGGACCGCGCCCTCTATCGTCGCCGCCTCGTCGGGATGTCCCAGCGCGTCCAGCATGAGCGCGGACGACAGGATGGCGCCCACGGGGTTCGCCAGGCCCAGGCCCGCTATGTCCGGCGCCGATCCATGGACGGGTTCGAACATGCTCACGCCGTCAGGGTTGATGTTGCCCGAAGGGGCGAAGCCGAGCCCTCCCTGCAGGGCGGCTCCCAGGTCAGTGAGTATGTCGCCGAAGAGGTTCGGCGTCACCACGAGCTTGAAACGGCCAGGGTTCCTGACCATGTGTAGCGCCACGGCGTCCACGTACTGGAACTCGGCGTCGACGCCATGCCTCGCCGATGCCGCGAGGACCTCCTCCCTCCAGAGGCCGTACATCTCCGTGAGCACGTTGGCCTTGTCGACGGCCGTCACTAGGTCGACGCCCTTCGCCTTCGCGAGGCCGAACGCGTATTCCATCACCCTGCGCGCGCCGTGTCTGGTTATCACGCCGATCTGGTACGCGAGCTCGCCGTCGCTGAGGTCCACGCCGACATCGAACTTCGCCTCGTACGCCTTCCTCCTCAGATGGAGCTCCTCGCTGGACGAACCCTTCTTGGCGTTTCCGCCCAGGCCGACGTAGAAGTCCTCCGTGTTCTCACGGACGAACCTCATGTCCACGGTGCGGTTGCCGTCCGCCAGCGCGGAGGGTATGCCGTCGTACAGCGTCACGGGCCTGAGGTTGACGTACTGGTCGAAATGGAACCTGAGGCGCAGGAGTATGCCCTTCTCGAGTATCCCGGGCCTCACCCTGGGGTCTCCCATCGCGCCGAGCAGTATGGCGTCCTTCTCCTCGAGTCTGCGGATCGTGTCGTCGGAGATGACCTCCCCCGTGTCGAGGTAGTTGGCCGCGCCGATCCGGAACTCCTCGAGGTCGAGTGACAGCGAGCCGCGCTCCGAGGCCGCGTCGAGGACCCTCATCGCCTGCTGGACGACCTCCGGGCCGATGCCGTCGCCTGGTATCACCGCTATTCGCTGCACTGCAACATCTCCTTTGTGTACGGTATGAGCCCGCCCTTCTCCATGAGCATCACGACGAACGGCGGATAGCCCTTGAAGGCGTACTCCTTCCCTGAGGACTCGTTGACGAGCTTTCCGGACCCGAGGTCGACGGTTATCGTATCCCCGTCGGCGGCGTCGATGTCGGCCTCGATGACCGGGAGGCCGATGTTGACCGAGTTCCTGAAGAAAATACGGGCGAACGACCTCGCGACCACGCACGACACCCCCGCTCCCTGGAGCGCCCTGGGCGCGTGCTCCCTGCTCGAGCCGCATCCGAAGTTGCTGCCGCCGACGACGATGTCTCCGACAGCGACGCCTTCGGCGAACTCGGGCCTGGCCCTCGCGAACGCGTGCTTGGCCAGCTCCTCGCGGTCCATGGTGACGAGGTACTCCGCCGGTATGATCTGATCGGTGTCGACGTTGTCTCCGAACCTCCACGCCCTGCCGCTCGTGGTGGCCGTCACCCGACCACCTCCGAGGGGTCGACGATCCTCCCGGCGACGGCGCTCGCCGCGACGACGGCCGGGTTCGCGAGGTAGACCTCCGAGTCCTTGTCGCCCATCCTTCCCACGAAGTTGCGGTTCGTGCTGCTCACGCATATCTCGCCAGGCGCGAGGACGCCCATGTAACCGCCGAGGCACGCGCCGCATGTGGGTCCCGAGACATACGCTCCGGCGTCCATGAAGACCTTGACGAGCCCCTCCTCGATCGCCCGCTCCATCACCCGCCTCGTCGCGGGCACGACGATCATGCGCACTCCGGTCTTGACCTTGCGGCCCCTGAGTATCTCCGCGCCGACCCTGAGGTCCTCTATCCTGCCGTTCGTGCACGAGCCGAGATACGCCTGGTCTATATCGACGCCGACCTCGCTGGCGGGGGCGACGTTGCTCGGCAGGTGTGGCTTCGCGACGACGGGCACGATCTCCCCGGCGTCGTATGCCCTGTCGTCCGCGTACGCCGCGTCAGCGTCGGCCTCGACGATGTCGTAGTCCCCTCGGACCCTGTCGGACAGGTAGTCGCGGACCTTCTCGTCCGGAGGTATGATGCATGTCTTGGCGCCTGCCTCGATGCCCATGTTGGATATCGTTATGCGGTCCGACAGCGAGAGCGCGGATATGGCCGTCCCTCGGACCTCCATCGACCTGTACAGCGCCCCCTCGACGCCTATGTCGCCTATGATAGTGAGTATGACGTCCTTGCCCATCACGTGCCTGCCCAGCTCGCCGTCGACGCTCATCCGCATGGACTCGGGGACCTTGAACCACAGGAGGCCGCGGGCGAACACCATCGCCGCCTCCGTGCTGCCTATGCCCGTGGCGAACGCTCCGAGGGCGCCGTAGGAGCACGTGTGCGAGTCAGCGCCGACTATGAGCCTGCCCGGGGCGACGAACCCCTCCTCGATCATCACCTGATGGCACACGCCGCCGGAGCCTATCTCGAAGTAGTTGTCGACGCCGTGCCTCCGGGCGAAGTCCCTCATCTTCTTCGCCTGCTTCGCGGACGCGACGTCCTTGTTGGGCACGTAGTGGTCCGGTATGAGGACGACCTTCTCCCGAAGGAGCGGGGAGCACAGCCTCTCGAACTCGTCGAACGCCGCCGGTCCCGTTATGTCGTTGACCATCACGTAGTCGATCCTGGCCTCCACTATCTCTCCCGCCAGCACGTCCTTGCCAGACCTGCTCGAAAGTATCTTCTCGGCCACCGTCTTGCCCAACGTGAGTCACCTCTGTCGCTCGCCCCAATCCGTCACAGGGTCAATAGACTTTCCTTCCGCCTTCCTTGCCGTTGACGCTCAGCTTGCAGACCCACAGCCTGTTCAAGGCCTCCACCGTGGCGTCCACGCTCGTCGTGACGATGTCCGAGCCCACGCTCTTGCCGAGGGATATGATGCTGGTGTTCTCCGTGTCGCCGAGCTTGACCGTCACCTCGCACAGCGCGTTCGACCCGCCCGTGATGGCCTCGAGCCTGTACTGTCTGAGCACGATGCTCTTCGAGACCGCGCTCCTCATCGCGCTGAGGCTGGCGTCTATGGGCCCCACGCCCGTCTCGGAGGCCCGCCTCACGTCGCCGTCGATGTTCAGCACGACGGTGGCCGTGGGCGTGAAGTTCAACCCTGTGAACGCCGTGAACTCCTCGAGCCTGATGACCGGCTCGGACTCCTGCCCGAGGATGTCGTAGGCGACCGCGAACAGCTCGGCGTCGTCCAGCTTTTTGCCGGACTCGGCGTACTTCTTCACCCGCTTGACGAGCTCCTTCATCTGCTCCTTCTCGAGCGCGATGCCGTACTCCTTGAGCCTGCTCTCGATCGCGTGATGGCCAGAGTGCTTGCCCATCACTATGCTCCTCTCCTTGCCGACGATCTCGGGGCGCATGGGCTCGTACGTCGAGCTCTCGCTCAGTATGCCGTGGACGTGTATGCCCGCCTCGTGCGAGAACGCGTTCTCGCCCACTATGGCCTTGTTCGGCTGGACCGCGATGCCCGTGAGCTGCGAGACCAGCCTCGACACGAACGCGAGCTTGCGCGTGTTGATGCCCGTCTTGATGCCGTAGAACGCCTGCAGCGCCATCACGACCTCCTCGAGGGCGGCGTTTCCGGCCCTCTCGCCGAGGCCGTTCATCGTCACGTGTATCTCCTCCGCGCCTCCCCTCACGCCCGCAAGCGAGTTCGCGACCGACAGCCCGAAGTCGTCGTGGCAGTGCACGGCGAGCGGGACCTTCGTCCTGCCCCTTATCTCCGAGACGAACTCGGCCATCGCGGGAGGGGTCATCACGCCCACCGTGTCGGGTATGTCTATCCTGTCGACGCCGACCTCCTCGATCGCGCGGTGCACCTCGTGGAGGAACTCGAGGTCCGTCCTCGTGGCGTCCTCGCAGCTGAACTCGGTGACGAGGCCGTGCTCCTTGGCGTACTGCACGGCCATGACGGCCTTCTCTATCGCCTCCTCCTTGCTGATCTTCAGCTTCTTCTCGAGATGCACCTTCGATGTGGCGAGGAAGACGTGCACGGAGTCCACCTCCGCCCCGATCGCGGCGTCTATGTCCGCCTTGTTGGCCCTGCAGAGGGCGCACACCTCGCTCCTCAGGCCCGCGGCCGCGATCCTCTTCACAGCCTCTGTCTCTCCCTCGGAGTTGATGGGGAACCCTGCCTCGATGATGTCGACTCCGAGCTCGTCGAGCGCCTGGGCTATCTTGAGCTTGTCATCCGTCGACAGGGCGACGTTTGGCGTCTGCTCGCCGTCCCTGAGGGTTGTGTCGAGTATCTTGACCCTCTCGGGCATGCGCGTCGCCTGCAGTATCTTCCTATTGTATTCACTGACGAAGACCCCCGTGTCGGGGATCTTGAAGCCACTTTCTCCTTCCTTTCCAGATTTCTCTATGGGAGGTTGGGTCGACATCGGAACACTCTCCAGAATTAAGCGATGCACAGCACTCAGGCTAGAATGAGCAGCCCCAAGGGCAGCAGAAGCAGCGGACCTACGGTCGTTTCTCGCCTCATTCAAAGCCTCTCCGGTGCGGTGGGCCCACGCCGTTTCCCGCGAGGGCCGAGTCTTGGCATGTGCTGTACCCATATATATCATTGTCGTGGAATATTCACCGTCTGGGCACACGCCATCGGACAGTTGTGTACACTGGTCAGGTGAGCCTTGGACCGGCGCCTCGCGTGGGAAGGGTAGAAATACCTATTCGGGCGTACGCCGGACGACCATGTCGGACCAGAGGCCGTTGGTGGCGTTCCAGGGAGAGCGGGGCGCGTACTCCGAGGACGCCTGTTTCAGGTACTTCGGCAACGGCGTCGAGACGAGGCCGTTCCCCGACTTCAAGGCGGTCTTCGAGGCCGTCGAACAGGACGCCGTCTCGCACGCTGTCGCGCCGGTGGAGAACTCGATCGAGGGGAGCGTCACGCAGGTGAACGACCTGCTGCTGGACCAGGACCTCTCCGTATCGGGCGAGGTCATCGTGCCCGTCAAGCATTGCCTGATGGCGCACGACGAGGCGGACCTCTCGACCATAACCGAGGTCCTCAGCCACCCGCAGGCCCTGGGACAGTGCCGGAAGTTGCTCCAGTCGTGTCCGCGCTGGCGTCTGATACCCGCGTACGACACCGCAGGCAGCGCGAGGATGGTCGCCGAGTCCGGCAGGAAGGACCAGGCGGCGATCGCGAGCAGGAGGGCGGCGAGCGTCTACGGCCTCAAGATACTCAAGGAGGACATCCAGAGCGAGGTGGTGAACTACACGCGCTTCTTCGTGCTGGAGAAGAACCCGTCGCCTGTCGAAGGCGCCAACAAGACCTCCATCGTGTTCGCCACGAAGAACGTCCCCGGGGCGTTGTATCGCGCCATGGGCGAGTTCGCTTCCAGGGGCGTCAACCTCACGAAGCTGGAGTCGCGGCCGAGGAGGAACAAACCGTGGGTCTACGTGTTCTACGCCGACTTCGACGGCAGCATGGAGGATGTGAACTGCCACGCGGCCGTCGGCGGCCTGTTGAAGTCCGGGGCGTTCGTCAAGGTCCTCGGCTCGTACAGGAAAGCCGAGAGCTCGGCGGAGGACGGCGAGTAGCCTCTCCGCCTGTCGCGCCTCCCAGCGATCACGCGGTGAAGCCGAGGACTATCTCGCTGTCGTAGTCGCCGAGGTAAGTGCACAACGAATCGCCGTACGGGCCGATCTGGTCTACAGGCCCGAGTGCGTTCTCCAGCGAGTCCTCGATGCCACCGACGCCGATCGTGTAGTTGACTATCATCGACGCCCAAATGCCGTCCTCGTGACCCACCACGCCGTCGAGCCTCACGGCCACTATGTTGTTACCCGTAGATGTACCGCTTCCAGGCGAGGGCGGGACTCGATAGCAGTGGATCGTGAGGAACGTCCCGTCTGACGATATCGTGTATATCTCCGACTCCATCGCGACCGTCGCGAAAGTCCCTCCGACGGTCATCAGATCCGCCACATCGAAGGTGTACGAATGGACAGTGCCCGTCTGCTCGTATATCGTTATGCTCACGCCTTCAGACACTGCGACGACGTCGCCTGGCCCGGTCGGTCTCCACGGCTCCATGAGCGGATATCTGTCCGCCGTCACAGGCGACACATTGTATGGCGTGTCGCCGATTCCATCGCTTCCGGGCTGGTCCTGCATAGGCCCGCTGTACAAATCGACCCCCGCATAATCGCTCCAGTAGTTGCCTCCAGATGGGTATCCGTCATCCCATTCGATTCCGACGCAAAGGGGATCCTCTGACGCCTGGACTGCGTTGCCGACAAGGTCGTTGTGATAGGCCTTGACTCTCGTAGCAGAAGAGTCGATATACACGCCAATGCCGTTCGAAAGGAGGGCGTTCCCCATTATCGTCATGCCTGCGACGTCGGAGACATTGATCCCAGAGTCACTGCAGTTTGAGACCCTGTTCCAGGACAGTGTCGCATTCTGGGAGTCGGGGTATTCCGAGTGTCCGTAGGCGGTTCCGATGCCACAGCAGTACGAGTCGATGACATTGCCTGTCACGTCTAGGTTAGCGCAACTGAAGAACATTATTCCGAAATACGGGTCGGTGGCAGATGGGTCCACTGTTATCTCATTTCCTTCGACAATTGTGTCGGGGCAGATGCCTAGAATCAGCCCGTAGGCTCTTGAGGATATCAAGTTGTTGAGCACTTGACAACTCGAGTAAAGAGCCTGGACGCCTATCCCGTTACCTGACATCGTGTTGTCGAATATGAGCCCGTCAGAGACGATGTACATGGCGATGCCATCCCAGTTATCGACCAGGCTGTTCGAGGCAATGTATGCATAATCCGTCTCCTGGACCATTATCCCTTCGTGGTTTCCCGTGCTCACCATACTGTGCGCAATTTCATTCTCTGTGACATAGATGGAGCCACACCGGAGGGCGAAGAGTCCCCAAGAGCTCCATGCGATCTGACATTCGGTGACCGTCAAGTCGTCCGTCAGTTTCGCCCATACCCCCATCCAGAATCCGGAGATACTCAAGTCTCGGAGCTCCGCATGCTCGACTGCTTCAATGTGCACTCCGTACGTGCAGGTCTCAATGTCGCCAACGACTCGAGTGTTGTAGATTGTGAAGTGCTTCGTTGTGTACATGACGGTGATTCCGTCTCCCGCGGTGGGACTGATGTCCCAACCTCCGATAAGGTACGGGTCATCACTTGTGCCAGTTCCTCCAATCACGCCGTTCTCAGCTGTGAAGTCATCGTCGCCGTAAATATAGATCGGCGCATGTGGGATGTAACCTGAGGAACTCACGACAGTGATGGTCATCAGGTCGGGCGCCGACAGTTGCCCGATGGTGTCCTCGACGACGAGACTCACGGTGTAGACGCCTGGGTCCGATAGCAATATGACCGGCGTCGGGTCATCGCTGAGGCTGATACCGAGCTCATGAACGTTCCAGTAGTAGTGCGTTATGCCCACATCGTCGTAGGAGTTCGTACCGTCCAAGGTGACCGGCAGATCTTCAAGGACGGTCATGTCGGGCCCGGCATCGGCTACCGGAGGCAGGTCGCCCGTGCCCAGCATGTTGAACTCCACGAAGGGCATGCCGTACGGCAACACTCCGAGCCTGTCCCATTCGGACGCCAGGAAGTCGTGGGCCGTCTGCGTCTGCGACCAGCTCATGAAGTCGATCGGTCCGATGTAGCCTATGGTCCTCGAATCAGGGTTCGTGTACTCGTAGAAGCTCGAGCCGATGTCGGACGCGTTGGGTTCAGCGTAGAAGACGTCCATCGAGCCCCAGACCTCGGAGTAGACGCCCTGGTCGACGTGTTGGAGGAACAGCTGGTCACCTTCCGGCCACTCGAACCACATCTCCTCATGGGCTCCTAGGTCGAACGACCCAGGTGTGTAGAAGTAGGGTATCATCTCTCCGTACGTTGGGCTGCCAGGATGTCTGTCCAGTAGGGTCTTGTCGGCGTATTGGTCGAAGTCCGAATCCGGGTGGGCTGCGGACGACGGGATGACGTCCTGGAGCATGCCTTGCCAGACCCAGCATGGCCAGGACTGGCCGACAACGGCGTTGCTCTCGTACGCCTTCACCGCTCCGTGTACGACGGTGTCGATGGATATCGTCGCGCAGTTGTCCGTGATGGTCGCCTTGAACTCCATATCCTCGCCGACCCACCACTCAGCCGGCATGAACGCCTCTCGGAGCCACTTCGTCATAAGCGCCTCCAGGCCCCAGGTGACCATGTTGCAGTTGACTACTATGCAATCGCCAGACCTGTAGGCGTCCATCCACCAGTAGAGAAAGGTCAGCGGGTACTCGTACATGTTGAATATGTCCAGCCTGTCGTTGGCCTCCGCGAGGTACCAGTCCTGGTACGCGTTCTCGACGGCGTTCTGGTTGACTTGCCACCAAACGTTGAAGTCTGCGAGCCCGGAATCGGTGACTCCGAGGACGGACTTCGCCGCCTGGTCGTCGAGCACGATGCTTCCGTTGAGCATCATCAGGAACCCGTCGTTCCATGTTCCGATGATGTCGCCATACAACATGCCCTCATCGTACGTGAGGTAGTCCATGTACCAGTCGATGGAAACCGTGCCCCCTCGCTCAGTGCCCAGAAGCGGCAAGAACTGAGGAGACGACTTCATGTTGACGGTCGTCAGGTTCCCTGCAAACGCGTCAAGGCGCATGTTGCTCATGACCATCGTCGGGGACACTGGTGTCCCCATCGGTGTTCCGCTGTATTCGTAAATGTACGGGTACGAGTCCGTCAGCGGTATCCAATTGTGGTAGATCGAGGCTCTGAGGTCCCACCAGTCCTCAAATGGGGTCATGAACATGTCGTCCCAGTAGTAGCGAGTCCATTGCTGGCCGACGACCTCAATGAAGATTGTCTCGGAAGTGACCGTCACGATGCCGTCGCTGACATACAGCACGGCGCCGAAGTTGCCAGTACTGGAATACGACTTGGTCACGTTGAAGCCGATCACCTGTCCCGGAGAGGAGGCTGGGCTCTCGAAGAACTCCGCAGTGCCGTCACCGAAGAATAACGCGAACTCCAGTGGATCTCCCTCAGGGTCGGACGCCACGCTGAAGAACATGATCTCCTCATCGACGCTGACTTCATCGTCCGAGACCATGAAGTCGAGTATCACGGGCCCCACATTGTCGCGCCTGACTTTCACCAAGCCAGTATCTGACACATTGTGCCCTGGCAATCCCGTCAGATCATCTGCCCACACGGTGAGCAGGAACTCCTTGGGTGGCATGTACGTGTGGTTCGCCCACGGCACGTCCGTGACCGTGACGGTCCTGTCGCCCCAATCCCAGGTGTATCTCATGTCGTCGCCATCGGGATCGGACGCGTCGACCTCGAAGAGCGTCGGCACCTTTCTCAGCACATTGGTGAGATCGGGGACGTCGATGGTCGGCGCCTGATTCGAAGAGACATATAATTGCGTCGATACGACGACAGGTCGCTCTCCCATTCCAATCTGGTTGTCTGTCACGGAGAGTATGACTTGGTACGTACCGCCCTGATCATAGCTGTGAGTGACGTTCTGACCCGTGGCGCCCGCTCCGTCGCCGAAGGTCCACGTGTACTCGATCTCGTCTCCCTCGTCGTCGACGAAGTGCGATTCGAACAGGATCTCATCACCCACACTCGGATACTCGGGTGTGTAGGTTATCGGGTCGTATCCCTCGATGACGTGCGGAGGGGTGTTCATGAGGTCGTAGATGCACATCTTTGTCTTGTTCGATGTCATCAGGAAGTCGTCGTACCCATTGGACGTTGAGGCCTCTCTGGCCGCAACGTACGCAGTATATTCTCCAGCTGTGGAGTACACGTGCGCAGCGGTGCCGCTATCACCGGCTATCCAGGACGTCGACGATCCGTCTCCCCAGAACCATTTGTACTCAAGAACCGTGCTCGGATCGTCGTCAGATATCACTGCAACGACCGCGAGCGCCTCGCCGGCGACCCCCTCGAACTGAGCGCTGACGTCAACACTTGGCGCACCGTTGTCTGCTGGGGAGATCCTCAGGGAAAGCCACGTAGGGGTCGTCTCTGGAACGAGCATGTGGTTGCCCGCGAGGTCGCCGTAGTCCTGCCAGTTCATCAGGCTTGCGGCATACAGGTTGTCCCTGTATGCAACGCATTGGCAGGCGGCGTCCTCGTAGAGAATCGCCTGCATATCGTCGATGATGTCTTTTCGGGCATCGACATCCATCTCGGCGAGTGACTCGTCGTACAAGGCGTCATAGGTGTCGTTGCTCCAGAAGCAGTCACTAAATGTGCCGATTGCGTCCGTCGTCATCACGTTCAGTATGTCCGTCGAGGGATCGCCCAGCGGGTCGAAGACCCAGTCCCAAAGCCATGTGTCGTAGTCTGCGGTATACCAGATGCTGTTCATCTCGGAAACGGTCTTCATGTCAACGTTCATCTCGATCCCGGCTTGCTCGCACCAATCTCTGATCAGTGTTGCCGCGATCCACCACTCGACGGCCGTATCGAGCGTGTAGAAGTCGAAGCTCAGCACGTCGACGCCGCCCGCCTTGGCGAGTGGGACGGTGTAGGAAGTCGCTGGTGTTCCATACACGTCGTAGGCCCAACCAGCAGCCATCAGCATGGCCCTGGCGCCGCTGGGATCGAACGGTATCAGCTCCTCACCAGGCGCATCACCATAGGTGTAGTGCCAAGGACTCGAGGGCGGCACGAGGGAATCTGCGGCCGATCCGAGGCCGTCCATCACGTCGGTAACGAAGGTCTCCTTGTCTACGCACATGGCCATGGCCCTCTTTACCACAGGGTCCAGCAGCAGCTGGTTGTTCGACCCTGTTCTGAACGGTCCTCCGAGGGCGTCCCTCATCGGGTCTGACATCTGGTTCAGGTTGAATTCGTACACGAAGCCGCCGCTGTGCGCATAGCCGACCAGCTCTGGGTATTGTGGGACCTCCTCGATGAATACGTAGCCTGGTACACCCAACATGAAGTCAATCTGGCCGGTTGTGAGGGCAAGGAATGCCCCGGAGGAGGACGGGAAGTCCTTCAGGATCCAGCTGTCGATTCTCGGCTTCCACCCTCTCTCCGCTTCCATGTACCATATCGGATTCCTGTTCAGGACGACCTCAGACAAAGGAAATCCATCCGTGGCGTAGTAGAACGGTCCTGAACCGATGGGTGGGACGTTGTCGAAATACAGCAGGCTCTCGCTTCCCCATATGTACTCTGGCAGGATCGGTATGGTCATCAGTGAGTTCATGAATGGCGCGAACGGCTGGGTGAGTTCTATTGTGAGGCCGTAGGCACCCTCGGACCAAATATTGGAAATCACGCCTGGGAGAAGGTACGCGAGGCTGCTTTGCGGCGTGTTCTGGATCGTGTTATAGGTGAAGACGACATCGCTAGCAGTCACTGCATGGCTCGTGTCCCACGGATCGGCGGGATCGACGAAGTAAGCGTTGTCTACCAGCTCGAAGTGCCATGTCAATCCATCCACGCTCCAGGAGCGCGCGAGATCTCCCACGATCTCCATTTCATCGTCGTATTGCAGGAGCGTGCTGTAGCACGGGTACACAGCCATCAATTCGGCGGTCATCGTAAGCGTGTTTGGATTCAGGGAATCGATGTACATGCCAGCGATTCCTACTGTGAAAGTCCTGTCGACATCCACGCCTTCCCCCGCGCTTGTCCCGATGATGCTATTCGGATTCAGCATCACCGTCGGCAAGGCCATAGCGACGGTCACGAATATCGCTGTCAAAACGACGAATCTTCGATTGGTCCTACTCAATATTCTCATTGGTCATTTCCCCCGAAGGTTGGCGCGTCTCTGCCCCACCCGACTGACGCTCATTGAGCCGGCGCTATATATTCGTTGCCGAGGTATGCCGCTAGATGGAAGCGCTCCAATTTTGCTCGCCGGAGACAGCTTCATCCGTCATCGGAACCGAGCACGGCGCCCTCACTCGCGGACCGGACGTTC
>JBFFML010000009.1:0-64862 GCA_041554135.1 Thermoplasmata archaeon | reverse complement strand
GGCCGGTCGCCTCGGCCTTCGTTATCCCCGCCCCGATGTGGTTCTCGATGATGCCTATGAGTTCGTCAGGCAACCCTCGCTCCTTCGCGATAATGCCGCCCTCGACCGCATGGAGTATGGAATGCGTCCTGCTCCGGCCGATGTCGTGCAGCAATGCGCCCGCCTCAACGAGCGTTATCCTGGCCCTGCACCTCTTGCCTACACGGAGCGCGACGCGGCACACCGCCTCGCAATGAGCCACCACGTCGTCGGAGCATCCCGCCTCTCGAAGCATCCGGAGACACTCATCGTGATCTGGTACGCGCTCCCTCTCTCGCTCTCTCGTCAACTACGGTCTTCCCCCTCGGGTCAGGTACGATCCTCATCCTACCACCCCTGTCGGCGTACAAGGCGTCACCGCCCGTCAGCCTGTCCATGAACACGGCCAGAGCGGCGATCTCCGAATGAGGCTGGTTGCCGACCGATACGTTCCTCGTGGCCATCTCATACACCTCGCGCGGCACCTTCTCGGCGCCGACGATGAGCAGGACATCTCTCCCCGACAACGTCGGCAGCACGTCGTCCAGGCTCTCGCCGTACACCGTCAGGTGGACGACGTCCCCCCGCCAGGACCTGACCGCCTCACGCCACTTCACGCCGGTGCGGATGACGAATTCGCCGCCGAAGCGCGATACGACCGCTCCGATCGTCCTCTCGAGCTGCGGATCCTTTGTCGACACCCACACCTCGTCAGCGCCGAACGCCCTGGCGGTCAGCGCCACATGGGTAGTGACGCGCTTGTCCCTCGACGGGCGATGGCCAAGCCTCAGCACCACAATCATCTGGGAATCACCACGTGTCCGCATTCACTCCTTCACACGCTCGATCCTGTGACCGCGATAGTCCAGCTTCGTACTCCTCTTCACGAGGCTCTTCAGCATCGTGAAGGTCACACCCAGGACCTCGGCGACGTCCCCCGCGAACTTGCCCGACGCGCCAACAAGGTCGATGATCTGCTTCTCGAGCTTGAGGAACTCCTTCTCAGGCATCACGGCCGCCGCCAGGACATCGCTGATCTCGTACACCGGCCACGACGCGTTGATGTGGAAGGAGGTGTAGTACGTGTGATAAGCCTTCTCCGGCTGCTGCTCGGGCGACGTCTGCCACCTAGTCTCCACCAGCTTCATCTTCTCGAAGAAGAGGAGGGCGTCCTTCCCCTCATGCCCGAACTGCTTCTCGATGTCTCGGATCGTGTGCCATTCGAGTGTGACCAGTTTAAGGACCTCTCTCTTGACCTTTGTGTCCACCGCCCGGAACATGGGAACAAGTTCTGCCGGCTCGGTGATGACCTTAATCCTAGTCATAGACGGCCCTTATCTGAGTGCGAGAATATAAGACTAATTGGCAGACGGATGCTGGATGTCACGTGCTGGCTTGATACGAATATCAGTGTCTTGAGTCGCTATTCGAAGGGAATCCGTCGCGTCCCTGGAGGGAAAGGTATTTTAGTGAGGGGAGTCTCTTGGGGCGGCCAAGGGCGAAGATCATGTTGGCGAAGGATCTCAAGGATCGGTCTAAAGTCGACGAAATTGTTCTAACGGTCACCGAGAAGGGAGAGCCCAGAGAATTTCAGTCGAAGTGGAGCGGGGCATCCGGACGCGTATGCGACGCCGTCGGCAAAGATGAGGAGGGCGAGGACGTCAACCTCACACTTTGGAACGAGGACATCGACAAGGTCGAGGTCAACTCGAAGATCAAGATCACCAACGGCTGGACATCCTCCTACAAGAACCAGCTCCAGGTAAGCACCGGGAAGTACGGCAAGCTCGAGATAGTCGAGTGAACGGCGTGTTGTTCGGCATCGCCTATAGGCCTAGCCAGAGCAGGCTCATGAAGGCCCCTGGCACGATTATCATCAGGAAGTCGTCGTCTATCAAGGGCACACCAGCGCGTTCCGCCGCGATCGCCAGCCATGCCCCCACAGCGGACATCGCGAGGATCAGCTCGAGGCGCGCCTCCGTCATCAGCGACAGTGTGACGAGACAGATGACGAAGTAGACGATGATCGGATACGCGATTTGGGATGTCTTCCTCGCCTTCGCGCGCCTGAGCTCTCCAGCAAGAGGGTCGCACAGCCCCATCCCGATCAGCACCGGGGTCGCCACCTCCATGGGCATCAGCCACAGGGCGATCGTTATGCCAGCCGCGGCCCACATGAACGAGGCAATCGACCGGCTCTCGTGCGGTCTCAGGCCAACGAACGTGATGCCCCTCCTCAGCCGCACCGCCTCGAACAACGCGACGATGGCGAAGAGGGCTATCAGTAGCTCCCATCTCCTGAGGGGCACGCCCGGGAACTCCGTCGGGAGGAGATAGTACAGCGGTGCCAGCGCGACCAGCAGATGCACGGATCTCCTCAGCAAGACTGACCGGTCCATCCGCCATCACTCATCCATAATCCCGAATCGAAGCGGTCGGTGGCTCATCACGACCCCTCCGCGAACCCGAAGTCTTTCCACTTGACGTCGATGCCTTTGTAGAGTATGCGCGTCGTGAAGAGCATCGAGAAGAGGACTATCAGTATCCCCGTCGAGGCCGTGACCCAGTTCGACAGGAGGCTGAAGGACAAGATGGTCAGGCACACATCGGGGAGGAACGACATCACGCTGAACTTCGCAAGGACGCTCGTGTCGAACAGGAACGTGTTGGTCTTTAGGCCTGTGAGGTACGCCGTGAGCACGGCCATGTACAGGGACGTGACGAACATGACGACGAGCGCCAGCCACAGCAGCTGAGTGTCCTTGTTGATGATGGAGATGGCTATCACGAACAACGCGGAGATGCCCACCGTCAGCACTAGGAAGACGACTATTCTCACCCTGATGAGCTGGGGCACCGTGACTGGTATGAGGGAGTAGTACTCCGAGAGGTCTATGTTGTTCAGCCAGTTGTACATCAGTATGCCGATGAAACCGACCATGGCCGCGTAGAAGACCGTGTTGAACCCGACCGGGATGGCCAGGCCGTGGTTGACGAACCAGGCCGCGAAAGACAGGAACAGCAACGGGAGGACCAACGAGAAGAACATCTTGGCGATGGTGCCGCTCCTTCGCAGGTCCACGAGCTCCTTGGCAACCAACGTCCTGTTCAGTCCCTTAGCGATCGGGATCCTCGCATGGTATGACGGAAGGGCGACGGGATAAGTCTGACTGGATGACTCCATGCGCACGGAGACGAGCGCGAAAGCGCAGGCCGTCATGGAGCCGACGAGGACGAACGCCCAGGCCATGCTGGCGACGGCCGCTGAAGGGTCCGCGCCCAGAGGGCTGACGCTCATCTGGAACCCGAGCGGCGGCAACATGGCGTTCAGCGACGGCACGCCGAAGGCCAGGTGCGTGAGGAACAGCGTCGCGACGCCCGCCGTCATCGCCAGGAAAGCCACGTTGCTGCGTATGAACAGCACGGACGCGACGAAGCTGAGCGACAGGCCCATCATGAAGGTCGCGAGCACGGCGATGAAGAACAGCGCGATGCTGACCAACGAGAACCCCATGACGGACGACACGGCCACGAGGCCCATGGTCGCTGGCACGAGCATCAGGGCGACGTAGAATATCGCGTCACGGAGGAATATCCCGAGGAAGGCGGTCCTGAACGAGAACGGGAGAAGGAACGGCATCGCCACGAGGTAGTTGTTCCTCCCATACCTGCGCTCGAGGTACTGCCTGCCCATCAAGCCGAAGGCTCCGACGCTCAGGCCGTAGATGAACGCCGACAGGTGTGAGAAGGTCGCCATCTCCTCAAGGGAGATGGTCTCGGTCAAGCGCTCGAGGCTGACGCCGATCAAGACGGATATCGCGAACACGAAGAAAGGGAATGTGAGGAGCCTCTCCTTGCCGGAGTACGTGGCATGGCTCCTGAACTCCTCCTTCAGCATCAGCTTCACGAGCGTTCGCGTTTCCGACCCCCTCCTATCGAGCGAAGGAAGAACTCCTCAAGGTTGTCCCCGTCCTTGACGAGGTCGCTCTTGCTGCCTCCAGCGACGACCTTGCCGTTGTTCACGATGGCCATGTGGCTGCAGAGTTTCTCGGATATCTCGAGTATGTGCGAGCACATGAACACCGTGCCGCCGGAGTTCGCGTAGTCCTGGAGGTACTCCCTCAGGAGTTTCTGATATACGGGGTCCAGGTTTATGAACGGCTCATCCAGGAACACCAGCTGGGGGTCGTGTATGAAGGCGGACGCGATCATCAGCTTCTGCCTCATCCCCTTCGACAGGTCCTTGCAGATGACGCCCTTCTTCCCCTCGAGGTCGAAGAACGCCAGCCACTTGTCTATCCTATCGTCCAGGTCCGTGAGCTCCCTCACCTTCCCGACGAAATAAAGATACTCGTATCCGGTCAGGTAGCTCGGCGGGCTCTCCACCTCCGGGACGATGCCTATCATGCCCTTCACCTTGATGGGGTCCTTCACGGCGTCGACGCCGAGCACCTCGACCGAGCCCGAGGACGGTTGCAGCTGCCCCGTCAATATCCTCAGGAGCGTGGTCTTCCCCGCGCCGTTCGGTCCGAAGAATCCGAAAAAATCCCCCTTGCGCACCTCAATGGAGACGCCGTCGAGGGCCTTGACCGTCCCGAAAGCCTTGGTCACATCGGTAGCTCTGATTACGGCCATTGCGAAGGACACTATCCCGGGTTCTTTATATCAAGTTTGGCTGGGTTATCGCCTACCACCTGCATGGTTCGGCCTTTCGGGTTATATAGGACCAAGTGTTATCATGTCGCACGACTCCCAGGCTCTAACGTACAATGAGAGGGGTTCGGTTATGGCCGCGAAACCAGGAAGATCGGTCCTCACTAGCAAGATCGAGGCTGAGATGGAGCTGCTTCAGCGACACGTGGAGATGCTGAAGGCGATAATGGACAACGAACCCATCGGCATCATCAGGCTATCGGAGATGCTCCAGTATCCCCAGCACAAGGTGAGGTACTCTCTCAGGATCCTAGAGCAGGAGGACCTCATAGAGCCGTCCCCGGACGGGGCCGTCACGACGGCTAAGATACAGGACTTCCTGGACAGCCTGAAGGACACTTTGGACAAGATGAGCAGGACCGTCAACGAGCTGCGGGGATCGCTGGAGTAGGTCCCCGCGCCCACCCGACCGCTGGCAACAGTTGCTGGCAAAAGGCTTATTATCCACCTAAGGCTAACTCCGGCTCGCATCCTCAAAGCCGTCGTAGCTCAGCAGGTAGAGCGTCCGCCTGTTAAGCGGAAGGTCAACGGTTCGAACCCGTTCGACGGCGCCACCCTCCCACACGCCTGCCAGCATTGGACCTTGTAGCGTATCGCTCTCGGCTCCGGTTTCTGATTCGAGGGAAGGCTTTTAGCCTGCGCTCGTCTGTACCGAAGGGCTGAGGGCGTTTCGAGGGAAATAAGATGGCCTGGATAAGAACTATCGACCCTGAGGCGGCGACCGACCGCGTGAAAGAGGTCTTCGAGAGGATAGAGAAGGAGAGAGGGCACATCGCGAACGTCTTCAGGGCGGAGAGCATGGAGCCGGACGTGCTCAGCCACCAGGTGGACATATACGTCAACCTCATGATGGGGCCTGGACCCCTCACGCGCGAGGAGCGGGAGATGATAGCGGTGGTCGTGTCCGCCGCGAACAGGTGCGCCTACGGGGCAGTTCATCACGCCGAGGCGCTCGAGTTCCTGGGGAAGGATCCTGCCGCGTTGAACAAACTGTTGAAAGAGTACTTGTCCAAACACGAGTCCGCTAGGAACAAGGCCCTGCTCGCGTACGCCGCGAAGCTCACGCTCGACCCCAAGGACGTGACGAAGGAGGACGTGGACGACCTCAGAGACGCTGGCCTGACGGACGAGGAGATACTGAGAGCCAACCTGATAGCGGCTTACTTCAACTTCTCCAACAGGGTCTCGCTGGGCCTCGGCGTGGAGATCGAGAAGGGCAAGACGAGAACATACCGGTACTGATGCGCCACGCATCATTGTGGATCGGCGTGAAGGGGACAGAAACCCTAATAAGACCATGGACGTTTAGGAGGATTCGAACGGGCCCGTAGCTTAGTCCGGCGGAGCGATTGGCTCATAATGGGCTACCATGCCCTTGAGAGACCAATTGGTCATCGGTTCAAATCCGATCGGGCCCACTCCAATCCGCCGGGCACGGGTTTTCAGGATGGCGTTCTACAGCTCCCTCATCGGCTTGTTGCAGCACACGAGGACGCCTACGCCTTCCTTCGTCACGTTCACTTCTTGTCCGCATATGTCGCAGTGATATGTCTTTCCCAATTTTCCCTTGACCATTTGGATTCACCTCCTCCGAGTGGGCAATCGAAGGCGTCCGAGTTAAAGCTTGTCCCGCAGTGTTTCCGGGCACGGCGATGTGGGACAGAGGGCGGCGGCGCGTCCGTCGACGCGACGTGAATCGGTGAGGGAAAAGCATAAACTCCAAGGACCAGTCTTACGTGGTGTGTTGCCATGAAGCGCAGCTTGAAGTTCTTCTACTTCGGATATCAGTGTCCGCACAACACGTACCTGCTGGCCAGGATAAAGACTATCGCGTGGAAGGAGGCCGCGCCCCTGCACCTGTTCGACCTTGTGGAGGATGGCTCCGTGTGCGAGGAGTACGACATATTCGTCCCGACGATGCTGATCGTGAACGACGAGTACAGATGGTGCGGCCCGTTCTCCGCCGAGGATGTGATGGCGATGCTCAACGACGATGAGTTCGAGCCGCGGGCGCCCCAGTGGGACGGTCCCGGAGAGGTGGTCGCGGGCGACCTAGTCAAAGTCGTCCCTGAGAGCGTGCTGGCAACGTGCGGTCCTTGCCTGCGATCGGACGACACCGGGCTCTGCCGGGGAAAGTCGGAGTGGGTCCGCGACATGATCGCGAAGGAGGGAGTGGACCATCTCGGGTACCTGCACATCGTGGACGGTAGATGCGTCGGAGGAGCAGAGTATCTCCCTTCCACGAGCGTCCCTTACCCCACCCCTGACAAGAGGAGGGGGAACGCGTTTCTGACATGCTCCTACGCATCCGACGGTGAGAGGGACTATCGCACCCACCCGCTCAAGAGGCTGATCACGGACCTCCGCAGCATGGGATACGACACGCTCTCGGTCGCGACGGCGAAGAACGGCGTGTATCCGAACGGTCCTTCTGACTGGTTCGAAGCCATGGGCTTCGAGGACGTCGGCCACCTTCACACCGAAGAACTGCCCGATATGGAGATCCGCCACCTGCAGCTTCGTCTCTGAGTCGCCGGCTTCGATTCCGTCAAAAGTGTAAAATCGAGGAATAGCCTACCCGGGCCGCGTGATTACCATGTCGAAGTCAACACGACGTCCGAACGAAGATTTCTCACCCTTGTTCGAAGCGGTCGAGGTGCAGGATTTCAACCTTCATCCCAAGAAGCTCAAGGCCATATGCTCGGTCAGCAAAGGACGGAACTTCGAACTCGCCACGTTGGACCTCGCCTCGGGCGCGGTCAGGAAGTTCCTCTCGGGCGACCAGGCGCTGCTGTCCCCCACATACTCGCCGACGGGGGAGTCGATAGCATATCAGGCGGATTTCGAGGGGGATGAGGACTACGATGTGTACCTCGTCGACGCCAAGGGCAAGGATGTCAGGAAGGTCACGGACGGCGTGGCGGACAACGAACATCCCCAGTTCGCCCCGGACGGCGGACGACTGGCGTTCGTATCGAACCGTGTCGGCGACATGGAGAACCTATACGTCGCGGGCCAGGACGGCTCGGACCTGACGCGCATCACGAACGAACCGTTGCCAGTCGGGGACTTCGCGTGGTCACCTTCCGGGGACGCCATCGCCTACGGGACTGGCGTCGGCGATGACGATTACATCTCGATCGTCGATGTCCGAAAGAGGAAGGCGCGGAAGGTCCTGGCGAAGAGACGCGTCGAATACGGTATATCGGGCTACTACGGCGACACCGCGTTCCAGTGGTCCAGAGACGGCAAGAGCCTGTTGTTCACATCCAACGAGAATGACCATATCGACATAGGAGTCCTCGACATCGCCAGTAAGCGTTCGAGATGGCTGGTCAAGTCAGCCAACGACAAGTACTGCCCTCAATGGTCGCCGGACGGCACGAAGCTGGCCTATCAGGAGATACTGGACCCAGACCTCGTGCTGAAGGTGCGAGAGAGGGGCAAGAGCACCGTCGTGTCTCAGAAGGATGGCTTCTCCAGGGCGGCCCGATGGCTCCCTGACGGTAGTGGCCTCGTGTACGTGAACGGCTCGTCCGTTCGACCCGAGGAGATATTCGTCGTCCGCACGTCGAAGCCCAGGAAGGTGACGAGGTTTCAGAAGGACGCGCTCCCCACGAAGAGGTTCGCGCGCCCGAAGCTCGTCAAATACCGATCGTACGACGGTCGGAAGATTTCCGCGATGCTGTTCGTCCCGCCGAACGGCCCTTCGGGAAGAGGCGTAGTCATCCCTCACGGAGGGCCCGAGATGCAGTCGCTGAACGCGTGGGACCAGATCATACAGATGCTCGTTATGAGAGGCTTCGCCGTCATACTGCCGAACTACAGGGGATCGTGGGGATACGGCGGGAAGTTCCTCCACCTCCACGACAAGGACCTGGGAGGAGGCGACCTGAAGGACACCGTGAACGCTGGCCGTTTCATGGTCGACCATGGCTTCGCGGACGAGGACAAGCTCGGGTTCTGGGGCGCGAGCTATGGAGGATATCTGTGCATGTTGGCGCTCACAAAGGCTCCGGAGATGTGGGCGGCTGGAGTGTCCATCGTCGGCTACTTCGATTGCGAGACCGAGTTCGAGAACGAAAGGGGGTTCCTCAAAGCGTATGACAAGAGCAAGATGGGCGACCCCAGAGAGAACAGGGAGTTGTACAGGGACCGGTCCCCCATCTACTTCCTCGAGCATCTCAAGGCGCCTCTGTTGATGACCGCCTCCGCGAGGGACGTGAGATGTCCTCCGACCGAGTCGAGGGAGGTCGCGAGACGCCTTAAGGAGATGGGTAAGGAGTTCGAGTATCACGAGTACACGGATGAGGGTCATTGGCCGCGTAAGAGGAAGAACCTGATGGACCTCTACTCGCGTTCCGTTGAGTTCCTCGACCGGAAGATACCCGTCTGAGTCACCTGGTGGATCTGGAGAAATAGGGCTTCGTGAGGTCTTCGAAGCACGAGAGCGCGGCCACGGCACCGCTATGGACAGCGGCGACAATCTGCCTTATCCCGCCTGCAAGGTCACCAACGGCGTACACGAACGGAACGTTCGTCCTGTAAGACATATCGACGGTCACGAAACCGCCGGGGTCCATCTTGACGCCGAGTTCCGCGGCCAGCTGACTGGTCGGAACCTCGCCGACGGCGATGAAGACGCCCCCGACCTGCATGTCGTCGACCGCGCCCGTCTTCACATTCCGGAGCTTGACGGCCGTGACGTGGTCATCTCCGAGTATCTCCTCGACGACCGTGTCGTACAGGACCGCGACGCCCCGCTCGGACACGACGTCCTGGAGGTGCTTGTCGGCTCTGAACGCATCCCTACGGTGGATGATCGTGACGTCGCATCCTATCGAGTTCAGATAAAGGGAATCGGTGAGAGCCGTGTTGCCACCGCCGATGACGACGACTCTGCGCCCCTTGAAGAAGAACCCGTCGCATGTCGCGCAGTAGCTGATGCCCTTCCCCGATAACCGGTCCTCGCCCGGGACATCGAGCTTCCTGTGATGGGACCCTGTCGCCAGTATGACCGCCTTCGAGTGGATCTTCCCGGAATGTGTCACGAACTCGAACCTCTCGCCCACCCGGGTCAGCCTCGTCACCTCTTCACCCTCGCGGATGTCGACATACGACCGCGCGTGCTCTGCCATCAGCTCCATGAGTTTCATGCCTTCGATCTCCGGGAACCCCGGGTAGTTCTCTATCTTGGGGCTGGTGAGAACCTGACCGCCTGGAACCCCCTTCTCGAGGATGACGCACGAAAGGCCCGCGCGGCGAGCGTATATCCCGGCTGACAATCCAGCAGGGCCAGCTCCGACGATGGTGACATCGTACTCGGCCGGTCCAGCAGACTCGCGCTCGCTTCCTGCATCTTCTGCGACGGACATGACGGAGACGAATCCGCAGATGTCGTATAAACAATTAGTTGCGGGCCATCAGCAAGTGGAACGGCCGCGCGTGAGTGACTGTCACGATTCGATTCTGATGCCCAATAGCATGAAATAGTCTCCTGGTCAATCACAGACGCGGCGATTCAGAGCTGATATGCGGTGCCTGCCTTATCGAAGGCAGATACAGGATGGGGTGCGACAGCAGATGGACCAGGGCACGATTACCGCCTTCCTCGCAATAGGGTCTATCATATTCATCGGTTTCTTCGGGAACTTGATATTCACCAGGTTCAAGGTGCCCGACGTGCTGATACTCGTGGCCCTGGGCATGATCATCGGTCCAGAGCTGTTGGGCACGCGTCTTAACCTTATCACGTATGAGATGCTGGCCGACATCGACGAGTTCAAGGACCTACTGCTCTCAGCGGCGCTAGTCATCATCCTATTCGACGGCGGCCTGTCTCTGGACATCCGTAGCGTCGCCGAGTCGATGAGGTTCTCTGTCTTCCTCGCAGTGGTCAACTTTGTGCTCGTGGCAGGCGTCGTCGGCGTGTCGCTCCATCTGATAATGGGAATCGACCTACTCGTGGCGTTCACCCTCGGCTCCATCGTCGGCGGGACCACAGGGGCAGTCGTCATCCCGATCGCCCAGAAGATGAGAATCAGGGAACGTACCAAGGCGATACTCATCATGGAGAGCGTCTTGACGGACGTCCTCGTCATCGTCGCCACGCTCAGCCTGATATCCGTCATCAGGCTGGACGAGTTCAGCATATTCGAGGTCATCAAGGAGCTGGCGGCGAAGTTCATCGTCGGCGGAGTGGCCGGGTTCGCCGCGGGAGTGGGATGGCTGTTCGTCCTCGAGAGATTGAAGAACCAGCCACTGTCCTACATGATAACTGTCGCCGCGCTGTTCATCGTCGCCGGCCTTGTCGAGTTGGGCCCCGTCAGCAGCTCAGGGGCGGTGGCGGCGCTCGCTTTCGGCCTAGCGCTAGGCAACAGGCGCTTCGTGAAGAAGCGCCTCACATCGCTCTCGCTCACCGCCCTGACCGACGAACACATCCATTACTTCCACACTGAGATAACCTTCTTCGTCAGAACCTTCTTCTTCGTATATCTCGGACTGTCGTTCCGGTTCGCCACTTTCACCGCGGAGCACCTCGCCGTGGGCATGTTCGTGATATGGATCGCGGCCGTCGCGAGGAAGGTGTCGGCTAACGCGGCATGCAGGATGGGGGAGCTGGAGAAGCACGAGGAGATGGCGGTGTTCGCCCTCATGCCCAGGGGGCTGGCCGCGGCCGTGCTCGCCACGCTGCCCGCGATCCAGCTCGCGGGCCTGGACGTATGGTCCGACGACCTCGGGGCGCTGTTCCTCAACACCACTCTCATAGTAATCCTCGGGACGACGATCTTGGCCACGGTGTTCAGCTACATGACGGAGAGGAAGATAGACAAGAAGAAAAGACGTGACCTGCGGAACAGACTCATGGAAGATATCGAGAACGATATGGAGCTCAGGCCAACCTATCGATGACCGCCTGACCGAACTCCTTTGTGCCGACCGCGTCGACTGCGCCTGTTAGCTTCGCGAGGTCCATCGTCATCACGCCGTCACCCAGCGCGCTCTCGACGGCGTTCTCAACCGCAACGGATGCCTCACCGTGGCCAAGGTGCTCGAGCATCAGCGCCCCTGACAGGATGAGCGCGCACGGGTTGGCGACGTTCGTATCGGCGTACTTGGGAGCGGTGCCATGGACTGGCTCGAACACGGCCGTATCGTCGCCCATGTTAGCCCCCGGCGCTATGCCGAGCCCACCCACTTGGGCGGCGCAGGCGTCCGCCAGGTAGTCTCCATTCAGGTTCGGAGCCGCGAGGACCGAATACTCCTCGGGCCGCGTGAGGACCTGCTGCAGCATGTTGTCCGCAATCCTGTCGTTCAGGAGCACCTTGCCCTCGGGGACGAACCCCACGCCTCTGCCCGGCAGGTCCTGTTCATAGACCACTATGTCGGGGAACTCCTCCTCCGCCAGTTCGTAGCCCCATTCCCTGAACGCCCCCTCGGTGTACTTCATGATGTTGCCCTTGTGCACGAGCGTGACGACTGGGCGTCTCTTCTTCACCGCGTGGTTCAATGCCGCCCTCACAAGGCGTTTCGAGGCGCTCTCAGATATGGGTTTCAGCCCGATGCCGCAATCTTCGGCCAGCTCCACACCGGCCGATTCGCGGAGGTATCTGATCAGAGCGAGCGCTTCGTCGGACCCGCGTTTCCATTCGATGCCCTTGTACACGTCCTCGGTGTTCTCCCGGAATATGACGACGTCCAACTTCCCCGGCTCCTTCACCGGACTCGGCACGCCCCTGAAATGCCGGACCGGCCTGACGGAGGCGTAGAGATCGAGCCGCTGTCTGATGGCGACGTTGAGGCTGCGTATGCCTCCCCCGACCGGGGTCGTAAGCGGACCCTTTATCGCCACGCCGTGGACCCTGATGGCCTCCAACGTATCTTCCGGCAGCCAATGGCCGGTCTTCTCGAACGCCTTCTCCCCGGCGAGCACCTCGACCCATCTGAACCGCGTCGATCCCGCCGTCGCGCGCTCGAGCGCCGCGTCGAGGACGAGCCTCGTGGCGGACATGATGTCGGGTCCTATGCCGTCGCCAGATATGTAAGGCACGACGACCTCCCCGCGTCCATCCGTCGTCATGGGATCCTCCCTGGATCGAACGAGAACCCGCCGTGCCTCTTGAGGTGCGGTATCAACCCGCCATCCTCGAGAAGCGTGCGCATCGTCGCCGGCAACGGCGAGAACTCGGCGCTCCTGCCGGACGCGCTGCTCTTGACGACGCCTTCGTCGAGACACACGACCAATTCGTCACCGTCCGTGATCCAATCCGTATCGCACTCGACGAGCGGCAGACCGATGTTGAAGGAGTTCCTGTAGAATATCCTCGCGTAGGACTTCGCGACCACCGCGCCGACGCCCGCGGCTTTGAGGGCGCGCGGAGCCTGCTCCCTGCTGGAGCCGCAGCCGAAATTCCTGCCCGCGACGACGATGTCGCCCTCCCGGACGGCACCAGCGAAACCCGGAGCGATGTCCTCCATTACGTGCTTCGCCAGCTCGGCCATGTCTTCTATGCTGAACTTGTAACGTCCCGAGATTATGTAGTCAGTGTTGATGTCGTCGTTCGGCTCGAACCTGTGCGCGCGCCCAGCTACCTTCATGACCCACCCTCACATGTTCCTCGGATCCGTGATCCTTCCATTCACTGCCGACGCCGCGACCGTCTCAGGCGACGCGAGGAATATCGAGACGCCCTTGTTGTTGCCCATGCGTCCGAGGAAGTTCCTGTTCGCCGTGGATATCACCACATCGTCGTCCGATGGTATCCCCGCGTGTGTTCCCACGCACGGACCGCATCCGGGCGACACCAGTACCGCCCCCGCGGAAACCAGGTCATCCAATATCCCCGACCTGAGGGCCTCGAGGAGCACTCGCCTCGACGCGGGCGCGAGTATGAGGCGGACACCTTCAGCCACCTTCCTCCCGCGCAAGATGTCCGCGGCTGCCGCAAGATCCGACAGACGGCCGTTCGTGCACGTGCCGAGGAACGCCTGATCGATCTCAACGTCCTCGTATCTGGACACCTCTTGGACGTCGTCCACTCGATGGGGGTGCGACGCCTTAGGGACGATGTCTGACGCGTCCAAGTCCATTGTCTTCTCGTAGACCGCATCCTCGTCACTTGAGACACCGCCTCCAGCTTCGACGCCAATCGAATCGTACCAGCTGCGCGTAACAGCGTCGAATGGGAACGGGCCGAACTTCGCACCCATCTCGACGACCATGTTCGCCATCGTGAGCCTGCCGTCCATCGCCATCCCGTCGACCGTGCTCCCTCTCATCTCGATGGACTTGTAAGTGGCGCCGTCGGCGCCCACCTTCCCTATCAGGGTGAGTATGACGTCCTTGGGCGCCACGCGCTCCATCAATGGGCCCTCGATGTCAACCCTGTACGACCCCGGCACGCGGAACCACAGTCTGCCGGTATGAGCGGCCGCCGCCACGTCCGCGGAGCCCAGACCGGTGGAGCAGACGTTCAGCGCCCCGTACGTGCACGTGTGCGAGTCCGCACCGACCACGAGGTCGCCCGGCGTCACCATGCCTGACTCTGGCACGACCTGGTGGCATACGCCTTCGCCTACCTCGTGCAAGGCCGCGCCGTGGGATCCGGCGAACGCACGTATGTCGCTGTGTATCCTTGACACCGCCACAGACGGACTGGGCGAGCTGTGGTCAAGGACGACCGCCATCCCCCTCGTGGTCCTCGGCCGCTCGAAGCCGAGGTTCTCGAGCTCGCGAATCATCAGTTTGCTCGTGCCGTCCTGGGCCATGCAGTAATCTACTGAGGCCACGACGATGTCCCCGGGAGAACAGTCCATGCCAGAGTGCGCTGATAGCACCTTCTCCGCGATAGTCATTCCCATTCGTCGGGCCTCCTGTCAACGGCTGAACTATGCGCCGCCACTCGTGGGCCTATCATCTCCGCCGAGTTCGCTTTCGTACAGCGCGGCGAGGTCCTCGTCCGACAGGTCCGATTTCCTGCTCTCGGCGATCTCGTTGATCCTCAGCCTCAGGAGTTCGATCTCCTCCGAGGAGGCGGCGAGGTTCAGCATGTCTAACCTGTGCTTTATCGCTGCCTTCCCAGAGTGCTTACCTATGGATATCTTTCTTACGGCCCCTACCTGCTCTGGGTCGATGGCCTCGTACAGCTTCGGGTTCTTCAGGACGCCGTCGACATGAATCCCCGACTTGTGCGTGAATACGTTCCCGCCCACCACTGGATAGTTCAAAGGTATCCTCTGGCCTGACGCAGCCTCCACATGCGTGCACAAGGAGAGAAGGCGCTTCGTCTCATGGGTATCGACGCCGTAATGCTTGCTCAGGTTCATCACAAGTATCTCGAGCGGGACGTTGCCGGCCCGCTCCCCCAACCCGTTTATCGTCGTGGATACCCAGAGCGCCCTGTCCTCGAAGTCGGACGCCGCCTCACACGCCGAAAGCGCGTTGGCCACCGCGAGCCCGAAGTCGTTGTGGGCGTGAAACTCGACATCGATCGCGACGTTCGACATCACCGCCTCGATGAGGCCCGCGGATACGGTCGGGGTCAGGAGCCCGATGGTGTCGCATATCCTGAACCTGTCGCCACCGGCCTCGAGCCCTGCCTTGGCGAACCTAACCAGATAGTCCACGTCCGTCCTCGTGGCGTCCCCAGCGTTGAAACACACATAGACACCGTGGGATTTCGCGTACTCTACGCAGTCTATCAGTCTCTCGATCTGCTCGTCCCTGGACATCTTGAGCTTGTGCTTCAGCGCCAGATCGGATGTGTCGGTCGACACGGAGACGGCGTCGACGTCATGTGCTATGGAATCCTCGACGTCGCTCTTCACCATCCTGTTCCAGCCCATGATCGATATGCCCTTGCACTCGGAGACGAGGCGCTTGGCGCACTGTCTGTCGCTGTCGTTGTACGTCGCGAACGTCTCCAACTGCTCCACGCCCATGTCGTCTAGCATCTGGGCGATCCGGACCTTCTCGTCGATCGTGAACGAGACTCCAGGCATCTGCTCGCCGTCCCGGCAGGTCGTGTCGACCAATCGTACGTCCCCCAGGGACTTCCTCTCAGCGATCAGGCTGACCGGGCTCTGGATGCCTTCGTCCATCAGCACGGAGAAAGCGGCTGCGTTGTAGCTACGGAGGTTCATTTGGACCACCTTCTTGAACAAGTCGACGGAGGGGCAGGATGCGCCAGGGACGAATCATGATCCCCGACCAGATATCGAACCGTCCGTGCAGGCGCACGGAGTGAGGACGATGCCCCGCCCTCAGCCCACTCTGTTATCGTCCGATACCATCGGGCACGTCATAGATTATCATTATGTCTGATTTCAGACTGTAGACTGTCGTTATGTCGGATACGAAACTCAATAACTGGTCATTTGACCATGATATTGCTACTACTCTGGTCAATCAGACCCACGATTCCGAGGACTACGGGGTCCGCCTGAATGCGCCCGCGCCTGGATACACGGCTCTGTCCCCGAGCTCCTCCTCGATCCTCAGGAGCCTGTTGTACTTGGCTGTCCTCTCCCCCCTGGAGGGCGCGCCAGTCTTGATCTGGCCAGCACCCGTCGCCACGCTTATGTCGCTTATGGATGTGTCCTCCGTCTCCCCTGACCTGTGCGATACGACACACCCGTATCCCGCTTCCGACGCGCAGGACATCGTGTCGAGCGTCTCCGTGAGCGATCCTATCTGGTTCACCTTTATCAGTATCGCGTTGGCTATGCCGTGCAGTATCCCCTCCTCGAGGATGGCCTTGTTCGTCACGAATATGTCATCCCCGACCAGCTGCACTCTGCTCCCGAGGCGAGCGGTCAGCTCGATCCACCCTTTCCAGTCGTCCTCGGAAAGCGGGTCCTCTATGGATATCAGAGGGTACGTCTCGCACAGCCGCGAATACATGTCTATCATCTCGCCGCTGGAATGGCTCGCCTTCGAGCTCTTCCGCAGGACGTAACGATTGTCCTCGCAGAACTCGCTCGCGGCCGCGTCCAACCCCAGCATGAAATCCTTCCCGCCCGTCAGGCCGATGCTCTCGGAAGAGCGGACGATCAGCTCCAGAGCCTCCGCGTGCGAGGACAGCTTGGGGGCGAAGCCGCCTTCGTCGCCGACCGACGTGTTCAACCCCTTCTCCTTGAGATGGCCCTTGAGTGTCTGGAAGACTTCAGCGGTCATCCTGAGGGATTCTCCGAAGCTTCCGCCGATGGGTATGAACATGAATTCCTGGAAGTCTAGGTTGTTGTCCGCGTGCGCGCCACCGTTGAGTATGTTCATCATCGGCACGGGCATCGTGACGGCGTCGTCGCCCCCCAGATACCGATAGAGGGGCATGCCCGCGCTCATCGCGCCGGCGTGCGCCACGGCGAGGGAGACCCCGAGTATGGCGTTGGCCCCCAGTGCGGACTTGTTGGGTGTGCCATCCAGGTTCAGCATGAGCTGGTCAATCCCCCTCTGGTCCGAGGGGTCCTGGCCGACCACCCTGGGGCCTATCCTCTCGTTCACGTTCCGGATGGCCCTCTGCACGCCTTTGCCCAGGAAGCGT
Source organism: Thermoplasmata archaeon (assembly GCA_041554135.1). Lineage (GTDB taxonomy): Archaea > Thermoplasmatota > Thermoplasmata > UBA10834 > UBA10834 > UBA10834. The sequence goes on along the minus strand of JBFFML010000009.1, from coordinate 47,589 downwards.
CGGGCGTCCGTGTCCCTCAGCTCCAGGGCCTCCTTCTTGCCCGTCGACGCTCCAGAGGGCACGGCCGCGCGGGCGACGCGCCCGTCATCGAGGACCACGTCCACCTCCACAGTAGGGTTCCCCCTCGAATCGATTATCTCGCGGCCCTTGACCGACCTGATGACTGCCATCGTATCGAACATCGAATCGCGCTCTGGCCTAATAAGCAATGCCGGCGTTCAGGCGATAGGCTTCGCGCGTCGACGGAACATCACGTGCACATGAATAAATCAGAAGGGTTCGGGGGCTGCGTCAGCCCCCGTGTCCCCGTTGGGGTTTCTTCGCTTCTCCGAGGCCCGTGTGGACCGGCCTATGTCACGGTGCCTCAGGGACGTACGCCATGCAGAAGTCCAGCACGAACTCGTCCCAGTTGGTGTCTATGACGAAGTCCAGTCCGTAGTATATCAGCTCGCCCGCGGCGACGGCCTCATCCTCCGTCTCGTACGAGTAGTCCTCGTACGTATAGAAGTACGCCACTGGAAGGTATATCGTCAGGCCGGTCGTCGTGAACGCGCCGCCATAGACCTGGCTTACCCAGTCGCATCGGATGACCATCTCGCTAACTAGGTCCGCGACCGACTGAGCCTCGTACTCGAGGTCCTCGAACTGTTCCGCAAGGTTACCCGCTAGGTACCCAAGGTCGACGAAGGCGTACATCTGGCCGTGCATCTGCAATGCAGGGGTGTTCGCCTGGAACGAGGATATGAAGCGGCCCCTGGCGATATCTCCCGACTCGAGACCCGACGCGATCGCGTACGACAGGTCGTCGACCGCCTCGGCGAGGTCCGCGGCCAGCGATAGGTCGATCACGGACAACGTCACGGCAGTCCACCCGCCGAGGCCGTTGCCGGCGCAGAAAGAGTAGTACTCGACATATCCGTCCACTATGTGGTCGCACAGCTCAGGGACCGACATCGAAGGATCGGCCACGAGGTCGTCGAGGAACAGGTCGTAGGCCCAGCCGTCGAACGGGATGCCCGTGACGGAGGCGACCATGTAGTCGGCGAGCTCTCGGAACTCGTACGCCACTTCAGCCATCGCCATGAGGCAAGCGTCGAACCCGAGCACGTCGAGATGTATCCCCGTCGAGTTCTCAGCGGCCTCGATCGCCGTCGCGGCCTCGTGTATGGTCAACCGGTCAGTCCGGTTGTCCTCTTCCCTGATCGAGCTCTCGTCCCAGCAGGCGCCGTACCAGCCGCCGCCGTGGTCCCAAAGGACGAGCATGTACCTGTCAGCAGGCGCATACGCGACGGACATCTCGATGAATTCCTGCAGCGTCGCGGGGTCGCTCATGTTCAGCTCCTCATTCTCGCACGCAGACCCCAGGATGTCCTCGCAATCGCAGTATGTCTCATTGGCCTCCAGGTCGAAGTGTGTCTCGTTCTCTCCTATGTAGTACCAATGCGTCCCGTTGAACAGCGTATGCGTGTCGACGAGCGCGATTATGTTCACTCCGTTCTGGGAGCCGTACACTTCCATCTCCATCACGTCGGACACCGCCTCGTACTCGAGGTTGTTGTCCCCGGCGACGTACGCCATGATGGTCCAAGTCACGTCCTCCGCTTCCTCTTCGTCCGCGGTCGGCGCCTCTTCACTGTCGGATAGGGCGTCGGCTCCGGCCGACGCTGACGCGCCAACAGCTGCAAAGGCCGCGGAAAAGAGTAGGCCGACGAGGATGACCGAAGCTATTACTCTCCTCATATGTTTCCCCCCGTTGCTCTCGACCCCAAGCCGTTGTCCAAATTTGGCCTATGAACCATACTGACCGGCTCGAGTATAGCGTCCAATGCGACCTTACTCTATATAAGCGTTATGTGTCGGGACCGGCGGATCGGACGCCTCGCCGACGCTCGCCCTCAGTGCTCCCGGGGACCGCTCGGGCCGGGCGCATAAGGCGACCGCGCACGCCCTGCCAAAGGATTTATACGGTCTCCAATGTCCAGCATATCGGAATGAACGAGTTCGACGGATTGGACCGGCGCCTCCGGGAGTGCCTGCTCAGCAGGGGCATCACTGAACCGACGGAGCCACAGCGCCTCGCGATACCGGCAGTGCTCTCAGGCGACAATGTGCTCCTGGTCGCGCCAACGGGCATAGGCAAGACCGAAGCCGCCATGTTGCCCATACTACAGATGCTGTCCAGGGAGGATCCCCGGGGCATACGATGCGTGTACATAACGCCGTTGAGGGCGCTCAACCGCGACCTTCTGCTGAGGCTTGACGAGCTGTGCGGATCGCTCGGACTCCGGGTCGCCGTTAGACACGGTGACACGCCCCAGTCCGAGCGAACGGCCCAATCCAAGGATCCCCCTGACGTCATGATCACAACGCCCGAGACGCTTCAGATCATGTTCACCGGCAAGAACCTGCGCGGACACATGGCCCGGGTCAGGCATGTGGTGATAGACGAGATACACGAGTTGGCCGAGGACGAGCGTGGCGCTCAGCTGTCCGTCGCGCTTGAGCGGTTGGCTGAGCTTGCGGGGGAGTACCAGAGGGTGGGCCTGTCCGCGACGGTGGGGTCCGTGGAGGAGATTGCCGGCTTCCTTGCCGGGAGGGACCGTGCCGTAAGGACGCTGAGGATATCCGCCGTCAAGGACATGAGGATCGCCGTCGAGAGCCCTCCCGAGGAGGCGGCCGAGCAGGCGCTGGCTCAGCGCCTGCAGACGGACGCCAAACACCTCGCCTGCATGAGCCGGTGCAGAGACCTTATCGAGTCGCATCGCTCGACGCTGTTCTTCGTCAACACGAGGGACTACGCCGAGGCGCTTGGCGTAAGGTACCATCTGTGGGACGACGCCCTGTCGATCGGGGTACACCACGGCTCCCTCTCAAAGGAGGTCAGGGTGCAGATGGAGGACGACTTCAAGTCGCAGAAGCTGAAGGCGTTGATATGCACATCCTCCCTGGAGCTGGGCATAGATGTCGGCTCGGCCGACTACACCATACAGTTCAACTCTCCGAGGCAGGTCACACGGCTGATCCAGAGGGTCGGCAGGTCGGGACACAGGCACGACGCCGTCTCCTATGGCGTCATAGTCAACACAGACCCGGTGGAGACCGCGGAGAGCCTCGTGATAGCGCGGAGGGCCGCCGTCGAGGAGTTGGAGAGGTTCGAGATAAGGCGGAACCCACTCGGCGTGCTGGCCAACCAGCTGGTCGCCATGACGCTGGCCGAGCCGAGGGTCGACAAGGACTGGGCATATGGCGTCATCACGAAGGCGTATCCGTTCAGCAAGTTGCTGAGGGCGGACTTCGAGGAGGTGCTGAGGCTACTCTCCGAGCTCCACATGCTGTGGAACGACGAGGACGCCTTCCGACGAAAGACCTCCGGGCGCATGTACTTCTACGACAACATATCGATGATACCGGACGAGAGGACCTACAGGATAAGGGAGGTGTCGTCGAGGGGCGTGATCGGCACGCTCGACGAGAGCTTCGTCGCGTCTTACGCAGAACCGTACGCCACGTTCGTCGCCCGCGGCCGCACCTGGAGGGTCGTGGAGGTCGGCGAGGACGAGGTGCTGGTCGAGGAGGTGCTGGAGATCGGGGCAACGCCGTCTTGGGTCGGGGAGGAGATACCAGTGCCGTACGAGGTGGCCCAAGAGGTCGGGGCGATGAGGAGGCTGCTCGAGCTGGACATATATCCGGGCGACGGGCACGCGAAGGAGGAGATCGCGTCGTTCGTCCGGGCGCAGGGGGACCTGCCGTTGCCGACCGACAAGCGCGTGACGGTGGAGCAGGGCGACGGGGTGATAGTCATCAACTGCTGCTTCGGCTCGAAGGTCAACGAGACGCTGTCGAAGCTCGTGACATCGCTCCTCGTCGCGCGGTTCGGCGAGAGCGTGGGCGTGCAGACGGAGCCCTACCACATAGTGCTAGAGACGCCGCGCGGCCTCACCGCCAACGATGTGCTCAAGGCGCTGAAGGAAACAGACCCTGACTCCCTCGGCCAACTAATGAGGATAATACTCGGCAACTCGTCCTACCTGAGATGGCAATTCATCCATGTGGCGAAGAAGTTCGGCGCCGTGAGAAAGGACGCGGACTACAAGATGCTCAACATATCGAAGCTCATGGAAGTGTTCGAGCACACGCCGATCGTGGAGGAGGCCGTGGCCAAGACGCTCAGCGAGAACATGGACGTCGAGACGACGGCCTCCGTGCTGAGGCGTATCAGGGACGGAGCGATCGAGGTCGTCGTCGGGCCGCTCTCGCCGATCGGCCAGAAGGCGATCGGGAAGAGACAGGAGCTGATGCAGCCCCGAAGGGCGGACAGGACCGTGCTGATGGCGCTCAAGACACGGCTGTTGTCGGAGGATGTCATCCTCGTGTGCATGAACTGCAGGACGAGGAAGAGGGGGAGCGTGGAGAGCCTGCCCGAGAGGGTCAGCTGCGCCAACTGTGGCGGGGTCGTCCTCGCCGCGATGAGGCCGTACGCGAAGAAGGACCTCACGATCCTGAGGAAGGGTGCGTCCGACGACGAGGAGCTGAGGATCTTGAAGAAGATATACAAGAACGCGAACCTCGTGACCGCCCACGGCAGGAAAGCCGTGATGGCCCTCGTGGGAAGGGGCATCGGGCCCGATACGGCGGGGAGGATACTCGCGAGATACCACGTCGAGGAGTACGAGTTCCTGAAGGACATACTGGAGGCAGAGGTGAGCTACGCGCGGACGAAACGCTTCTGGGACTAGTCCCTCAGCGACGGAAGTCGAGCGCCACGACGTACACCTCGGAGCTCGTCGAACGGCTCGCCGGTGGATGCGTCACGTGCACCTCGTCGAAGGACCTGCGGACGGACGATATGTACCCACCGCTCATGTCGCCGTAGAACATCTTGACCAGGAAGTTCCCGCCGTCCCTGAGCACGCTCAAGGCGAACCCGAGCGCGTGCTCGCACAGGTCGACCGAGCGGGCGTGGTCGTACGGGTAGTTGCCGCTTATGTTCGGGGACATGTCCGACAGGACGACGTCGACGCCTCCGGGCGTCATGGCGAGGACCTTCTCGGCCACCGTCTCTGAGCGGATGTCTCCCCTGACGAACCTGACGCCGTCTATGGGCGCGAACCTGTCGATGTCCACGGCGATCACGGTACCGTCCGACCCCACCAACTCGCACGCCACCTGTGACCAGCCGCCGGGGGACGCCCCCAGGTCGATGACCGTGTCGCCAGGTCGCATCACGTCGTACTTGAAGTCCAGCTGCTTCAGCTTGTACGCCGCCCTGCTGCGGTAATCCTCCTTCTTCGCCTTTCGGTAATATGGGTCCTTCCTGCGCTTCGAACGCCAGCTCTTCGTCACTCCACCGCACATCGCCGCCCGCTCTGATTATCCTTTTCATGCGCGAGCGCAAAAGGTATAGGCAGCATCGACCATCGACCAACCGTGTCTGAGAAGGGTGGCCGCGCACGCGAGCGGATGACATATGCCAAGGCGGGGGTCGACATAGACCGGAAGTCGGACAGCATAGCCGCGCTTGTGGGGCAGCTCAGCTTCAGGCGACGCGGGATGGGCAAGCCACTGAAGCTCGAGGGCCACTACGCCGGACTCATAGACTTCGGGAGCGTCGCCCTCACCCTCTGCACCGACGGCGTGGGCACGAAGCTGATCGTGGCCAACCAGATGAGGAAGTGGGACACCGTCGGGATAGACTGTGTCGCCATGAACGTCAACGACACGATATGCCTCGGCGCTGAACCGATTGCCTTCGTCGACTACATCGCGATAGACCGCCCGGACGAGGAGATCACCTCACAGATAGGAGCTGGGTTGGAGAAGGGCGCGAGGATGTCTAACATGACCATCGTCGGGGGCGAGGTCGCCGTGCTGCCGGAGATCGTCAACGGCTTCGACCTCGCGGGCACTTGCCTCGGAATGGTCGAGAAGGACCGTATAATCACCGGCCGGAGGATACGGCCAGGGGATGTCGTCGTCGGCCTCCCGAGCACAGGCATACACTCGAACGGCCTGACGCTTGCAAGGAAGATAGTCGAGGGATGCGGCCTGTCGCTGACTGGCAGGACGAAAGGTCTCAGGAGGCCGATGGGTCTGGAGCTCCTGGAGCCTACGGCGATATACGTGAAGACCGTGCGCGGGCTTGTGGAGGACTACGACGTGCGCGGAATGGCGAACATCACCGGCGGAGGCCTGAGGAACCTCCTGAGGCTGCATAAGGACCTTGGATTCGAGATCTCGGACCCCATGAGACCCAACCCGATATTCGGCGCGCTTCAGGAACTGGGCCGCGTGACGGACAAGGAGATGTATCAGACATTCAACATGGGCATGGGGTTCTGTGTGGTCGTGCCCGAAAGCGAAGGCGATGATGTCGCGGAAGCGGCTGGGAAGGGAGCCGCCGTGGTCGGCCGGGCCGTGAAGGAACGCAAGGTCACCGTGCCGTCGATGCGTCTGAGTTATTCTCGATACTGACATCGCACGGTCGCCGGCTCATCTTCCGAGGATCGACCCTACGACCGCGCCCATAGCCGTGCAGGTCTCTAGCGACAGGCCCTTGCCTGTTATGTCCAGGTGCGAACGCGCCATGCCGAAGACCTCTCTGGGCAGGCCACGCGGGCCAAGGCCGAACACGAGCAGGATCGACTGCCCTGAACGCAGCGTGCCGATCAGGGCATCCGCGTCGACACTCGCGTCCGGGTCCGGCTTCCTGGTCGTGACGACCGGTCGTCCCAGCTGAGGAGGGAAACCCCCCTTCGGGAAGGCGAAGCATGAGTAGCGGCCCTTCTCCGCGAGCGCGACCAGATATTTGCCGTGCTCGCCGATGCTGGTCGTCGTGGCGATCCACTCGCATATCTCCACAGGAGTGGAGAGCCCCGCCGCGAAGGGGAAGCCGAACGTCGCAAGGTTGCAGTCGAAGGCCAGCGCGAGCGGCGCGGCCCTGGCCAAGGCTCGCCTGTGCGCCTCGCTGAACCTGACACGGTCATACGAGTTGTACAGGCCGATCGTCAACCTTCCCGCCATAATGATCCGCCTCCCGTGCGACTGGGTCACCCGCGGTCAGGGGTCATGGGGAGGCTTTCTTCGGGCGTACGCATATCGCGTACTCGTCCCCGTCGAAGAACACGTCCTCATCAGGGTGCTGTGCCTGCAGCTCCTGGATCTTCTCAAGAACCTCGCGCAGGCTCAGCTCCGTTTGATCCTTCTTGATCTTGACCAGAACCTTCTTCTCCATCGACGACCACTTGTCCCAAGCCAGGCGAGTGACGCTGATTCAAATGCCATAAATCCGTATAAATATGTTTACACGGGGCGCCAGTCACGCGCGCCAGTGCCAGCGTGCGCGCACGCCCCACTGTACCGCGCGCAAGTCAGCGCTCGGCGAACACGGGTTCCGAGGGCTTCTTCGCGGCCTCGCGCGCGTTCGCCCTCGCCTCGGGACTCAGCTTCCCCAGAGAGGCGATCTTCTTCTCGAATGTCTCGATCATCTTCGGAAGGACCTTGTATATCGGGAGGAGCATCGGTATGAACGCGACCCGGTCCTTCCCGATGCCCAGCGCATCCAGCTCGTCGGCCAACGCACGCATCCTCTTCTCCACTATCTCCGCTATCTCGCCGCCCTCCTCATCGGACAGCGCCACACCGTCTGCCCCGCTGGCGAAGGTGTGGAGTATCTCGGCCCTGGCCAGACGAGCGGCCGAAGGCACACGGATTATGCGCATGCTCGTTGGGTATTCCATCCGGGCGGTTCCTGCGGAGTCCGCGGCAACGTATGAGAGCACATCACCGAAGAACCCGATCGTCCTCGCGTCCTCCGAACCCTCGCCCAGCACGCCTTCTATCTCGGCCTTCAGCTGCTCGTCGGTGTAGTGAGCCAGGTCGAACACCGAGACGGGGCACTCGGAGACACAGGCGCCGCATCCGGTGCATGCAATCTGGTCTATCGATGGCATCTCGCTGACGGATATCGCCCTGACAGGGCAGATGGCCTCGCATGCCATGCACTTAGTGCACGCGGCCGCATCTGCCACAATCGCTTTCACCGGGTCGATGAGCATCCTGCCCGTGCCGAGGAACTCCATCGCGTGCGCCGCCGTGCTCCGGCCGTCGACGACGCTGTCGCGGACGTCCTTCGGGCCGAGCACGGCGCCAGCGGCGAATATGCCAGTCCTGTGGGTCGAGACGGGGTCCAACTTCGGATGCTTCTCAGACACGAAGCCGTCCTCGCCCAGCGGAACCTTGAGCATCTTGGCCAGCTCGGCCGTTCCAGCCGAGGGTATCATGGCGGGGCAGAGGACGACCAGGTCGTACTCGTTCTCGATCAGTTCGCCGAGTCCGACGTCCTCAGCCCTCACGAGGATACCAGACTCGCCAGGCTGGATGGATGCTACCTTGCCGTTGATGAACCGTACGCCGAACTCCTCCTGGCCTCTGGCATAGAATTCCTCGAAGCCGCGTCCCGCCGTCCGGACGTCTATGTAATACACGTATACCTGCATATACGGGAACGTCTTCCTCAAGATCACCGCCTGTTTCGTGGCGTAGTTGCAGCATATCTTGCTGCAGTATGGCACGCCGACCTTGCGCGTGCGGGACCCCGCACATAGCGCGAACGCGACCTTCTTCACGCGTTTGCCGTCGGCTCGCCGCTTAAGCACCATGCCCGCCCCGCACTCGTTTATCATCAGGCGCTCCATCTGCGTCGCCGTGATGACGTCAGGCATGGAGACGTCGTACTCGTGAAGCGCGCTCACATCGAAAGTGTCGAAACCGGTGGCTATTATGATCGCGCCGACCTTGATGTCCACGAACCTCTCCGCCTCCTCGAAGTCTATCGCCTTCGCTGTGCAGACCTTCTCACAGGCGCCGCATTCCTTGCAGCTCTCGAAGTCGACGACGTACGCGGCGGGGACGGCCTGAGGGAACGGTTTGTAGATGGCTTTCCGGACGTACAGCCCCTCCTCGAACTCGCTCGGGACCTTCGCCGGGCAGACCTTCTCGCACTTGGCGCAGCCGGTGCACTTGCTGATATCCACGCCCCTCGGCGCCAAACGCACCCTGACCTCGTAGTTGCCGGGCGTGCCTCCGACCTGCGCCACATCGCTCAGCGTCATAAGGTTGATGTTCTCGTGGACGCCGACCTCCACCATCCTCGGGCTCAATATGCAGGGGGCGCAGTCCAGAGTGGGGAACGTCTTGCTCAGCTGAGCCATCCTGCCGCCGATGCTCGCGCCCCTCTCGACGAGATGGACCTTGTAGCCCGAGTTCGCGAGCTGCAACGACGCCGATATCCCGGCTATGCCGCCGCCTATGACGAGCACATCCCTGGACAGCTCGACCTCGCCTGGGTGCAATGCCTCTAGCTCCGAGGCCCTCCGGACACCGCCCCTCACCAGGGCCTTCGCCTTCTCCGTCGCAGCGGCCTTGTCCTTGTGAACCCAGGAACACTGCTCCCTCAGGTTGACGACTTCGAGCAAGTACGGGTTCAGGCCCGCGGACTCCAATGTCTTGCGGAAGGTGCGCTCGTGCATCTTGGGCGAGCACGAAGCCACGACGACCCTCGTCAGGCCGTGCTGCTTGATGTCCTCGACGATCTGGTTCTGGCCAGGTTCAGAGCAGGTGTACAGGTTCTCCCTGCTGACGACCACATCCTGGAGGTCCAGGGCGCTATCGGACACCGCTTTGCAGTCTACGGTACCGGCTATGTTCGTGCCGCAATGACACACGTATACGCCGATCCGCTCCCTCTTCGATCCCTCTCCGCCTTCACCCATTCAAGCCGAGAGAATGACTCTGAGGATAATAGTTAGTTTTGGTGGCGCCGATGCCTGATATCGGCCGCGGGGCCCGGCCCCGGGCCGAACTGAGCCGAGTAATTATATATATCCCACTCGGACTATTAAGACCGCTCAAGCCAGCGGCGAGGGGCGCAGACCCTTGCGCGTGGTTAGGAGCGCATACTGTACTGAGACCGGGAACCGAACGCGACGGACGGTCGACACGGCCTATTGTGCATCACGAGACGCGACAGCTACAAAGGAGAGCCCTGATGGCGAAGAAGAAGAAGACACAGGCAGAGACCATCAAATGCCCGAAATGCGGCGGCGCATCCTCTCCGGATTCCGAGAAATGCGAGAAATGCGGAGAGCCGCTCATCGAAGAGGTCAGCGAGCAGGCTCCTGCCATTGACGCTGCCGAGGGGCGGGGCGCCGAGGACGCCATGGACGAGCTCATGTCATTGCCTGGCGTAAAGAAAGCCAAGGCGGAGCTGCTGCACGAAGCGGGTTTCCGAAGCATAGCGGACCTGAGGGAGGCGCAGGTCGACCAGCTGGCGAGCATCAAAGGAATCGGGGCCGCGCTCGCCGAGAAGATAATACAGAACGCCAGAGAGATGCAGATGACGCGTGCCAACGACAACCTGGCCACCTGGCTTTCCGGGCGGGCCGACGACCTCTCCTCGTGGCTTTCAGGCGAGGAACAGCTCGAGGCGGCACCCGCGGAGGCTATGGCGGCCCCGGAGACGAAGCCGGACGCGTCGCTCGCCAAGTGGCTAGCCGGCGAGGAGGAGTCCATAGACAGCTGGCTCGAAGAGACCTCCGAACTCGCGGAGCGGGAGAAGCCGGCCTCCCGGAAGGAACTCCGGTCGAGGGAGGCGGAGGTCGCACAACTCCGCGATGTGTTATTGGAGAAGATCAGACAGATAGAGGCCGGCGAGTTCGACCCCAAGGCGCTCGTCGAGGAGGTCGCGGCGATCAAGTCCGAGCTGGAGGGCGAGCGTATCAGGAACGCGAAACTCGAGGACGAGCTCGAGAACGTCAAGCGTGGCAGCATAGCCGTCATAAAGTTCATCAAGAAACAGCACGAGACAGGGATCACCGGCGAGAACCTTGCCGACAAGCTCGCGCAGGAGATGGCTGCGAAGGAGAGCCTGCAGTCGAAGGTGACAGAGCTGGAGGGCATGATTGCGTCCTTGAGGGAGAAGGCGGAGCAGGGACTCTCCGAGCTGCCGCCGGAGGAGAAGGACATCAGACGCCGTGAGATCGAGGTGTCCGAGCGACAAGCCCAACTGGACGCGATGGAGAGACAGCTCAGGGCCAAGGAGCAGACCGTCGCCGACGCGCTAATCGACTACGCGTCACCGACGAACGCGCCGCCAGGCAGCGGCATATCGGCCGAGGCCGCCGAGGAGTTCGCGGCGAAGGAGAGAGAGCTTCGCGAGAAGATAGAGGGACTGGAGGAGAAGCTGTCGCAGGCCGAGATAGACCTGAAGCACCGGGACGAGATGATGAAGATGTCCGCGGGCAACTCCCAGGACGTCGAGAAGGAGACCCTGCAGAAGCTCCAGGACGTCCAGCGCATGGAGCGCAACCTCGTGCTTCGTGAGCAGGAGGTCGCGAGGCTCAAGGAGGACCTCCGTATACGCGAGGAGGAGATGGCTCGCCTGAAGGAGCCTCTGGCGTACAAGGAGGACGAGCTGATACGGCGCGAAGAGGACCTGATGTACCGCGAGAAGCTCATGCAGGAGGAGAACAGGAAGCTGTCCCAGATGCAGGCGGAGATGGGCAGCCAAGACGAGATCACGCTCAAGAAGAGGCTCGAGGAGCTGCAGGGGCAGGTCACAGCGAAGGAAGAGGAGATACGGAACAAGGAGAAGTTCCTGCATGTCAAGGAGGAGGAGCTCCGCATAAGGGAGCAAGGCCTCATCGACGAGGAGATCGAACGGCGCGAGCTGGACCGCATGGCCGAGATAAAGTTGGAGAAGGTCAAGACAGGCACGTCCAGGCTCGACGACCTCCTGCTCGGTGGGATACCTTTCGGGACGAACGTGCTGGTCTACGGGCCGCCGTTCACGGGGAAGGAGGTGCTCGTCAACTCGTTCGTGGGCGAGGGCCTCAAGATGGGCATACCAGCGATATGGGTCATCACGGAGAAGTCCCCGAAGGAGATCCGGGAGGAGATGATGTACGTCCTCTCCGGCTACGAGGAGTACGAGAAGAAGGGGCTCGTGAAGTACGTCGACTCATACTCCAGGGGCATGGGGGACGACTCGGAGGACGAGTACACCCACTTCATAGAGTCGCCTACGGACTACGAAGCGATACAGAAGGCCATCGAGAGCGTGGCGAAGGAGTTCAAGAAGTCGCACCAGTACTACCGGCTGGCCTTCCGGTCCATATCCACGATGATCGCGTACCTCGACCCCAACACGGCGTTCAGGTTCCTCAGCCCCATCGCTGGCCGGAGGAAGCGAGACCGGGCCGTGTCGATGTACACCATAGAGAAGGGCGTTCACGGCGAGCAGGAGATACAGATGCTCGGCTCGCTCATGGACGGCATGATCGAATTCAAGCTGGAGAATCTGAACACGTTCCTGGCGATAAGAGGAATATCCGACGTCCAGTCGAGGGCGTTCATCAGATACTCCTCGACCAAGCAGGGCGTGAACATAGGTTCTTTCTCGCTCGACCACATAAGATGAGCTCCGCCCTCGTCGGGAGGCGCGCGCGTTCTCCGCGGTCGGCTACGCCACTTCCATCGACGACCTGTGGTCCTTCCCCTTCGGCTGGCTAGCCGGGCGACTGGCCATAGGGGGCGGCGGAAGGGGCGGTGGGAGGCCGATGTCCCTCGCGGAGGTCACGGCGGCGGGCATGCAGTTGGAGTATGTCGCAGCCAGTATCGGTCCGAAAACCTCGCTCGGTATCTTGTGTTTCTCGGACCACTGCGAGGCGAGCGGCTTCGCGTCGCCTTCCCATACGAGCTTCCCCTCTAGCCTGATGACGCCGACGCCAGAGTAGTTGATCACGAACCTGAACTCGAGGAGCGCTTCTCGTTCCGAGACGACAGTCACTCCGGTGACGGCCGTGTTCTGATCGACTCTCAGCTGGGATATCCTCTCGCCCAACTTGGTGAAACGCTTCGCATCGATTGAGTTAAGCTCGAACGACTTGACCGGCAACTTCCACACCTTCCGTGTACGTCGCTCGAAGAAGCATGCACCGGCATTAAACTATTCCCCCGGGAACGCGTCTTCAACGGGAGGGCGTCAGACAATGAGTGGGCGAAGTGCCGTGGGCCGGACTTGAACCGGCGACTTCAAGATCTTCAGTCTTGCACTCTCCCAACTGAGTTACCACGGCCTCTGACGGGCGGCGGAGCAGTTAAGTCAATCTCCGTATTAAACTTTGAGGAGTCGCATTCCGACGAGAAGTTGGCGACGGTCCCGCGACGCAGGGCTTCGCCGTTGGACGAGGCGCCCTGATGCTCGCAGCGATGTGACGTTTTGAGCCGCTTGGCGCGGGTGTATTTCACCCGATACCAGTAACGACACTTTTAAATATACTCCAGACCCTGATTAGGTTGCTTTGGCGCCCTAGTTTCGGTGGTACGATGTATTTGTCACCTCCGCACTCTGCATATTGTGGAAACTCAAGACCGATGGGAATCAAGAAATCACCGCGATGGGACGACGAGGGAGTTGCGGCGACTGTCGGGACGATAATGTCCCTCCTAGTCTTCCTGACGGCCATGGGAATGTTCACGAACCAGTTCGTCCCTGTCTGGATGGGAGACAACGAGAGTTCTCACATGTCGGACGTCGTTCAACAGATCCTTGCCCTGAAGTCTGACATAGACGGCTTGATAACCGACTACGCCAACAGTATGGTGGCGCCGACGCCCGCGGTCGTGCCGATCACGTTGGGCTCGCAAGGGATTCCGGTGTTCGCGGCAGCCACCGCAGGGATATTGTCATACGTGCCCGCATCCACGTCCGGACGGCCGTCCTTCGACACCAGCTACACCTCCGACCTCGAGACGAACGACGGACACAGCGGCGGGGAGTTTAGCCTGTACTGTCCGAACAGATACTACGTCGAGCAGACGCTCGTGTACGAGTCCGGTGCGGTCATACTCAACCAGACGGACGGAGAGTTCATAATCGCTGGCATCCAGCTCTCGCTGCAGGTTTACAACGGCAAACTCGTCATGAAGATGACGCAGATCTCGCTCCACGGACTCAACAAGACTGTCGGAGGCACGGGGACGAAGACGGTCAACGCCGAGCTCATGTACGCGTCGACGATCGAGTACGACAGCGCGCTGGGGGACAACGTGACGATCTCGATAGTCACGAAGCACGGCCACGCGTGGGCCAACTACTTCGCGAAGGCTCTCGAATCGTCTCAGGCGGACCTCACAAACGGCACGGACTTCAGCGTTCCCGAGCCGACATTCCACGATTTCCCGGGGCACGTGAATGATTATTACACCGTGTCAGTCACGATATCGAACGTACAGGTGTTCTACCACACCAAGGCGGATGTTCAGCTCTCCATAGGAGAGCTGGGAGTGTGAGGTGAGAGGGTGAGCCAGGCTGTAGAAGGCGGTAGCAAGATGGATGTCACGGTCGACAAGCCGGAGCAGCCCTTCTTCACTAGGGTGTATCGTGGGTACCTCAAGGCGTTGAGCAAGCGCAGGTCCACGCCGGTCAAGGTGAAGGAAGCCAAGGGCGCGGAGGCCAGGAGAAGGCAGTGGAGGCACGGCAGAGGATCCGCATACACCGAGATACCGCCCATCACGGACCCTGCCATACAGGAGACCTCCTTCTACGGGGTCAGCGAACCTTTCAGCTATATGCGCGCCACGTACAACCAGAACACGAGCGAGTACATCCTCAGCGTCATCGAGCCGGAGCTCGATGAGTTCGAACAGGAAACGCTCGAGATGATCAAGGGGACGCTGGAGAAGACGCTCGACTACGAGTGGGAGAAGCTGGACGTGATGGACAAGCGTACCTACCTCGAGAAGAGCGTGGACAGCTTCATCAGGACGAGGGGCATAACGCTGGAGCCCATCTCGGAGGACAAGGTCAAGTACTTCATCGGGCGGGACTTCGTGGGATACGGCCCCATAGACGCGCTGATGAACGACGAGCATATCGAGGATATCTCATGCGACGGCGTCGGCATACCCCTGTTCGTATTCCACAACAAGTACGAGTCGATCAAGACGAACATAGTGTTCGAGAACGAGGACTCGCTGAACTCGTTCGTCATCAGCCTGGGACAGCGCTGCGGAAAGCAGCTGTCGGTTTCGAACCCGATCCTCGACGGCACGACCGCGGAGGGGCACAGAGTGCAGGCGACCTACGCCAGGGAGGTCACCACGAGAGGCGCTTCGTTCACGATCAGACGGTTCAAGGAGAAACCGTTCACGCCGGTAGAGCTGATAAAGTACGGGACCGCGTCCCCCGAGATAGTGGCGTATCTATGGCTCAGTGTCGAGCACGGGGAGTCCGCCATCATATGTGGCGGCACCGCGAGCGGCAAGACCGCGACGCTGAACGCGATGGCGTTGTTCATACCCCCGGGGGCCAAGGTCGTCACCATGGAGGACACGAGGGAGATCAACCTGCCGCACGAGAACTGGATCCCGGGAACGACGCGGTCCGGCGCGGGCGAGCGGGGCCCTGACGGCAAGGCCGCCGGGGAGATAGACATGTACGACCTCGTGCGTGCCGCGCTGAGACAGAGGCCCAACTACATCATCGTCGGAGAGGTGAGAGGCAAGGAGACCTACACGATGTTCCAAGCGATGGCCACGGGCCACACCACGTACTCGACGATGCACGCCGACTCCGTCAAGGGCATGGTCAACAGGCTTGAGAACCCGCCCATCAACTGTCCGAGGATACTGCTTACCGCACTTAGGAACGTGCTCATACAGACCCACGCGAGGGTCGGCATGGACATGGTGAGGAGGATCAAGCAGGTCATCGAGATCGTCGGTTTCGAGCCCGAGACCAACGAGCTCATCAGCAACACGGTGTACGAGTGGGATCAGGCGGGTGACAAGTTCATATTCAAAGGCCACAGCTTCCTGTTCGACAAGATCATGGAGATGAAGAACCTCACGCACGAGGAGCTCATGGACGAGTTCCAGCGGAGGATAGACATCGTGAAGTACATGCTCGCGAAGGACTTGTCGGACCACAGGGACATATGGAACCTGATCAGGGCCTACTACAAGAGCCCGAAGGATACGGCCGCGAAGGTCAGGCGCGAGCTAGGGATCAAAGAGGCTGTCGGCGAGGGCGCGCTTCCGGGAGGTGTTGAAGCTGGTTGAAGTGGCGGACCCCTTCAAGAGCGTCGAGGTGAAGAAGGAGGAGTATCTCCGGACGCGGACGGCCCACGAAGGACAGCGGATGGGGCCTCACCTGATCCGGATGACCAAGGGTGCCCTGCCAGAGTACATCAAGCTCACGCCGTATCAGGACTTCTGCTGGCGATTGATGGGCGGCTGGGCGTCGTCCAGGGCGGACGACAGCCAGGCTCTCGACGAGGCGCTTCTCAAGGCGCACATGAAGATCCGCGCGGAGGAGTATCTGGCGTACGTGATGACGACAACGATACTCATGGCCGTGATCGGCATCGTCATAGGCATAGGTGTCGGCATAATCCTCATGGGCTTCCTCGGCGTGGCGATGATCGTACGGATGATCATCGCGGCCCTGGCGATTGTGCTGCTGCCCATGATGGCCTACTTCCTGCTCATGGGGACGCCCGCGTCGAAGGCGAAGACCAGGGGCAGGGACATAGACAAGCGGCTCGCGGCGGCGATGAGCTTCATATCGGCGATGGCGTCCGCGGACGTGAACATCGACGTCATCTTCAAGGAGCTGTCGAGGCAGAAGGTCTACGGTGAGATAGCCGCCGAGGCCGCGTGGATAACGAGAGACACCGAGCTGCTCGGCTCCGACATCCTCTCCGCCATCAAGGCGGCCGCGAGGAGGTCGCCGTCGTCGAAGCTCCAGGACTTCCTGCAGGGCGTCATCACGACATCCACCTCAGGCGGGCAGCTCAAGCCGTACTTCCTGCTCAAGGCCGAGGAGTACCAGAAGGAGAACAAGCTCGCGCTGAAGTCGCAGATGGAGACGCTCGGCATGTTGGCGGAGTCGTTCGTGACCGTAGTCGTCGCGTTCCCCCTCTTCCTGGTCCTCATAATGGCCATCATGGCGATAGTCGGGGGAGGCGATGCCAGCTTCATGATAATGATGCTGTACGTCATCGTGCTGATGATGATACCGGTGTCTCAGTTCGGCTTCGTCTTCGTCATATGGAACATGTCCAAGGAGAGTGCGATGTAGATGGCCTCGGAATCCAAGACCAAGAAGGGTAAGGACAAGGACAAGGCGATGAAGGAGATCCTTGGATCCGAGAAGGGCGACCGCACTAAGGCGGTCCTCGGAGCCTCGATCGCGCTGATGGCGGTGTTCGTGTTCATGGCGTTCATCGACCACATAGGCAGCCTGAACATGCCGCTCGAGCCGATAGACTACGTCATATTCGCCATGCTGGCGTTCCTGGGGCCGTACGGCTTCTACGCGAGCACGAAGGAGAAGCACATAAGGGAGATAGAGACGAGACTGCCGGACTTCCTGCGTGACGTTGCGGAGGCCGGGCGGTTCGGCATGACGCTCGCGGACGCCATCGTCGTGGCTTCGTCGGGCAGGTACGGCAGGCTCACGCCGGAGATCAAGAAGATGGCCGCGCAGATCGAGTGGGGCGTACCCGCCTCTGAGGCGGTGCAGCTGTTCTCGATGAGGGTGAAGACGCCGCTCGTCAACAGGATGGCGTCCATAATCCGCAAGGCCAACGACGCAGGCGGCAACGTGGCCGACGTGCTGAGCATGGTGTCGAGGGACGCGAAGGAGACCATCCTCACCCAGGAGGAACGCAACGTCACGATGTCCACATATGTCATGGTCGTGTACATCTCGTACTTCGTGTTCATCGCGACCATCATCATCCTCCAGTCACAGTTCCTCCCGAAGATGGAGGAGGCCGGCAGGACCGTCAGCGAGCAGGCTGAGGAGCAGGGGCTCACGGAGATACCCGGCGTCAACATAAACGTGTCAATCATCCCGGAGGTTTCGTTCATATTCCTGCTGTCCGTGGTCGTCCACGCGGCGGGGGACGGCATACTCGCGGGAGTGATACAGAGAGGCAGCGTGCCGATAGGGATGAGGCATAGTTTCATAATGCTCATCATCGGGTTCGTGATGCTCAGAGTGCTGTTTGCGTGATTACGATGACAGAAACGGAGAGACCCAGGGTGTACGCGGGCGATGAGACCTCGAGGCAGCCGGCAGGCCCCCAGAAGGCCCCGGCGGAGGAGAAGACCAAGGGCCGGGCAGGGATACGCTCGTCGTACTACGGTATCCTGAGGAAGATCAAGGCCAGACCGGTCAAGGTGACCATCTCCTCGAGCGAGGCGATGACCGACCTCAGCCAGATAACCGAGATACCCAAGATAACCGAGCCGAACGTGGAAGAAGTGGAGATCGAGCCCATCAAGAAGAACTACTCCTATGTGCGGATCAGGTACGACAACATCGCCAACGAGTACACCTACGAGGTGATCGAGCCGAAGCTCTCGTCCGACGAGAAGGACCTCCTCGAACTGCTCAAGGACACGCTCGTGGCATCGGTCGAGCGGATGCTCCAGGAGGACGAGGCAAACAAACAGAAGTACCTCCGCAAGATCACCGAGGAGATGATGATCAAGCTCAACATCACGCTCCACCCGCTGTCCAAGGAACGCATCATGTACTACATACTGCGCGACTTCCTCGGATACAGGGTGATCGATGTGATGATGATAGACCCCAACGTCGAGGATGTCTCGTGCGACGGCGTCGGCGTCCCGTTCTATGTCTATCATCGGAAGTACGGTTCGATCAGGTCCAACCTCAAACTCGACAAGGAGCCGGAGCTGGACGGGTTCGTCGTGTGGCTGGCGCAGAAGTGCGGCAAGCACATATCCGTCGCCAGCCCGCTGCTCGACGCGACGATACCTGACGGCTCAAGACTGCAGGCCACGCTGGGCAAGCACGTGACCAAGCGGGGTTCCTCGTTCACCATCAGACGGTTCAAGGAGAACCCGTTCACGCCCCTGGATCTGCTCAAGTTCAAGACCATGAGCACCGAGATGATGGCCTATCTGTGGATAGGCATCGAGCACGGGCAGTCGATGCTTGTCTGCGGCGGCACCGCGAGCGGCAAGACGACCACGCTCAACGCCGTGCTCCTGTTCATCCCGCCGCAGATGAAGATCGTGTCCATCGAGGACACGCGCGAGCTGAACCTGCCGCACGAGAACTGGGTGCCTGGGCTGACCAGGGAGGGCTTCGGCGGCAAGAGCGCGATTACCGGCAAGGCCTCCGGGGAGATAGACATGTTCGACCTCCTGACGGCGGCGATGAGGCAGAGGCCCCAGTATCTGATGGTCGGCGAGGTCAGAGGCAAGGAGGCGTACGTCGTGTTCCAGGCGATGGCCACCGGCAAGACCTGCTACTCGACCTTCCACGCCGAGGACGTCCAGGCCATGGTGCACAGGATGGAGAACGACCCGATCAACCTGCCGAGGGCGCTGGTGACGGCGCTCAACATAGTGCTGCTGCAGGCCCAGGTCAAGGTGGGGACGAAGATGACCAGACGCGTCAAGTCGCTCACCGAGATCGTCGGCATCGACCCCGAGACGAACGAGCTGATAACCAACTCCGTCTACACCTGGAACCCCGCGGATGACACCTTCAACTACAGCGGACACAGCTACGTGTACGAGAAGGTCCGGATGGCCAGGAACTGGGCGCCGAGGGAGATGGAGAGGGAGATAAAGAGGCGCGTGGACATCCTCGAGTACATCAAGAAGATGGGGATCGACAGCCACCGCAAGGTCGCCTCGGTCATATCCGCGTACTACAAGGACCCGGAGAAGGTCATGAAGGAAGTCCGGGTCAAGCTGGCCGAGACGGGCGCCGAGCTGGAGCTGCCCGCATAATCGCGAGGGCAGTCAGCGTCACCAGTGGGCGCGAGCGTTTTGAAGTCCATGCACAGCCCTGGCTCGGCAAGCCCCATGCGGCGACGGGCTGGCCCATGATCCACATGGGACTTGACGTCACGTCGACCCTGACAGGCCACGGGGACGTGACCGCGCCTGAACCTTGTGGGATGAAAAGTGGGATAAGAGGTTTCCAGGGCGCCGACGCCGGCGCCCGCATAGGCCCGACGATCACCCGGACCCTTCGTCTTCCCGGTCGATCGGCCTGCGTATGATCTTCTTCGGCACGACCTTTCGGTCGATTGGCCTGCGCACGACGGTCCTGGAGGCGCCTGCGGCTCCGGCGCCTCCCTCGGGCGGTCGCCTCTCGACTGGGGCGCGCTCCTCTCGCGTCGGGCCCAGGTCCTCCTCGAACGGTCCCTCAGGAGGCCTCTGGCCTGGCGGCCGTCCGCCCTCGCGGGAGAATATCGTCCCGCACTTGTGGCAGACCGTCGCCTCGCGCGGGTTCAGCGTGCCACAGACGGAGCACGGCACAGGGCCCTCCTTGCGCCTAGCCTCCTCCTTCGCGAGCCACTCGTCGAAGCTCAGGTAGGTCGGCTGGGCCCTCCACCACTCCTCGAAGCGCTTCTCGCTGAACTTCTTGCCGAGGTCGGACTTCGCCATCTCCCTGTACTCGTCGACCATGCCTTCGTACTCGGCCCTCATCTTGTCGAGGTAGTCGAGCTCGCCCTCGCCTGGCTCTCCGACGAACTTGACCCCGCAGTTCGGGCATTCCGCCGCGGAAGACGGCACCCAAGCGCCGCACTCGGAGCACTTCATCGTGCCCGCCTCGAACTCGACGCCGCACTTCGGGCATCTCTTGCTCGCGGCCGGCACGAACGCGCCACACTCGCCGCACTCGACGAGCTTGCCGAGGCCGTAGACGTAGGTGTAGGCGGTGAATCCGACGACGACTGCGATGATCACGATGATGACGAGTATCCAGATGAGGAGCGGTATGCCCTCCGCTGCCCCCTCGCCGGTTATCGTGAACGTCGGGGACCTGTACTCCGTGCCCTGGATGTCCACGCCGACGTAGTACTGACCGGTCGTGAGGTCCTCAGGCGTCGATATCATGACGCCGGATATCTCGCCATCCTCGCCCGTCAGGCGCCACGTCTCCGTCGTCGCGAAGGCGACTCCAGACGAGTCGACGAGTATCATGGTCACGTTGAGCCCCACGACGGGCGTCTCGTCGTCCGCGTACCAGACCTGCACCGTCGTTATGACCGACGATCCCGCCTGGTACTCGTTCTCCGTGGTCTGGATGTCGATTATCACCTCGAGGTCCTGAACCTCGAACGCCGTCTCGGCGTAGTTGTTCGCTTCGTCGGACTCGCCCTCGGCGTCAGCGGGGTCGATATGAGTCCATATCACGTAGCTGCCCGGGTTCGTGAAGTCGATCCTCCACTCGAGGGTGACGACTGTCAGGTTGCCAGGGGCCATGACGCTCAGCACGGTCTCGTCGAACGTGTAGTTGATCACCGAACCTGGCTGCCTCACGCCCCAGGCCAGGACGACATCGTACACGGAGCTAGCGCCGAGGTTCTCCACATTGACGATTACCTCGACGGTCCGACCCCACATCTGCCCAGTGACGTTGGTGCCGTCGTATGTGACGTACATGCCTGCGTCTGTCACCTGCAGGTCGGGCCGGACGTCCGTCACGGTCAGCGTACCACTGACGGCGTTGTTGTCCCGGGTCTGCTCCAAGAACGTCTCGTTCGGGTTGACGATGAGCGATATCTCGAAGTCCGTCGTCTCCGTCACGAACGGCGCTGAGAAAGCGAACTCGGCCACGCCGCTCCCAGATCCGGACACGAAGGTCCCTGGAACCGTCCGATAGTCAACGGCCTCCCCGTCGATGAACAGGCCGACCAGGGGGTTCGTCACAGGGGCGAGCTCCAAGTTGGTCAGTGTCGCGCGTACTATGACGGTCTGGTAGCTCGCCACGGTGGTAGGTCCATCGAATGCGAAGTCGCTAAGTGCCAGGTCAGGGTAGTCGTACACCTCTATCTCGAAGGAGGCGTTGTTGTTGTTGTACGCTATCTCCGGCACGGTGTGGTCTGGGTTTACGAGGACGGATATCGTATGGACTCCGATGGCATCCGGTGTCCACGTCACAGAAGCCGCCACGAAGTTCGTAAGGGGCGGTGCCGAGATTGACGGGATAATGTACTCGCCTATGAGGTTCGCAGGGCCGATGAGGTCTATCGTCGCGTCGTAGAACTCGACCGGCACGTTGTACGCCGTGTTGTCGCCGAAGTTGTAGATGTTGGCGACCAGCGTGCACTGGGAGTCGAGCACTGGCTCCGACGGTATGCTGTACATGTTGAAGTCGGGTGACGCAACGAGGTCTGGCAGGTTCTGCACCATGACAGAGCCGTAACCTATCGCCGGTGAGTCGTCGATCTCGTTTATCAGATCGTCAGGGTCGACCTCCACCCGCATGCTGTGCGCCGTCGGGTACAACGGCTTGTCCGCGATCCAGGTGGCCTGCACCTCGGTCGCCTCTGTCGGGTGCGGGGCGATGCTCGGCACCGTCACAGTAGCGAACAGGAGCCCGTCATCGAAGAACTCCACCTTGACATCGTACGCCACGGAGATGCCTATGTTCCTCACGAGCGCCGTTATCGTGGTGGCCTCGCCGTTCAACGGGCTAACCGGGTCACTGCTTATCGCACCTGTCGGCGATATCGCGAGGTCAGGCAACGCGGCCGATATGGTCAACGTCGCGTATGTAGCGTTCCTTCCGAGTGGTTCCGTGTACGGCATCACGCCGACATCCACCTGCTGGTCGGATGCGTAGGTCGTCCCTCCGTACGTGTACGTCGCGTTGACCCTGTAGCCCTCGCTATGGGTCGGACCCGACGCCGTCAGCGTCGTGCCGAGACAGTTCAGCTTGGCGATCCCCAACACGTCTGACACGGTCGAGGTCCAGAAGTCCTGGCTGATCAGGCGGTATGCGAAGACATCCACTCCGGGAAGCGGCTTGGCGTTGCCGTCGAGCACGTAGACGTGTATCCACCTGTATATGTAGGCGACCGCGTCGTTCTGCACGACGATGGACGGCACGCTCGTGTTGGTGAACCCTCCGACTGTTGAGCCCGATATTACGGGCGTCTCCGTGAGGTTGCAGTCGTATATGCTTATGTGCGCCCTCGAGTTCCACGAGGTCGTGATGTCGCCTTCGTACATGTCGGTGCCGTCGATTATCACGACGGCGTCCTCCTTCGCGACCACGCTCACGCCATGCATCTCAGAGTCGATGATCTCCAGCGTGCCTTCGCCCTGCACCACAATGTCGATTGGGAGCTCGCTCTCGATGTAACAGTTCTCGAACACGAGATGGCCGTTGCCGTCGACGTATATCGTGCGCTGGTTGGGGAAGTCCTGGACGAGCAGGAACTCGACGTTGAGCACGATCAGCTCGCCGTCAGAGGCCACGATTACGTCGCCAGCGTAGTAGTAGGTCATGTCCTGTATCGTGAATGTCGTCTCGCCAGTCGCCAGCGGCACAACGAGCCATCGAGAGTTGTCGGGGCTCGTTGCGGAGACGCCTAGTATCTCGACAGTGAGGTCCGCGCTCCGGTCACCCTCGTCCATCGCGGGGTACGCTGGGAACGAATAACTCTCGGTCGAGCTGTAGACGCCGTCGATGTCGGCGGTGCCCGTGACGGCGTACGATCCGACGAACAACGCGTTCGACGATCCGCCTCCCGTGATGATGTCAGTGAGATATGGTATGACGGCCCTTCCGTCTCCCTTGGTGGTCTTGTATGTGGCGGTCGTCTCGCCCATGTAGTCGAGGACGTCCAGGTCTGGGTTCAACGAGATGCCGTCGGCAGTGTAGTAGAAGGCCTCCTGACCCTCGAGGTCCGTGGCGCCCGTGAAGACCGCACTGACCGTCGCATCCGGGATGGGAACGCCATACTCGTCTCCGACGGTGGCGTTGAGCCATCTGTAGACATAGGCCTCTCCGCCCACGCTGAAGACCACCCACAGGCTCTCGAACTGCACTGAGCCGGTGGTCGCGCCGTTCGCGAACCTGACGTCCATGTTGCGCAGTTCGCCGACGTCGTCAATCGTGGCGGTCGGGAGGTCGTACGCAGCGGTCGTCCCTGGTGGGTCTGTCACGCGCGGCGTTATCGTCGTGCTTATCCAAGTCGGTGAGGCTTCGCGCTTCCACTGGATCGAGCTGGGCGTCGGGTCGTTATACGTCGGGTCGACCGAATAAGTCACAACTATCGATGCCGAGCTTATGGCCGTGGTGTCCAGCAGGCCTCCGACATCCCATGTCTCTATCTCCATCGTCTCTCCGGCTTCTACGATGTAAGCCCATGAATCCACCGCGGCGAGCGCGCCGATGTCCTCTCCCACAGTGGTGTCTCCAGCGGCGGGGGAGTTGGGTATCGCGGGTGAGGTCGTCACGCCGGATACGACGACGGCGGGCGCACGGTCCGCGAGCGCACCCTCGTACTCGTCGAAGATCGTGCCGTAGAGATACGCGCTCGACATGTCGTTCACGACGATCACGTTGTGCTCGTACCAGTCACCGGCGTCGAGCGCTGGCCCGAAATCGACGCTTAGGTCACTGTTCACGGACAACAACGTTGACTCGCCGTTCAATGTCAGGTTGCCGGCTGGCATCGCGTCCGACGGGTACTCCGGCAGGGAGTCGATAGAGGAGTCGAAAAGCTGCAGCGTGGAATCGGTTATGTCCATCTCAGGACCGTCATTGGCGGAGTCGAGCGTGATGAGGCCGGACGAGCCGACGACATACTGGTTCACGAGGTCGGAGTCGAGCGCCGTGACGACCGAATCGCGGAGCGTCATGGTCGAGTCGCCCGTGAGTGTGATGCCTCCCGGGAACCTCAGCTCCGACCCGTTGGTCGCCAAGACCGTCCCGCCGTTCATGACGACGAGCTCGAGTTCTGCCCAGGGGTCGATCTGGTCGAGGTGCGTCGTCAGGACGCCATGGTCGAGCACGAGTGTGCCGCCATCCACGGTGACCGTGAACCTCTGATCAAAGTTGCTGATGACGCTCAGCGTGCCGTCGATGATCTTCAGCGTCCCGGTACTCGTGACTTCCACATTTCCGTCAACATACTGATGAAGGTCCTGTATTACGTACGTGCCGTCAGAGACGATCAGATCGCCCGACGCGCTCGTCCGCTCTCCCACGATAAACATGCCCGCGATCGCTGATACTACGAACGCGGACACGATCAATGCGGTCAACGACCTTCTAGCTAGAAAAGGGCCAGCTCTGTCAATCATTAGTTCACCCACCCAGAGTCTGGGGAATGGACAAAGTAAGTAGTTCGTGTATATAAAAAGCTATTTGCCGTATTTTCATCGCGAAGAAGGCTAGCGGCCGCCGCTGGCTAAGCCGCCTTCTTCTTCACGATTTTCTTCACGAATATCTGCGGCTTCTTCTCCTCTTGCGCAGGTTGAGGAGTCTGCGTGGAACCCGCCTCCGACGCCTTGGCCGCGGCGTCCTTCACGTGCGCGCCGCACGCATAGCACATGACCGCGTCCTTGCTGATCATGGTGCCGCAGTTCGGACAGGGGAACTCCTCCTCTGACTCCTGGTCGGCCTCAGCGGAGGCCGGTGCCTCCTCCATCTCCCTCAGCTTGTGACCGCAGGCATAGCACATCACCGCGTCCTTGCTGATGATCGTGTTGCAGTTGGGACATGTCGTCTCGTCATCCGCGATGGGCAGCGTCTTCACGTCCGCGGCGTGCGCGCCCTCGCCGCTCGGTGCAGGTGTCGGCGCGGCGTTGAGCATCTCCTCCTGCCTGCGCATCAGCTTCCTCGCGTCCTCGGAGAGCTTCTCGCGGTCCTTCCTCAGTGACTCTTCCTCCTCGACGAGCGCGCGCTCGCGCGCGAGAAGGGCGTCCCTGCGGGATATGATCTCCTCCATCAGCCGCTGGAGCTTCTCCTCCTCCGCCTTGAGCTGCTCCTCGCGGTCTATGACCGTCTTCCTCTTCTCAGCCACCTCCGACATCTGGCCGGAGACCTCCTCCAGCCGCTCGGAGTACTCGCGTTGCTTCGCCTCGGCGTTCTCGACCTTCTCCGCTATCATCGACTCGCGCTCGCTCAGCTCGGCCGCCTTGCCGTCGAGCTGTCTCTCCCTCTCGAGCGTGGCCGCCTCGCGACCCTTCAGGTCCTCCTCGGCCTTCTGGACGCTCGCCTCCTTCTCTCGGAGCGCGCCCTCGCGCTCATTAAGACGGCCCTCGAGCCCTTCCAGCTCGGCCCTCTGCTTCGCCATCTCTTCCTGCTGGGTCTGAAGCTCCTGGTCCCTCTTGCGCACCTCGGCTTCCTGCGCCTTCAGTCGCTTGACCGCGTCCTCGATTATCTGGGAGATTGTCGAGTCTTCCGTCATTCCGAATACCTTCCGTTGCGTGTTGGGGGGTTTGAGTGCGCGCCCGAGCCCGTGTCACCGTCACCCGCACATGCGTGTGCGGCTGACAACGGACCGCTGCCAGCGCGCCTCCCAGCCGCGCACTACGTGCTGAGAAGCGGTCCCAGGACCGTCATGCCGGTCTTGCCGACCTCGATGGCGTGGCGTTCCATGCTGTGCTCCGCGGCCCTCATCTTCTCCACCTGGAGGAACCGCACGAGCTTCCCACGCGGCCTGTCAAGGCCGAGCATGAGTATGCCGTCCGCGAGGAACCCCTCGTTGCCGAGCAGCTGCGACTCGCCGTCCAACGAGCGTTCCATTATGATGAACGACTGGAGGTTGTTGTCCCTGAGCATCTTGAAGAAGTAGAACATCTTCTTGCGCATGTTCTTCTCGTTCTCCATCAGGGAGTAGAGGGCGCCCAACGAGTCCAGGACGAACACCGAGAACTTGTCCCCGTGCGTCTTGCGGAACCGCTGTATCATCTTCTCGATGAAGAGCACATAGTCGGTCTGGACATCGTCGCCTATGACCTCGTCTATCTGGTCGATCTCCCGGAGGTCCGTCATGTCGGATATCTGCATCTTGGCGGAGACCTTCACGCCCATGCTGTTCATGTTCTTCAGGTGGCTGTCCGCCGTCTCCTCGAGCGTGGCGTACAGCCCGAACTCGTTCTTGTCCCTCAGATACGCGGACATTATCGAATAGCAGAAGCTTGTCTTCATCGAGCCTGGAGGCCCGGTGACCAACATTATCTTGGGCCGGTCGATGTCGTCCTTGAAGACCTTCTCCAGCCCTGGTATCGAATCCTTGAACAAACCTGGTTCCTCCTTCTGGTGAGCCGTCCGTCTGTCTCTGCGCAGGCTTTCAAAGGCACGTTAGTTAATTAAAGCTTTGCGGGTCGTTATCACAATTGAGAGGACCGCCAGAGAGCGACGTCGGTCAATCCTCCGGGTCTCCTTCCACGACCGGCTCGCCAGGATCATCGGTGTCGTCAGTGTCGTCCTCCTCGTCGTCCCCGCCGACGTCGTCAATCACGTCGCCGTTCTCGACCGGCCCCTTGGTGATCGTCCTGCCCGACTCGACCATGCGCTCCTGCTCCGCGAGGCCGACCAAGCTCGCGACCGCGGCCACGCGGTCGGCCGGCTTGAGCCGCATGATGCGCACGCCGAGGGTCGCCCTTCCCTGGAGCCTGATGCCGTGCACGGGTATCCGGATGACCATGCCGTTCACGCTTGTGACGATGATCTCGTCGTCGTCCGCCACGGTCAGCGCCGACACCACGTCACCGTTGCGCCCGCCCGTCTTTATCGTGATGACGCCCTTCCCGCCCCTGCGAGTCTTCCTGTAGTCGTCGACTAGGGAGCGCTTGCCGTATCCCTTCTCCGTCAGCGTCAGCAGGTGATCCCCAGGGTCGACGACCGCAAGGCTGACCACCTCGTCCGAGCTTCGCAGGGTCACGCCCTTGACGCCGTATGTCGCGCGGCCTGTGGCGCGGACGTCGGCCTCGCTGAACCTCGCGGCGTAGCCGAGCTTCGTGGCCAGTATGATCTCCTTCGTGCCGTCGGTGATCGCGACGCCGATGAGCTCGTCCCCCTCGTCGAGACGCATGGCGATGATGCCCGTCTGCCTGACATGCGAGTACGCCATCAGGCGCGTCTTCTTGATGACGCCCTTGCGCGTGGCGAACACCAGGTACTTGTCCTCGTCGAACGCGGATATCGGTATCTTGCTCATAATCCGCTCGTTCTCCAGTAGGTGGTCGAGCACGTTGACTATCGGCTTGCCTTTGGAGTGCCGGCCGCCGACGGGTATGCGATAGGCCTTCAGCCAGTACCCCATCCCCCTGTTGGAGAAGAACATGACATAGTCGTGCGAGCTCGTGACGAACATGTCGACGACGTGGTCCTCGTCCTTGGTGCCCATGCCCACGAGGCCTATGCCCCCGCGCTTCTGCGAGACGTAGGTGTCGAGGGAGATCCGCTTTATGTAGCCGGTCAGGCTCGTCGTCACCAGGACGTCCTCGACCGGTATGAGGTCCTCATAGTCGAGGTCGGCGCCGTGTGTCTCGATCGTCGTCCTGCGCGCGTCGCCGTACTTGGCCGATATGGCGCGCACCTCGTCCTTGATGATGCCGAGTATCTTCTTCTCGTCCTTCAGTGTGGACTTGTACTCGTCTATCTGCTTCGACGTCTGGTCGAAATCCTCCTTGACGGACTGCATCTCCATGCTGGTGAGGCGCTGAAGCTGCATCTCGAGGATCGCCTTCGTCTGTATCTCCGACAGGAGGAACTTGTTCATCAGCGCGGCACGCGCCTCGTCCCTCGTCTTGGACTTCCTGATCATCTTGATCACCTCGTCCAAGTGGTCGAGGGCGATCATCAGGCCAGCAAGTATGTGGGCCTTCTTCTCCGCCTCGCGCAGCCTGTGCTGGATCCTCCTTCTGACGACATCGAACCTGTGCTCTATGTGGTACTCGAGCATCTCCTTGAGCGTAAGTATCCTGGGCTGGTTGTTCACCAGCGCGAGGTTGATGATGCCGAACGTGGTCTGCAGCTGTGAGTGCGCGAACAGCTGGTTCAGTACGACCTCCTCGAGCGCGTCGCGCTTGAGGTCGATCACTATCCGCATGCCCTCCTTGTCCGACTCGTCCCGCAGGTCGGAGATGCCCTCGATGCGCTTGCTCTTGATGAGCTCGGCTATCTCCTCCATCAGGTGCGACTTGTTGACAGCATATGGTATCTCCGTGATCACAATCGACGGCCTGCCCGTGTCCTCGTCCCTCTCGACCGTCGAGCGCGCCCTGACACGGATCCTGCCCTTGCCGGACGAGTATGCCTCGATTATGCCCGCGGCGCCGTAGATTATCCCGCCGGTCGGGAAGTCGGGGCCCTTGACGACCTCCATGAGGTCCTTCAGGTCGGGGTCCCTGCCCTCCATCTGGGAGTCTATCATCAGCGTCACGGCGTCCGCTATCTCGACCAGGTTGTGCGGGGGGACGTTCGTCGCCATGCCGACGGCGATACCCGACGAGCCGTTGATCAGCAGGTTGGGCAGCTTCGCGGGGAGCACAATCGGCTCCTTCAGGGAGCCGTCGAAGTTGTCCACGAAGTCGACGGTCTCCTCGTCCACGTCCTCGAGCATCTCCAGGGCTATCGGCGCCAACCTGCACTCGGTGTACCTCATGGCCGCCGCGGAGTCCCCGTCGACGCTTCCGAAGTTGCCCTGGCCATCGACCAGCGGGTATCTCATCGAGAAATTCTGCGCCATGCGCACGAGCGTGTCGTAGATCGCGACGTCGCCGTGGGGGTGGAACTTGCCCAGCACCTCACCGACGACCCTCGCCGACTTCTTGTGCGCCTTGCCGCGCGTGAGCCCCATCTCGTTCATCGCGTAGAGTATCCGCCTGTGCACGGGCTTGAGCCCGTCGCTCACGTCGGGCAGCGCCCTCCCGACTATGACGCTCATCGCGTAGTCGATGTATGACTTCTTCATCTCGGTCTCGATGGGCCGCGAGATGACCTTGGCCGCGAATGGCTGCTCCTGATCGGTATCCTGCTCCGTCATGGGTGTCACCTACACGTCCAAGACCTCTACCTCGCGCGCGTGCTCGTGGATGAACCTTCTCCTCGGCTCGACGGCGTCGCCCATGAGCACGTCGAACAGGTTGTCGGCCTCCACGGCGTCCTCGATGGTCACGCGCTTCAGGATGCGCGAGTCGATGTTCATAGTCGTCTCACGCAGCTGGTCGGCGTTCATCTCCCCGAGGCCCTTGTACCTCTGGATGTCAAATCCCTGGCCCAGCTCCTGGATCGTCTCGTTCAGCTCACGGTCGGAGAAGAGGTACCGCTCCGTCTTGCCCTTGCGGACGCGGTACAGCGGTGGCTGGGCGATGTAGATGTATCCCTGTCGGATCATGGGTTCCATGTGACGGTAGAAGAACGTCAGCAACAGCGTGCGAATGTGCGCCCCGTCCACGTCCGCGTCCGTCATTATGCAGATGCGGTGATACCTCGCCTTGGATATGTCGAACTCGGTGTCTATGCCTGTGCCCAACGCGGTTATGATCGTGCGTATCTCCGCGTTCTTCAGCATCTTGTCCAAGCGCGCCTTCTCGACGTTGAGTATCTTGCCTCTCAGCGGCAGGACCGCCTGGAACGACCGGTCCCTGGCCTGCTTGGCGCTCCCGCCCGCGGAGTCCCCCTCGACGAGGAACAGCTCGCACTTGGACGGATCCTTCTCCGCGCAGTCCGCGAGCTTGCCTGGCAGGTTGCCCGCGTCGAGCAGCCCCTTCCGACGGGTCAGCTCGCGCGCCTTCCTCGCGGCCTCCCTCGCCTGCGACGCGAGTATGGCCTTCCCTATGCTCGCATGCGCGACCTTGGGGTTCTCCTCGAGGAACTCGTACAACTTGTCGTTCACCGTGGTCTCCACGATGCCGCGGATGTCGCTGTTCCCCAGCTTCGTCTTCGTCTGGCCCTCGAACTGCGGCTCCGGGAGCTTGATGCTCAGTATGGCGGTGAGGCCCTCCCTGACGTCCTCCCCGCTCAGCGTAGTGTCGGACTTGAACATGTTGTATTTGCGGGCGTACTCGTTTATCGTCCTGGTCAGGGCGGCCCTGAAGCCCACGAGGTGCGTGCCACCCTCAACCGTGTTGATGTTGTTCGCGAACGTGTAGATGCTCTCGACATAGCTCTCCGTGTACTGCATGCACAGCTCGACGGTCACGCCGTTCTTCTCGGCGTAGATGTATATCGGCTTGTCGTGCAGGGTCGTGCGGTTGCGGTTGATGTACTGCACGAACTCGACGATGCCGCCGTCGAACTTGTACGTGTTGAACTGATCCTCGGCAGTGCCAGATATGGATATCCTGAGGCCTTTGTTCAGGAAGGCGATCTCCCTCAGCCGGCCGGACAGCGTGTCGAAGTCGAACTCGGTCTCCTCGAAGATTTGGGGGTCCGGTTTGAATGTGACGGTTGTCCCAGTGTCCTCCGTATCGCCGACGACGGTCACCTGGTTCGCAGGGGCCCCGCGTTCGTACCTCTGAGAATGCGTCTTCCCCTGTCGCTTCACCTGGACCTCGAGCCATTCGGAAAGCGCGTTGACGACGCTCAGGCCCACGCCGTGCAGGCCGCCTGACACCTTGTACGTCTTGCGGTCGAACTTGCCGCCCGAGTGGAGCTTCGTCAGCACGAGCTGAAGGGCGTCGACCTGGTATTTCTTGTGGATGCCAATGGGTATGCCCCTTCCGTTGTCCTCAACGGACACGGACCCGTCGGCGTTGAGGCGCACGTCGATCTGCGTGCAGTAGCCCGCCATGGCTTCGTCTATGCTGTTGTCGACGACCTCGTATACGAGGTGATGGAGTCCGTGGAAGTCGGTGCTGCCTATGTACATGCTAGGGCGTTTTCTGACCGCCTCGAGGCCCTCGAGAACCTGGATTCTTTCTGCATCATATGTGCTATCTTCCATCGGATTTCAGCTCCCATAACGCGGGCTCAACGACTCGTCTTTTCGAGGCGCATCCCATCGAGCTTTTCGACGCTTTTTTCGCCTTCTCGATGACCAATGAAACGCCGATATTTAAATGCTTTGAGAGGGGCTCCTGGCCATGGCCTGAGACCCCCCTTTTCTTCCGCTGGAAACGACGACCCGACCGCGAAGGTTTTTCCACGTGAAACTTCGGCGACTGACGATGGACGACTCGGGCCGTTTCCGAGGACATCAGACGTGTGCGCAGGTACACGTCCGGATTATGGCGCAACGCATGACGCGGCCAGAGCGGCCAGGGCGCCTACGAGCCACCATGTAACACCACTCCATCAAAGCATTTATACACAGGAGTGGCGTAGGAGCTGGCGATATCCGATGGGCTCTCGAACGGGGATAGATGTTCCAGTGGAAATGAAGGGGGTAGCCGACGCCGAGGGCGTGGAGCCAGAGACTCTCGCGAAGCTACTCCGCAAGGGACATGTCGTGATACCTTTGAACCAACGACACAAGGGTGTCGTGCCGAAGGCGATAGGCGCGAACATGTCCGTGAAGGTCAACGCGAACATCGGCACGTCGAAAGACTTGATGGACGTGGGATTGGAGCTCGAGAAGGTGCGGGTCGCCACCGAATACGGCGCCGACACGGTCATGGACCTCAGCACTGGCGGAGACATATCGCAGATAAGGAAGGACGTCTTGAACTCCTGCAAGTTGCCAGTCGGCACCGTGCCGATCTACGAGGCCGTATGCCTCTCCGCCACTAAGGGCGGTCCCCTCAGCATGACCGATGACGACCTCTTCAAGGTGATCGAAGACCACGCGAAGGACGGGATCGACTTCATGACCGTCCACTGCGGCATAACGACAAAGACAGTGCGGTCACTGAAACGGTCGAAGAGAGTCACAGGCATAGTCTCGAGAGGGGGCGCTATGCTCGCCGCTTGGATGGAGGAGACCGGCGAGGAGAACCCGCTCTACAAGGACTTCGACCACCTCCTCGACCTCGCTCGCGACTATGGGTTCACCCTCAGTCTGGGCGACGGGCTCAGACCGGGGTCGATCGCCGACGCCACCGACGCGCCTCAGGTGCACGAACTCATAGTGCTGGGCGAGCTCGTGATGAGGGCGCGCGAGGCGGGCGTGCAGACCATGGTCGAAGGGCCTGGCCATGTGCCGCTCGACCAGATAGAGGCGAACGTGCGCCTCGAGAAGGCCGTCTGCGACGGCGCCCCGTTCTACGTACTCGGGCCTCTCGTATGCGATGTCGCAGCGGGATACGATCACATAGCTGGCGCCATAGGCGGTGCGCTCGCGGCGTATCACGGCGCCGATTTCCTGTGCTATGTCACACCTTCCGAGCACCTCTCCCTCCCGGACCTGGACGACGTGAGGAGAGGCGTCGTGGCCAGCCGGATAGCGGCGCACGCCGCGGACGTGGCCCGCGGGAGGGGGGCGGACTGGGACCTCAGGATGTCCCGGGCCAGAAGGACGTTCGATTGGGACGAGATGCTGTCCCTTTGCATGGACCCTGAAAGGGCCAAGGATTTCCGGGAGAGGGTAAGGCCGGCCGACTCGAGCACGTGCACGATGTGCGGAGAATTCTGCGCGATGAAGATGATGGACAAGCTCCTGCGTGGCTGATGTGCCTCACAGAGCCAGACCTATCGGGAGCCGGATGACCGTCCCGATCAGGAGAGAGACGACACCGGCGGCTATGCATCCGATCAAAGCGGACATCGCTCCCTCGCCAGTGGATATGTCGTTCGCGACGCCGATGGCTTTGCCGGCGATGAACAGGAGCCATATCAATCCCATGATGGCCGCGGCGAGCAGCGCGACGCCCCAAACGATCGCCTTGTCCACCTCGGCGTCGCTCCAGTGCGTGACCTGGCTCAGTTCGAGACCTTCGAACCCGACCGCGAAGATGAGCATCAGCACGAGGCTGACGAACACGAACCACGGGTAACAGTATCCGACGAGCGTCACCGTCGCTCCCTTCTCGCCACGCCCTCCGAACAGCTCCATGGCCACCACCGAAGCCACCACCGAGAAGACCAGGAACGACACGAGGGACACCACGCATCCTAGTATCGCGAGCATGAACGCCTCGAACGCGTTGACGCTGCCGAACCCTATCACCTCAGACATGTCGGCCGTGATAGCGGTGCCGAGCACGGCGTGGATCACCACGAACACCAGCACGACGACCATCGCGTGCGTGAGGCTCGTGGTAAGGTACAGCGTCGTCAGCGCCCTGTTGGGTCTGAAAGGCAATGTGAGAAGACCGCGCACGTCGAAGCGCGGCTCCGCTCTCGGCTGCGAGTACAGCCCCGGATACCTGCTTGCGTCAGGAGCGCGGTCGGGATGAGCGTGATAGGGCTGGGCAGGAACCTGGGGGATGTAACCAGGCTCCAGCTTCTGGATCACAGGAGACCCACACCGAGAGCACGTGCCATGCCCAGTGCCATCAGGGCCGACCTGGAGGTATCCGGACGCCACGTGCCCGCACCTGTCGCACCGTATCGAGTTCGAGAACGCGACGGCCTCCGGAGACATCGCCAGACTATCCATCACTTGACATATTAGCGTTGCGTATGCGGAGGCGAGAAGGGGGTGGAGCCACTGGAGGGTTTTGAACCCCCGACCTGCGGTTTACGAAACCGCCGCTCTCTAGCGACCTGGTGCAGAGCACCGGTTACCGCTGAGCTACAGTGGCGCTGTTACGGGTGATTGAGAAGATGGTCCCCCTAGTTAAGGATTTTCGCGACCGACGCCGGTTGTCGGAGGCACGTCCCAGCTGGAAACGCCCAGAGGTAGCACTTTATAATATGCGACAGTATTTATCCAAGGGACTCCAGACATGGTTACGGACCTCCGAATACCGGAAGGCATCGTAGTGAGGACGGCCAGGGGCGGCCCTGAATCGTTGAAGGCCATACTCGCGGACCTGAAACAGTACAGTTTCTCCGGATACCTCAAGGTCCTTCTCCAGAAGGAGATAATGAGCTCGATAGGCTACGTGGTGATAGAGCAGGGCACCCCCACGATGGCGATATACGAGTTCGAGAAGTCCAAGCCCAGGGAGCTGAGGCGCATCTACACAGGCGAGCGCTCCCTCCGGTTCATACTCGAAGACTCCCAAGACAAGAACTCGAACATAGAGATCCACAGCCGGGTCTCGAAGGACGAGTTCGAGAGGAGGTTTCCAGACGCCGTGATCGGCCCCGGCAAGATGGTCCCCAAGAGGCCGGAGGCCGAGGAGGAGGAGCCTGAGCAGGAGGTCGAGGAGGCCGAGGAGGAGGTCGACCCGGCCAAGCTGAGGATCGAGGAGTGGAGACGGAGGGGATTCGTCGTCGACTCGCTCCTCGAGGCTGCTTCGAAGGGGGCCGAGACGTTGGAGAAGGAGATCGCGTCGTTTGAGGACGACATCAAGAGGCTCACACAGTTCGAGGTCGTGCTCAACAACTTCCCCGTATCAGGTCACGAGAGGGAAATACTGGAGATACGGGGCAAGCTCAACGACCCATCCAGAGTCGCGGAGATCGAGTCAGACATCGAGTTCCTGCAGGAGAAGGTCCGCCGACGCATACAGAAGAGGAAGGTCGAGGAGGACTCGATCAAGCAAGAGATGGAGAAGAAGAAGCAGGAGGAGCGGGCAGCCGACGTGTACGACCTGATATTGAAGTACCAGGGCGTGGCCGAGGATGCGGGCGAGGCCGCGTGTCCCAGATGCGGTGGGAGCCTCGACGAGAACGGTTCCTGCCCGCAGTGCGCCTCCGAGGAGGAGCCTACCCCGCCGTACGCCAAATCGGTCCCGAAGGAGATGACCTTCGACAGCTTCGTGGTCGGCCCGGGTTCCAAGTTCCCGTACACCATCGCGGTCGCCGTGGCCTCTGGCGAGCAGGGGGAGTACAACCCGTTGCTCATCTTCGGAGGGGCTGGGCTGGGCAAGACGCATCTGCTGTCCGCCATAGGCAACAAGGTCAGGGAGCTGAGGCCGGACGCGAAGGTGCTCTACCTGCCGTCCGACAGGATAGTCGAGGCCTTCGACAGGGCGAGCAAGGACCGCGCGATGCTGCGTAGGATTAGGGACGACCTGAGAGGCGCCGACCTCGTGCTCGTCGACGACATGCAGTTCCTGGCGGCGAGCCAGACGACGCAGGACGAGATGGTCCGAGTCATCGACTACCTCGTGGACGAGGGCAAACAGGTCGCCCTCGCAAGCGACAGGGTGCTCGCGCAGATACCTGGCCTGAGCGACAGGATGCACGCTCGCGTGCTCAAGGGGCTCACGGCGGACATCCAACCCCCGGACGCGGAC
Organism: Thermoplasmata archaeon; assembly: GCA_041554135.1. Taxonomy (GTDB): domain Archaea; phylum Thermoplasmatota; class Thermoplasmata; order UBA10834; family UBA10834; genus UBA10834. Next base: position 11,496 of record JBFFML010000009.1, on the reverse strand, counting down.
ACGCGGGTCAGGATACTCAAGGCCAAGGCCAAGGAGAAGAAGCTGGACCTGAGCGACGAGCTCGTCGAGTACATCGTCGAAAGGGTGACCACGAACGTGAGGGAGCTGGAGAGCACCCTGAACAAGATCGTGGCGTTCTCGACGATCATGAAGATGGAGATAGACCTCAACCTGGTCTCCGACATACTGAAGCCGCTCGCACCGGTACAGGAGACCCGAAAGGAGATAATGAAGGAAGTCAAGGTCGAGCCTGGGCACTGCTACCTCATCGAGGAGGAGAAGCCCATGTACAGCAACGTCCTCCTCGCGAGGATGATGGAGGACGACGGTTTCAGAGGCCTGGTCATAACAAGGATGAACCCTAAGCGGATAAGGGACGAGTTCAGCGCCATGCCCGAGATACTCTGGCTCACGGACAAGGACAGCGCCTCCGAGAAGACCATCCCGCCCTCGCTGGAGATGATCATCCACACGATACAGGGGTTCATGCAGGGCGGAGGGCATGGCATCGTGGTGCTCGACGGCATCCAGTACCTGATAAGCAACACCAGTTTCGACGCCGTGCTACGATTCCTCAGAAGCCTGATCGACGAGATATCGGAGTCTTCGTGCATACTTACGCTGTCACTCAGCCCGGAAACACTTCAGGAACAGGAAGTCTCCATACTCGAGAGGGAGATGGAGGTCCTGAACCTCACGTGACGGTCGGCGAGCGGGTCACTCGGCCTTCTTAACCTGCTCCTTGAACTCCCGAAGCTCCTTCAAAGCCTGCGCGTAGTCCTTCGACAACATTAGCGTCCTGGCGGACTTGAGTATCGTGATGAGGGGGGTTATGTTCATGCCCTTGGCCTTCAGCTCCACCAGCTGGTTCCGGGCCTTCCGTATCTCGTCCTCCATCCTGGGGTCGATCTCCTGGTAAAGCCTCTTCGTGGCGTCCTTTATCGTCGCGTCGACCTTGTCGAACTCGTTGGCCTCGAACGATTTCATGGCCTCGGTCAGCATCTGCCGTGCCTCCCTCGTGTTCGCGCTCAACAGCTCGGAGTCGGCGAGCAGGCCCTTCAACGCCGCGATCTTCTGTTTGGACTCGTTGTACCGGCCGGTGATGGGCATGAGCTCATTCTTGACCTTGTCGGAGTAGACATACACGGCCTCGAAGTCGCTAGCCGCGTCCGCCTTGTGCAGCTGCTCGAGGTATGTCCTCGTGCGCGATATGTCGCCCCCCAACTCCTTCGCCACCTTTGCCTCCTCGTTGAGGTCCGCCTTCAGCTGCTCGATGTGCTCCTTCAATCTCGCTGTCAGCAGCTCATGCGCTTCCATGACGTTCTTGACCGCGGTGTCGAGCTGCCTTGCCCTAACCGACACGGCGCCGGCGTCGACCAGCTTGCGGCTCTCCGCGACATCGACCCCTCGCGATATCGCGAGGTGCATGAGCGGCTGTATCTCGGCGGTCAGCCTCGCCAGCTCCTTGCCTTTGGACTTATCCCTGGATGCGTCCACAGGTGCGGGCGTTGGCGCTTTGCGCTCCGGCTCGACGAAGGTCTGCACTGGCCGTTCGACCTCAGCGCGCGCGGCGGGCGCCCCTGCAAACGACTCCCTGTCCCGGAGTACTGAATCTGAATACGGTTCCGGCTCACGTTCCTTCTTCTTTCTCTTGCCGAACAATCCGCCAAGCAGCTTCTTAGTCACGGACTCGCCCTCGGCGGGGGCCACCTTGGCCTCCTCCTCAGCGATCGGCTCTTCCGGCACCGCGTATACCTGTGGCTCAAGCTCACGCTCTGGCTCGACACTCCGCTCTGGCGCGGCCTCCTGCGGCTCTGACGCGGCCGCCTTCTCCTCCTCCGAGTCGACGAAGATGGCGCCGCAGCCAGGGCACGCCTTCGCGTCCATGCTCACGAGCGCCTGGCAAGCCGGGCACTCGAACATGTCCGCGGCCTCGTCCGCGAACATGGCCCCGCAGTTGTCGCAAGTATTCGCCGTCGCCAGGACATGCGAGCCGCACTGAGGGCACTCGAAGACCTCCGCCACCTCCGTTGGCTCGACCGTCTCCTCCTTCGCCTCAGCGACGACGGCTTCCTCGACCGCTGGCGCCGGCTGCGCAGCCGGCGCTTCAGCCACCTCCGCTTCGGCTTCCGGCTGGGGTTCGGGCTCGGGCTCTGGCTCCGCCACGGAGGACTGTTCAACGGCGGGCGCCTCCGTCTCCTGTGCGGGCTCATCCTGTGCGGGCTCCTCCCCGGTCGGCCCGAAGAACACCTCCTCGAGCTTGGTGTCCATCTCAGGCTCTTGCTCTTGCGCGGGAGCCGGGGTCTCCGCGGCCACCTCCGCGACGGGCGCCTCGGGCTTGGGTGTCTCTGGCTCAGGCTCGGCCTCGAACAACGTGAGGTCGGTGCCGCAGAAACCACATTTCTTCGATCCGGGCTGAAGAGGGGAGTCGCATATGGGACAGAGCCTCTCCCCCTTTTGCTCTGGCAACTGACAAGGCCTCCTTTACTACTATGAAGCAACTAAGGTATGCCTGGATAAATAGTTAATCGTTTTGATTTTCGATGATGATAACGAGCGGATGGTCAGTCGCGCTGACCCCGATGGCAAAAAGTTAATCCCACCAAATGACCGTTCGACGGACAGGGGAAGGACATGCAGATAGAATCTGTCAAGGTCGAGTTCCCGGAAGGCTCCAACGTCATAGTCGGACAGAGCCACTTCATCAAGACGGTGGAGGACCTCTACGAGGCCATCGTCGGGGCCGTGCCTCAGGCCCGGTTCGGCGTGGCGTTCTGCGAGGCGTCAGGACCCTGTCTGGTCAGAGCTGATGGCAACGACGACGAACTCAAGAAGAACGCCACGGACAACGCGCTCAAGATATCCGCTGGGCACACGTTCGTGGTCGTCATGAAGGAGGCGTACCCGATAAACGTCCTCCAGAGGATCAAGGACGTTCAGGAAGTCTGCACGATCTTCTGCGCGACGTCCAACCCGCTCGACGTGCTCGTCGTCGAGAACGACAGGGGGAGAGGCATCGTCGGGGTGATCGACGGTGAGAGGTCGAAAGGCGTGGAGGGCGAACAGGACGTCGCGGACAGGAAGGACCTCCTGCGTAAGATCGGCTACAAGCGGTAATGGCTTTGAACGAGCGCACTGAACGGGAGATACGCATCGGTCGTCTGGACCTGGACCTCACCTTGGATTGTGGGCAGGTCTTCGGCTGGCGTCGGGTCGGCGAAGGCGCCTGGACGGGCGTGCTGGGTGACAGGGCCGTCACCATGAGACAGTCATCTGACGCGGTACTTGTGGACTCCGCCGGCGGGGACGAGGCGGTCGACGCCGATGTGCGGGCGTATCTGAGGGCGGCGGACGATCTTGCGAACATCCAGAAGCGCCTGTCTGAGGATCCCGTGTTCTCCTCGGGGCTCGAAGAGGTCGAAGGGCTCAGACTCATCAAGATGGACGAATGGGAATGCATGATAAGCTATGTCCTGGCCACGAACTCCAACATACCCAGGATACGCAAGATGATAAGCGCCATATCGGAGGGATACGGGCAGGAGGTGGCGGAAGGGGCGTTCGCGTTCCCTTCGATGGAATCACTCCGCGAGGCGTCCGCGGAAGACCTCCGCAGATGCGGTCTGGGCTACCGGGCGGAGTATGTGAACGCCATATGCGGGTCGCTCGACGTCGGTGATATCGACCGTATGAAGTCACTGCCGTACGAGGACCTCAGATGCAGGCTCATGGAATTCCCTGGCATAGGCGACAAGGTCGCTGACTGCGTCTCGCTCTTCGGTTTCGGACGGCTCGAGGCGTTCCCGATCGATGTGTGGGTCCGACGCGCCATGGACAGGCTGTTCGACGTCAGAGGGTCGTACGACTCGTTGAGGCGCTTCGGTACGGAGCGGTTCGGCGACATCGCGGGCTATGCGCAGGAATACCTATTCTACAACGAGAGAGGGCTTGCCAGGCGCGGCAGATGCGTGTTCTCAGAAGAGTGACAGTAGTGACTCGCCCTCGACCGCTAGATAGAGCCCCTCCGCCAGCGCAATCGCGCCGATGAGCGATACGGAGGCCCTCCAGCTGAGCACCGAAGTGGAGAGCTTCACCAGCCACTCGAAGAACCGGGTCGACACATACACGAACATGCCCACGACCAAGAACAGCGCCGCGAGTATCTTCCATTCTTCCACGCCGAACACCTCGGAAGGCAGGACCAACGACGCCGCGTATGTCACGACGGAGGCGATGGCCAGGCCTGCCAGGGTGGACCATGAGACTCCTCTCAACGGCCGCATGAAGAGGCATATGGCGAGCAAGAACATGGCCGCGAGCGAGAGTGGCCCCAGGGCGTCCTCGATCATCACGGCGGCGAACACGACCAACAAGACGATGCCGACGGCGAAGGCCACGACGGTTCCGATCTCGTCCAGGACGGAGTCGTCCCTCTTGCCGTAGATGCCCAGCGACAGCGCGATGAGACCGCCTACGACGAGGGACGCTTCCGGATAGGGCGACTCCGCGAGAGAGGACAGGTCCATGATGACGCTATGAATGATGCGGATGTCTGGGATTAAGTTTTGCCTGGCCCGAGCCCGCCGTCATATCCCGGGATGGCTCTTCTCGTAGAACTCCATCACTTCCCAGTCGGTCATGCTGCTGGCATTGCCATCGCGCATCCTGACGCCGATCATACGGACGTACCTGTCGACGATCCTCGTGACCTCGACGCTCCCCTCGACGTCCGCTACTTCGAGTTCGCCCTCCCTCGTCCTGCCATGGAACGACCCGATGAGCGTCGGACCTGCGAACACCGCGTACCTGCCACCCTGGGGAACGAGGTCGCGGAATGTGGCGCGCAGGAACTGGTACAGGTTGTCCTCCGGCGAGAGCACGAGCTCGTCACGGAACTCGGCACGTCCGAGGAGCGCGTGCGCCTTCCTGGACGCCCAGTAGATGGTGCTCGAGCCTTCCAGGAGGTGTCCCTTGACGAGCGTCCCCTTCGATTCGAGCGTCCTCAGGTGCCGCCTTACGTCTCGCATGCGGAGGTCGCGCCCCAGCATGAGCGACAACGACTCCGCGCTGGCGATGCCGTACACGTCGAACATGCGCTTGAGAATTGAGAGCCAAGCGCTGTCCCTCGCGACCTTTCTCTTCTTGGCCACCACGTACGAGCGCGAGCCGTCAATGTAGATGTGCGACATGCGGTAGAGCTCCTTGATGGCCTCCATCGACCGCTCCGGACCGACGGGCGAGAGGGACAGCAACCTGTCCTTCTTGAGTGCCTTTCTGTCCCCGACTATCCTGAGGATGCAGGCCTCGTCCTCCGTCAGCTCGCGCGACTTGGCGGACCGGTACAGGCTGGCATCCGCCGGTGCGCAGTAGCCCACCCTGTCGGGCACGATGTAGCCTCTCACCACTGCCCCGCGCTTGTGCAACGATGACAGCGGCTCCCGGCGGTCCACACGGATGACCGCCTCGGTGTCCGAACGCAGGCCGCCGTAGCGAGACAGAGCATCGTCCATCGCGGCCAGCCTGTTCGACCTGCCGAGGTTCTGACAGTCCAGGAGGACGGACAGGATCGCCTCGCGGCTGTGGCAGTCGGTGACGAGCCGACCTCTCACCATCATGCCGTTCGACTCGGAGAACCCCCGGGACAGGAACTCGGCCTTCTGACCCTCCCCGAGCGCGCCGACGTCCATCCCCAGGGCGCTCCTGACGCGCAGGATGTCTATGCCGAGCATCTCGTAGAACCGCATGGAACGCACCAGCGCGTCGATGGTCGGCCCCAGCTGAGCATCGTCCCTGAGCTGTATGTCGCGGACATCGACCGCCCCGGCCATCAGCCAGCTCTCGATCATGCCCACGAGCTCGTCCCCGAGGACGACGGGGTAGATCCACCCTTCGCCGTAAGTGGCCGCTATCTCCGGCCATCTGTCGTCGAGGAACGGGTCGTACAACGACAGGACGCGGACAGGGCCTCCGTTCCCTGCCCCGACATCCGATTCCAGCTCGTCGATGTCGTCGGGAAGCATGTACAGCTCCACGCGCTCGAGGCCCGCCTTGATGGTCTTGGCGCCCAGCTCCTGGAGCGCGGCCCTCGCGCGGGCCTCCTCCACACGGGCGTGCGACGCGACGCGCGCAAGCGTGGCCGGCCCCTGGCCCCTCAGATAATGCCCCAGGACCCTGGCGAGTGCGCCGTCCGTCGCCGGTTCTATCTTGCACAGTGTGTACACGTTCCGCGAGCTCCAGTGCTCCGCCTCGTCGAATTCGCGGAGCAGGAGGCCCTTCCTGTCAAGGGAGTCGAAAGCCTCGCGCATGACCGACGACGGCACGCCCATGCTCTCGGCTATCTCGAGGTACGTGCCGCTACCCAACCGCTCCAGCGCAGCGGCGATGGCGTGCTCCCGCTTGGTGAGCCCGCCCTCTCTGAACACGGAGATGTACGAAGGAGCGTCTTCCGCGAGGACGTACCTGACCCTCCCGCGCACGAACCGCCCGAGGAGGAGCCTGCCAGCGCGTCTAAGCTCATAGAAATCCTCGATGTCGAAACCTTTCACGCGATGCATGAGGTCGTACGCCATCCCCGCGCTGCCGAACCTCTGGAAGTATTCCTCGATGGAACCGAGCTGCCCTAACTGCCGACGGCGCTTGTAGGCGTTCACGACTTCCCAGTCATAGATCCTCTCACCGTCGGAGGACAGCTTCAGATAATCGCTGACCAGCATGTATTCCAGCTGGTCGCCCACCACGAACTGGCCGGACACGACCACGTTCCTCGATACGAGCTCGCCGAGCGCTTGCCTCGCCTCGTCCTCGGGTATGCCGATCTCGTAGGCGAGGTCCTCAACGGAGATGGGGGCATGGTACGAGATGTGTCGGACGACCGCCTCGGAGACGCATTCCGACCTGTCCGCGTCGACCGTGCCAGAGAGACGGTACACGGGGGCGTCCGCCTCGAGGCCCACCCTGAACACATTGTTCGCCATCTCGAGCCTCCTGACTCGCTCCCTCACCTTCTTCACGGACATGTTCAACCTGTCCGCGAGAGCGCCCGTCGTCATGTCGCACTGGCGCAACGCCTCGACCACGCGCTCATCGGCCGGCGTCAGGCCGACCTCCCGTCGGTGCATGCGCAGGTATGACGCGTGATCGTCGGCGTGCACGTAGAGGTCCTCGCCTACCCATACGGACCTGATCTCGCCGGCCCGTAGCGCCGCGGTCGCCCACTCACGTAGCGTCTCGAACGGCAGGTCGGAACGCGCGTACACGCTATCTCCCTTCTCCCTGAAGAGATTCATCGGGCCGATGGACTTCACCGCGGCCACCAGCCCCGCCTCGGAGTCGATCCTTGGGCCTTTGCGGGAGAAGTAGTCGTCGACCGTGTCGGAATCGAACAGGCCCGCCACCGCGGCGTCCTTTCCGAGGGCGCGCTCGACAACCTTCCGGTGCAGGTTACGCAGTAGCAGGCTCTTGTCCTCCATGAGCACGACGTCCGACACGCCCAGCAACACGATGTTATGGGCGAACGGCGAGGGCACCGAGGAGAACGGCAGGATGTCCAGGGCCCGGTCCCCGCTCTCCAAGCTGCTCAAGACGGCTGCGGCGTTGCCGACGTCCATGACATCCGTCAGTATCTCCTGGTAAGTCTCCGTCAGGACCGGGAAGTCCTCCAGCTCGTGGAGCGCCTCGAGGAGCCTCTGCGACCGCAGCTGTTGCCTGCCCACGGACAGCTCCTTCCCCTTGTAGTTCCTGAGCACCATGAAGCTCCTGGTCGCCACGTGGCGGAAACGCTGCGTGAACAGCTCGGAGTCGCTCACCGCGTCCCTGACCCTCGCTTCGAGCGTATCCGCCGTCACCGCCCTGGCGAGACGCTCCAAGTCGAACGACCTCGACGTCGTCAACATGAAACAGTCGTCCGAGATCGACACGGCCACGTTTGCGCCCACCTGCCCGCTCAACGCGCCGGCATACGCTCGGCTCAGGGCGTCGTTGACGCGCCTTCCGAAAGGAAAGTGGAATATCGCGCTGCGGTTGCCCGATTGATCGATGTATCCTTCCACGACCAGCCTTCCGTTCGTCGGTATCTTGCCGACCGCTTTCTGCTCCCGGAAATAGCTTATGATGGTCGTCGCGGAGCCCTCGTCCACATGGAACTCCCGCATCAACCAGTCCTTCAGCTCACGGTCTGCGGAGCCCGCCAGCCGCTCCTGCATCTCCCCCCTGAACTCCCCGACCATGACGGAGAGGTCGTAGCTGCGAGGGAGCATCTCGCCAGTCCACGAAGGCACCGTGGGCTTCCTCCCCGTGGCGCTTCTCACGAAGGCCTTCATGCCTTTCGACTTCAGGAACTCGTAGCTCCTTCCGCCGAGGACGAACACGTCGCCCCGTGTCAGGCGCTCGACGAACTTCTCGGACAACGACCCTACGAACGACCCCTTCTCCGAGAACACCTTGAAGTCCGCCTCCTCGGGTATCGTGCCCTGGTTCAGGTAGAATATCATCCTGGCGCCGCGCTTCCTGCCGAACGCGCCTTCGTCGTGGTCGTACCATATCTTTGAGTACACGCCTTCGAAGTCGTCCTTGCCCCCGAGGTACTTGAGGACGCTGACGAAGGCCTCTTTCGTCAGCCCTCGGTAGCAGTACGAGTTCCTCATGAGGCTCAACGCCTCGTCGACGTCCCACTTGCGCTCGATGGACAGCGCGACGACCGCCTGTGACAGCACATCAAGACAGTTCGATGGTATCGTCACGCGGTCGATCGCCTTCCTATGCGCGGCGCGTGACAAGACGGCGCATTCGACGAGGTCGTCGTTCTCGAAGACCACTATCCTGCCCTTCGACGTGCCGCCGTACTGATGCCCCGCGCGACCGATGCGCTGGAGGCCTTTGGCCACGGACTTCGGCGAGCCGATCTGCACGACGAGGTCGATCGAGCCTATGTCGATGCCGAGCTCCAGGGATGTCGATGAGACGACGGCCCTGAGAGCGCCCTCCCTGAGCTCGTCCTCCACGTCCAGCCGGGTCTCCCTGCTCAGGCTTCCGTGATGGGCGCCTATCCGCTCGACACCCCGCTCCTTCAGCTTGTACACGACGCTCTCGGTGCCGCTCCTCGTGTTCGTGAACACGAGCGTCGTCCTGTGGGCGTCGACCATCCCCTTCAGCATGTCGTACATCTTCGAGTTGACGACTTCGAAAGACAGAGCGGTCATGTCCTCCGCTGGACAGATGACCCTCATGTCCAGCGACCGTTGACCGAAGACCTCGACTATGTTCATGGGCCTCGGCACGCCGCCCTCCAGGCCGGCGAGGAACTTGGCGACCTCCTCGACCGGCGCGACCGTCGCTGAGAGGCCTATCCGCACGAGCTTCCTGTCACAGGCGCTCTGTAGGCGCTCGAGTGCCACGGACAGCGCGACACCCCGTTTCGAGTCGCATATCTCGTGGACCTCGTCGACGATGACGTACTGTACCGACTCGAACTTCTTCCTGAAAACGGGGGTGGACAGCACCAGCGACAGCGACTCCGGCGTGGTTATGAAGATGTGTGGGGGCCTGCGCGCCTGTTTCTGCCTCTCGCTCTGAAGGGTGTCTCCCGTGCGAACCGCGACCCTGATACCGGGAGGGCTCATCCCCTCGGCCTCGAACCTGGCCGCAATCTCCTCGAGCGGCGCCAGCAGGTTCTCGTTGATGTCGTTCGCCAACGCCTTGAGGGGGGACACGTACACGGCGTATATGTGGTCCTCGAGCTTCCCCTCGCTCGACAGCAGGGACAGCTCGTTGATTATCGAAAGGAACGCCGTGAGCGTCTTTCCAGAGCCCGTGGGGGAGGAGACCAGCACGCTCTCCCGGCGGTGGATCACGGGCACCGCCATCGACTGGGCTTCCGTGACCTTGCCGAACTTGTCCCGAAACCAGCCGGCGATGACGGGGTGGAGGAGCGACAGAGTCTCCTCCGTGTTGTGCACCTTCTCTATTCTAGACGTGGTATCCGCAGTGGTCAATCTACCTTCGTTATCCACTGTCTCTATTAATACGTTTTCAAAGCCACATTTAACCGTCAAAAACTAGTTGGCTAGCATCTCGGCGTCTGTCCCCTAAACCCATCTCCAAAGCCCGTGAAGCGAAAGGAGTACATTCTTGTCTAAATGATGTTATGGTGGGGCGTGCACGAAGTTGACGATTATACTGAAGAGGTCTATCTTGTCTCCTTTCTCCAGAATGCTGACAGTGCGAAACTTGGCGGTTTGAAGCGAACAGGACCAAGATCTAACAAGTTCAAGATGTGGAAGCTCGAGGTGGAAGATGCTCTCATACTCCTTCTGGGAAAGGACTCGACTGCGGTGGAGAGATTCCGAGAGATTGACTGGCCTCTGCATCGAGGCACAGATTTCAACGAGGCAATGGATGAAGCTAGACTGATTCTGGAGGCGGCATTACCCATGGTGATCCTCAAATACCCCACGCTCAAGAATCTCAGCCCCGTAATGCCCAAGGGACCGTTCCCGACTCCGCTGGATTCGATCCTATCCGAAGTTGAGGTCTGCGCAAAGGTTGGTGTCTGGACAGCGGCAATTATCCTTATTCGCAAAGCGGTGGAAGTGGCGATCATTCTGCGTTTTGACAAGGAGAACAAGAGCGACATGCTGAGAACTGAGAAAGGCAACACGCTCACGTTTGTGGAAATGGTCGGTAGAGCTCAGAAAGAGGGGTTCTTGTCCCCAGGTAGAGCCGCTGAGATTAGACAAATCAAATCGTATGGCGACAGCGGAGCGCACAGTTACAGGATTGTCATTGATGAGAACGACGTGAAACATGCCATGACCCTACTGAGGCTGTGCCTCGGTGAGCTCTTTCCGGAAAGTCAAGTGAAGTGACATCGCTAGCTAGCTTCGGTAGTTTCGGGAGTCTAAGAAAAAGGGAGTCCCTTAACAGTGCAATGCTAGCCATAAGAAGGTTCAAGAGGCAATTTTCGCATTCGGTTGTTGTCACGAGATTCGGAATCGTGACTCTAGGGGGATTGAACATGAAAGGGGAACCGCATAGGGCTTTAGCCTGCGCAGGAGTTCTCTTCTGTCTTGTGTTGCCAGCAGTCTTTGCTGTGGGCGGACCGATCGGAAGAGCTTCGGCTGAAACCAATGCCTCATGGACAATAGGGTTGTACATAGACGCAGACAACGACTTCGACACGTATTGGGAAGGACTCAGCTTGCTGTACCTGATGAACATACCAGCAAGCGCTGACGTCAACATCGTAGCTTTCGTCGACAGAATGGCCTACCAAGGGACGGAGCTCTGGGAAATCGAAGGAAACGATGCCCAGATAGTCGACACTTTCCCTGAGATGAACTTCGGAGATGGAGCGACCTTGAGCTGGATGATAAACGAGACCGCGACACGATATCCGTCGGACCACCTGGTCATCGATCTCTGGGACCACGGATCGGCATGGAACGGTTTCTGCGGCGATTACACCTCGGACGACTGGATATACCTGGATGAACTCAAGGC
>JBFFML010000008.1:0-66743 GCA_041554135.1 Thermoplasmata archaeon | reverse complement strand
GATACCGTTCGCTCTATTCGTTGGTGTCGGTATTGCGTATACTGCAGCGGAAAGGAAGTGTCTTGGCGCACTTGCTGGCGTGTCACTGGTCGTTGTATGTTCTTTGACGCTCCCGGTTGCCTATCAGACTCAGGAGTTGTTTGGCGTCCAGAATCATACGTTCGATTTCGAGCACGACGCCATGGAGAAGTTCTCCGAGAACGGCGTCGAGAGCTACACATCCGACCAACGCCTCGGGGAGACCGGCTGGAGGCTGTTCGACATCGACTACGGGCGCGGGCTTCCCTACGACCTCAGAGAGGGCCTGTCGTTGAACGGCTCATCCTTCTACGTCATCGAGGAGCAATGGTCCACGAACGGCGCCCAGGAGTTCCCGTTCGGCGTGGTCGTCGTCCCCGCGGAGATCATAAACGAGACGCTCTCGGAGAACAGCGTGGTCTACGTCGGCGGGCCGACAGACAACAACATCATCTGCTTTCTGACGCGGCCGTAGTCGCGTCATCGTCCGATGGCGCGTCGACCTCCGTCTCGTCAGGCGCCGAGCCGTCCTCCTCTTCGGTCCTGCCCTTCGCCCTCAGCCTGCCGTTCTCCGGGTCGCCGTTCCTGCGCCTGCCCTTCTTACCGTGCTCGTCGACGAAGCCCTTGATCAACAGCTCCACACCGGCGAAGTCGACCTCGATGTCCCCGGTCCAGTTCTCGAGGCTCTTCCGGTAGATCTTCTCCACCTTCGCCAGGAACTCTGCGAGGTGATTCTCGATGCCCTTGGGCCTGTCACCCTCGAACACTATCGCGGCGTAGACCTTCTCGCCCCTGGTCACCATGACGCGGTAGTGCTCGAAACCGAAGAACTTCAGATGCTCCTGCGTGGAGGACATCGAATCCTCCACGAAGTTCAGGACGGCCGTCAGCATGCCCGTGAAGATGTCCTTGTCAAGCTCGCCGTCGCCGGTGTCGACGTGCCTGTTGATGAGGAAGCCGTCCTCGTGGACGAGCATCATGTCCTTGACGACGAAGGGCTTCTTCCTGTTGCTCAAGACCATGCCGAAGAGGCCCAGCGACACGCCCGCCGCGAGCAGCAGGAGGAACACGGCCAGCGAGCCGAGCGGCCCGTCGGCCGACGGCGAGATGACCGTCACCTGCATTATGGACGTGTCCCAGAGGCCGTCCTGGTCTATCACCCGGAGCTCCACCATGACCTGCCTCGACGACTCCCCGGGCGACAGGTAGTCCTCGGGGAAGTGCATCATCACGAGCGTCGAAGTCGCTGTGACGTACTCCTTGTGGTCCGCGCTGACCGTTATCCTCAGCTGTGACGAGTCGGAGTCGACATCGGCTATGTATTGCCTCAGGTCGTATGTGACGTCCGTCGCGACGGCCACCGTGAACGTGCCGACTATGTCGAACACGGGCGCGTCGGGCGTGGACGTTATCCTGACGGCTATCGTGTCCTCCACGATGGCGCCCTCGGCGTCGACCGCCCTTATCGTCAGCCGCGTCTCACCGTGGAAGTCCTGGTCCGGGGAGAAGGTGACGATCCACGTGCCGGGGCTCGCCTCCGAGAGGTTCGCGGTGACGTTGTCGCTCCACGAGAAGACCTCGTACTCGAGGTCGTCGCCGTCCTCCTCGTCGTGGAACCACTCGTCGAGCCCGAGGCCGGACGAGTTGGAGTAGTCCTGGGGCCAGTCCTCGGGGAACGTGTGGTCCGGCGGCCCGAGCGACTCGGGCGGGTTGTTGTCCGTCACGGTCACGTTGATGACCCACACGTCGACGAGCTCCCCGTCGGACACGGTTATGTTGACCTTCACCGTCATGCCTTGCATCGTCTGCGGGTACATCATCGACAGCACCTTGTCCAGGACGGCTATGTGCGAGTCGTCCGTGCTTATCGTGAGCGAGGCGATGTCGCCGCCGACGTCGCCTATGTAAGGGCTCGTGTCGAACTCGAACACCTTGTCGTAGCGCACCTGGAGGTCCGGCAGGCCGGCGATCCAGGGCGGCTGGTTGACCGGCAGGACCGTCATCGCGACGGCGTCCTCGGCGCGGGCGCCCCGCGGGTCGGCGGCGCTGAACACGACGTACTCCTCGCCCGACCAGTCCATCGGGGCGTACACGCTCACCTCGTTGTCCTCGTTTATGTCGATGACCACATGCGCCTGCCCGGCCGTGTAGTGCAGCTCCTCGTCGTCTGTGTCCATGAAGTACTCGTCGAGGTCGAACACGTTGATGAGGGCGTCCCCCTGCATCATGATGATGGCGGGGAGGCTGCGCAGGAGCACCGGCACGTCGTCCTCCGCGACCGTCACGCTGATGGGCGTGGAGCTCGAGAGTTCGCCGTCGCTGACGGTCACGACGACACCCTGCGTCGTGTCGATGAGCTCCTCAGGATACTCCATCACGAGCGACAGCCTCTCGGCGTCGACGGTGACGTACTGCGAGCTCGCGTCGTCGATGGACAGCGAGAGCTCCTCGAGGTCGTTGTCCACGTCGGCGATGTAGTATCGGAGGTTGTAGACGTACGGGCTGTCGAAGTCCACTACGAGCGGCTTGATCTCGCTTATCGTGGGTGCGTCGTTCACGGGCTCGATGTCCACCACGACCTGCGTCCAGGCCGACTCCCCCTCGGAGTCCACGACGAACAGGTCGAGCACGTCGTGCCCGTAGAGGTCCGGCTTGGGGGTGAGCGTGAGCGTCATGTGGCCCGTCTTGTTCTCGTTGCTCGCGGTCACGAGGCTCTCGCCGGTGACGTACCATCTGAGGTCCTCGATGCCGTCACCAGCGTCGTACACGTGAGGGTCGAGGTCGTAGGTCCATGTGGGGCCGTCCTCGACCGCCGCCTGGTCGGGTATGGCGCTGACGAAGACCGGCGGATGGCCTATGCACTCCACCGTGAAGAACCGCGACTCCGTGAAGCCGCCCGATGAGATGTTGATGTATCCCGTGGAGTGTGCCTCCGCGGGGTAGAAGACCACCGACGAGCCGGTGGTCGAGCTGAGCTCGCCCAGCCCTTCCGTTATGGTCCACGAGAACTCCGCGTCGGGCACCTCGTTGCCGTAGACGTCCGTCGCGAGCCCCTCCAGCGTCATCGTCGTGCCCTCCAGGATGCTGTCCGCGTCGTAGGGGAGGATGTGGACGGCCGCCATGGGCCCCGGCAGGAATGTGATGGGCGCGCTCAGGCCAGTGACGTTGTCCTGCCGCACCTGGATCGTTATCGTCTCCGCGGTGAGGTACCGCTGCGACGATATGAGCGCGTGCCCCGCGCTCGCGATGAGCCAGGAGGTCACCTGAAGCTCGTCGGAGGCGTCGTGCAGCCCCATCGAGTCCATCGCGTGGAGCGAGATCGCCCCGGTCAGCTGCGTGGTGGTCTTGTTCTCGCTATTCTTGGCCCAGATCTCGACCGGGAACTCGTCGCCGACCGTGACGACGGACGGCGCCTCGATGTAGAAAGTCGATAGTGCCGTGCCGTATGTGAGTCGGATGCTGCTTATCGTCGGCGTGGCGAGCGTGTCGTAGGCCATGACATCCGCCCTCACCCTTATGGACGGCTCGAGCGAGGCCATAGGCGAGTACGCTCCCGAGGTTATGTAGTTCCAGGTCGCGCCGCCGTCGGTAGAGAACGAGTAGTTCACACGGCCCTGAGAATCGTTATGGTCGGCGCTGAACGACAGCCACGAGCTGAAGTCGGGCGCCAAGTAGTCCGCTGTCTCGATGGACCCCGTCGGCGAGAACCTCTCCCAGTGGGCCGTCATGCCGGAGAAGCACGGGGTGTACCACTCCTTCAGGCACGAGAGGTAAACGCGGTATCTGAAGTACTTGCAGATGACGTTCGGCAGAGGCTCGCCCTCCACTAGCGGGGAGGACCAATCGGTCCAGGACGGGTCCGACAGCGATGTCGAGTTGCCGGTGCGTACCATGATCTGGAACACCGGTTCGGCCAGAGGCTCTATCCTGAGGAAGTCGAAAGCCACGTTCGGCTGGGCGCCTGAGTCGGACGCGACGAACAGGCCCACCATGACTTTCAGCGCCATCGCCACCGGTGGCTCGTGGTGGTGCACATCCGTCCACGACTGCCCGTCGGTTCCCGCGGAAAGCCAGAACCCAGTCGAGTTCCTCACGATCTTCAGGTGCGCCGTCGCGAGGTCCGGCCATGGCAGCGTGGCCACGACGCCGCTCACGCCATCCTGGCAGAGGACAACCTCTATCTTCCCGTTGGCGTCGTCGTCCGCCTTCGCTATCGACAGCCAGCTCGCCTCGTTCTCCATGACGAGTATGCCCGCGTCCATGTAGTCGACGGTGAAGTACTCCATCAGCGACAACGTGGCCTCGAAATCCCCCGTCACCTTCTGGTACATGTAATTGGCTTCCACGCTCGTGTCAACGTTCACTGAGTTCGGCGAGCCCACGACATACAACCATCCCGGGAGCGTCACGCCCACATTGTAGCTGCCGCCCTGGGTCAGGGGGTTGTTGAGCCAGAGCCATTCCGGCGACAGCGGCGACTCCGAGAACTCGTCGGACGCGAACGACACCGTGCCGTTCGACCAGTTCATCGATGTGAACGTCGAGTTGGTGCCAGGGCCGAGCGGGGCGGACTCATAGGCTCCCTCGTTGCCTTGCACTGTGTAGTTGATGGTGAGCTTGGGCGTGTTCGTGGTCCAGCTCGTCTCGTCGGATGAGTAGAACTCCTTCAACGAGTCGTCTGCGCCTTCTTCGGGGACGAATATCATGCCGTTGTTGGCGATCGTCTCCCTTATCCATCCCTCCACGAGGTTGGTGATCACGAACGATTTCCAGTTCGCCTGGCTGTCTATCACCCCCACGCTGTACGGCGCGGACGAGAAGTCGCCTCCGGGGGTGTCCCATGGCTTGGATATCGTCGCCCTGTTCCAGGTGACCTCGTGCTCGTCGAAAGACGTGTTGAGCGCGTGGATGCCGTATACGATGTCGTCGCCCTTTGCTCCGGGGGTCAAGTACAAATCCAGCGTCGCATCGTTGATGTATGCCCCCGAGGGCACGCCCGTAAAGTTGAATCTCAAGAGCATGCGGTACGCCTTGTCCGTCTCCGAGTCGATCCTCAGCGAGCGCTCGGCGCCATAGTTGACCGTGGTACTCTCCTCGCTGATGTACGAGTCCTCGCCGGCGGCTGCGTCAGGCTGCAGCGTCACCGTGGTGGTGAACGATGATGTCTCGTCGAGTATGATCGAGCCTGGGACATAGTCCGTGTCGAGGTTGGCCTGGGTTCCGGAGGCGTAGTCCTCGGCGGAGTCCTCGGTCTTCGACTCGTTGACCATCGCTAGGGACGCCTCGCCATCGGCGACAATCATGCCCGACAGGGAGTAGTCTCCAGGCGTGTCCATGTCCCACGCGACAGTCCTCGTGTAATCGACGTTGTCGGTATCGACGGGGTCGGATGATATGTATGGCGCAAGGGCGAGGAGGGGGGCGAGCATCATGGCTGCGAACAACAGTGCGATCGGTGAGGCAAAGGAGCGGCTCCGCTCCGTGCTCCGTTCGGACATGTCTCTGGACCTCGCTCGCCCTTGAGCGAGGATATCTACTCTTTCCGACGCTATTTATATGGAAGGCCCTGGGTTATCGAACTTGATAACGGCACTGGCGCGGACGATCTGTTAGCCGCCCCCGACCGCGTTCCCTGCCAGCGTGCGCGCGGCCGCAGGATGGTTTAAATATCACCCTATACCCGCCGGCGGAAGAGCGTTCTCAGCGAATCCCTGACTGCCGACCATACCTTTCTCAGTGCGTCCATCGCCTCCGCCCGGAAGACGACGGCCATGAGCGCCCCGAGGAGCAGCAGCGCCATGCCAGCGCCTGAGAGGAAGCTCGTGGTGCACATGTCCGGCAGCTCGCGCATGCCGTATTCGAGCTCGAACCCTAAGAGCGGGCCGCCGTCCATCGCGAAGGTTATGGTAGGCTCGAAATAGAACTGCTCGGACACGATCGGCCACAGGAACGCCACGCCGCCTAGGTCGAGGATCACGTGCGACGCGAGGTAGAACTGGACGATCAGTGCCGACATCATCCAGTCGGGCCGGTAGAGCCTCGCGTACAGGAAGACGAGCATGGGCAGGACGAGTATGGGTATGAAGCTGTGACCCAGGGCTCTGTGCAGGCCGAACAGCGCGTCGAAGTCGGGCAGGACGGCCAACGGCGCGAACATGATTGCCTTGCGCGTGTCCACCCTCAGGGCGAGCAGGAAGACGAGCGGCAGTATCAGGTGCTGGAACGGGTCCATGTCATCCCGGCGAAGGCCCTTACGGTTATACAAATGTTGGCGGCTGGTGCGTCTCATGCTGCGGGAAGGCGAAGAGTTTTTATCCCGTCGTCATGCTCACACGGCCAGCCACCGCAGCCCGCGGTGTCGGCAAGAGGCGAGGTCACATGCACAAGATGACTCAGCGCAATCTGGAAGAGGCGTATGCGGGAGAGAGCCAGGCGTACATGAAGTACACCATCTGGGCCGACAGGGCCGAGAAGGAGGGCAAGCCCGCCGTTGCGAGGCTTTTCAGGGCAGTCGCCTCCGCGGAGAAGGTGCACGCGATCAACCACTGGCGCGTGCTGGGCAACATAGGCGACACGGACGCCAACCTCGAGCACGCGATCGAGGGGGAGAACCACGAGGTGGACGAGATGTACCCCGCCTTCGAGGCGGTGGCGGAGCACCAGGGGGAGAAAAACGCCCTCAGGAGCCTGCACTTCGCCTACGAGGTGGAGAAGATACACGCGAAGCTGTACGCGAAGGCGAAGGAGGCCGTCGACGCCGGCTCGGACGCCGAGTTCGGCGACCTCCATGTCTGCCCCGTGTGCGGCTACACCGTCGAGGGCAACCCGCCGGACAACTGCCCGATATGCGGCGCGAAGAAGGAGCTGTTCTCGAAGTTCTGATCGCCTCCCGCGCACGGACGCGCGCGAGACGCCCGTTTCCTTTCGGTACAACGAATATGGGGTGCTCGGGGCATACGATGCCCGGGCATCAGGCCTCCGAGGCCTCAAACGCGATTTGAGGCTTCGTGACGAGATGGGGGCCGCCCACGGCGCCTTTCAAACGTAAAGCGCCCGAGCGAAGTATTACATCGCCAATGGTCATATTTCACGGTGAGGAGCATGTCGTCCACAGAAGGCCGGGAAGACAACATGGACGCGGGCGCGTCCGGAGAGGTCGCCCCCCCAAAGCAGCGGGGACGCGCGGAACCCCTGATGAGGAACAGGTTACGCACCCTCGTCGTCGCCTCCATCGTGCTCGTCGCGGGCCTGTCGGCGCTGGTCGTGCTCGCCCCCTCATCCGAAACCGCTGTCATCTGTGTCATCCTGCCCGCTGAGGACTCGCCGCTGTCACACACGCCTGAGATAAAGTCCGCCATGACGATGGCGGTCGACGAGCTGAATCACTGGGGAGGGATAGGCAACACGGAGATGGAGCTGGTCATCGTGGAGACGAAGGTCGACCCCGATGCCGTGGCCTCCATGTTCGAGCGGCTCGAACGTGACGTACGCCCGCTCGCCTACACCACGATCAGCTGTGAGCTGCTGACCCTACTCGCGCCTCTCGCGGAGGCGGCGGAGGCGCCGCTCCTTGGGTTCGCGTCCGCGCCGGGACTGATGGAAGGCTACGAGTGGAGCTACCGGTACTGCGTGTCCTCCGAGCTCGAGGCCAACTCCACCATAAGGATCCTCGAGATGCTCGAGGTCGGCTCGCTCGGGGTGCTCTACTCCTCCTCGCCTCACGGGTGCGGGCTCAACGCCCTCCTGGTAGAGGAGTTCACTGCGGCCGGCGGAACAGTCAAGTCGCAGGCTTGCGACGTCGACGACACCGACTTCACCGACGAGATAGAGGCGCTCAGCGATTCGGAGGCGATATTCGCCGTGGCGCGATGCGGCGTCATGGTCGCCATGCTATCGGCGCTAAACGAGAGCGGGTACGACGGCTACATGATGGCTTCGAGCTGCGCCTCCTCCCCCAGGCTGCGGGAGGCGCTGCCTCAGGGCCGCGTGTTCGTCTCGTCGCCGATACTCTACAAGACCGAGAACATACTCGCCATCGAGTTCACCAAGAAGTTCACGGAGGAGTTCGCCATACCGTACTCCCATCACGCGGCGGTGAGCTATGACATCGTCCACCTGGTCCACGACCTCCTCGAGGGCCATGACGTCTCGAGGGACATCCTCAGGCAGCAGCTCGCCAACGACTTCGTGTTCTCGGGCGTCATGGGGAACTTGAGGATCGAGGCCGGCACACACGACTTCCTCATACCCGTCTACCCGTCGTTCGTAATGGAGGGGGAACTTTCGTATCTGTGACTTCGCACCTCCGCGGCCTCAGGTCCACCAAACTGGGCGTCAGGATAGTCTCCGTCTTCCTCGTCGTCGTGGTCATCCTCGCGGGGCTCACCGTGTACGTCCTCGACGAGTCCAGAGACGCGCTTGTGGACTCCGTAGGGACGGACAGCGTGCACACGGCCGAGTTCATATCCACCGCCGTCGGGAGGTCGATCTACCAGAAGTACCACGAGGTGTGGCTCCATGGGAGCGGCCTGTCTATACAGATGGAGCTGGCCAAGTCCAACCTCGAGTTCGAGGAGATGGAGGACCGCGAGGCGTACATCGACTCCGTCAACGACGAGTGGGTGTCGACGCCTATCGGCGAGACGACGCCGTTCATGGATGACATCATCGCCAACGACATATCCCAATACCTCCGGGCCATGCTGTACGAGCACTACCTCCAGGAGCACGGGCTCGGCATTTACGGCAACATAGCCATCGTCAACAAGTACGGCGCCGTCATCGGCATGGTGCAGCGCACGATGACTTACGACCAGACGGGTGCGCCCTGGTGGCCTGAGGCGATCGAGGTCGGCCACGCCTTCAGCGACATAGTGGACTGCGAGTTCACCAACGTACACGGCGTGCGTATGTACGCCAAGCTGCTGGACATGGACGGCAACTTCACGGGCATGGCGATGGCGCTGCTGGACATCGTGGCCGTCTCCGAGGAGGCGGTGTACTTCGGCAGGCAGTACGAGACGACGAAGATGAGGATCGTCACGGACGACGGCCGGCTGATATTCTCCGACGGGGCGTTCACGGCGTTCGAGGACGTGTCCGACGAGGAGTACTTCGCACACGCGCTCGAGCAACCCACGGGGTATGCCCTCGCCGAGGAGGGCGGCCGCGAGAGGTTGTTCTCGTTCACCCGCTCCACGCCGTACATGAAGTACGACGGCAACAACTGGATCATACTCGTCGACCACGACGCCTCAGAGGTGCTCGCACCCGTCGACGAGCTCAGCTCGAGGGTGCTCGTCGCGTCCATATTCGTCATCGGCCTGGCGGTCGGGATCGCCCACGTGTTCTCCTCCTCCGTGTCGAGGCGCGTGCGCAGGCTGACCGATGCCACCATCGACCTGTCGAAGGGCGCCCTCGACAGGCGTGTCGACGTGCGTAGCTCGGACGAGATAGGTCAGCTCGGGGAGGCCATCAACCGGATGGCGGCCGACCTCGACGTGCTGTACAACGACCTCGAGTCGAAGGTGAAGGAGAGGACTGCCGCGCTGGAGCAGGCGACGAAGAAGCTGCAGCTGCTGGGGTCGATCACGCGCCACGACGCGATCAACCAGGTGTCCGTCATCATGGGCTGGCTGTCGATCATCGAGGAGTCGCTGGAGGACGAGCGGTCGCTCGAGATACTGAAGAGGGTGCAGGACGCGGCCCTCAACATAGAGAGGTACCTCGAGTTCACGGGAACGTACGAGCGCATAGGCGTCAAGATGCCGGAGTGGATCAAGCTCGACGAGGCGTTGACGATCAGCCTGTTCGGGCTCGACCCGCGGCAGTTCCAGCTGCACAACGGCCTCGCCGGCCTCGAGGTGTTCGGCGATCCCATGCTCCCGCGCGTGCTCCGCAACCTCGTCGACAACTCGATAAAGCACGGCGGGGAGATAACGAAGGTGTCCTTCACGTACGAGGAGACGCCCGAGGGCCTCGTCGTCGCCTACGAGGACGACGGCGCCGGCATACCCGCGGAGATGAAGGAGCGGGTATTCGACAGGGACCTGCAGACGGCTGGGAGGAAGTCGTTCGGACTGTATCTGTCGAAGGAGATCCTCGCCATCACCGACATATCAATACGCGAGGTCGGCCAGCCGGGCAAGGGCGTCAGGTTCGAGATGGTCGTCCCCAAGGGCCGGTACAGGGTCGCCGCCGCGCGCGACGAGTCGGACGATGGCGTCGAACAGGACAAAGGGTGAAGTGGTTTCCGGAAAGGGTTTCATCCGTCGTCGGCCCAGCGGTCACTTCGCCGGTATGTTCTTCTCCGCCTCTTTGACGATCGCCGCGAGCTCCTTCCTTATGTCGTCCGGCAGCGGGTCGACCTCGTGCGTCCTCAGTATCTCCTTCGCCTTCTCGCGCGCGTGGTCCGCCGCGCTCTTGCTCCCCGCGGCCTTCCAGTTCTTGTACGGCTGCCCGTCCGTCACCATCGGCTGCCACATGTCTCTCGCGTGGTCGATCGTGTGCTTCTTGCCCATGAAGTGTCCTTCCTGGCCCACCGCCTCGATGACGTCGAGCGCCATCGTGTCGTCGTTCACCGCGACGCCCTTCAGCATGTCCGCCATCATGGTGAACATCTCATGGTCGATCAGCAGTTGCTCGTACGACAGCACCGTCCAGTTCTCCAGCAGCCCCGGCCCCGAGGTGATGTCCGCGCCCGACAGGTGCGCTATGAACGCCGAGAACGCCTTCTCGTAGCCCGCCTGCACGTCGGGCACCTTGGAGCACGAGCCCCAGCCGCCGATGAAGATGGGTATCCTGTAGTATCTCGCCATCTGCACGTGCGCCGCACGCACCATGTTCGCCGCGGGGAACAGCCCCTCCATCAGCCCCGTCTGGACATCCATGGCCATCGGTTCAGAGCTGTAGCAGAGCGGCGACCCTGGCGCCGCGAGCTGCAGCACGGTGGCGCACGCGATGACCTGCGCGTTGCCGAGCAGGGTCGCCCCGGCGACCGTCATGGGCGCAGTCGCGCCGACGAGAGGCATCGCCATCAGCAACGGAGGACAGCCGCGTTTGCTGAACTCTATCGCCGCGTCGGTCGTCATGCCGAGCACGAGCGGCGACGTCGTGCACGTGAGGTTCGATATGATCGGCCTCCGCCTCAGCTCCTTCTCGCCGCCGACTATCGCCGCGGCCATCTTCAGCTGGTAGATGGCCTCCTCCTTCTTGTACGTCGAGCCCGTCGTGTAGTGCTTCGAGCAGTTCTCCATCGACACCTCGAACTCGTGCACCGTGTGCGCGTGCTCAGGCACGTCCAGCGGCGTGACGAGCGGGTTGTACATGTGGATCATCGGCAGGTAGTCGACGACCTTCGCGCTCTCGCCGACGTCCTTCTTCGTCGACGGCCTCCTCTCGCCCGTCTCGAGGTCTATCGTCGACAGGCCGACGCCGTCCGTGCACGTGTAGCAGTGGGCGCCGTCGAGGACGAAGTCCTTCTTCGGGTCCCTCGACGCTATCTTCACGGGGCGCTTGCACTTCCTCATCATCTCCTCGACGAGGTAACTGGGTATCCTGCAGACCTTCGTCCCCTCGTCGACGTCCGCCCCCGCCTCCTTCAGAAGGCCCCTGCCCTGGGCGCTCACGACCTTGATGCCCATGTGCTCCAGCAGGTAGAGCGAGTTGACGTGTATCGCCTCCGCCCCCGCCTGGTCCATGACCTCGAGCCGCCTCATGCCGAACAGCCCTCTCTGCATCTTCTTCGCGGCCATCCGCGCTCACGCCCCCTTGCCGGCGAGCTCCTTCGCCGTCTCGACCGCCGTGCCAGCGTCCGACGAGTACGTCGCGCCTATCTCGCTCGCCCACTCCTCGGTCACTGCCGCCCCACCGACCATCACAGGGGCTTTGACGCCCGCGGCGCGCAACGCGTCGACGACTTCCTTCTGCATGCCGACCGTCGTCGTCATCAGCGACGACGCGCCCACTATGCCAGCGCCGACCTCCTTCGCCTTGTCGACGAACAGGCTGTTCGCGGCGTCCTTGCCGACGTCGTGCACCTCGAATCCCCCGGCCTCGAGCATGATCCTCACGAGGTTCTTGCCGATGTCGTGTATGTCGCCCTCGACCGTCCCGATCACGACCTGCGCGACCACGTTGCGCTTGCTCGCGGCCTTCTTCAGCTCGGGCTCCAGCACCTTGATCGCGCCGCCCATGATCTCCGCGGCGTAGATCAGCTCCACCACGAACATCTCCTTGCGCGCGAACTTCTCCCCCACCTCGCGTATGCCCTTCGCGAGGCCGTCCTCTATCGCCTCGACGGGGTCGACGCCCGCGGCGAGGGCCTTGCTCGCGGCCTCGACGGCGGCCTCCTCCTGGAGGGTCTTCACGGCGTTCTCCAGCTCACCCAATATCGCTTGCTTCTCCGCATCTCCGGCCATCTTTCATTCCACCTTTTGCGCTTCAACTTCTTGATGAAAGGCGAGAAAAACCGCCTTTATATCGTCAAAAACAGGTTTGTAGAGAGAAATAGTGGGAGGTCAGCCGCCGTTCCCGACCTGCAGCCCCGCCCCCGAGTGCAGCAACAGCCGGACGAACGCCATGTCCGTCCGGCAGATACGCTCCGTCGAAGGCGTGGGACGTCTCGCCCTTCGGCGCTGTGCGACGTGTATCAAAGGACTCTCCTCCGCTCCCCCAATGGCAGACCGCGCTCGCCCCGCGCGTGCGCGGGACGTTTGCCCTAATGCTCCGTCCGTACTTAATATTTGACGGAAGCCGACGGCAAGGCTCATAAAGCGCCTTCGGAAAACGATTTTAATGATGTCATGCATGCACCAACCGGCCCTTGGAACGGGAGCGACGTGTGGGCTGGAGGTGTTCTCCATTGGCGGCAGTACGGCTTAGATCCCTCAGCAGGGACGAAGAGGAGATTGTGCACGAACAGAGCCTGAAGAGCCTGGCGAAGCTCGGCGTGAAGGTCAAGAACGACCGGGTCTTGAAGATGCTCGAGGACGCCGGCGCCGCGGTCGACCACGACAAGGGCATCGCGAGGATATCGGAGGACATGGTCAACGCCGCCGTCAAGAGCGCGCCGAAGAGCATCGTCCTCGGGGCGCGCGACCCGAAGCACGACAAGAAGCTCCCTGTCGACACGTACCCGCTGCTCGCCACGACGGGCCTCGCGGTGTACACGATCGACATCGAGACTGGCGAGAAGAGGCCGTCCACGGACGCGGACCTCGCCAACTTCTCGAAGCTCGCGGACGCGATGGACGCCATCGACGTCTGCTGGACGACCGTGACGGCGGGGGATGTGAACCAGGAGACGCTGGCGATACGGTCGCTCTGGACCGCGCTGAAGAACTGCGGGAAGCATGTGCAGGTCATACCGGCCGCGAGGGACGGCAGGGACGCGCGCAGGCAGATAGAGCTCGCGGCGCTCGTCGCGGGCGGGGAGGAGGAGCTGCGGAAACGCCCGCTGTTCTCCGTCATCAGCTGCCCGATCGCCCCTCTGTCGTTCGACAGGGGACCGGTCGACGCGCAGGTGGAGTTCGCCAAGGCGGGCATACCCGTCGTCGCGATGTCCATGTCGCTGTGCGGCATGTCCGCGCCCGTGACGATAGGCGGCACGATCGTCAACATCAACACGGAGAACCTCGCGAGCCTCGTCATATCGCAGACGTCCGCCGCGGGCGCGCCGTTCATATACAGCTCAGAGTCTGCGCCGATAGACATGAAGACGGGCGTCATGGACTACGCTTCGCTGTCGTTCCCCGTCATATGCGCCGGCGCGTCGCAGATGGCCGCGAGGTACGGCCTGCCGACGATGGTCGCGAGCTGGGGCGTGGAGACGAAGAGCCCGGGGCTGCTGCTGTCGTTCAGCGAGGCGTTCTCGAGCCTCGTGAGCCCGCTGGTCGGCTCCGACATGATATCCGGCGCGGGCAGCATCGACTCCGCCAAGGGCGCGTCGCTCGAGCAGATAGTGATCGACGCGTACTTGTGGGAGGACGTGCGCGCGGTGATGAAAGCCTACGAGGTCACGGAGGAGACCGCCGCGCTCAATGTCGTCGAGGAGGTCGGACACGGCAACTCGTTCCTCAGCCACCTGCACACGGCTCGCAACTTCAGGAAGGAGCTCGTGTTCCGCGACCCCGCGAAGCAGAAGTGGCAGGCGACGCAGTCCGACAGCATGATACCCGAGGTGAGGGAGTTCGTCCGTCGCGTCCTCGAGGAGCACGAGGTGCCGTCGGTCGATGCCGAGACGCTTCGCAAGGGCGACGAGCTCATAGCGGACTACGAGAAGGAGCTCAGGACGTAGCGCAGGGACGGCGTGGCTCCAAAACACAGTTATCGCAATACAGCGTTCGTCCTCCGAGGATGACTGTCAGAGGGGATCCCAGGACGACCGGGACGGAGCCATACATCGTAAGGTTCAACAGGACGATGGCGGAGCGGCAGGCGCGTCACGCGTCGGAAGGGCGCGTCGATGACGGGCGTCGGTCGCGCCCCGCCCTCGAAGGCCTCCCGTTCGCGTCACTTTCGTTGTTCGCGATACTAGGTCTGCTGTTCATGCTGTCGATGCACCTCGGCGGGTGGACATGGTCGAGCTGGACATACGCGTTCTCGCTCTGCATGGTGGCGCCATTGGCGGTGATAGAGGTCAAGCGGAAGGCGGTCATCACCGGCGCGGCGATATTCCTGGTCTCCGTGACCGCCGTGATCGCGGCGGGCCTCCCACAGTACTTCGGCTACTCGGTCTCCGACCTCTCTTGGTACGACCTCACCGCCCATTACCTCGGCGCGCTCACGCTCACGGTCGTGCTGTGGTCGATGCTCTACTGGACAAGGGTGGTCAACGGTCCCGCCGCAGCATCGAGGGCGTGTTTCTACGTGGCGGTCATCGGCATGCTCGTGGCCTCCGTGACGTTCGAGCTGTTGGAGTTCTTCACCGACGCCGCTTTCGGCTGGACGAACTTCCATTCCGGCGTCGACACGGTAGGGGACATCCTGTTCGATGTGGCAGGCGTCATGAGCGCCGCGACGCTGATCGCCCGGCACAGGATAGTCGCGATGCGACTGCCTTTCTGGCACGCGGACGCGTCCGCCGCGTAGACGGTCAGAACCCGCTTTCGATCCGCTCGATGGTCTCCATCACCCTGTCCGGGTCTGGTCTCTCGGGCATGCTCTCCGCGTTGGCGTCGACGGCGCACGCGTATCCTATCGCTTTCGACAGCGCATCCTCGTCGTGGTCGCCGATGTCCGCAAGTCTCGTCGGCAGACCGACGCTCTCGCACCAGTCGACGATCCTCCGCACCTCCTCGTCGGGTCTTCCCTCGTACGCCACCTGGACGATCGTCCCGTACGCCACAATCTCGCCGTGCTCCCTCCTCACGGTCCCGGTCCGCGTGAGCCCGTTGTGTATCGCGTGGGCCAAAGCGCAGTTCGTGTTCTCGAACGCGACCGCGGACGACAGCTTCACCGCCTCGATGACCTCGTCGACCGCGTCCGAGTGGACTCCCTGTCTCAAGTCCTCGACGGCTCTCAGCCCGTGCGTCATCAGCGATCCGAACGTGGCGTCCGCGAGGGCGAGCGCGGTCCTCGTGGGCGGGACGCCACCGCGTCTCCTAACGGCCTCCGCGTACGCCTCCGCCTCGAACTTGGTCGAGAGAGCGTCGCCCATGCCCCAGACGATGTACTTGACGGGAGCGGAGGCGATGATGTCCGTGTCGACGATCACCAGTGCTGGGTTGTCGGGTAGCACGACGGACTCGAGGAACTCGTGGTCGTCGGTGTACGCGACGAACTCCGCGCTTCCGTCCGCGTTCGTCGCGCATTGAGTCCCCACGGAGACGGCCCGCACGGACAGCTTCCACGCGACCGCTTTGGCCGTGTCGACCGCTCGGCCTCCGCCGACCCCTATGACGATGTCCGGTCGCGCTTCCCCGCCCTTCTCGACGAGCCTGTCGATCGTGGCGTGTGTGCAGTCCTTCACCGTGTCGTCGAGCGCCACGACATCGACGCCGCTCGCCTCGAGCGACGCGCGTATCCTCTCCTCCGTGATGGACAGCGCCGTCCTGCCGCCTATGATGAACGCTCTGCTCCCGAGCGGGCGGACATGCTCTCCTAGGAGGGCTATCGCCCCCCTGCCTTGGATGTATAGCGATGTCGCGATCAGCTTCCTCAGGTCCTCCATCACATCATCTCCGAACCGTCGCCGTGCGCTCTAGAAGCGACAACGAACGACAATCTGTGCGCCGTATAAAAACCAAAGCTTTAACGAGGCGATGCGATACCTTCGGCCGAGATGCGCGCGCGAAGGGGATCCGGAGCCTATGGCTGACAAACCCAGATGCTGCACATGCGAGACGGACGTGAAGGCCGGGACCAGGGCGAAGTATGACGCGCAGTGGATACTGTTCGACGACCGCGTATCGGCCGAGCGGAGGAAGCATCTCGCGGCGATCGCGGACCCGCTCCTGCGCATGATAACGCCATTCTCCGGGAAGACGGTCGTCGACCTGGGCGTCGGGACCGGAAGCTTGGCGTTCAGGGCGGCGGAGCTCAGCGCCCCGGAGACGCTCGTCGGCGTGGACTTCTCCTCTCACGGGCTGCGGATATCCAAGGAGATATCCCGCGGCGAGAGGTTCGCGAACACCCGGTTCGAGCCCGTGATGGGCGACCTCGAGCGGCTGCCGTTGGCCGACATGTCCGCGGACGTCATCCTGAGCCAAGCGAGCTTCAACCTGCTCCCGGACAAGGACGCGGGCATGAGGGAGATGGCCCGCATCGCGAAGCGCGGGGCCAAGATCATCCTATCGGACGCTTTCCGCACGAGGAGGAAGGTCGAGGGCGAGCCTTGGGAGGCGTGCGTCGGGGGCGCGATCACCGTCGCCGAGTTCTCGACGCTCGCGCTGTCGTCGCGGCTGTTCATATCGCAGCAGCTGGACCTCACGCAGCAGGTCAAAGCCCTCGTCAAGTCGGGCAAGTGGGATTGGCCCGAGTTCGTCGAGCACGGACTGCACTACAGAGGGTTCGTCATGTTCAAGCCGTGACGCGCCCCGATGAAGAGGCGATATGAGACCTTATCATCATTGATAACGCCCCGGTCTATCGGAATCCGTCCCGCGGTCAAAGTCCAGGCGCATGGACAAA
Organism: Thermoplasmata archaeon; assembly: GCA_041554135.1. GTDB lineage: Archaea > Thermoplasmatota > Thermoplasmata > UBA10834 > UBA10834 > UBA10834. Next base: position 49,595 of record JBFFML010000008.1, on the reverse strand, counting down.
ACAGTGCATCGGGACGCTACTGACTACCCCGGTCAAGTCGACCATTGAAATAGCTTGACCGACATACCGGGCCAGCTTCAGGGGGAGGTAGACGAGTCTATGATATCAAAGGGCATCTTGCGAACTCTGTGTCCACTGCTTGTGATCGTCATGGTCTGTCCGTTCTTGACAGGCCAAGTATCTTCGGCGAGGAACGCCCCGGCAGAGACGACCCCGACGTATAACCTGTACTTCGGCGACCTGCACACCCATACGGGCTACTCCGACGCTTATGACGCGGACAGCACACCTTGGGACGCCTACGCGGCCGGCAAGAGCGCGGGCGCGGACTTCATGGCCGTGACGGACCACATCGGCATCTGGAACGCCTACAAGACCTACGTGATGAACGAGACCGAGTGGTACGACACGCTGGACGCGGCGGCGTTCTACACGGACGAGAGCTTCGTGGCCATGGCGGGATACGAGGCGTGGCTTCTGGCCAACTGCGGGGAGATCAACGTCTACAACATAGGCGAGCTGCCCCCGAGGGCGCCGTTGGAGTATCGCTTCGACAGGCTCCCCAACTTCTATGATTGGCTCTCGCAGCAGCCGGGAGCGATAGGACAGTTCAACCACCCGCTCTACGTCAGCGAGGACTTCATGGACTACAGCTACTACAACGAAGACAGAGACATAGGCATGACCATCCTCGAGACGTTCAACGAGGAGTTCTACGAGCCCAGCTTCATCAAGGCGTTGGACGCCGGCTGGCACGTGATGCCCTCCGCGAACTCGGACACACACTACTCCGACTGGATCGCCGGTCACGAGATGAGGACCGTGCTGCTCGCGTCGAGCCTGACGGCGGAGGACCTCTACGACGCCATGAGTTCCTCCCGAGGCTACGCGACGCTGGACAGCAACCTCCGCATCGAGTACACGCTCGACGGCGCGGTCATGGGCTCGGACCTGTCCGCCGCCGACGGGGCGTACACCGCCTGGATAAAGGTCTCCGACCCGGACGGCATGGGTGACGAGATCACGCTGATCGAGATAGTCTCGGACGGCGGCGAGGTCGTCGCCAGCATACCGACGAACGGCGACGCGTGGGAGGTGACCGTGGAACTCGAGTCCGAGGACGCGCGGTACTTCTACGTCCGCGTGACGACCGTATCGCCCCTGGGAGGGGATGTGCCCGGAGCGACCGCGTGGACCGCCCCGGTATGGACCGGACGGTGACGCGTTCCCGTGCGGTGCAGCGCCTCCCTGGCGTGAGGCGTCGGCGAGAGATGCGACTCCCAGACGGGGTCATCCGCCCGTGTGGCATGCATCATTACTAATAGTAGTACTGGTTAGGCTGGCTTGCGAAGAGTACAATCGGTGCTCTAGCAACAAAGGAGAAAAACCAATGAGTTACGGCACGTACGGAAGCGACCGCCGTAGATACGACTCTGGTCCAAGGGAGATGCACAAGATAAAGTGCTCCGACTGCGGATCCGATTCGGAGGTCCCCTTCAAGCCGACCGAGGGAAGACCAGTCTACTGCCAGAATTGCTTCCAGAAGCACAGGCCCCCACGAAGAGATGCGTTCTGATCGTTCAGTTCATTACCGTGAATTATTCGTTCAATTCGTAGAGACTCGCAAACCACTTAATCACGCTTTTTCGAATCCGATGGATAGACTCGGTCAGCTTCGCCGCCATGGCCCGTGCCCACGCAGTAGCGGTCCAGCTCGTAGCTCTCCCTCGGCCTCTCCCCGGCGCCGAGCGCCCGCTGGATGAACTGCCCGCAGTTGCTGCCGATCCTGTTCTCCTCGAGCTCGCCTATGCTGAGGATGACATCGTACCCGCTCCTCCGGAACCGGTCGACCAGTCCCTTGGAGGGGTCGTCCATGTGCGGGTCGATGACGGACCTCAGCGATTCCTCCCTGGACCTCACCGTGGGGTTCAGGGGCGTGAGCTTGATGATTGCCTTTGAGGGGTCGAACAGCCCCCTTATCACGCCGACGTCTATCGGATACCCCTCCGCGGGGGCGAAGTTCAGCGTGACCTTCTTGTCCCCGGCGTCGACGTCGGCGAAACGCTCGGAATACGCCGCGATCTCCTTCAGGGACAGTTTCTTGATCGGTATCAGCTCGTCGCGCTTCCGTTCGTCCGTCGTGTGTATAGAGAACTGCAGCTGGAACCTGCCCCCGGAGTAGCAGTCGTCCTTGACGCCAATCAGCTCCTCTAGGAACTCGCGGGCGCCTCCACCGCTCGGGGCGACCGTCGAGAGCGAGGCGTAGAGCCCGGGCGCGTCGAACGCCTCTGGGAGACGCCGCAGGGCCTCCAGGACCGCCGGATTCAACGTCGGCTCGCCCATCCTGGCGAACTGCACCTTGAACTTCTCGCTCGGTATCCTCCCGTCGGGATATCTCCGCCTGACGACGTGGTCTATCTGATACAGGATCTCGTCCGCCGTCATCCTGCCCGAGTAGTCGCCGCCGGCGTCGCACATCTTGCATTTGACGGGGCATCCGAACATCGACGACACTATCAGGACCCATTTCTGCTCGCGCGTGTTAGGCGGCTGGAGCGACTCGACGAACTCCACCATGTGCCTCCCTCTGCCCGGACCGTCCGCTCCGGACTCCCTCATGTCGGCGACATACACCTTCGCCAGATCGTCGCGGCCGTACTCCGCCACCACCCTCATCAGCCCTCGCCTCCATCGTCCAGGTATCTCTGTACCAGCATGCCAGCGAGCACACCGTCTCCCGCCGCGATCGCGGCCTGTCTGTTGATGCCCCGGACGACATCGCCCGCCATGAACAGGCCGGGGACACCGGTCTCCGGGGGTTTCTGAAAGTCGATCCGCTCCCTGAGTTCGGGGCTCAGTATGTCGAGGCACGGCTCCCTCCCGTGGGCCACCACGACCAGGTCGCAGATGATCTCCCTCGGCCCGGCGTCGCACTCCAATGCCACGGCGAAACCGTCCTCCCGCTCGTCGAACGCCACAGCGTCGCAGCCAGTCACCACGCCCACGTTCCGCTCCCGGGCACGCTCCATCAACAACGGGAGGCAGCGCGGGGGCGACCTCGAGGCTATGGTGATGCGGCCGCCCTTGCCGGCCAGGTTGATGGCGTAGTCGAAGGCCGCGTCCCCGCCCCCGAGTATCAGCACGCGGCTCCCTGCGACCCTCTCCCTGCCCAGGGACGAGACGCCGTAGAACAGCCGTCTGTCCTCGACGTCGTCGGCGCCAGGTATCGTCGTCCTCTTCGGCGAGGTGCCGGTCGCCAGCACGAGCGCGTCGGCGGTGAACACGTCGCCGCCGGCGGACTCTATCTCGAACGACCCTCCCGCGGCGCTCACCCGTTTGACCTTGGCTGTCTGGACGCGCACACGCAGCCTGTCCAGATGCGCGCCTATGAGGAGCGCGAGGTCCTTGCCGGCGACGCCTTCCGGGAAGCCGGGGTAGTTCTCCACCAGGTTCGCCTCGCGCAACAATCCGCCTGGGAGCCGCTCCTCCAGCAGCAGCGGCTCGAGACCCGCCCGCGCGAGGAATATCGCTGACGCCGCCCCCGCCGGTCCTGCACCGACGATGACGACACTCACCTTCTCGTGGATCTCAACACCTCCTCGGTCGTGACTGGGATGGCGAACCCGTCGGTGAGACACCTGAGGCTGGAGATGTGGAGGTCGTCGTCTCCCGAGCAGGTTCCGTCCACGACGAAGAACACCTCGAAATCCCGCATGAACGCGTCCCGGGCGGTGGACTCGCAGCACAGATGGGTCATCACGCCCGTGATGATCAGCCGCTCCACATCCGTCGAGCGAAGCTTCCGCTCGAGGTCGGTGCCGATGAACGCGCTGTACCTCGTCTTCCTCAAGACCTCCTCGCCGGCGACGGGCCGCAGCTCGTCGACGATATCAGACATAGGGTCGCCTTCGCGGAGGGTGTCGCCCCACCACGTGCCCATGATGCCGGCGTCCTCATCCTCCTTGACCGCGTGACGAGTGAACACGATCGGGAGGCCGAGCTCACGATAGCGACCGACGAGCGCCGACACGTTCTCCAGCACGGGTCGGGAGTCTGCGAGGAACGCGTGCGAGCCATCGTCCAAGAAGTAGCGTTGCATGTCTATCACGAGAAGCGCCGACCCCTCCGTCGTGAGAGGATGGCGTTTGCCCCTCGTGGCGCTCCTGTAGGCATCGAGGGCCCTGAGCCATCTCTCCGTCCTGTCGACGAGCCCCTCCTCAGCCATACCCAAGCACCTCGAAGTGCCGTTTCCTGGATTGGGAGGCTGGAAACGGGAAAACAATGCCCTTCGCTGCCGACGTGTATGTGCCGGTGTTTTAAGAAGGTTACTGACGCTCCAGACGCGCATGGGACGCCAGCAGCCAGGGTTCGCCGACAGTATTATGTGGTATGCCTCCCCAAACTAGAGCGGAGGAGAGTGTGATGTCGGAGGAATCCAAGTCGTATCCGATAGTAGTGAAGTGTAAGCGTTGTGGAAACCTCTTGGGCACGTTCTCGGAAAGCGAGCGTGCGCGCTCGACGATCAAGTGCAAGAAGTGCGGCGCCGAGAACTTGGTGAAGGCGCAGACGGTCAGCGAAGACACCGAGATGAAACGGGACAGGCTGTTCCCGAGGCGAGTCTGAACGGACGCGCGCGCCATCGGGCGCGCCTCTTCGCCGAGGACGCAATCGCTGGCCATCGGCGTATTGAGGAAGAGAGCACGCCGGGCGCAAGCCCCGTCGCGCTCGCCTCCCCTCAGCGTTAAAGGGTTTTCACCGGTGGAAGGAGACGGTGACCCTGGCGCCTTCCTTGGCGTCGAGCCTCTCGATGTCTCTCTTGCTCACCCGTATCTCAGTCGGTGGCACGACGTTCGTCGGCTGGACCTTCACGTCCGCCACACTGTTCCCTGCTTGCAGCACGGCCATCTGACCCGGCGAGGCCATGAGCCTCCTCATCACCTCGTCGCTGATCTCGGCCACGCCAGGCGACAACGCAGCGGAGCTCCTGGTTATCAGGTTCTCGCTGCGGAGATACGCCTGCTCGAGCCTCGGGTCCGTCGCCTTCAGCTCGGTCGCCACAGTCTTCCGGATGTCGTCGACGCTAACGCCGTCGAACGGCCGGATCTTGTCGGCTACGCTTCTCGCGGTCTCTGGCGACGCGCCGGAGCTCTTGATCGAATGCTCCAGCCGGGCCCGGTTATACTCTTCCATGGCTCCGCAGGGTTTCCTTACCTTGGGCATGTAGCTTTTCCACCCGTTTCTAGCCATGCGGGCTCATACATTATCCTTTTTTCGGCAAAATCCGTAACATACTTATCACATAATTGAACTTTAGTCGACCAACACATCGTCGGTAGCGCCTCGCAACCAATGTTCTGGACACCATGTAAATACGAGGCGTGGCATTGCGAGGATTGGAGGAACGGACCGGAATGAAGACCGAGTCGTTGAAACTGAGCGAGATAATGAGCGAGAACCCAGCGGTGATAGACATCGACGCCACGGTGTCCGACGCGATCGCCCTCATGAGGCGTCGCAAGGTGAGGGAGCTGCCGGTCGTCGAGCGTGACAAGGTCGTGGGTCTCGTGAGCTACACCTCGTTCGTCAACAGGAGGAGCGTGCCCATCACCGCGAAGGTGGACAGCATAATGCTGCCGTCCCCGAGGTTCGACGAGGAGACGGGCGTGATGGACGCCGCGGAGGCGTTGGTCTCCTCCGGCATACGCGGGGCGCCCGTGATCAGGGGCGACAAGATGATCGGGTTCGTCTCGCGCACGGACATCATACGCGCGATGCGGGACGACGAGAACCTTCGCAATAAACCCGTCGCCGAGTTCATGACGAAGGACCCGGACAGCATCGGCCCGGACGACATCGTACGTCAGGCGCAGGTGTTGATGGAAGGCCTCAACGAGAAGGCGCTACCGGTCGTCGAGCCCGACGGGAAGGTCGTCGGCGTGGTTGGCATGTCGGAGATCCTGAAGGTCCTGTGGTCGCCGAAGGCGGACATGCCCAGCAGGACGCCCAAGCCTCCGAGGAAGGTCTTCGACAGCAGGACGGGCTCGGCGATCAACGTCGGCAGCGTGATGACCAGGAGCGCCGTGACGGTGAGCCCCGACGACACGCTCGGCACCGTCGCGAAGGTGATGACGGCCAAAGGCCTGTCGACGCTGTTCGTTGTCGACGAGGACAGGAAGCTCGTCGGCGTGGTCGACCAGTCGGACATGATGGAGCAGCTGATCGGGCTCAGGGACCGTGACCAGGTGTTCGTCCAGATATCCGGCCTGGATGTCGAGGACCCGGACGTGTTCGACTCGCTGTACGACCTCGCCGGGAAGGGCCTGCGACGCATCAACAAGATGGAGCGGCCCCGGCTGTTCAACCTGCATGTCACGACTCACGAGCGCGACGGGTTCACGCAGAAGTACAGCATGCGGGCGAGGCTGAAGACCGATGTCGCCATGTACTACGTCAGCTCGTCCGACTGGGACCCGTTCCGGTGCATGTCCGTGCTCCTGGAGTCCCTCGAGGGCAAGGTGCGGAAGGAGCGCTCCAAGACGTTCGACCGCAGGAAGAAGTCGCGGTAGACGCGACCGTCCGAGCACGGTGAAAAGCATATCAATCCGCGGGGCGGTTCGAAGGCCGTAGCCCGCGTCACGAGCGTGGGGGAACAGGAGGACTGGATATATGCCTATAGGGGAGCATGTTGGAAAGGCCGATTGGAAGACGGAGAAGCACGTGCCGGTGATAGAGTGCCCCGACAGCGTCGAGGCCGACAAGGAGTTCGACATACGCGTGACGGTGGGCAAGGAGGTCGCGCACCCGAACACGACCGCGCATCACATACGCTGGATCACGCTGTACTTCCAGCCTGAAGGGGAGAAGTTCTCGTACCAGGTCGGGAGGGCCGAGTTCTCGGCCCACGGAGAGGGCGCCCAGGGGCCGGACACGGGCTCGGTGTACACCCCCAGCAGCGCCGTACTTTCGATGAAGACCAAGAAGGCGGGCACGCTGTACGCCGTATCGCTCTGCAACATCCACGGTCTCTGGGAAGGCGAGAAGAAGCTTCAGGTCGGATGAGCCCTCGTCGCCTGTCGAGGCGGGCCGACACATGTCGTCATGCGTACAGCGTATGCTCCGACAAAGCTCGCAGGAACTCGTCCCATAGGGTGTCCTCGCCGAACGCCAGCTGACCGTAGTCCGCGAGGTGGCCGAGCGCGCACGTGTAGTAGATGCTCATGCCCATCGTGTCCATGCACGCGCCCGAGTCGCCGGTGACGAAGTCGAAATACACGACGGCGTCGCGCACCAGGTCGACCACACGATCGGCCGCGGACGCCATGTCCGGTATGTTCTCCGCCAGCGCGATGGCGAACAGGCCGAGGTCCACGAACGGGTCGAGCTCCCCGAGGTACTGTATCTGAGGCGTCTTCATCTCCGTCGTCTGGATGGCCGACTTCTGCATGTTGTCCCCGACATACTCTAGCAGCGCGGAGGCCAAGCCGTTCACTCCCTCGAGGACGAGGGCCTCCACTTTCGACAGGTCGATCAGCGAGAGCGACGCGTACGGATATCCTCCGACCCCTTTGCCGGCGCATTGCGAGTAGAACTCCATGAACGAGTCGACCATGGTCTCGCCCATCGCTCGGGGCGACATGTCCGTCAGGGCGTTGATGTCCTCCAGAAGCCACTCCCACTGGAAGCCGGGTCTCGCGATGGTCGTGATCGCGGCGACCATGTACTCCGCGAGGTCTCTTATCTCGTAGGCCGTCTCGACGCCGGCCATGAGGCACGCGTCGAAGTCGACGATCCTAAGCGCCCCCTCGGGCAACGCGTCGTCGTACGCCGCCTCGACGGCGCCAGATATCTCATCGATCGTCAGCATGTCGTGGCCGCCGTCCGGCAGCTCGGAGCTCCAGTCCTCGCATATGCCGTACCAGCTCGCCCCGTGGTCCCATAGCACGAGCATGTAGTTCTCGGCGGGGGCGTTGGCCGCAGCCGTGGTGATGAAGTACTCCAGCGTCTCACCGTCGCCCATGTTGAGTTCTCCAGGGCATCCGCCAGCGAACTCCTCGCAGTCGCAAACGTGCGTCCCCGACTCGACGTCTATCGGCGTGTCTCCCTCATCCATGTGACACCAGTGCGTCCCCTCGGTGTATGTCATCGTATCGGCGAGCACGACCACGGTGACGCGCTCCGTCGAGCCGATGGCGGCCATCTCGGCGAGGTCCTCGATGACGTTCGCCTCAAGGTCGTTGTCGCCGTCCATGTACACCATGATGGTCCATTCGGCGACACCGTCGTCCTCCGCCGCTGAATTATCCGCCCAACAGCCGATCGACGGCATTGCGATTGTGAGAACAAATAGCACCGCGAAGACTGAGCGGACAACTGCCCCTGACTTCAAACTCCTCCCCCCGGTCAGGTGTGATTCCGCGGTCATTACATATTGGTTTTGTCAGGATGCGGACAATGGGGTGGCCACAAGCGTACATCGAGCCGACGGCGGCGGCGATGCCGCGACGGCCTCGCAATGCGAGCAAGCACCGAATCCATAGAACCCGATGTCACGAGGCGACGTCCTCGAAGGTATATTATCGCCTCATGGGCATCTTCGGATGAGGCGGATGCGTTTCCTCCCGTTGTTCAAGTTCACCTCGAGGGCACGGGCCACCAGCTGGATGATAGCCCTTTGCACGATGTTCATAGTGGCTAGTTTCTCCGTCGTGGCGGGCCTTCAGAGCTCGATGGACATGCTCATGGAGAACTTCGAGGAGGAGTATTTCATGGCCACCGTGCCTGGAAGCGCCGGGCCGGAGACGTTCGCCCGTTCGGTCGTAGCCTCCGTGGTCCCCGACGCCTCCGTCGGCCTGTTCGCATTCGCCACGGCCGAACCGTCGGGAGCGTCCCTCACCGTCTTCTCGATAGTGGACGAAGATGGGACGCTCGACGAGTCGTTCCACGTCGAGGGGAACGAGACACTCGCGGGCACATCCTTGGATCTCGACGGACAGATAACCGTGACGGTCGCGGACTCGATGTCGGTGACCGTGGTCGGCGAGTTCTCGTCGTCCATGTTCCCGCCCAGTTGGATGCTCTGCAGCCACGAGCTGGTGACATCGCTTGCGGGCGCGGATATCACGGAGGCCAACTTCGCCATATTGAGGACGCCGTCGGCCGGACAGAAGGCGACGCTCGAGAGCATGGGCTTCGTGGTGCAGCCTATGGCCTCCGTGCTCGAGTTCCTCGGTTCCGGGGTCGAGGAGATACGCACCGACGCCCTGTGGGTGCTCGCGCCCTCCTCATTCGTGATAGCCGTCCTCGCCTACAGTTTCCTCGGCGCTGAGATGGCGGACAAGAAGCGCGAGGTCGGCGTCCTCAAGATGCTCGGCGCAAGCAAGGTCAGGATACTGGGCTATTCTCTCGGCAACGCCCTCATGATCACGGCGTACGGCGCGGCGCTCGGCCTGGCGCTCGGCATCGTGCTGTCCTATGGAATCGCCACGACGGCGTCGCACGTCTTCGAGGCGGTCTTCGTTGTCGAGATCCATGAGTCGGTGCTCGCCATCGCTTTCGCGGCGACGGTGGCCGCCGGCCTGGTGGGGACGTTGGTGCCCGCGATCAAGAGCATGTCGTCATCCCCCGCGGACGACCTTAGGGAGGTGAGACGATTCTGAGGGTGCCGTTCATGCGCTACCGCGTGGTGTTGGTCGTGGCCCTCGCGATAATGATCTTCACCATCACATCGTCCGTGCTCTCCGGATTGCTCGGCGCGCCCGCGTCGTTCGCTGGCAAGGGCGACTACGTCGTGCTCTCGACGGACGCGGCGACCATATTCTCCAGCCGCGTGGATGTCGGCCTTGTATCGTCGCTTCTCGAGCAGGAGCAGGTCACGGCCGCATGGGCGGAGGTCGTCTCCCTGTCCTCATGGGACGGCCGGTCGTTCCTGCTGCGCGGCATCGACCTCGGCTCGATCACATCCACGGACTCGCCGTTCCATTCGCTCGTCGGCGAGAATCCACTGCCTCTCGAACACGCGAAGGCCGCCCTTGTCGGTTCGAGGCTGCTGGAGCGCCTCGGCGTGGAGACACCCTACATCCTTCCGGTCATGGGCAGCTACTCGGCCCGCGTCGAGCTCGTGGAGCTGGTGGGGTCGTTCACGAGCGGGTCGTACCTGGACGACGAGATGCTCGTGCATCTCGATGTCGCGAGACATCTCTGCGGCATGCCCGCCGACATGGCGTCGGTCATAGGCGTGGAGACCGACGACCCAGAGTGGCTCGCAGACGTGCTCTCGCCGGCGGACGCCAGGTTCGCCATGTTCGACGTCAGGGTCTCGAAGCCCACGGTGGTGAAGGGCGAGGAGACAGCGGTGTCGATAGAGGTGACGAACTGGGGCTCACAAGGCGGCGATGTGCGTCTGCTCCTGGAGGAGGACTCGGTCGTCCTCGACGAGATCGTCGTCGCCTTGAACGCCTCGGAGACAAGGACGGTAGAGAGTCCGTTGTCTTTCGAGGACCTCGGAGCCCATACCGTCGTCGTGCGGATGACCGGGAACATGCCGACCGAGTCGTCGGTGAACGTCTCCGTCGTGGAGCCTTATCTCGTGGTGGTGTCGCCGTCGAGGATCGTGTCCGGCAGTACGGCGGAAGCCACTGTGCTGACATACGACGGTGTGCCTCTCGCGGGCGCCATCGTGGGATATTCGTTGGGCGACGACAGCGGCACAGTCATCGCTGACGATGACGGCCGCGTCGAACTGCCCGCGACGGAGGAAGGGTATCTCACGATCACCGCGTCCAGCCCTGGATACACGGGCGACTCGGCGACCGTGGAGGTCGTCAACCTCTCATCGTATCCGGACGATTTCCTTCCCGTGGTCCGGTCTTTCACCCTCTCATCCACCACTGTGGTGGAGCCCGACGCCGTCACCGGGACCGCCGTCGTCGAGAACACGGGCGCCGTTGCTGGTTCGTTCGACCTCACCGTGCTGGTCGATTCGTCGGAGCACTCCACTGTGAGCGTGTCGTTGGACCCTGTGGAGGTGCTGTCCATCCCTATCGTCGTCGATGACATGGCCGTCGGATCGCACTCCGTGCAGGTGGGCGCGTTCTCCCACGAGTTCATCGTGGAGCCGTGGTACGCCGACGAGCCGGACATCATGCAGCTCGTGATACGGTACGGCGGCAGCGGGGAGCTGTCCTCCAGCTCCTCGATACCCATCTACGAGGCGGCGAAGGTCTCTGAGGGCAACATCGCCGTCGCGCTTTTCTCGATAGGCGCCGTGTCCGCGCTGCTCTCCATCCTGGCGGTGTCGGCCGTCTTCGCGAAAGAGGTGCACGAGGGCAGGGATACGCTGGGCATATTGCGCACGCTCGGCGCCTCCAACGCGCACATAAGAAAGATCGTCGTCTCGCAATCCCTCGTCGGGGGACTCATCGGGGCACTGATCGGCGTGGTGTCGGGCGTGGCCGTCGCCGCGCTGTTGATGCGCTCCGGCGCGTTCGTGATATTCAGCCACGAGTTCGCCTTCGAGGCGGACATCCCGCTCCTGGCGCTCATCTCCGTAAGCGCGGTGACGATAAGCGTGTTGAGCTCGCTCGTCTCCGCCGAGGTCGCGGTCCGCGAGACACCGATCGCGGCCATGCGGAAGCTCGACCCCGTCGCCACGGCCGCGGAAGGCGACGGCCCGGACACCACGGATGACGGGTGATGAACGCATCCCAACGGGCCGTCATCATCGTCTCACGCGGTCACTTCTATCCATAGCTGGACCGGGTTCTCGCTGTACAGGTACGGCTCACGCCCCTCCTCCTGGATGTACAGCTTGAACACCAGACGGAACACGCCCGGCTCGTCCAGTGAGAAAGTGACGGACTGGTTCACAGTGTCGCCGGACTCCAGCTCGTAGTTGAACAACTGTTCGCCGAACACCGCTGTGTCGTTGATGCCGTACGCGTGCAGCATGAACCCCCTCGGCCCGTCCTCGCCGTTGTGCATCTCGATTATGAGCGTGAGGTTCGTTCCCACGATGTAGGTCGTGTTGATGTTCGCACTCCCCAACTCGTCCGTCATCGCGTAGTACGTCCGGGAGGGGTACTCAGCCGTGATTATGAGGCCGAGCGATATCGCGGACACCACGAGCGCGGTCCCGAGCATGGCGACCACGACCTTGTCGAGCTTGAACGGCTCCTCCTTGATCACCCGCTCGCTCTTCTCGTCCGCGTCCTCCTCGCCGCGGCTTGCGGGCCAGACGAAGACCTCGAGGGCGACGGCCCCCAGGGAGAAGAGAATCATCGACGACCGCGTGGTGTCCGAGTTGAGGCCGATGGGCGTGAGCACGAGGAGCAGTCCGAGGAGTATCACGACGAGGATGCTCAGCCCCATGCTGAGCACGAACTTCGCCTCGAACGAGGTGTTCTTCCAGAAGACGAGTCGGACGAGGGCGAACCCGGGCACGAAGAACAGGTAGGGTATGCCGAATACCAGGGCGGCGGCGGTCCCTGGGAAGACGAGCAGGACGGCCGTGGCGAAGACTGAGTAGGCGCATATGGATATCCTCTGGCCGTTGTGGCTCTCAAGGAAGCGAGCCACGCTGTCCAGGAGCTCGGCCATGTCTGCCAATCTCGTCCCCTCTGCGGGCTGTAAGCGCTATGAGATATATTTGTTTGCCCGGGTTGGAGGCGCGCGCTTCGCGGTCAGTACGCCCGCACGGACCGACACGTATGATCGGTACGATAGACCCGCGCCAGCATGTGGCGCCCGTACGTGCGTGAGCAACCTTTTTATGCAGCGACTCCAATTGCCAACAAGTATCATTGTCACACGCCCTCCTGCAGGTGCTGATATGTCTCCGAAGAAGAAGGTTGAAGAGGCCGCGTGCCCCGTATGCGGCAAGATGGTCGGCCTGGACGTGCCATCGTGCCCGGTGTGCGGCGCGGAGTTCGAGGAGGACGAAGTAGTCGCGCCGCAACCCGAGGAAGAGGGCGCCGACTGCCCCGTGTGCGGAAGACTCGTGAGCTTGGAAGTCACCGTCTGCCCTCATTGCCACGCGGAGTTCGAGGAGCAAGAGGCGCCGGGCGAGGCGGCCGAAGCCGTGGAGGAGGAGACCGCCGCGTGCCCCGTGTGCGGCAAGATGGTCAGCCTGCTCGTCTCGGCGTGTCCGAACTGCGGCGCCGAGTTCGAGGAGGAAGAGGTCGAGGAGATAATCGAGGTCGAGGAGGCCGAGACGGAGTTCACCTACGGCATCACGACGAGCATAATCGACATGCGCGTGCTCGGCATCGCCCTAGCCCTGTTGGGGATAATCGGCATCCAGATCGCGCTCCTGATCGACTGGTACTGGACCTGGGTCCCGCCGATCGAGGACAACCTGGCGCTGTTCGCGGCCGTGCCCGTTGTGGTGCTTGTGATCGGCCTGCTCGTCTTCATGCTTGCGAAGAAGGCCGTGTCTTCCGGGAAGAAGGTGTCCGAGAACGTGCCTAGCATGTCGTTGACGTTGTTCGTGTTCGGCATCTTCGCGCTGATAGTCATGTTGCTCTGGAACCCGATAAACTCGGCCCTCCAGGGTAGCTCCGTCGGCGTCGCCGTCGGGTTCCTCGTGGTCCTGGTGGTGGGGATCGCGCTGGTGTTCATGGACATGCGCGTCGCCGACACCCGTTCGGCAGCCTGAGCGTCGCGCGCGAGGGAGCCTATCGATTGGCCAGCTGGCAAATAATTATATAGTATTAACCCGATTAATTGCATCAGCGCAGAAGGGATGGAACAGCACATGCTGTGGGCGCTCCAAGGCGCGGGTTCATCTCTTCCGTGTAGCCATCGTAAGATGTGTCGAGGAGAGTGAGGCTCGCATGGAAAGGAAGATTGTCGGTATCATGCTAGCGTTGGTCGTCGTGGCCATAGTCATAGTGGGTGTCGTGACGATCGCGGCTGTAGGGACCAAGAAGAGCGGAGGATTCTCCAAGCTGTTCGACGACCTCGAGTACTCCGGGGACCTGACCTATCGCCAGGAGCTGGAGATACCGGGCGACTGGCACGAGAACGACGTCAAGAAGGTGAGTGACATGATCGTCGACATGCGCTACTATAGGCACACGGTCGCAACGACGACGGTGTATGTCACGACACTGTACTTCATCTACGTCGGCGACGAGTGGAACAGCCCCGCCGAAGGCACGAGGTTCTTCGTGCCCGTGGAGTGGAACGACGGCTTCCTCGACTGGATGGATGTCAACCACGGCCTGTTCTCGATCCAGGTATCGTCCGCGACGAACCTGTCGGCTGCGTACGACATAGGGGACGTCATTGAGCTCCAGACGACCATAATCGACGTGGACGGCACGTTGGCCTTCGGCGAATGGGCGGTCGCGGACACGCTGTGAGCAAACGGGGCGAGCCGCCTCGTCCCATCAGGGACCGACCGTCCCTGTCTTCCATTCTTAAAGGCAAAAGCTCTTCGAGGCCTGATGTCGGTAGTACTAATCGTATTCGGTGCCTGCCACGCATTGGGCGACGGCTGTACGGGAAAGAAATATAGCCATCCCCGTCCGATAGGTCTACCTGGCAACACGGAGAGTAGCACAGGGAACATGCGCTGAACCGATGCACGCCTCTCATCATGACGAAAGCAGAAGGCGGCCGCTGGATAAGCGGAGCCTTTGCCGACCGAATGCCCCCCGCGTGAGAGAGGGACAGGCCTTGCGAAGAAACCACGCTGAGAACGGCCAAGGCTCCGGGCCTCCAGAGGAACCCCTCAGAGGATTCACTGACGGCTCACACGAGCCCGACGGCTGGCTCGCGCGGGACGGCCCAGGTCGTTTCGTGGGAAGGATAAACGGCCTGACGAACAGCCTCACGAACAGCCTCACCAACGGGCGCACGAACGGCATCATCAACGGTTTCATCAACGGCCTCACGAACGGTCTGACGAACGGTCTCACGAACGGCTCCGGCCGGGTGAACGGCCTCAGGATGTCGTTCCAGCACAGGAAGCTCGCTGCGCCGTTCGTCGCCCTCAGGACCCGGCTCGTAGTGGTCGCGCTGCTCTGCACGGTCATCCTCACGCTCTCGTACGCGCTCGTGTACACCTTCCCCCCGGACACCGTCGAGATCGACGGCTACTTCCTCGATTGGCTCGACGCCCAGGTCTTCAAGGACACGCCGGACGCCGAGAACCCGGACGTGTCGATAACCGAGTACGCGATGAAGCTGGGCTCCAGCAAATCGTACTTCTATGTGCGGACCGCCGGCGAGATATTCGCCGGCGTCGACGGAGGCGCGGACGCCTTCCACGTGTTCATCGACATCGACGGGGACGCTTCGACCGGCTACGCGGTAAGGGGGCTCGGGGCCGACTCGATGATCCTCGCCGTCGGATGGAACGACTCGCTGAAGCTGAGCGAACAGTACTTCTACGACGACCGTTCGGGCCAGGACGACTACGGGGCGTTCCTGCTCGCCGGCGCGCCGCTCGTGGCCCATCGTGAGGACAGGATGGAGATAGGCACTAATCTGGCGTTGAAGGGGCAGTCTAAGGCGGCCGTATGCTCCCGCCACACCAACTCATCCGACGATTGGACGGAGGTGAACTTCGTCCATGAGGGCTCAGCCGTGAGAGTGGCCGAGGAGTATTCCGCGACACCCGTCACTGCAGGGTTCATCGACGAGCTGATGCTGACGCTCAAGCTGACCGCCAAGGGCTCTCGGGCGTCCATCGACGGCCTGAGCTTCGAGACGCTGGGGAACGCCACGGCCTACGAGCTCAAGGCGATCGAGTCCTACAGGACGCTCGGCGTCGGCAACGAGAGCCTGATAGCCTTCGAGCGGCCGTTCGTCATCGACGAGGGCGTGACGGCGACGATGGACATACTCGCGTCGTTCTCCGAGGAATACGCGTCCGACACGTACGGTCTCAGGCTGGCTCGTTCGTCGGGCCTCGTCGCCGACGACGCGCCGCATGTGACGCTGGTGCCGACGCTCAACGGGTCCGCCGTCGTGCACATATCGTCCGCTCCGAGGAGCATGGCGGTGGATGGCGCCTTCGCCGATTGGCGTCTCAAGCCGCACATGCTCGACCCGACAGGCGACGTGTCGTCCCCGTCCGGCGGGGAGCTGACGAACAGCGATGTCGACATAACGGTCACTAAGACGGCCACCGAGAGCGGCGTCGCCTTCTTCTATATGGCAGTCGACGGCACGGTGTTCGCAGGGTCGAACATCCCAGGCGAGTTGACGAGGTGGGTCGAAGAGGTCCCGGAGCCCGTCGACGGCGAAGTGCCCGGCGGCGAGGCCGAGCCGAAGCTAGGAGCGAACTCCGCGTACATCTTCATCGACGCCGACAGCGACCCCGAGACGGGGTTCCGCATCGGAGGGGCGGAGATGGCCATCGTCATCATCGGCAAGGCGAACTCGATCCTGTCGTCCAGGGCATACGCTTACATGGACGCCGATTGGGACGAACTGGGCGAGGTGGACGCCGCCATCGACTCGTACCAGCTGGAGGTGGGCGCGAGCCTCGAATCGCTAGGCCTGTCCACGGATGTGGACTACAGACTCGTCTATCTGTCCTACGACTGGCGCGGCTGCGAGGACAGCGCGTCCTCGACGCTGTTCACGACCGCCATTTACGGCCTGAGGGAGTTCGGCGGCGTGATTCTCAACGAGATATACTCCTCCACTCCTCAGAAATCCGACGACTGGTTCGAGCTCTACAACACGGGCCCGGTCGCGATCGACCTGAGCGGGTGGGAGGTGTGGGTCGACGGGGTCCTCGTGTACAAGTTCGACGAAGGGACCCTGATAGCCTCCGGCGAGATACTGCTGGTTACTGACCTCTTCTTCGGCAAACCGACCAGTTTCGTATTGTACGACGCCTCCGACCCACCAGTCATCGTCGACAGCGTCGAGCTGCCTCTTTGGAGGTCGGTGACGTACGGCAGGATCGGCACGCCGGAGGACGGATACACCACTTGGGACTGGATGAACCCCACTCCGGGGACAATTAACATAGGTCAGGTGCCCATACCTGAGTTCGAGAGCGTCGTCCTCCCGGTAGCGATAATCACAATTATGTTCTTCGCCATTACTCGGAGACGAAAAGACCGAGCGGAGAAGACATCGACGGACGGGGAACCCCGAGGGTGAACAGAATGACGGTCACGGACGAGGAGAAGGCGGAGAACCAGCCGGAACACGAGGGCATGTCCCTCACTAAACTCATCAGGCCGTTGAGCGAGCGGACGGAGTCAGTACAGCCGTTCGTGCCATGGATCGGCGGGCCGAGGCTGTACGCGTTGGTGCTGTACGCGGCGGTGATCATCGGCGCGTCGGTGGAGTTCTTCGCGAGCTGGGAGACATGGTACGGCAACTGGGAGGTGTACAACACATATCTGTTCGCCGTCTCCAGCATCTTCCTGATATTCGGCCTGCTGATGCTGTTCGACGTGCAGCGCATGGTGGCCTCGAAGCCAGGCCGCATACGGCTGCCTCTCCCGAGGTCCATAATAGGCCAGATCGGGCTGGTGCTCACGCTCGCGAGCCTGGTGGCCCTGGCGGCGTCGGGCCCGTCGATCGGTGGGTGGGCCATCGTGATGAGCGTGCTGATCGTAGGTGGCTTCGCGATGATGGTCATCGCCTCCAAGGCGATCGACGACACCGACAGCCTGTATGTCTCGCTCTTCGGCGTGGGCATAATCTTCCTGTTGCTCGTCCCCGTGCTCGAAGCGTTCGGCGTGGTCCACAGCGACCCGTACGAGTACCCGTTCTCGGCCGTCAACCTGCCACTGATGGTCGTGGGCGCCTCGCTCGCCCTGTTGGCGCTCAAGCTCATGAGGACGAGGGACGGCCTCTTCGCCTCGTGGCTGCTCGGCGCGATGAGCATATTCCTGGTGGCGTTCCACGAGCAGCTGGGCATCCTCCCGAGCGAGAGCATAGATCAATACGACAGGACGTTGGCCGCCATAGGCATCGTGTTCTCCGTGTTGCCTTTGGCGCTTTACGTCGGTCGGGAGCTTCAGTACAACTCGATGTGGACCCGGCTGAGGGGAGCCACCGGCGCCATACGCAAGGGCAACTTCCCCACGGCCCTCAAGCACGCCGACGAGGCGCTGGAGATGTCCTTCGACATGGGCATCGCGAAGAGGTTCGCGCTGCCCTGGAGCGTGAAGGGCGACGCGCTGTACGGCCTCAAGGAGCTGGCGCGGGCGAAGACGCATTACGACATAGCGCTGGAGGTCGACCCCGAGGACAGCATCTCGTGGTGTCAGGTGGGCAACATACACGCGTTCGACGCCAAGCGCGCCCTCGCGCTGAGCGCCTACGACCGCGCGTTGAGGATAGACGACAGGAACGGGTACGCGTGGAACAACAAGGGCGTCATATACGCCTCGCTCGCATGGCCCGAGGAGGCGCTGGTGTGCTTCAACAAGGCGATGGTCCTCATGCCAGGCAACTTCGACGCGCACATCAACATGGCCAAGATGACCTCCAGGCTCGGCCGGTACGACGAGGCCGTGATGCATTACCGGGACGCCCTGGCTCTCAGGCCGAAGAGCGAGGTGGCCTTGAGAGGCCTCCAGAGGGAGTTCATACGGGGCCAGAGGATAGACCAGATACGAGGCTGGGAGCAGCTGGGGCTCGACACGACATACATGTGGCGCGTGCTGAGGGAGGACCCGTCCAACTTCGAGAAGCGCACGAAGGAGTTCCTGTCCAGCATAGTCGAGCAGAAGACGCAGCTGACGATCGCCGCCGGCAAGGAGAAGTTCAACGTCAACGAGGCCATAAGGACTATACTGACCGTCACGCAGACGTCGGGGGCGACGCTCGACAAGATCGAGAAGGAGACCGGCATATCGAAGGACATGCTCGTGCTGCCGATCGCCCTCCTCATGAAGACCGACCGTCTGCATTTCAGCAGGTTCGACGACAGGGAGATATTCATCGCCAGCGGGAAGGCCCCCGAAGAGCCCGTGCTGGAGCCGCTGAGGGGCCTCGAGAAGTTCCTGGAGGCCGAAGAGCCCGCCGAGGGCGAGCCCGTGGCGGAGGCCGAGGAGCAGGCGGAGCAGGCGGCGGAGGCTGGACAGGAAGCGGAGGAGGACGCCGATGACGAGACGGCCGATGAACCGTCTGCCGAACCTGAGGTCGGTGAGCCGGCGGAGCCGACCCGTCCGTCCCCGCCCAAGGCCAAGGTCGACCGCGAGGAGGACCTCGAGCCGACGGCGTCCGTGCTCGTGTTCTCGGGCAAGTTGCGTAAGAGGGAACGCAAGGACAAGAAGGTGAAGAGGAAGAAGAAGAACTGATGACGCCGGTCAGCGGCTACCTCAGCGTATCTCGACCTTCTTGCGGTCGAGCAGCATCTGGAGGGCCTCCTCTACGGCCTTCTCCTTCTTGTCCTCGTCGTCGAGCGCCTTGCGAGTCGCCTCGTTGACCGCCTTGATGGAGCTCTCCTCCTCGAGCCTGGCGGTCCGCCGCTCCCTCCTGATCTCGATGATCCTGTCCCGCATCTCGGTGGCCTTCCGGTGAGCGGCGTCGGCCTCCTCCCTCAGCTTGACGAAGTCGGAGTGCTTCTTGTCGGCGGTGGCCTTGAGCCCGACCACCTCCCTCATGAGGGCGGTGACGCGGTCGTGGAACACCTGGCTCTCGTCGGACAGGCGCACGACCTCCTCGTGCTCCTTGTCCGCACGCCTGAACAATTCATCGATGCTCTGGTCGATGTTGTGTATCTCCTTCGCGATCTTCTCCTGCTCCGACAGAATCGTCCTGACCCTCTCGAGGTCCTCCATCTTGTGTTTCAGGCTGTCGAGCAGTTCTCGCTCCTTGGGTATCGTCATCGGCACGGTCTGCTGCTTCAGCTCCAGCTCGTGGATCTCCTTCTGGATCGCGCGGATCTCCTCGTTGAGGTCTCCCAGCGGCCTGCCCTTCAGCTTCCGCTTGAACTCGATGAGCTCCTTCGCCTTGCGCTGGAGGTCGTCCCTACGTTCCTTGTGCGCCCGCATCTCCGCCACGAGGGCGTCCCTCTGGTCCCTCGCGTCCCTCACCTGCTCCTGCAGGCCCCTCTTCTGGTCGTTGAGGCTGTCGCGCTCGGACCTGATGGCGTTCGCCTGCGAATTGATGTCGTCGCGCTTGTTCAGGAGCGCCCGGAACTTCTCCTCGGCACTGCGTAGCTCGCTTATCCTCTTCGGCATACGATCAGCCAGGTCGTGTCGGGCTTGGGATTGGGCATTCAGGCTATAAGCGTTGCTGGTCTGAGTCCCCCATCCGGGCGTCGCGCCAGGGCGCGCCCGTCGGGCGTTCAGTCGTCCATCCCGGTACTGACGCCCAGGCCCGGCCTGTCCGAGACGCCTATGAGGCCGTCATCGAACGTTAGCCCCGACGAGGGGTCATCGACCATCGAGAAGTGGGAGTCCAGGTCGACATACCTCACGTTGCCCGAGCTCAGCGCGAAGTGGAGGCCCGCGGCGATCGACAGCTGTATCTCGCCCATGCAGCCGATCATCGTCGGTATCCCAGCGTCCCTCGCGATGGCGTCTATCGCCCTCGCCGGGTGGATGCCACCGCTCTTCATGAGCTTGATGTTGATTATGTCGGCCGAGCCGTCCGCGGCGACCCTCTCCGCGTCCTCGATCGTCTTGAGGCACTCGTCCGCCATGATCGGCACCGGGCTGCGCGCCTTCACCGTCTTGAGGCCGGCATGGTCGTCTGCGTCGACCGGCTGTTCGACGAGCGAGACCCCGAGGGAGCCCATCTCCTCGCAGAACGCAACCGCCTGTTCGACGTCGTAGCCCTGGTTCGCGTCGACCCTCAGCTCCACGCCGGGACCTACCGCGTCGCGCACGGCGGCGACGCGGCGGATGTCCTGTCCGAGGTCGAGCCCGACCTTGAGCTTGAGCGCCCTGAAACCATCGTTAACGCTCGCGACGGCCCGCCGGACGGTCTCCTCCTCGTCCTCGATCCCCACGGTCATGTCCGTGAGCGCACGTCCGTCGCCCTCCCCTCCGAGGGTCCTGTACAACGGCCTTCCATCGCGCTTGGACACCAGGTCGTGCACGGCCATGTCTATCGCCGCCTTCGCGGCCGTGTTGCCGGGCGCGATGGACTCGAGCGCGGTGTGCAGGGACGGGATGTCGTCCTCGTCGACGCCCCGGAGTCGCTTGGCGGACGCGAACATGAACGCCTCGATCGACTCCTTCGTCTCGTTCGTGACATCGCTCGGCGACGCGTTGCCCACGCCGAACTCGTCCCCGGAATCCACCCTCACGACTATGTTGTCCTCGACATCGGACGCGCACGTGGCGATGCGGAACACGTTCCTGCGTTTGACGGCGTAGCCTCTGTAGCGTATTCGGTCGATCATCGTCAGCGCACTCCTCCCTTCGGCAACAGCTTCACCGCGTTTATGTCCTTGGCCAGCCCGATGCTCTCCGCCACGGGGGAGCACTTGGTGCGCAGGAGGTACGCCACGGGGCCGATGTCCGTGTCCGACAACGCCTCGTAGTTGGCCATGCCCTTGGCGACTATGAGGTCGGCCTCCCTCAGCCGCCTGCCGAAGCCGCCGGCCAGCGCGTCGACGCCGATGCCGACCGCGAAGCCGGGCGCCTCGACGATCTCGTCCACGATGTCCTCCATCCCCAGGCCCGCGATGTCCTCCATCGTCGCGTCCGTGAGTATCGGCTCGCCCTTCACCACCAGCGTTACGCGCACGCCGAACGACGCTATCTCCTTCAGCGCCAGCCTGTCGAGCACGATCTCGCCGCAGTTGTCCACGAGATACACGACATCCTCCACGCGCTCGAGCATCTCGCGCACGGCCGGGGTGTCGTCGTGGCCGAGCCCTTCGGCCAGCAGGTGTCTGAACCTGTCCTGAAGCAGCTCAGGCCCGTCGAACTCCGTCCCTATGCCGAAATCCAGCACGTTGCCGACCACGGCGCAGAGGAGCGCCGCCCAGAGCCTGTCGTCCGATCCCTCGACGAACCTCTCGGCCTCAGGATAGAGGTCGAGCACGACCTCGTTGCTCCGCCTCTTCAGGTCCTTGTAGGGGTCGTCCGTCCCGAGGAGCCTGTAGACCTCCCTGTGCACCACGGTGGCGATGTGGGCCGAGCACACGTTGGACCCGAACAGCTCCCCAAGGATGCGGGCCGCCTCCCTCGTCGTCTCGACAGCCTTCTCGCTGCCGATCTCCTCGGTCTCGAAGACCACCCTCCTGATGAGGCACGGCACGCACTCTGGTCGCATGTCCATGGCATCGAGGTGAATCTTGCTCATATGATATAACAGGTCTGCAATCACGCCGCGGGCGCCATACTCCATATTGATATTCTACGACGCCATTAGGTGAGTGAATGGCACCCAATGCCGACGGGGGAAGGAGCCGTAGATGGCCGTAGTTGTCCGCCAGATGCGCGTCGACGATATGGAGAACGTCCGAAGGGTGGACGCGCTTGCGTGGGAGGATCTCGTCAAGAGGATCTACCCCGACATGTCCAAGGTCACGCCCAGGACGGAATCGAACGTGCTGTCGTACCTCCACATGGACCCTGAAGGCGCGATGGTGGCGGTGGAGGAGCGCGCAGGCATCGTGGGCACCAGCTTCTCGCACATCTGGGGCAAGACCGGTTGGGTGGGCCCCATATCCGTCCTGCCGTCGTATCAGGACATGGGCGTCGGCAAGGCGCTGCTCAAGTCGTCCCTCAGATACCTCGAGGACAGGAACTGCGCCGACATCGGTCTCGAGACCATGCCGGAGCTGTCGTCCAACATAGGGCTGTACCTCAAGGTGGGCCTGCGACCGGAGGGCCTTGTAGTCGTCTTAGGCAAGAGCCTCGAGAAGCACCGCCCGTCACCGTCGTCGGCGTCGGTGTCTATCGAGCGGTTCTCCGAGGCCCGTTCGAGGGACTACATGCTCGCAAGGATGAAGGAGATATCGAACTCGCTCCATCCGGGCCTGGACTACTCGGTGGAGGCCGGTGTCACCGAGAAATACTCGCTCGGCGACACGCTCTTCGCGAAGTACGACAGCAAGGTCTGCGGGTTCTGCACGGTCCACACGGCCCTGAGGAGGGAGGGCATGGCCGGCGCGGCGACGAGATGTGTCGGCGTCAGGCCCGGCTACGGCGAGATAGTGCTCGAGCGCCTGCTCTCGGCGGCGGAGGACCTTGCGGCGGAGGAGGAATGCCCGGAGGTGCTGATGGCCGTCCCAGCTATGAGGCGGCGTGCGGTCGACCTCGCCCTCTCGAGGAAGTACGTGGTGACGCAGACACTGGAGCGCATGATGTGGATGGGCAGCTCAGGACTCACCTCCGGCACGGGCGACAACCTGTGCTCGTGGAGCGGCTGAGCTACTTCATGATGCCCAGCTCGGTGAGCTTCTCCGGCAGATACGTGTCCGTCGCGAAGTCCAGGCCGTACTTCGCCAGCGCCTGCTGCTCCGCCTTCTTGCCTATCTCGAGCATCAGGTCTATCTCGTGCTTCCAGAACTGGTCGTTGAACCTGGGGTCGGACTTCTCCGCGTTCAACGCCTGGATGTCCCTGTCGCTCAGCTTGTCCGTCGGCAGGTCGTAGTTGAGGATGTCCGAGGCGGTTATGCCGATGTACTCCGCGCTCGGCGTCGCCAGGTACTCCGACAGATGCGCCGTCTTGATCGCTCCGTAGGCGAGGGACGCGTGTATCCTGAAGCTCCACGGGTCGCCGTCCACGAAGACGCAGACAGGGAGCTTCATCTCCTCGTTGAGCCTCTTGATGAACCTGCGCGTGCTCCTCGCGGGCTGGCCCTTGAGATGTATGAGCACGGCGTTGTACTCCTCGTCGAACCTGTTCTCGACCAGCCTGTCGAACATACCGCCCGTCTCGATCGCCACGGCCATGTCGGCGTCGCAGTCAACGAACGATATCTTCTCCTTCTCGACGTTGTACGGTATGCCGTACCCCGAGTCGCCGACATCGTCCCTGCAGTTGATCCTCTTCTTCTTGCCCTTCCTGTCCGTCTCCTCGATCGTTATGTTGCCCATGACCCTCGCGCCGTCCTCCTCGGGCCTGAGCTTGAAGTCCTCGCGCATGCACGTGGTGATGATCTCGAGGTCCTCCGCCAGCATGTTCGACTCGTCCTGGGTGGAGAACTTCGCCTTCTCCCAGCCCTCGGAGATGTAGTACATCTCCCTCAGCGTGGAGCTCTTGTTGTTCTTGATCATGTCCTCCATGAACTCGAGCATGTACATGGTGCGCAGGAGCATCTGCGCGCCCGTGAGCTTCTTCGCCGAGCGGACGCCGGTCGACTTGCCGTACTTCCACACGCCTGAGCGCCTGTCGAACCTGATGTTGCTCTTCGTGCGGAGCGGTATCGACATCTTGGGGATCTTGCGCTGGTCTATCTGCTTGTAGACGTCCTCGGCGAGCTCCGTGAGCTTGTCGACGGCCCTCAGGTGCCGCTCCTCATTCTTCATCCTCTATCACCTCCGCCCCCTCGTCGTAGTCCACCTCGCCGTTGTCCGCCATGTCCTCCGCCTCGGCGACCCCCTCCTCGGTGATCTTCACATGCTCGAGGTCCCAGTCGCCAGGCAGCACGTCGGCGCCTATCACGGACGCGGGGTCGATGCCGCTCACGTAGATCTCGTTGTCGTCGTACTCGTCCGCGCCCAGCCCCTTCATGTCGAACGCCAGCTCGAACACGTCCGTGGACGCGATCCTGTCGACCTTCCATGTCACCTTGGTGCCGTCCCTGACCTCCTCGGGCCGCAGGCTGAGCGTCTTCTCGTCCACCTTGTCGAACGGCAGGACCATGTGCACTTGCAGCTTCTGCGATTTCGGCGTGTAGTTGTACAGCTTCACGGACACGCGGTGCCGCTTCTTCTCGAAGGCCGCCTCGTCCTCCACCCACACGACGTTCATGATCTTCGTTATCGTGCCCGCTATGTCCGGCACGGGCTTGCCGACGATCTTCGCGCTCTTCTGCGCGATCATCGGTATTATGTCCTGGACGATCTCGAACTTCACGCGCGTCTTGCTCTTCCTCTCGGCCTTGTTGAGATGCGTCTTCAGCTTGCGAGCGCAGGCCTTCAGGGCGAGCTCTATCTCCTCGCGTATCTCGGGCACGTTCGCGATGGCCTCCTTCGATTCCGACGTGAAAGGTATCTTCGTCGACGCGACGTGGACGAATATTATCGCGGGGCCGTAGGGTATGCCCTTCCCCCCGCGCTGCTCGAGCCCGTACCTCCTCCAATCGACGTTCTCGATCGCCTGGGTCGTCGCGCACGCGCCCTGCTGGTACATGAGCGGTACGCGGTTGGCGAACCTGAGGATCTGCACGGCCTCCTCCTTGTTCAGCTGCCCGCCGTACACGATGCCCACCTCCACCACGAACGGGTTGCCGCCGAAGACCTTAGGCTCCCTCGTGATGGGCGGGGCGTAGAAGGACGCCTTCAGGTCGCCGAGGACGTTCTTCAGGCTCTTCCTTATCAGCCCCTCCCCGATGGGCGAGAGACAGTCGGTCTCGGGCGCCATTATCCTGACCTTGTGGACGGCGTCCACGATGGCGCCCGCCTGGTCGAGCGTGAGCTTCGTCGGCCTCTGCTCGTGTGGCACGCCGGCGTGGTCGAGTATCTCCCGCGCCACCCTGAGCGATATCCTGGAGAACTCCGTGTTCAGGAAGCTGGTCATCTTCTTCGCTTCCGTGTACTTCGCCATCGTCAGCAGCTCGCCGAGCTCCACGCCCTCCGGGTGCGGCTTGATCTCCCTCGTGGGCGGAGGCATCTCCTCCGTGGACCGCTCGAAGACCATGCTCCCGCCGTCGGGCGGTACGAACGTGATGCGCGCGTGCGGGTTGACGATCGCCACGCCCTTGAGGTACTCGAAGATGGACTGCTTGCCCTGCACGTACTTGCCCTTGAGGTTGACCTCCAGGCGCGTGCCGTGCTCCTTGTCCCAGATCACGAAGTCCTCCTTGGTCGCCTGGGCGCGGTTCTTCTTCGTGTCCATGACGAGCTCGCACTCGTGCGCGACGTCCTCGTCCGATATCTTCGACTTCACCTTCGCGGGCTTCCCCGTGGTTATCTGGGCGTACATGACCACGGCCGATACCCCGATGCCCTGCTGCCCCCTGCGCTGCGCCCTCGTGTGGAACCTGGAACCGTAGAGCAGCCTGCCGAATATGTTGGGCACCTGCTTCTTCACGATGCCCGGGCCGTTGTCCTCGCAGACGACGCGGTACTCGTTGTTGTTCTCCTTCGTCACCTGGACGAAGATGTCCGGCAGTATACCAGCGTCCTCGCAGGCGTCGAGGCTGTTGTCGACGGACTCCTTCACCGCCGTGATGAGCGCCCTGGTGAGCGAATCGAAACCGAGTATGTGCTTGTTCTTCTCGAAGAACTCGGAGACGGAGATCTCCTTCTGCTTCTTCGCCAGTTCATGGGCTATCGATGCCAAACGATCCCGCCTCCACAAGGAATCCAAAAGCGGTCAGTGTGTCCCGCGTGCATCCCAGTTGCTCGAAATGGATTCCCAGAATAAAAAGGTGTTGTGCGGCTCCGGACCCTGGCTCCGCCCTCGCGGAGGGGGAAAGATGTAATAATCGGCCACCGCTACACACGTACGATGGAGCGCAAGACGGCCTTCCTCACGCTCGTCATGCTGTTCGCCGCGGTGTACTACGTCGCTAGGATGGCGATCTTCTACCTGGGCGTGACGGGCAGCATGGAGTTCGAGGAGGAGCAGTCCGCTATCGTCGAGGCGATAGTCATCTACAGCTTCCTCGCCATAGGCGTCGCCGGGCTGCTGACGCTGCCAGGCGTGTATCTCCGCAGACCCTGGGGGTTCTGGGGCACCATGGTCGTCAGCGCCTATACGGTCGTTTTCGACCTGTGGGCGTTCGTGGCGGTCCAGCCGTCGGCGGGCGCCGGCGTGATACCGGCCGCGGTAATCGCCGTGTCTCTCGTTCTCGTGAGGAAGGACCTCATACATGGATGACGCGGCCAAGAGCCCGTGACAGGCGATGCGCCTAGCCTTCTAAGAATGAATCAGTCGAACTTCTCGCCGCAGGACTGGCAGGTCTTCGCGTCCGCCGGCACGTCCGCGCCGCACTCGGAGCACACGAAGGTCTCGGGCTCCTTCTCGAGCCCCATCGCCCTCGCCATGCTGGGCGTGCCGCGCGTGTCGTCGACAGGGGCCTTGACCTCCATCTCCTGGCGCTTCTTCTCCCACTCCTGCAAGGCCTTCTCCCTCATGCGCCTGGCGCGCCTGATCCACCAGACCATGCCACAGATGATGGCATATATCGGGAAGAACTGCGTGTATGTCTGCAGCACGGTTATGTAGCGTAGGACCCAGAGGCCGATGCTCCACGGGTCCGACGAGATCGGGCCCAGGATGTACAACCGCTGGCCCGCCTCGTCGTAATCCGTCGCCTGTATCCATGTGTAGTTGGCGTCCATGCCGCTGATGTTGGCGCGGAACTCGTACACGTTGTACGGCTCCGAGATGGTCGTCTGGTAGACGTAGTAGTGCTCCATGGAGCTCGCGTTCGACCCCGCGAGGGTCATCGACTCGTTGCGGTCGCCGTCGACCCATCTGATTAACACGCGCATCTCGGATATGTTCCACGACTCGTTCGTCAGCTTCGCGGTGATCGAGTACGTGAACAGCGTGGAAGTGTCGCCGTTCATGGGATCAACGTAGCCGTCGTACAGTATGGGGTCCGCCTCCGCGCTCCGTGCGGCTATGGGCTCGATTGCCTGGAACATCGAGACCAGGAAGACCGTCGATATCACGAGCAGTAGCGTGCACCCGATGAAGCCGTACACGAGGAGCTTGCGCACCCTCTTGATATCGAAGTTCCACATGAGGCCGAACATTATGAGCGGGGGCAACAGGCCGAGCCAACAGGACCCCAGCATGTATGTGAGCATCAGGTAGTGTATGATGGCCGTGATGCCTATCGCGACCGGCGCCGTGTACTTAGTCTTCTTGAAATTGCTGTACTGCTCCTTGATGAGCTTAATCAGCCAATCCGCAGGGGCGCCCGAGGACCCGGTTTCCATCGTCGGAGGCAACTTGCTCGTTGCATAAAAATGCTTGGCTGGTATCGGCCCACGAGGGTACGGTGGCAAGACTTATATAGGCCCCTTTCAATGGAATTGCCTTCCATCGAGGAGGCCCCAGTGCTGAAGACCGCGGTCATAGCGATAGGAGGCAACGCGATACTGCGACCTGGCGACGCCCTGACGCAGGAGAATCAGATGAAGCACGTCGCCGTCACCGCAAGGGGCCTCGCCGACCTCATCGAGAAGGGCTACGACATAGTCATAACCCACGGGAACGGCCCTCAGGTGGGCGACATACTCCTCAGGGCCGAGATCGCCAGGGGCGAGGTGACGCCGAACGCACTCGACGTGTGCGTCGCCGAGAGCCAGGGACAGATAGGTTACATGTTGCAGCAGGCACTCTCGTCCGAGTTCGTCGCCCGGAGCATGAGGAAGATCGCCGTGTCGCTGATCACGCAGGTCGTCGTGTCCGAGAACGACCCCGCATTCTCCAACCCCTCCAAGCCCATAGGCAAGTACTACTCCGAGGAGGACGCGAGACAGATGGAGAAGGAGCGCGGCTGGATCATGTCCCTCGACAAGCGGCGCGGTGGGTGGAGGCGGCTCGTCCCGTCGCCCGACCCGATCGCGATAGTCGAGAGCAGCCCCGTACGCAGGCTCATCTTCGGCGGCGAGGACCAGTCCGAGGTGGTCATCGCCTGCGGAGGCGGGGGAGTGCCAGTCATGAGGAAGGGCGGTCGCTACGTCGGCGTCGAGGCCGTCGTCGACAAGGACCTCGCCGCGGCCATGCTCGCCAACAGTATCAGGGAGCGGCTCTTCGTCATAGCGACGGACGTGGAACATGTGTTCGTGGACTACGGCAAGCCGACCCAGAGGGCCCTGAGGAGCACGACGCTCTCGGAGGTCAAGGCGCTGTACGCGGAGGGGCAGTTCCCCCCGGGGACGATGGGGCCAAAGGTGCTCGCGGCCATACGATTCCTGGAGAACGGGGGCGACGAGGTCGTCATCACCGCGACGGAGAGGCTCGTCGACGCCCTGGAGTCCGGCGTTGGAACACATATCTACCGGGACGATGTTAGCCGTTGAGGCCATGGCGACGATAGAGGAGCAGATAAGGGAGATCGAGGACGAGATCTCCAGAACCCCCTACAACAAGAACACCCAGCATCACATCGGGAGGCTGAAGGCGAAGGTCGCGCGCCTCAAGGACAACCTCGACTCGAGGCGGTCGCGCTCCGGCAGGGGGAAGGGTTATTCTGTCAAGAAGTCGGGGCACGCCACCGTCGCCATCGTCGGTTTCCCGAGCGTCGGCAAGTCGACGCTGCTGAACAAGATAACCAACGCCGACAGCGAGGTGGGCGCGTACAACTTCACGACCCTCACCGTCGTGCCTGGCGAGATGGAGCACAGGGGCGCGAAGATACAGCTCCTCGACCTGCCCGGGCTCATAAAGGACGCGTCGAAGGGCAAGGGCAGGGGGAAGGAGGTGCTCTCGGTCGTGCGCTCTGCCGACCTGATACTTCTCATGATAGACGTCTTCGAGACGAACCTGGAAGTCCTCGTGGACGAGCTGAAGACGGCCAACCTGAGGCTCAACCAGCGCCCGCCGGACGTCGTGGTGTCGAGGAGGAACCGCGGGGGCATAGGCGTGAACTTCACGACGGCCGAGCCGTCCTTGGACGAGGACCTCGTGCGCGAGATGATGAACGAGTACGGCTACATCAACGCGGACATCGTGATACGCGAGGGCATCGACGAGGACCAGCTCATAGACCACATCTCGGGCAACAGGATATACATACCTGGCATCGTGGCCGTCAACAAGATCGACCTCGTGAGCAAGGAGTACCTGCGTCAGCTCAGGAACAAGAAGCTCAAGGGCTGGAAGGTCATCCCCATCTCGGCTGAGGAGGACATAGGGCTCGAGGAGCTTAAGGACGCCATATTCGACTCCTTACGCCTCATACGCGTGTACATGAAACCACAGGGGAAGGAGGCCGACATGGTCGAGCCGCTCGTCATCAGGGCGGGCTCCGACATAGGCGCCGTGTGCGACTCCCTGCACCGCGACTTCCGCAGGAACTTCAGGTACGCGCAGGTCTGGGGCGAGAGCGCGCGGTTTCCTGGGCAGATCGTGGGACTGGACCACGAGGTGAAGGACCAGGACGTTATAACTATAATAGTCAAGAGATGAGCCGCGCGGGCGCGTCGGCCTCGCGTCAGGCGCTCAAGAATAATATCCATAGGAAGGGGTTTCTGGGTTTTGCGGATTCCGTGTGCGGCGTCCGGCCTATTCCTTCTTCTTCATGAGCTTCATGAAGCCGCCGCCCTCGTGGATCTCGAGGTCCTTCTGCTCCAGAATCTGCTGGAATTCTGGCCAGTCGATGACATCGACACGCGGGCTCGTTCCCCTCGTGAACTCGATCTCAGTCGTCCCTCGGACCTTGCCGGGCTTGAGGTTCTTCTGCTCCGCGATCTCCTTGGCTCTCTCCAATGATATCGGATACATTGGCATGTGCATCCCTCCTGTGTCAGTCGGTGTTTCCGACCGGGACTCTAATGTCCGTCCGACATATAAAGCCCTTTCGCTGGCTCATGCATCTCGACGATGCTGGCTATCCGTCCGACAGCCGTCTTGCGAACGCGGAAAAGGAGGCGGGCGCCCGCATACTCGTCTCGTCCGTGTGCATGGGAGCTTAAGGGCGGACGACTGGACTCGCCAGGCCGCGGCTGTCCATCTCCCAAAAGGATTAAGAAACGGAATCGGCTTATTGCGGCCGATGATTCAGCGCCCGAGGGGGACCAGGGACTTCGGCCCCGCCGAGATGGCCCGACGCAGGACCGTCGAGCAGGCGATGCGCGACGTGTGCGACGTGCACGGCTTCGGCGAGGTCGTGACGCCGACCTTCGAGCAGGCCGAGCTTTTCACGACGAGGTCGGGCCAGGCCATCGTCGACGAGATGTACGTGTTCAAGGACAAGGGCGGCCGCGAGATGGCCCTCAGGCCGGAGATAACGGCCTCCGTCATACGGTTCTTCGTCAACGACATGTCCGCCCTGCCGAAGCCTCTGAAGCTGTACTACGTGGGCGGCTGCTACAGGTACGAGAACCCGCAGAGCGGGCGTTACAGGGAGTTCTATCAGATCGGTGCGGAGCTGATAGGCAGCGAGAACCCCGAGACGGACGCCGAGGTGATCTCGCTCGCCGTCAAATGCCTCAAGGCGACCGGCCTCAAGGACTTCACCGTCCGCATAGGACACATAGGCGCGCTCAAGTCGCTCGTCCAGGCCGAGATAGCCGATCAGACGCAGGCGTCGGAGACATTGCGGCTGATAGACAAGGGCGAGTTCGACGCGCTGGAATCCTCGTTCGAATCGCACGGACTCCCCTCTGAGCTCCTCGACAGGATCAAGGGCGTGGCGCAGACGAAGGGGGGCGTCGAGGCGTTGGATGGCGTCGACGACGCGGAAGTGACCGCGCATATGACGGAGCTGTTCGACATACTGAGGCTCCACGGGCTCGAGGACTGTCAGCTGGACCTCGGGATCGTCCGGGGGCTGGACTACTACACGGGCATGGTCTTCGAGATCGACGCGCCGCGCCTGGGCGCGGAGAAGCAGGTGCTCGGCGGAGGGTCGTACACGCTCTCGGAGCTGTTCGGTGGGGAGCCGGTCTTCAGCACGGGCTTCGCGATAGGCATCGACAGGGTGATGCTCGCCCTCGAGGCGGAGGGCGTCGGGCACGAGCACAGGCAGTGCGACGCCTTCATAGTCCCGACGGAGGACAGCATGCGCAAGTACGCCTTCGCGATGGCCTCGAGGATGCGTGCCAGCGGCATCAGGACGGATGTGGACCTCATGCGCAGGAGCATGAGCAAGAACCTGAAGTACGCCGCCTCGGTCGGCGCGAGGTACGCGGTGATAGTCGGCAAGGAGGAGATGGCCAAGCGCTCCGTCACCGTCCGCGACATGGTCACGGGCGAGCAGACGCTCGTCCCCGCGGACCTCGTATCAGAGGAGCTCGAGAAGCTCATGGCGAAGAGGCAATGACGCTTCAGCGTCGTCGTGATTGAAAACCGTGGAAGAGGTTTTGAAAGAGCTGCCCGAGGCGCTGCCCCGGACAGTTTGGTCCGATCGGCCCTCAGGGTCTACGGGTAGAATCCCCTGATCTGCGTGGCCCTTGCGACGCGGTCGACGGCGACCATGTACGCGGCCTCTCGCATGTTGACCTTGTGCTTCTCGGCCATGTCCCAGACCTCGTGGAACGCCTTCGTGATCTTCTGGTCGAGGCGCGCGTTCACCTCGTCCTCCGTCCAGGCGTAGTTGTATAGGTTCTGGACCCACTCGAAGTAGCTTACGGTGACGCCGCCCGCGTTGGCGAGGATGTCGGGCAGTATGAGCACGCCGTTCTTGGTCATCAGCTCGTCCGCCTCGAGCGTGTTCGGGCCGTTCGCCCCTTCTCCGGATATCTTCGCCTTCACCCTGCCGGCGTTCTCCCCGGTCAGCACGTTCTCCAGCGCGCACGGGAGCAGCACGTCGACCTCGAGTTCGAGGACCTCCTCGTTCGTCACAGGCTTCGTGCCCGGGAACCCGATCACGCTGCCAGTCTTCTTCTTGTGAGCGCTGACCTCGACGTACTTCAGGCCGTTCTCGTTGAATATGCCGCCCTTGGAGTCCGTGACGGCGACGACCTTCGCGCCGAAGTCCCTCTCGATGAGCTTGTGAGCGAACGCGCCCACGTTGCCGTACCCCTGGATCGCCACCGTCGCGCCCTTGAGGTCCAGCCCGATCTTCTTGGCGGCCTCCCTGACGGTGAACACGAGCCCTCTCGATGTCGCCTCGGGCCTTCCGAGCGACCCGCCTATCTCCAGCGGCTTGCCCGTGATCACGCCAGGCACGGCGAAGCCCTTCGCCATGCTGATCGTGTCCATGATCCACGCCATCTCGCGGCCGCTCGTGTTGACGTCCGGGGCCGGTATGTCCTTCTCGGGGCCTATGATGAGCGATATCTCGGAGGCGTACCTCCTCGTCATCCTCTCGATCTCGGCCACGCTCATCGTCTTCGGGTTGGCGATGATGCCTCCCTTGGCGCCACCGTATGGAACGTCGACGACGGCGGTCTTCCACGTCATCCAGGCCGCGAGCGCCCTGACCTCGTCTATGTCCACCTGCTGGTGGTATCGAATCCCGCCCTTGAATGGTCCGCGCGACTCGTTGTGCTGCACCCTGTATCCGGTGAATACCCTTATCGATCCGTCATCCATCCGCACCGGGAAGTTGACCGTTAGCTCCCTCTTCGGGCTCTTCATAACCTCGATGACGCCCGGGTCAAGCCCCAGCTTCTTGCCGACTATGTCGACCTGCTTCTTCATGTTCTCAAACGGATTTGCCTTGTCACATGCCATTCTAACACCACTGGCCTCTCCCGGCGGGGCCGCGCACAGCGGCCTCCGCAAGGGAGCGTCTCAGAGCATGATAGCAATCGATTTAAAGGTTGCTCAAATACAAAGGATTCCAGCCGGAAAAGGTGCGACGGGGACGCCGCGGGTTTGGCAAATCCTTCGAAAGGCCAGCGTCTCGTGCGGGCGTCCCCCGGGGCGCCTTTGGGCAGGCGTTCGAAAGAACGTCGAAACAGGCACCCGCCTCGACAGGGAGCTACGAAAACAGGCAGGCCTCGTCACGCCCGCTCAGGGTCGAACCCGACGAGTATCGTCGCGAGTTTCGGGTCGTCCGGCAGGCCGGCGTTCCTCCTGAGGAAAACGTCGCCGTCCGTCGAGGGGCTGGATGAGCAGACGTTCGCCGTGCCCGGTATCCGTCGCACCTCCTCGAAGTCTATCGGCGGGAGGACGAACCGCGTCCTCGTGCTCTTCCTGCCGTCGTAGAATATGACGAAGTCCTTGCCGAGGAATATGAGCTTCTGCCCGGGGGCCGCCTCTGGCTTCTCCCCACCTATCAGCTCCCGGCCGACGACCTTCCCCTCCTCGTCGACGAGCACGACCGTCGGCGCGGGCGGAGGCCTGAAGGTGGAGTCCTTGACTATGCAGGCGACGTGCTTCCTCGTCAGGCAGTCCAGAACCCCCTCGTTGTGCACGGTCAGGGGGCCGAGCGACACGGATCTCGTGCGCTCGATCCCGCGCAGCTCCTCTTTGGTCCCCCCATCAAGGTAGAACGCCTTCCGCACGCCTCTGAGGCCGGAAAGCATGGAGAGCACCTCGTCCAACAGCCTCTCCTCGTCGCCCACCGCGCCTATCATCATACGCCACCCCGTCGCGCGCTCACTCCGGCCGTTCGATGCTCAGGTCCACGTCGACCTTCACACCCTGCCTCACGCTTCCCGTCACGATGCAGAAGTCCTCGAAGAGTTCCCTGCATCGTCCGAACCTTTTCTGGTTCTCCTCGTCCATCATGGCCTTCATATGCACCTTAATCCCTTCAATCCGCCATCTGCCTCTGTCGTTGCGGGCAAGCGTCGTCTCGACATCGGCCGAGAGGTCGTCGACCTTCCCGTGCGCCTTGCCCGCGCAGAACTGAAGGCTCGCGCAGAGGCAGTGGCCTATGGCGGATGAGAGCATCATGCCCGCGTTCGGCGCCTTCGACTCCCCGAGCGGCGCGGGCTCGTCCATCACGATCTTGCCCTCCCACTCGTCGAAGTCGATCTCGAACCTGTAGTTCTCGATGCGTCGTATGTGCGTGTGGATCTTCTCGTTCATCGTCCTCGCCCTTCTCGGATGCCCTAACCGTGCGTCTTCCATATAAGGTTTCGACTCAAGGGCA
Source organism: Thermoplasmata archaeon (assembly GCA_041554135.1). Taxonomy (GTDB): domain Archaea; phylum Thermoplasmatota; class Thermoplasmata; order UBA10834; family UBA10834; genus UBA10834. The sequence continues at coordinate 14,818 of JBFFML010000008.1, read as the reverse complement.
AGCCAGCGCGCATCAGACAAGCTATAAATACGCTACGACCTTTCTCAAAACGACGCTCCTGAGTCCGTCGGCTCCGGAGGTGCTTAACATGGATTGGGGTCTGAAGAACAGGTTGTCCAGGATAATCAAGCCAGATACCGGTCGTGCGGTCATGCTCGCGGTGGACCACGGATACTTCCTCGGTCCCACGTCCCGTCTCGAGGACCCGAAGAGGACGATCATGCCGCTCGCGCCGTACGCCGACTCGATAATGCTGACGAGGGGCGTGTTGCGCAACTCGATAGACCCCGGCATACTCAACTCCGTCGTGCTGAGGGTCTCGGGCGGCACGAGCATCGTCGGCGAGGACCTGGCCAACGAGGGGATCATCACGGACATCGAGGACGCGCTCCGGCTGAACGCGTCCGGCATAGCGCTGTCCATATTCGTCGGCAGCAAGTACGAGAGGCAGACGCTGCTGAGCCTCGCGGAACTCGTTGACAACGGCGAGAGGCACGGCATGCCCGTGCTCGCCGTGACGGCCGTCGGCAAGGAGCTGGGCAAGAGGGACGCGCGGTTCCTCGCGCTCAGCTGCAGGATCGCCGCCGAGATAGGGGCTCATGTGGTGAAGACGTACTACTGCGACGACTTCGAGAAGGTCGTCGGAGGTTGTCCCGCGCCCATCGTCGTCGCTGGCGGTCCCAAGATGACCGAGAAGGAGGCGCTGGAGCTCACCCACAACGCGATATCCAAGGGCGCCGTGGGCGTCGACATGGGCCGGAACATATGGCAGTCCGACAACCCGATACCTATGATCAAGGCCGTGAGGAAGATCGTCCACGAGGACGCCTCCGCCAATGAGGCCTACGACTTCTTCAAGAAGGCCGCGAAGAAGAAGTGAGAGGCTTCACCAGCTTCCGAAGGAGCACCTGCAGATGCGCGTGGCGATGTACTACAACAACAGCGATGTGCGGCTCGAGGAGATGCCGAGGCCCAAGGCCGGCCCTGGAGAGCTGCTCGTGAAGGTGGTCGCGTGCGGCATATGCGGCAGCGATGTCATGGAGTGGTACAGGATCAAGCGTGCGCCGCTCGTCCTCGGCCACGAGATCGCCGGGGACATCGTCGAGGTGGGCGAAGGTGTCGACTCGTACTCTGTCGGCGACCGTGTCTTCGTCTCGCATCACGTGCCGTGCATGGAATGCAGATACTGCAGGAGCGGCCATCACTCCACATGCGACACTCTGAGGAGCACGAACTTCTATCCCGGCGGATTCTCCGAATACGTCCGCGTCCCGGCGATAAACCTTGAGCACGGAGTGTTCGTCCTGCCGGACGAGCTGACATACGACGACGGCGTGTTCATCGAGCCGCTCGCGTGCGCCGTACGGGGTTTCAAGCTCATGCGTTTCAGACCCGGGACGACCGTGCTGGTCCTCGGCAGCGGCATCGCGGGACTGCTCAACGTGAAGCTCGCGAAGGCGAGCGAAGCGGCGAGAGTAATGGCGACGGACATCTCCCGCTACCGCCTCGACGCCGCGAAGCGGTTTGGAGCGGACAGCGTCATCGTCGCGTCGGAGGACGTTTCGTCCCTCGTCAAGGCTGCCAACGACGGAAGGAAGGCCGACTTCGTCGTCGTTTCGACGGGAGCGAAAGGGGCCATGGAACAGGCGTTCGAATGCGTCGACAGGGGTGGTACGATATTGATGTTCGCCCCACCCCCACCGGGAGCGCGAGTGAGCGTGCCAATGGGTGAGCTGTGGAAGGACGAGGTGACGATCACATCGACCTATGCCGGAAGCCCGGAGGACATCGCTGATGCGATCGAGCTGCTGCGCTCCGGCAGGATCGTCGTCAAGGACATGATCACACACAGGCTAAGCATCGCCGAAGCCGGAAAGGGGTTCGAACTGGTCGCCAAAGCTCAGGATTCCATCAAGGTCCTCGTCGAACCTCAACGATGACGCCTGGGCTTCGCTCATAGGGCGTGGGAGCGCCGAGAGGTCCGAAGAACAGTCAAATACCGGCAGGTCGATGTCTTCCGTAGTCAAGGTGGTTCTCGCCGCCTTCTGGAGTGATGGCATATGGGGTCTGAGAGTTCTCCCACGACGTCGAAGAGGATGCTTGTCCTGGGGTTATCCGTTGCGGCGGTCCTGATCCTATCGACCGTCGCGGTCCTGTTGACGTTCATCGCATTCGAGAACGAGCCAGAACCGCTCAGACCGCTCAGCATCGGGCTTGCCGAGAAGGTCGACAGCCTCAACCCTTGCATCGGGTTGTCGCACTCGTCAATGATATTCTACGGGCTGGTGTACGATTGCCTGCAGTCTGTGGGCAACGATATGGAGTCGGAGCCGAACCTTGCCGTCGACTGGAGCATCGTCGATGACATCGGACCGTACGGTTCCGTGTGGGAGTACACGCTGACGCAGAACGCCGTTTGGCACGACGGCGTCCCGTTCGATGCGAGAGATGTGGTGTTCACGCTGAACCTGATGGCTGGCAATTACTCGACGATTCCGATGTATCATCCCTACACGTACTTCATCCATCATGCTGAGTTCGTCGACAACGGAACCGTCAGGGTCCACTTCTTCGACAGAGACACGGGAGAACCGATACCAGTCGCATTCGGGGACTCGTTGTTCATACCAATCCTGCCTCGCCATCTGCTTGTGGACGCTACTGCGACATACATAGGTTTCACTTGGCAGGGAGCCCAATCATCGTCTGATCCTCCTCTGGTGGGGACTGGTCCGTTCATGGTCACTTCCGACATTTTCGGCGAATGGCAGGAGGGCGACGAGATCACGCTCGTTCGGAACCCCAACCATCACTGGGCAATTGACCGTGAGATGGAAGTCGGCATCGAGGGAATTGAGCTGTACTTCTACGATGACGACCTGGCTCTGTCCATAGCTCTCGAGAATCACTACGTCGATGTCGCCTCTCTGAGCCCTCAGGCGATCACGACATTGCGCGACAAGATCGACGAAGGCATATACGATTCCATAGAGATATGTGACGACCTGACCTGCACGAACAGGCTGCTGGCGATGACATTCGGGAACTACCGCGGCGCGTCGAGCCCGTTGGTCGATGACATCGTCGTAAGGCGTGCTCTGTCGATGGCCATGAACAACTCGGAAGTGATAGAAGACGCGTATCTCGGGCTCGCTTGCGAGGGTTCGACCTTGGTCTCACCTGTGAACCAGGAGATGCGCTACGAGGTCACCGAGGCCGAGGCAATCGGCTACGATCCAGCAGGCGCCGCTCAACTTCTCGAGGAGAACGGATACGAATTCACCGACGAGTCTCCCGATGTGAGGGTCGCGACGAACGAAAGCGCGCCTGTGAGGAACGGTTGGGTGCCCGAGAACACTTCCCTCGAGTTGACCATCGCGGTCTTACAGGGTGACCTTCACCTGAATGCCGTCGCGGACTTGGCGAGGTTCGCCTGGGAGGGGATCGGCGTGGGGGTGAACATCGTCTATCAGACAGCTACCTACTGGCCTGTCGAACCGATCACCCCTCTTGAGTATGACATCCAGCTCACCGACCGTATCATGTCCCACCCCGATCCTGCATACATGCTGTACTCCTGCTCGAACCTCGCGGCCGACGAGTGGTTCTCATATGGTTGCTCGAATGAGACCTATGACCAACACTTCCTCGACTCGGTGACTCGCCTGGATGCGACTGAGCGGGCGCAGAGCATCAAGGATTGCCAGAGAATCCATTACCTGGATGTCGGGGCGATCGTCCTCGCCTATCCCTATCAGACATACGCTTGGAGGACAGACACGTTCTCCGGATGGGGCGATTGGTCGGCAAACCCTGGAAGAAGCATCGACGCCTTCTGGGGAGGCAATCCGCTGTACTTCGACATCGTTTCAATCCCGTCTTCGACGGACGCTGCATCGCTGTCATGGACCGAGCCGGTCATCTCGCGTACTCGGCCATGATATCGTCGATCGCCTTGTCAGCGTCCCCGTCCAGCGGCTCAGGCCTGTGCTCCGACAGGATGTCCCTCGCCCTCTTCCTCGCCTGCTCGACGATGCCCTTGTTGCCTGTCATCACGCTGTAGAGGTCGTAGAGCGCGGCCTTGTCCGAATCGGGGATGAACAGCTCATTGCGCATGTTCCTCACCGTGTGCGGCTCCCGGAGGAAGTTGCCCCCAGGACCGACCTTCTCGATGAGGTCGACCGCGAAGTGGTCATCGTCGAAGGCGACGTCCCTGCGGATCTCCCTTATCGCCTCCCAGACGTCGGCGTCTATGATTATCTGCTCCAGCGCCGCACCCTTTGCCTGGTCGAGTCCTCCTATGCCGGATGAGAAGTCCGTCATCGACAGGTTGACCATCGCCGCCATCGCCGTCTCCGCCGCCGTCGCGGATATGCCGGGCTCATCCCCACGCAGCCCGAGTCCGAAGCCGCCGACCATCGTCGGGGCGTCGTACGACTTCGCCATCTGCCCGACGGCCGCCGCGATGATGACCTCCTCGATCGAGCCGTACTTGATCTCCCCTGTGCGCATGTTGATGATGCTCGACTCCGAGCTGTAGACCACAGGCGCGCCTGGTTTGGCCAGCTGCGATATCACGAAGCTGGCGAGGTTCTCCGCGTTGACGATGGTGATCGCCGACGCCAGCGTGACCGGCGCCGTGAGGCCGCACAGCGCCATCGACATCGACACCACGGGGATGCCTGCCCTCGCGAACGCCATCGTCGCCTCGACGGAGCCTTTCTCGAACTCCAACGGACATATGGGACACTGTATCGTCGAGAATATCGGCCTCTTAGCGAGCTCGTCCTCGCCTCCGACCACGGCGGCTGCGACGCGCGCCATGTCCTCCGCCTCCTTCTCCGACATGCCCTCGCCCTGGAAGTGCTTCGTGGAGTTGCGGAGCGATATCACGAGGTCGTTCAGCCCACGCGCGTTCTCAGGCCCGTCCTGAGCCGTGACGATCGGCCATATGTAGTCGATCGAGTCGATTGCGTCGCTGAGGACCGTGAAGTCCTTCAGGTCCTTGCCCATCGTCGCGCGCTTCTCGCCGGTCTCGATATCGCGCATGTACACCGCCGTGCCGTTGGTCGCCATGTACGGCGGCCCTCGCCTCGGGGCCGTCATGTCACGCGCAGGGTCCCTCGAACACAGTGATATCCGCTTCGGCATCGCCTTGACCGCCTCGTTCACCATGTGTTCGGTGAGGTATGCGGTCATGATCTCTCGGTCGACCAGGGCGCCGCCGTGCTCGAGCAGGTCCAAGGCTTTCTCGCTCAGCACTTTGACGCCGGTTTCCTCGAGCACGTAGAGCGTGTTCTCGTGTACCTGCTCGATATCGTCACTAGACAGAATGCTTATTTGGCAAATCGACATACTCACGAGCCGAAGACAAGAATGCGGAGCAGGTAATAATAACCTTCTTTGTGAGGACCAGCTCGTATTCGACATCGCTGTCGGGCGCTGCTCCGACAGATACAGTCAAGCGGGGCGTGAATATGGTACTCGATGACCTCAAGGGATTCCCCAGAACCTACAAGGTGCTGGTAGCTAGCGCGCTCATCGAGAACACGGCGTTCGGCCTGATAATCCCTTACCTTGCCCTGTTCATCACCTTGGACGTCGGGCTGGAGGAATGGAAAGCAGGGGTCGTCCTGGCAGGGTATACGGTCGCCGGCGTCCCCTCGATGATAATCGGCGGGATGCTGGCGGACAAGATCGGGAGAAGACCGGTCCTCCTGGCAAGCCTGGGCTTGATGTCGCTGACGATGTTCATGTACTTCTTCGCGAACAGCTTCGTGACGCTCATGCTGCTGGTCCTCGCAGATTCCTTCGTCGGTTCGATGTACATGCCCGCAGCCAACGCCATGATAGCCGATATCGTGAAGCCCATCGACAGGCCGAGGGCGTACAGCGCCCTCAGGGTGGCCTGGAACGTGGGCATCGTGTTCGGCCCCGTCCTAGGCTGGCTGATCGTTGCCTCTCAGTCGATCCGAGTCCTGTTCGTGTTCGGGGCCCTCATCCTGGCCAGCGCGTTCGTCCTGAACTTCATATTCATAAGGGAGACCCGGCCGGAGAAGATCACGTCCACGGCGATCACGTTCAGGGCCGTCATGTCGGTGCGCCGCGACAGGCCGTTCCTGATACTATGTTCGCTCAGCGCGATATTCTGGTTCTTCTTCGCCCAATGGGTGTCCGTGCTCCCGGTCTACGCTTTCGAAACCCTCGGCATCAGCGAGGAGATGTTCGGCATACTGTTCGCGGTAAGCGCAGTCATGGTCGTCACGCTGCAGATGTGGGTGACGTCGCAGATGGTCAAGTTTCGTCGGTCCGTGGTGTTGGCGAGTGGGCAGTTGGTCGCCTCAGTCGGGTTCGGCATCATATTCCTGGCGACGGACTTCCTCACCCTGACCGGATGCATCGTGGTGATCACGCTCGGCGAGATACTCTACATGTCCATCATCTCCGCGATAATAGCGGACCTCTCCCCGGAGACGGAGAGAGGCGTCTACATGGGCTTCTCCGGGATGGTGCAGCAGATCGGCAGCGGCCTTGGGTTCGTGGTCGGCATGTATCTGCTGGGCGCGCTGACAGACGCCTCCGTGATATGGCTGCTGTTCGGAACGGTCGGTGCTCTCTCTTGCCTGGGTTACGTCTTCTTCGCCCGGAGGGTGGGACCGGCGATCGACAGGCCCGAGAGCGCCGCGGAGGCCAGGATCAGGCAGGGCGCATGATACGTCGTCGGCCGAATGGTCGAAGCGAAAAGGTCCCTCACGGCCTCCTGCGCGGTCGAGTTTCGCCGTCCCATTCCGGTCATCCTGCGTTCGCCATGAATTCCTTCAATGTCATGAGCGGGACCTGAACGGCCTCCGCCGCCTCCTTCCGGATGCTGCCGCGCTTGACGAGCTGGGCACCCGCCCGCTCCGAGGCTGCGAGTATGCCGAGGCTGTCGTCGCCGTCTCTAGCCATCTTCGCGAAGAGGTCCGAGTTGGGCCTGAGCAGAGACCTGGCGAGCTTGACGTCGAAGGCCTTCGCGAGGAATTCGAAGTTGGCGATTAGCAGCTCGAAGTTCTCCAGCCCCCAATATGCGCACGAGGAGACTAGCGCGATGGTCTTCAGCTCCAAGCCGTCCCGTCGGCTGGGCAGGAGCGCCCCTCCGCGGATCACGACCTTGGGGTCGAACAGCGGCATGGTCCGGTTCAACAGGTTCTGCAGTTCGCCTGGTAGCTTGGCGTAGACCGGGACTCCGAACGCCCAGATATCGGCCCGGGCCATCCTCTCCAGCAATGCGGGGACGTCGTCGTCGAACCGGCATATGCCAGGTGTTTTGTACCAACACTGGAAATCACCTATGCAAGGTTGAATCTTCAGTCTCTTGGTGTGGACCAACTCCACGTCCGCTCCCGCTCCCCTCATGCCTGTCACGAACGGGTCGAAGACCTGTGCCGTGTTCCCCTTCTCCATGCGCGGGCTGCAGTTGAGCGCTATCACCCTCGTCATCCACTCTCCCCCTTGTCACTCGGCTGTGGCACGTTCGTATTGCCTTAGTGAGGACATGATACCTTCGTTGGTCCGCCATAGCGTGGCGAATTCCTGTGACCTACGCGATGGGCGACGGAGTTCATTGCCAGTTTGGGAGTTGCCGGGAGCCCCCAATCGGCGGGAGTGGCGATTCGAGGAGGGCGCTTCAAGCCGGTTTCCTCCCTCCCGCGGCCTTCGCCACACATGCTCCTTTCCCATCTGGTGTCCTCACAACTGTCATATACAGCAGATAGGCTTCCGTTAGAATGACTCTGTTGGAGTGTTTGGATATGGTTCGTGTCCTCTATTCGATAGTCTCTGCATTGACTCTCAGCACGACACTCATCTCCTCCGCAAAGATGGTTGGAATGAACAGCCTTTGCGGCACGACGGTGCAGATATTCAGCGAATGCACAGCATGTCTTTGGACCCCGTTATCCCTATTGAAGTGGTGCAGGTGAACGTCTCAACTATAGCGCGGAATGGGCTGTGCACAGGCTGTGGAACGTGTGCGTCGATTTGTCCGAATGATTCAATAAGCATTGTCCGGTCTTCCGAGACAGGTGTCTATGTCCCGGAAGTAGATGGCGTGTCATGTGAAGAATGCGGAGCCTGCGTCCGCGTATGCCCCGGCCCCGGGTTTGGCTTGGCTGATCTGAGCCGTCAGATATTCAGTGGTAACGCATATGATCGAAGGACTGGCAGTTACTCGAAATGCTACCTCGGTTTCTCTACAGACGCCGCACTCAGGCGGAGAGCCTCTTCAGGCGGATTGGTGACTGAGTTACTGTTGTTCGCACTGGAGGAAGGGCTGATCGATGGTGCTTTGGTTACGAGGATGAGGCAGGACAACCCGCTTGAATCAGAGACGTTTATCGCCAGGAACCAGGAGGAGATACTCCAAGCATCAGGCAGCAAGTACTGTCCCGTATCCACGAATGTCGCCTTGAAGGACGTCTTGAGCATGAACGGGAGATATGCTGTGGTCGGCCTGCCTTGCCACATTGTCGGGATTAGGAAGTTCGAGAGGCTGAACGACACCCTGAGGGCCAGGATCGTCTTGCGGATCGGCCTCTTCTGCAAGATGTCAATAAGCTACTTTGGAACAAGTTTCTTGCTTCAGAAATATGGGGTCCCCGAACGGGACGTGACTGAGATCCGATACCGGGGAGAAGGGTGGCCTGGCAAGGGACGCGTGTGGACAAAGAGCGGGGCTGTCAAAGAGGTCGAACTGATGAGATACTACGACGCCCGTTTCAGGTCCTTTGTCCCACATCGCTGTCGTCTTTGCGACGACTACGCATCTGAGCTTGCCGACATCTCATTCGGTGACGCATGGCTTCCCGAATCCGCCAACGACTCGTCCGGGACTTCAGTCGTGGTTACGCGGACTCAGTTCGCTGATGGCCTGCTCGAAAAACTACGACGGGCGAACAGGGCCGAGCTGAGTCAGGTTGGGGTTGACAAGATTATCGAATCTCAGGGTGGCATGAGGCATAAGAAAGTCGATATAAAGGCAAGGATGGACTTGTCACGCCTGGCGGGCCATAGACTACCCGTCTGCGACGACGTGCCAATCGCCAGACCCAGGCTGGGCAAGTACATGGATGAATGCATCTCGCTTCTGCCGCGTATGATGGCAAACAATCCCGATATGTGGCACATGCTCGATGAGTATTGGCGTTTGATGGAGATCATCCGAAATACGCGTGTGAAGGTCACCAGTCATATCCGAGACGCGCGAAGGGGGATCGCTGGCCGTGAGTGATATCCGCGATACTTGAAACACCAGGCAGTAGTCGTATCTCATTGTCACAACCTGGCCGTGTCTCCGACGACTGTCGTATATTGCGGCGCAACTTCGTTCCTGGTCCATTCCACCGCTCTGAACAGTATGAAGAACCGAAAACGCGGTCCGACGCAGACAGATATCCTCCAATGGTTAGATTGGACGGCGCCCGCCAAGTAACTTCTTCGGAAAACGAAAGATAAGGGTTTTGGGGCGGCCCGTGTCGCTATCGTGCGGAGCCGCCTTTGTACGGTCTTTACCGCGATGGCCTCAGAAGCGCCTTCTCATGCCGCCGCCGTATCCGCCCGAGTCGCGGTCCCTGTCCCTGGGCCTTCCGCCGCCGCTGCGGTTCCGCCTCGGAGGCTGCTCGTACTCCTTGTCGCTCATGTTCGGGTCCGTCATGACCTCGTCCAAGCCACCGTCGCCCTTGTCGAGCGTCCCGTACTTACCCACGTTCAAACGCATGTGTCCCCTGACGAGGGATACGTATCCGTTCTTGATCTGCAGGACATCGTCCTTTGTCAAAGTCCCGATCTGGTCGTCCCAGAGGGACAGAACTATTGCTCCCGTCTCGTCAGCTATCGTGGCCTCAGCCACCTTTCGCGAGCCGCCGAACCTACCTGGTATCTCCTTCGGCTCGCCTACTTCGAGGCACTTCGCAAAGACGTCAACGCGCTTCGAATGCGGGTTGAGGTCCTTGATCTTCGTCTCCACGCTCTGTTCTTCCGTGCCACTGTCTTCAGTGTTGTCTTCCATGCTCATTCTTCCTTTTGCTGTCGGCGCTGTTGATACCTTGCAGTTACTCAAAAACTCAAACCATCGCTCGGAGAAACAAATCTTCGCTCTGTCGAAAGTCGGGCTTTCTCGTATCGCTTGGCACACAACCAGTGCCGGGTGAGTAATGTAAAGTTCATCGTATATATACTATTGCTCGCCAATGACCGCGAACGGACCGGTACCGTCGGCAGAATGCCGACAAACGCCGCTCTGCCATGCGCCAAATCGTGCAATTGGCGGGTTGTGCTCAGAAAGGGCTAAATACGGTCTCTGCGTACAGCGCTTTCGTCTTAGGAGCAAGACACCAGTGAGCAACTGTCCTCGCATCTGTTTGGATCGCCGCTCCTGGACGGAGCATGGTTCTCATGGTGGTTGCTCTCGGCTCGGGGGACGGAGTTCGGGATACCTCCCTTCCTGAGGTGGGGACACATGGCATCGTCAGGTGTAGGCCGGGCTATTTCTGGCGACGGCCCACCCTCTCCTCTGACGACATTTTCCGCCAAGGACGACAGCGTGCCGAACGGCGCGTATAGGGCTTTGGCCGAAGGCGCCTCGGTCGAACTGCGGGTCATATCGAGCCGGGGGGAGCGGCTGTTGTACTCGAGGGACCAATCGTACATCCCACAGATGCTCAGGACGTTCATCTTCAGGAACATGCCCGACGCGGTCGTGCAGCCGCTGTCCGTCGCCGCCCTCTCGGACGTGATGAAGCGCGCGGCGGAAGAGGCCATGACGATCATACCGAGAGGCGCGGGCTCGTCGCCGTTCGGGGGCTCAGTCCCCGTCGCCGGCGGACTCGTCGTCGACATGTCCAGGATGGATCGCGTGCTCGACCTCGACGTCGACGGCGGGACCGTGACCGTGGAGGCGGGCGTCCGCTGGGCGGACATAGACAACGAGGCCTCCGTCCACGGGCTGCGCGTACCCACTTGCCCGTCCAGCAAGTTCTCCACCGTGGGCGGGTGGATCGCCACCGGCGGGCTTGGCTTGAACTCCTACTCACGCGGGCATCTGAGCAGGAGCGTCCTCGCGATCGATGTCGTGTCGCCCGGCGGTGATGTCAGGAGATTCTCGAGAGACGACGACTCGTTCGGAGCGGTCTTCGGAAGCGAGGGACAACTGGGCGTGATCGCGTCCGCGACGCTCTCGCTGTCCAGATGCTCGGAGCGGGCGGTCCCCCATCTGCTCCTCTTCGACGGCCCCGAGGCGGCGTTCGCGTTCGCTCGCTCGCTCATGGCCAGCGACGTCCGCCCAGTCCACATCGTCTACGAGAGCGCGTCGAAGCTCAAACACGTGTCCGCGTCCGTCGGTGGCGACCATCTGCGCGCCAGGGACGCGGTCGTCGTGAACGTGGAAGGCGAGGTCTCGGCCACGGCCTTCCGAAAGCTCCTGTCCGAGCTGGGACTCTCGGAGGAGAAGGAGTACGTCGCGAGGTATCTGTGGAACGAGCGTTTCTTCCCGATGAAGGTCAGGACTCATGGCCCTGGTATGCTGGGCACCGAGCTCGTCGTGCCGCTGGGGAGGCTGTCGGCTACCATCGCCCGAGCCGAGAGGACGTGCAGGCAGATGGCCCTCGAGCCGATGTTCGAGGTGCACTACCTGCCGGACGGAGAGGCCCTCCTGCTGTGCTTCTACCTTGTCGATCAAGGCAACACGTTCGCCTACACGCTCGACGCGTTCAAGTCGCTGCTGTTGGGTTGCGCGCTCATCGACGAGGGCGGCCGCCCGTACTCGTTGGGCGTGTGGAACCATCCCTTCTCGGAGTCGACCGACGCCGAAGAGCGTGCGCGGCTCGAGCGGCTGAAGGCGAAGCTCGACCCCGAGCGTCTCATGAACCGTGGCAAGTACTTCTCGCTTTCCGGCCGATGGGCAGGGATCGGAGGCGCGATGCTCGACCCGCGCCTGATGCGCCCAGTCCTTCGTCTGCTGCTCGCGTTCTCGCCGGTCTCGACCTCGTTCTTGGGCCGGTTCTCCAGGGCGCTCGGGAGATTGTTCGAGCCCAGGAGCCGCGACCAGGTGCTGGCCGCCGCGGACGAGTGCGCCATGTGCGGCTCGTGCGTCAGCGTGTGCCCCGCGTACCTGCTCCTGGGCGACGAGAGGGTGACCGCGAGGGGCAAACTGCTCACTGCCAAGGCGATGGCCGGAGGCTTCCCGATAAGCAAGGAGCATTCGGACCGGACGTTCCTGTGCATGAGGTGCAAGGCGTGCGAGCAGGTATGCCAATCCCGGCTGGAGCTCCTGCCTGTGTACGACGAGCTGGAGCGGCGGCTCGAGCGCGTGCACGGCAGGGACGCGGGGGAGATCGATGAGTTCCTGAGGTTCGCCGAGGAGTCACCGGCGTACGACGCCCTCGTGAAGAAGGGCCTCGTGATCGGCGCGCCGAGGAGCCGTCCCGGGGGTGATGGCGAAGATGTATGAGCGTTACCACATCCCGCTGAAGACGGTCGAGGCGAGGGCCCCGAGGGTGCCCAAGTTCGTGATATCCCGGGCCGACAACTGCGTCAACTGTGGCCGGTGCGAGAAGGCGTGCATATTCGGCGTGCACAACCGGTCGGCGTCGGACCCGAGGAAGATGGCGGACCCCGTGAGCCATTTCTGCAAGAACTGCTTCCGATGCGTCGCCGAATGCCCCCAAGGAGCCCTCACTATGTCCGAGGGCGAGGAGTACCGGTCGCTTGGCAGCGGCGTGTGGTCGCCGCTTCGGATCACCACGATATGGAACGAGTCCGAGACGGGCAAGATACCCGTCCTGGGGGCGGGATACCGGGGCAAGTTCGCGGGCGACGGCTACGACGCGATGTGGACCGACATGTCGGAGATAGTCCGGCCCACGAGGGACGGCATCCACGGCCGCGAGTCCATCTCCACCAGCGTCGACATAGGGAGGATACCCTCCTTCCTCGAGTTCTCGCCCGAGGGCGGGCTGGCGACCGAGATGCCCCCGCTCTTCGAGATACCGATACCGATGACCTTGGACCTGACGATGATGGACCCGTGTCCCGATAACGTCGCCCAGGGGATACTCGTCGCCGCCCAGGCGCTCGGCACGCTCGCGTTCATCCCTTTCAAATCGATGTCGCAAGGACTGCCCCAGGGATGCGAGGAGAACCTCGTCCCTATGATCCCGCCAGGGACCGTCGTCTCGTCCGAGGAGCTCCCGGACGGGATACGGATGATAGAGACCGTGGCGGACGGTTCGTGGCGCGAGGACATGCATCGCCTTACGGAGGCGCATCCGGACAAGGTCGTCTCCGTCCGACTCAAGGCGGAGAGGGGCGTCGAGGACGTCGTGCTCGAGATGCTCGACATGGGCGTCGCCGTGGCGAACATCGAGTACACGGACGGCGCGATGGAGTTCGGCGACGATGGCAGGCACGCGAAGGACTCCCTCCAGGCGATACACTCGAAGCTCGTGTCCGTGGGAAGGCGAGACGAGATTACCATCATCTCCGGAGGAGGCCTCGCGGCCGCGGAGCACGTGCCGAAGAGCATCATTTGCGGCGCGGACGCCGTCCGGCTCGGCAAGGCCGTGATGATCGCCCTCGAGTGCAGGAACTGCACGGAGTGCTCGTTGGCCAAGTGCCCGATCGACATCTCGTCGGCGAGCATCCAGTGGGTCTCTGACCGCGTATCGAACCTCGTCGGGGCCTGGCGGGACCAGATGCTCGAAGTCCTCGGGGCGATGGGTCTGCGTGAGGTCAGGAGGCTCAGGGGAGAGTTCGGCCGCGCGATATTCTTCGACGACCTCGAGAAGGACCTGTCCTCGTCGCTGGGAGGGGGTGATGTCAGGTGAGCGCAGGCCCGGATCCTTACGCGGACACGTACCCCGAGGCCGCACTCGACCCGTCGCTCCGCCTGAGGTTCATGAACCGGTTCAAGGTCGTTCGCGCGGACACATGCATCTCCTGCGGACTGTGCGAGAGCCTGTGCCCGTACGGTGTCCACAGACGGGTCGAGGGGCACGCGAGGATACTGCCGCCAGACGACAGGAGATGCATCGGCCCGTCGTGCGAGGCGAATGAGTTCTTCTGCGTGGCCAACTGCCCGACCAGTTCCCTGTCGTTGAGGGGCAGCGACAACATCGCCTGTCTCGGCGATTACCGCTGGCCGGCCGAGATGATACTCGCGACGTGGCGTCAGGCGGAGACGGGCCTGCCGCTGCCGCTGGACCATCCGGCCAACGAAGGCCGCTCCGGCGGCGGCTTCGACGAACTCCGGTTCGTCCTCCCGCAGAAGACGCCGAGACACGACCCCGAGGACATGTCGACCGCGATGGAGCTGAACAGGAGGAGCGGCGGCGAGAGGATACGTACGCCCGTGCCGTTCTTCGGCGGTGGCATGTCGTTCGGCTCGATCAGCGTGCGCACGATGCTCGCGAGGGTGACCGCTGCGAGGATGTGGGACACGTTCGTCTCCACAGGCGAGGGCGGGTATCCCGAGATGCTCGTGCCGTTCAAGGACAACATTATCACACAGATCGCCACGGGACTGTTCGGCGTGAGGGAGGAGACGATTCAGCGCTCGCGCATAATCGAGTTCAAGTACGCCCAAGGTGCCAAGCCCGGACTGGGAGGGCATCTCCTGGGCGACAAGAACACGCCCGATGTGGCGAGGATGAGGGAGGCGGTGCCGTACACGAGCCTCTTCTCGCCGTTCCCGTTCCACAGCGTCTACTCCGTGGAGGACCACAAGAAGCACTTCGACTGGGCGCTCTCCATCAACCCGAGGGCGCTGCTCTCGGCCAAGGTCTCG
>JBFFML010000007.1:0-88060 GCA_041554135.1 Thermoplasmata archaeon | reverse complement strand
GAACGAGCCCGTGGGCATAGGCCGGCTGGAGCGCTTCCTCGCGGACTGGGAGAGGAACGAGCAGAAGCACGGGAAGATACAGCCGGCCCCTTCGACGGGTAAGAAGGTCGCGGTCGTCGGCGCAGGCCCCGCGGGACTGACCGTCGCCGGGGACCTCGCGAAGCTGGGGCACAAGGTCACGCTCTTCGAGGCGCTGCAGTACTCAGGTGGCGTGCTCGTCTACGGCATCCCCGAGTTCAGGCTGCCGAAGGAGATCGTCAAGGCCGAGGTCGATTTCATCCGCAGGAGCGGCGTCGAGATCAGGAACGACCATGTCGTGGGGAAGCTGGACACGGTCGACGACCTGCTCGAGGAGTACGACGCGGTGTTCGTCGGCACGGGGGCGGGACTGCCCAACTGGACGAACCTGGAGGGTGAGAACCTGAACGGCATACTCTCTGCTAACGAGTTCCTCACGAGGGTGAACCTGATGAAGGCGTTCAACTTCCCGGAGTACGACACGCCCATACGCGTGGGCAAGACGGTCGTGACCCTGGGCGGCGGCAACGTCGCGATGGACTGCGCGAGGACGTCCCTGAGGCTGGGCGCCGAGGAGTCCATAATCCTCTACAGGCGCTCGGACGCCGAGCTCCCCGCGAGGCGCGAGGAGGTCCATCACGCCAAGGAGGAGGGCGTCAGGTTCGAGCTCCTGGCGGCCCCTGTGAGGTACATAGGGGACGAGTCGGGCAACATCAAGCAGATCGAGGCGATACGCATGAAGCTCGGCGAGCCCGACGACTCTGGCAGGAGAAGGCCGATCAAGATAGAGGGGTCGAACTTCATCCTCGATTGCCAGACCGTCCTGATCGCCATCGGACAGAGCCCCAACCCGCTCGTGCCGATGACCACGCCCGACCTGAAGACGACCAAGTGGGGCACGATAGCCGTCGACGCCGAGGGCAGGACGTCCAAGAAGGGCGTGTTCGCCGGAGGGGACATATCGACGGGCGCCGCGACTGTCATCCTCGCCATGGGCGACGGCAAGCGCGCCGCGAAGACGATGCACAAGTACCTCACCGAGGACCCGTCCTGGCCGGCCCCCGAGGCGTTCGAGAAGGGCGCGTGCTGACATCGCGTGCCCGCTCAAACCACTTCGTCGAAACCCTTTCCCGCGACATCTTCGATTCTGGGTATAAAAGTCCTATATGAGCATGGCCACTTGCTTCCATGGATTATAAAAGGCATATCTTCAGATGCGTACCGGGCGGCCTATGGGCACGGTGAAGTGGAACGTGCTGCCCACGCCCGCCTTGCTCTCGAACCACATCTCGCCGCCGTGCTTCCTCACTATCTCCCTCGCGACGAACAGGCCGATCCCGACGCGCCCGTCCTCGCGCGTTAGGCCCGCGTCCGCGAGGAAGAACTTGTCGAACACCTTGCCCTTGTCGTCATCCGAGATGCCCACGCCGCTGTCCCTTATCCATATGTGGACCTTGCCTGCCAGGATGTCCGCCCCCAGCGTTATCTTGCCTCCGGGCGGCGTGTACCTCACGGCGTTGTTGAACACCGTGGCGACGACGTCGTACATCCTCAGCCTGTCGGCGTTCACCACTGGTAGCTCGGTCCCGAACAGCACGCGCACCTCGTGTCCCCTCGCCTCGGCCTCGCCCCGCTTGTCGTCGACCACCTCCCGGGCCACCGTCGCGAGGTTGACGGGCTCGAGGTCCAGCACGAGGCTCTTCTCCTGCAGGCGCGACATCTCCAGCATCTTGCTCACGAGCGAGTTGATGCGGTTTATGGACCCAAGCATCGTCGAGAACTTCTCCTTCAGCTTTGGGGGCACCTCGCCGTACATGCCCTCGGACGCCATCTCGAGGTAGCCGAGTATCGTCGTCAGGGGCGTCCTGAGCTCGTGCGAGATGGTGTTGACGAGGTTGTCCTTGGCCTGGTCGAGCGTCTTCATGTCCTCGTACGCCTTCCTCGCGGATTCGAAGTTCTCCCTCAGTTCGTCCCGCAGCTTCGCGTTCTCGACCGCCGCTGCGGCGTTCGTCGCGAACGGGACGGCGATCTCGTACTCCTGCTCGGTGAACTGCCTGCCCTTCTCCCTGAATAGCTCAAGGACGCCGACCACCTCTCCCGCCTTGCTGTTGAGGGGTATGCACATCATCGCCTGCCTAACCTTCTCGCTCCCCAGGCCCGGTATGGTCTCCACGCGCGGGTCGTCCCATGCGTCCTCGACTATCTCCAGCCTCCCCGTCTGCGCCACCTCGCCCGCGAGGCCGGCTATCGGGCCGATGTCCGACATTATGACCTCCGCGTGCTCTCCCGTCGCGAAGGCGGGCAGCATGAGGTTCCGCTCCCAGTCTATGAGGTACACGCTTATCTCCTCGAAGGGCACGATCTTGTTCAGGCTCTCCGCCAGCTTGCCGAGCGTGTCCTTCAGGTCCAACGGCTCCTGGAGCGCCGCCGTCGCCTCGGTCAATATCCTGTAGTTCTCGATAGTCTGGTTCAGCTCGTCGACGAGCTCGGCGTTCGCCACGGCGATCGACGCGAGGCTCGCGAAGATCTCGAGGTTCGTCACGAGGTCCCTCGACGGCAGCTTCCTGTTGAGGGGTCCGTCCGGCTCGAGGAAGCCGATGATGTTGCCGTCCTTGTCCTCGAACGTGACGTAGAGGACGTCGAGCTCGTGCCAGTCGTCCTCGTGCTCCCGTGGAAGCGCGGCCCTCTCCGGATGCAGCAGCCCGTAGTACGTGTCCGCGTTGTCGTCGGGCGTCGCCTTGTATAGGTACGTGAACCTCCCAAGCCGCTCTGCCGCGTCGATGTCCCTCTGGAACCTGTCCCACGGCTTCACGTTCCCCACGAGCTGCTCCGTCTCCTCCTCGTCATATCCCTTCGAGGTCACGAGCTTGAACTCGTCGGTCTTCTTGTTCAGCAGGAATGCGTCGCAACCCTCGAACCCGAAGCTCGTCGTGATGCTCTCGACGATCTGCCCGAACAGCTGCTGGACATCGCGCGTGCTCATCATCGCGGTGGTGACTGAAAGCGCCTTCTCCAGAGAGTTCTCGTGCACGTTCTCGCTCATGATTCCTGTCCTATATCTGGTTTCTGAGTTCCAGATGTTCTCCGTTCGCTCGCGCCGATGCCGTTCGCGGGGCGCCTCCACGGGGGAGCGGAGGCGATTATGTGGTAGTGTCTTTCAAGCATATGATGTCTAGCGCCTCGCACGGGCGTCCCGCGCCGTCCATCATGCGCCTTTCCAGAAGAGCCCGCAGTGACACCTGCCGTCCCTCTCGACGTCGCCTCCACGCGTGGGCCTGCAAGGGCACTGGTAGTCGGCTTCGTGCGACAGCCTGCAGGGACAGTAGAAGTCGCCGAACCTGCGCCTCTTCTCTCGGAGCCCCTCGATTATCTCGGCCTTCATCTCGTTGAACTCGTACCCTCTGATCCTGGCGAACTCCTCGACCCTGTCGAGTATCTCCTTGTCGGAGTACTTGTCCACGCGCTCGCCCTGCCATCCGTCGCCGTCCAGCCTGAGGGTGAGCTTCTGCCCGCAGACGGGGCATACATGGACATCTCCCTCTACTGGGTCGGCGCTTGGCACGAACCGGGCGGAGCATACGGGGCAGAATACCCTGCGGTCGTTGCCGGCGCTCATAGCCCCAGAGCCTTCCTCAGCTTCTCCTCGTCGTGCCCTACGATGACCTCGGGGCCTATCAGGACGACGGGGAACGACTGCCTTCCAGTCATCCTCTCGATCTCCTCCAGCACATCGTCCTGCTCCTTGCCTTCGAGCATGTCCACATCGACGATGTCGCACTCCACCCCGTTGTCCTTCAGAAACTGCTTCGTCCTTCTGCAGTAAGGGCACGTGCTCAGGGCATATACCTTGACCTTCTCCGTCAACTCCTCCCTCCTCCAAGTGCGTCTCCGGGAGGCGCGGCTCCCGTCGATGGGCATATACAGCGGCCAATCGGGATATTATGATTGTCCAGAACGTCGCGTCCGAGGGCCGGGAGTGACGAGGCAAGTTTTTTCGGTCGCACGACCATTGAGTGCGTAGGTGCTATCATGTCCAGCGAACTGCTCTATCTGTCCACGAAGGATGTCGAACGTGTCGGCCTGCCCATCGCGGACGTCATAGACGCCGTCGAGGCATCGTTCGCGGAGAAGGGCAGGGGCGGCGCCGAGATGCCGCCCAAGCCAGGCATCCACCCGATGCAGGACGCGTTCATACACGCCATGCCCGCGTACCTGAGATCCACGCGCGTCGCCGGCATGAAGTGGGTGAGCGGGTTCCCGGGCAACAGGAAGCTCGGGCTGCCGTACATATCAGGTCTGATCGTGCTCAACGACCCCGACACCGGCCTGCCCACATGCGTCATGGACGCGTCATGGGTCACCGCCAAGCGCACGGCTGCGGCGACGGCCGTCGCGGCCAAGCACCTCGCATCATCCGAATCCCGCGTGTTCGGCATACTCGGATGCGGCGTCCAGGGCAGGGCGAACCTGGAGGCGAACGGCGCGATGTTCGACCTCGAGCGGGTGCTGGCGTTCGACATAGACCGCGAAGTCTCCGGCAAGTACGCCAGCGACATGAAGATGGCCTACGGCCTCGACGTGGAGGTCGTGCCAGGGCCGAAGGAGGCCGTCGAGGGCTCGGACATAGTGGTCACCGCGGGGCCCATACTGAAGCACCCGGAGCCAACCATCGAGCCGGGATGGCTCAGGGAAGGGAGCTTCGCCTGCCCTCTCGACTTCGACTCCTACTGGAAGCCGGAGGCGATGCGCGAGGTCGACAAGTTCTGCACGGACGACGTCGGGCAGCTCGAGTACTACCGCACGGTGGGCTACTTCTCGGACATACCCGATGTGTACGCCGACCTGGCGGACATCGTCATCGGCAAGAAGCCAGGGAGGGAGGCCGCCGAGGAGAGGACAATGTCGATGAACCTCGGCGTCGCCGTCGAGGACATGGTGACCGCCGCGAGGATCGTCGAAGCCGCGAAGAGGAAAGGCATCGGCACATGGCTCGAGCTGTGACCGCCGGATGCTGAGCGCTGACAGACCACGCCGATAGAAGGAGAGGGTGGCGCCCCGGTCGGGATTCGGACCCGAGTCCCGAGCTCGACAGGCTCGGATGATAGGCCGCTACACTACCGGGGCGTTGCGTTGCCATGGCCACGAGCCAGCCGATGGGTCGACCGTGGCCTTTTGAGGCAAAAGCTCACTGCGTATATAAGCGTTGGCGGCTACGTCCGTGCTGGCTCCCGATGGCCCTCAGCCAGCTCAACCGCCGGTGCCAGCGTCTTCCTTGGGTACGGCGGCGCTCGCAGGCTCCTGCGGCTCGTCCTTGAAGTCCTCGACCGGCTTGGTCGTGTAGACGCCGCACTTCATGCAGTAGAACGTGACGAACATGTCGTCCATGTCGTCCGCCTTGAGCTCCTTGCCGCACATCCTGCAGTCCGCCCTCATCTGATGGAGTTTCATGTGCTCTCGCCCTGCAAGGCAGTGGACAACGAGTGATGCGCTATAATCCTTTCCCGCAGGCACGCGTCATTTGGCCGCCATGACCTTCAGGATCGCCTCTGCGGGCGCGCCGTCGCATTCCTCGAGCGCCTTCCGCGCCTCCTCCTCGGAGCAGCCCGTCTGGGACATGACGAGCTCGATGTCCTCGTCAGGCACGCCGCCCCTCTCGTCCCCGTCGCCCCGCTCCGACCGCTCGCGCTCCTCAGGGCTGCCCACCACCTGGTACGTGGTTTGACCCTGCATCGTGACCGCCGTCACCGCCGCGTCCCTGAAGACGATCTCCTTCTTCTTGGTCCTGATGACGACCTCTTCGACATCGTCCATCTCCTCCTGGGTGATGCCCATCCTCCTCATCGCAGCCTTCATCTGCTTCGGGTTCATCCTGCCGCCGGGAAACATACCTGGCACCTGACCGTGTCGCGTCGCACTAGAGAACCCACGCTTCCGATAAAAGCGTTTCCTCCACGCGCCGTCTGGGCATCAGGGGTGATTACGACAGGCGAACGTTTTAAACCCTCTCCGTCGATAGACACCACAATACCGTGGGACCAGGGACGGTGCCGACAATGGCGAGTGACAAGGATCTGATGGATGCCCAGGAAGCTCTGGCAGGCGGCGAATTCGACAAGGCCGTGAGCAAGTTCAACAAGGTGATCAAGGCCGATCCCAAGTGCGCCGAGGCGTACTTCGGGAAGGCGGAGGCCGCCGTAGGCGTTCCCAAGATATCGTCCGAGGAGGTGCAGGAACTCTACAAGAAGGCGGTCGAGCTGGACCCCAGGAACCCGATATTCCAATCATCCTACGCGGCGTTCCTCGTCGAGGCCGGGAGGTTCAACGAGGCCGAGGCAGCGTACAACAAGGCCGCGGAGCTGGACCCCGACAACGCTAGGTACTACTACTCCGAGTTCGGCATGGAGTACATCCTGAGGGCGCCCGTGGTCATGGAGAAGTTCCTGGATGACAAGACGAAGGACATGATCACCCTCAAGGGCCTGAAGTATCTGCTGAAGGCCGTCGGCGTCACGGACGATGAGGCGAAGCGGTTACTGACGCAGTGAACACACGTCGCTGGGACCAGACGAGGCGCCATCGCCCTTCTTGAGACATGTCAGGCATATGCCCGTCCTGGGGTCCACGCAAGCGTCGCAGACGATCCTTCCGCAGAGCCTGCAGGTACGCATTGCGGGCCTCCCGCACACGCTGCAGATACCAGCTATCGCCATGGTGACGTTCACAGCACGGGCGTGACAGATAAAACCTTCCATCGTCGGCTCACAACAGACGGAGCCAGCCAAGCGCCTCAACGACGCCGTCGCCGCTCTCGGAGGCGACCACATGTGTCGCCGCCTTCCTCGTCCCCTCGGGGGCGTTGCCGACGGACACGCCCCAACCGCACTCGCGGAGCATCCTCTCGTCGTTCTCGGAATCGCCTATCGCGGCTACCTCCTCGACTCGCAGGCCGACGATCTCGCAGGCCTTACGCACGCCCGTCATCTTGTCCATGCCTTTCCGCATGATGTGTATGGCCCATCCCGTGCTCTGCACATCCACATCGAAGCCTTCGACCGCGCTGCGGACATCCTCGACGCTCGTTTCCTGCTTGATGCCCACCTCGGTCTCCCGCCATCTGTCCGTGAAGAGCCGCTCGACCCGCATGCTGCCGGCCAGCCGCTCGAACGCCCTCCTCGGTTCGTCTGGCTCCGCCAGCTTCCAGATGTTCTGCTTGTGTGAGACGACGCCGCCGTTCTCCGCTATGATCGGTCCGTCGAAGCCACAATACACCGCGAGCGAGTACGCGACGGGCAACACGTTGCCGCTCGCGAGCATGACCACGACGCCTGAGTCGTTGACTTGCCTGAGGCCGGCGACCGCCTCGAGGCCTATCCTCCTGTCGTGCCCTGAGAGCGTGCCGTCGATGTCGACGACAACGCCCTTGACATCGCCGTGCCCGGGCCGCCCTCCGTCCTCACTGGTCATCCGTCGCCCTCAGCTCGCCAAGGGTAGTGACCCTCTCCGCAAAAGCATTGTGCTTGTGTATCGACTCCTCGCTCTCGCTGCGGACCGTCACATGCACGGAGTCGTCCAGCCGCTCGTACCTGTGCAGCAGCTTGCCCAGTATGTCCCTGACCACGTCCTCCACGAACTTGGGGTTTCTGTGGGCGTTCAACACGACCAACGCCTCGTCGTCCCTCTTGAGGATGCCGTACGTCGGGCTGCTGAGCGAGCTCTCGACGATCGCGATGAGGTCGTCCGCCTCGACGTCGACATGCTCAGGGACCTCCATCATCAGCGTCGTGCGGTTCCTCTGGTTGTGGGTTATCATGGGCATGTCGCGCGCGTTCTCCGGGAGGCCGGGCGATTCGGAGCTCAGCCTTTCGCGGACGCTCTCCATGGCGCACGGGCACGCCGTCATGCCCTCGACCTCGACGCCCACGAGCTTCATCAGCCCGTTCCCGCGCCTGGCGGTGGCCCTCGCCATGAGCTTGTACGGCTCCTTGGTGCGCCTGCCAGTCTCCGTCACGCGCTCGAGGAAGTAGTCGGCCACCATGTTCACCTCCCCGTAGCTGGCGTACTCGTGCCTGTCGAGCAGCTCCCTGCATATCTTGCCCGAGAGCTCCTCAAGGCTGGAGACCCGCTCCCTCACGCTCTCGTCTATCATCTCGCCTATGATCTCGACGTTCCTAGACATGTGGGAGCCTTTCTGCGTCGAGGGCAGGTCGACGAAAACATCGATCAGGGCGGTCACGTGGTTGTTCCTGCCGCCTCGGTGGACGACCACCGGCTTGCGCACTCCCGTGACGCCCACGCGTGTCAACCGGAACCCGTTTTCGACCCTGCGGCTCTGCACGTCCAGATGATTCACCCTTTGCCGGCCCTCCCTAACCGTGGGCGTATAATAATCCGTGACTGTTTTACCATCCAGACGGTAGCACAGTGGCGTATTTTACCTACTCGTAGCGCTGGCACCGATAGCAGTAATATCTGTTGTACTCGGGCACGTATTCCAGCGGCCCGCCGCATGTCGGGCATGTCCTCCCAGGCATCGTGGGCGCGATGGGGCCCGCCGCGGCGGCGCGCTGCCCCGATGCCCGGCGCCGCTCCGCCTCGGCGTCATCGCTTATCGCCATTAGCTGCACGGCGGCGCCGAATATCATGACGGCGAGCATCACGACGACCACGAGAGCCATGGTGAGCCATTCGAGCCACAGGATTGCCAGCCCGACGAGCAGTCCGCCGATCATCGCGGTCACGACGCCGAGGGCCTGCTCGATGAACACGATCGTCAGGACGAGCGCGACCGCCGCCATCACGAGCCCGACAAGCTCGTTGCCGACGACGCCGACCACGACGAAGTACGTGAAGAGGCCGGCCACGACGCCCAGCCCGATCTCCGCGAGGAATACGAACACGAAGCTCCCTATGATGGCGCACAATATGGACACGAACAGTCCGACCAGTGGACCGCCCACGGCGGTACCGATGACGAACCCTAGTAGCCCGCCTATTATCGCGCCTATGAACGACATGAGGTGTCTCCAGACGATCCTCCCAGCGAATGCGATGAGCAGTCCCATGCCGAGCATGAGCAGGTAGATCAATAGCCCCACTTCGCTGGACAGTCCGTCCTCGAAACCAGGTGGCGGACCTTGTGCCATGTCGTTCACCCTTCGCGGTCGGAGTATCGACTCCTTGTTCTTTTAAGCCTTCGGCGTCGGACGCGGAGACCAAGGTCTATCTACTGGCCAACGCAATGGGGTCGGTGATCATGATATGCGGTGTCGATGAGGCCGGGAGAGGGTGCGTCGTCGGCCCTCTCGTCGTCTGCGGCGTGTCCGTAGAGGACGACGCGAAGCTGGTGAAGCTCGGCGTGAGGGACTCCAAACGCTTGACGAGGAGGAGACGTGAAGAGCTCGCGCCGAAGATCATCGAGCTCTCGCACATCGAGGTCGTCGAGGTGTCTGCGGAGGAGATAGACGACCTTAGGGAGCGCATGACGCTGAACGCGCTCGAGGCGATGCTCTTCGCCCGGGTCATCGACAAGCTCTCTCCGGACATAGCATACATGGACGCTGCCGACGCGAGCGAGGACCGCTTCCGCGAGATGACCCAGTCCCACATGCGATGCCGGGCGTCGACGGTGGCCAAACATCGGGCGGACGACACGTACCCGGTCGTGTCAGCTGCGTCGATCATCGCGAAGGTGACGAGGGACCATCGCGTGAGGCTCATCGCCGAGGAGCTCGGCGTGGAGATAGGCTCAGGCTACACATCGGACGGCGTCACGAGGTCGTTCATACAGGACTGGATTGCGCGGAACGGGTCGTTTCCGCCGCACATCAGGCGCTCGTGGGAGACTTCGCAAAAGCTAATGAACCTGAACCGGATGCGGAGCCTCGACTCGTTCGAGGGATAGGCTTTGGTTGAGGACCTGCTGAGGGCGGCGATTGACAAGTTCAACGCGAAGGTCGCGGAAGACGCGGGGCTCGCGAAAGAGCTCGAGGGCGTCTCGAAGCTCGTGCAGGTCGAGATCGAGGGTGGCGAGTGGTATCATTTCATGCTCAGGGACGGCGCCGTCGACGGGCCGCACAAGGGCGCCGTCGACAACCCGGACATAAGGGTCATCGCGAGCGAGGACACGCTGAGACGTCTGTGGAGCAGGGAGCTGAGGCCCATGAAGGCGTTCGTGACCAAGAAGCTGCAGGTGAAGGGCTCCCTAGAAGACCTCATGAGGCTCAGGCGGTTCTTCTGACCCAGCAGTCCAGCGCTTGACGGATACTTTTAACTACATAGTCAACATTAGTCGGAATCAGCGGGGTGGGGTAGCTTGGAAATCCCATCAGGCTCATAACCTGAAGATCGTTGGTTCAAATCCAACCCCCGCTACTCTTTCCGCCTCGTCTCGGACCCCTGTCCGCCGTTTTTCGCAGAAACCCTGATATATCGCCAAAGACTGATGACCGGAGCAGTGACGGAACACAGCACCTGCAAGGGCTCGAAATCCGCCCGCCGGCTCTGTCCTGTGTGCCTGTACTGGGACGCGAGGCCCGAAGACGGCTCCGGCCCGGGCATCGGCTACTGCTCGGAGAGGGACATAATCACCATAGCGAGATGCGAGTGCGAGCACTTCGAGGAGCTGACGCCCTCCAAGGTGGAGGCCAGGAACCGCGCCCTGTACGGCGAGTTCGAGGACGAGGAGTCGGAGGAGGACGAGGAGGACTGAGGCTGGCCAGCCCCTGCAAAACGCTTAAGTCGCCCTAACCTCGTCACTCTGTGTCCGGTGGGATTCTGATGAAGGCAGTAATACTGGCCGCTGGTGAGGGAAAGAGGCTCAGGCCATTGACGGTCTCCGAGCCCAAAGTGATGATACCCGTCGCCAACCGACCGATCCTGGAGTATGTCATCGAGGCGCTCGCCCAGAACGACATCCACGACATAGTCATGGTCGTCGGCTATCGCAAGGAGCGCATAATGTCGCACTTCGAGGACGGCAACAAGTTCGGCGCCAGGATAGAGTATGTCGTCCAGGACAAGCAGCTGGGCAACGGGCACGCCCTCCTGTGCGCGCGGGACAGGGTCGACGACGACTTCCTCGTGCTCGCGGGCGACAACATCGTGGACGCCCGCGCGGTGGGCGACCTCATGAAGGCTGGCTCATCCCCGAGCGCGCTCGTCGTAGAGAGCGAGAACCCGTCCAAGTACGGCGTCGTGACCATCGACAAAGGCAGGATCGGGGGCGTCGTCGAGAAACCCCTGGAGGCCATGTCGAACATCATACTCACAGGGCTCTACCGCATGAAGGGTTGGATATTCGACGTGATCGGGACTTGCATCGAGTCGGGCGAGTACGGCTTCAGCTACTCGCTCAAGGCGGCGATCGCCAAGCATTCCGTGGCGCCCGTGTTCTCCGACGGCCTGTGGATCGACGCCGTGTACCCCTGGGACCTCCTGGAACTCAACGCGGCGGCGCTGGAGAAGGCGCATGTGAGCACGGCGGGGAAGATAGAGAAGGACGTCACGATGGCCGGGCCGGTGGGCATAGGCGCGGAGACGGTCATACGCGCGGGCACCACGATATACGGTCCCGTGCTGATAGGCGAGGGCTGCGAGATAGGGCCCAACGTGACCGTGTTCCCGTCGACGAGCATCGGCGACAACGTGATGATCGAGCCGTACACGATGATCAAGAACAGCATGCTGATGAGCAACTCCAGCATCGCGGCGCACTCGTACGTGTCGCACAGCGTGTTCGGCTACGGCGTGAAGAGCAAGTCCCACCTGATGTGCTCGGGCGCCGAGGCGTTCGCGAACGTGGGCGAGGAGTTCTTCAAGCTGCCGCACATCGGCTCGATCGTGGGTGAGGACACGGAGTTCGGCACCGGCGTGATAGTCGAGCCCGGGACGATAATAGGCTCCGGGTGCAAGGTGTCCAGCGGAGCGAAGATAACACGGAACCTTCCGAACAGGTCCCTCGTGACCTGAGGCGGGTATGTCTGATGTGCGGCATCGTGGGGTACGCGGGCAGGAAGGCGGCGCAGCCGATACTGCTCGACTGCCTCAAGCGGCTCGAGTACAGGGGTTACGACTCCGCGGGGATCGCGGTGGTCGGCGACCGGCTCAGGGTCTTCAAGACCAAGGGCGAGATAGCCGTCCTCGAGTCCGAGATGCCGACGCTCGAGGGGACGGTGGGCATCGCCCACACCAGATGGGCCACCCAGGGGAAGCCGACCTCGGACAACGCCCATCCATTCGACGGCTGCAGGAACCAGGTGGCGATAGTCCACAACGGCATCATCAGCAACTTCTTCGAGCTCAGGGACTCGCTCGCAGCGGCGGGCCACGAGTTCACATCGGACACGGACACGGAGGTGTTCGCACACCTCCTCGAGGAGGAGCTCGGCGACGACGGGCTCATGGACGCCGTCCGGCGCGCGCTGAGGCGCGTGGTGGGGACGTACGCGTTCGCGGTCGTCGCCGAAGGCGGGGACGAGGTCGTGGGGGCGCGCAACGAGAGCCCCCTCGTCGTCGGCGTGGGCAACGGGGAGAACTACCTCGCGAGCGATGTCACGGCGCTGCTGAAGTACACGGACCGGTTCATATACATCCACGACGGCGAGACGGTCAGGATAACGCCGGACTCGGTAACGATACTCGACGCTGAGGGCGCCGCAGTCGAGCGTGAGCCGCAGCGCGTGGCCTGGTCGCTCGAGGACGCCGAGAAGGGAGGATATCCGCACTTCATGCTGAAGGAGATATTCGAGCAACCGAGCGCCATACACGAGTCGCTGCTCGGCAGGATAGACGCCGTCGACGCTGAGCAGTCGTTCCTGAACGGCAACGCCTTCTCGAGCGTGAAGATTGTGGCGTGCGGCACGTCGTACAACGCCGGGCTCGTGGGGAAGTACATCATCGAGGAGCTCGCGAAGATACCGACGACCACGCAGATATCTTCAGAGTACAGATACTCCGCGCCTGCGCGCGAGAGCCCCCTCGTCGTGCTCGTGACGCAGAGCGGCGAGACGCTGGACACGATCGCCGCGGCGCGCGAGGCGAAGAGGCGAGGGAACCGTACGGTCGCCATCGTCAACGTCGTGGGGTCGGCCATCACGAGGGAGGTCGACCATGTGATATACACCCGCGCCGGCCCGGAGATAGGCGTGGCCGCGACGAAGACGTTCGTGACGCAGCTCGTGGCGCTCTACCTACTCGCGATCGACCTGGGTTCTGTGGGCAAGACGATCACCGCCCACGCCAAACGCTCCATAATTGGCGAGCTGCGCAACCTGCCGCGCGCCGTCCAGGACGTCCTGAACCAGGCGGACCGGATAGAGGCCGTCGCCAAGAAGCACGGCGGGTCGAAGGACATGTTCTTCATAGGGCGGAACGTGAACTACCCGATCGCGCTCGAGGGCGCGCTCAAGACGAAGGAGATATCATACATCCACGGTGAGGGGTACCCCGCGGGTGAGCTCAAGCACGGCCCGCTGGCGCTGCTGTCCGAGGAGACCCCCGTCGTAGCGATCATGGCGAAGGACCACACGTACGACAAGATGATAGGCAACATAAGCGAGGTCTCTGCGAGGGGGAGCCCGGTCATCGCGGTCGCCACGGCCGACGACACCGAGGTGGCCAAGCTCGCGGACGACGTGATATACCTGCGCGAGATATCCCCGTTGTTCTCGCCCGTGCCCGCAATAGTCGCCCTGCAGCTGTTCGCCTATTATCTGGCGAGAGCGAGGGGCTGTCCGATCGACAAGCCTAGGAACATAGCGAAGACGGTGACCGTCGAGTGACGCCCCAGGCCTGGCATCGCGCGCCTATGAGCCAAGGCGGGCTCACGCGAGCCTCTCGGGGCAGACGCTCCTCCGGGAGCACGACTTGCACTTGCCGGGCCTCTTGTGGTTCCTGTGGGCGTCCCCGGCCTCCAGGGCCGCCCTCACCTCATCGACCTTCTGCAGCAGGACCTTCTTCATGTCGATGTTGTACTCCAGCTCGTGCTCCTGCTCTGGATACTTGATGATGCCGTAGGGCGGCGCCTTGCCGGAAGTCTCCTCGATTAGCAGGCAGTATGCCGCCACCTGCACTATGTGCGAGAACAGAGGGCCCTGGGGCGTCCTGCCCTTCTTCACCTCTACGGGTATCAGATGGTCCCCGACCTTGATGACGTAGTCCGGCCTCCCTGATACGCCGTACTTCTCCGACTTGAAAACCTTCGAGTCGTCAAGGTCTATGTACTCGATCTTGCCCTTGATCTCGAACTCGTTCCTCAGCAGCTGGGCGATGTCGGCGGACTTGAGGGACCTGTACAGGAAGTACGACGCCGCGATGAGCCACATCAGCGACACCGACTCGAGGGCGAACGCGAGCTGGTCGTTCTTCACGAGTATGCCCACGGAATTCACCGCCACTATGACGGCGGCTATGGCGAATATGAGCACGATCTTCTCGTAGTCCAAGGTCTTGCTCTTGATGGTCGATACCGACGCCTTGTACAGGAAGAACGCCGCTGCGAGTATCCAGATCAACGCCACGGCGGCGGCGATCTCGCTGAGGGGCAGAGCCTCGTCCTCGAATATCAGCTCAAGGCCGAGTATCGCGATCACCGTGGCCGTCACGGCGTACCAGAAGACGAGTGTCTCGGACTGGCTCGCCTTGCGTTCGTGGGAGTCTATCTCCCACAGCGACCGCCCGAGCTTGTCGTGCTCCTCGACGCCCTTCAGTAGCTCGCGCCGCTCCGGCTCATGCGTCCTGCTGAGCCACCAGCTGAGCGGACAGTAGCTGAACTTCTCCAGGTCTCCCGCGGAGATGTACCCACCAGGGACGTCGCCCATCGAGGACGATTATTCCAGTACGGTGTCAATAACCTTTGCCAACGGATATCGTCCGCGAAGGGTCAGATGTGCAGGCCGAAATGGCTACCGTCGAGGAGCATTATGCCTTCGGGAGGTTCGATCCCCTCGATGAAGCCGAACCAGTAGACCACGGCGCCCGCGCCGAAGAGCTCCGTGTACGGCTTCAGCTGGCGACGCACGTTCTTCTTCAGCTCGACCTCGTCGCCGAACGACGCCTTGGACTCTATCCAGAACACGTCGGTGCCGTTGATCTTCATGGGCTTATCCAGCAGGACGTCGGGGGTTTTCTTGTGCGTGGCCCTGAGGTCCTCCTCTGTCCTGTAGTCGAGGTCCCTCTTGTCGAGCCAGTCGTGGAGCAGCCCTTCGCCCCACTTGCCCCTCTCCGTCTGTACCTGGGAGCCCTTGGGCGAGTATATGATGTCCGCCTCGGCCACGTGTCTGAGTTCCTTCTTCAGGCGCTTGTCGGGACACGTGTTCGGGTCGCGCACCCACTTCCAGTACTGCTTCCTCGTGACGTTGATCTCCGGGGCGAGCATCAGCCCCAGCAGCACAGGTGGGAAGTTGATCCTCCGAGCCATCTTGACTATGGTGGCACCTTTCCTCCACTCGCGCACTATCTTCTTGATGTCCTTCTTGACGATGTAGTACCTCCTCGTCGCGTCCCTTACCGTCCTCTGCGTGTATATGACGAGGAGCAGTTCCTTGTCGATCTTGAGCTCTTCCGCGAGCCTGTCGATGTCCCTCGGCGTCTTCAGCCGAGAGTAGATGTTTCTGTAGTTCTCGTATTTCATTCGTTTCACTGTCCAGCAGGCGAGGGCTGAACAAATCGTCAGTCTCGCTCGTTGTGTGGCAGCTATTATCTCCGAGTCTCTACTTATTACTTTGTGGGCCACCCGGTCATAGCCTGGCCATCCGTCTTGAAGCCATCGCAAGCTTGAAATCCGGCCACGTCATCGCGGCCCTTGGCGGGGACGAGTCCTGCAGGGGTCGTCGAGGTGTCTTCAAAGGGGTTCAGGAAGGTCATAATGCCCTCGAGGTACGTCCAGGGCAGGAGGGCGTTGGACGCGATCGGCTCGTACGTGGCCCCGCTCGGCTCGAGGCCTTTCGTCGTCTCGGGCAAGAGGGCGTTCGCGGCAGTGGCTCCTCGGATGAGCGCGAGCCTCGACGCGGCGGGGACGCCCATGGTGGGCCACGACGACTCGGTGACTGAGTGCACGCACGCCAAGATCGAAGCCGTCAGGTCGGCGATACAGACGACGGGGGCCGATGTGGTGGTTGGCTCGGGCGGCGGGAAGGCGGTCGACACGGCGAAGGCCGCAGCCGACGGCGTGCAGATACCCGTGATAACCGTGCCCACACAGTGCGCGACCAACGCCGACCAGATGGCGGACGCGGTGATATTCACCGAGGACCATCAGTTCGTCGAGGACCACTATCTCACCAGGGCCCCGGCGCTCGTGCTCGTCGACACGGAGATAGTCGGGCTCGCGCCGGTGGAATTCCTCGTCCAGGGCATGGGGGATGCCATTGCCAGCGGCGTCGAGAAGCCTGCGTACGCTTCCGCGATGAGGGCCAGGGGCGCAGACCAGCTCGCGGCCACGGCCGCACTCGAGATCAACATGAAATGCTACTCGACGCTCATCGCCCATGGCGCTCAGGCGAAGCAGGACTCTCAGCGGAAGGAGGTCACGGAACCGCTCGAGGCGGTCATCGAGGCCATCAAGCTGATGAGCGGGTTCGGCTTCGGAGGCGGAGGGTGCGCGGCGGCACACGCGATACACAACGGCCTGATATCGATACCAGGCGTCGCCAAGAAGCACGGGGAGATAGTCGCCTACGGGACGCTCGTGCAGATGGCCATCGAGGGCAGGCCAGAGGATGAGATCATGTGCCTCATGCGATGGTGCGAGGAGATAGGTCTGCCCACGTCCTCAACCGATCTCGGCGATGTCGACGCCTCGGACCTCCCGGCCGCCGCGAGGAAGGCCTGCGACCCCGCGGACACGATGTCGAACATGCCGTTCGCCGTCACGCCCGAGATGGTCGTGGACGCCATGGGCAGGGTGGACGGGCTCGATAAGCGTCGATGAGATGGGACATCGCACGGTCCGTTGCGTCGCTTCCGCATGTCGATTGCTGGCTCGCTCGGACCGTTGCAAAACGCTATATATGCCCACCACGATTCTAATGCGCCGCGTACGAGCGGCAAGAAGGGATGATTTAGAGGAGGCATTCGATATGAGTGATGCTTTGGGGTCGATCGTTGCGTCAGGATCCCCTCCGCCTTGGCTTCCGAGGGATGTCGCGGAGGGCCGCCGGTTCGCCTGGTGGGCACAGATGATGTTCTTGCTGTGGGTCCTTGGCTGGTTCATAATATCCATAGTGGCGCTGACGCTCTACGCGGTGGGCGACGGCGGCGTCGGACTGCTACTGCTGGGTCTGATCGGCCTGATAGCGATGATCATATGCTTCATGTCAGCCACGTTCATGAAGAAGACCGTCATAGACGCGATCGACCAGGGCAGGTTCCATGACGCCAAGAACGACACTGTGATCTGGATACTGTTCGGGTTCGCGGGATTCGCGCTGCCTTCGATACTCCTCATCCTCACATACGTGAAGCTCGGGGACGCGATTGGCTCACACGCGGCGGTTGGGTATATGCCGTACTCGCCTGGCACGGTGGCGGTGCAGCACCCTCAAGCGCAACACACGCCTCCTCCGGCGCCAGCGCCTGTGCAGACACAGCCCCAGGCAGCCCCGCCGGCGCATCACCAGTACCATCCTGCGACGCCGATGATCCGCTGCAAGAACTGCAGCGTCCAGTTCCCGACGTTCATGCACACGTGCCCGAACTGCGGCGCGCCAAAGGAATAAACTATTTCCCTCCTTCCCTCCTTTCCCATTCTGCATCGCCGAGGACCAGTGTGAGCCATGACAGACATACTCTACATGAAGGACATCGATTCCAACTACATACGCGAGTTCGACGCCAAGGTCACGGAGCGGGGTTTCGACTACGTCGTGCTGGACAGGACGGCGTTCTACGCCGTGGGCGGCGGCCAGCCGTCAGATACGGGCAAGCTCGTGTGGGATGGCGGCAGCGTGGACGTCAGGGAGGTCACGAAGAAGGACGGGCTGAAGCATCACCTCGCCCAGAACCCGGACAACGTCCCTGACGATGTCAAGGGCGTGTTGGATTGGGACAGGAGACACGCCCATATGCGGATGCACACGGCCCAGCACATAATCTCAGGCGTCGTATACGACCTGTACGGCGCGCGGACTGTCGGGAACCAGATATACCACGACCGCTCGCGCATCGACTTCGCGCCCATAGCGTTCTCCGACGAGATGCTGGCGGAGGTGCAGGGGAAGTGCAACGAGATATTCTCCCAGGGGACGCCCGTCGAGATAGCGACGATATCCCGGGACGTGCTGGAACGCAACGTGGACGCCCAGAGGGCCAACCTCGACCTCCTGCCCAAGTCGATCAGGGAGCTGCGCGTGGTGACGATCGGTGACTTCGACGTGTGCCCCTGCGCGGGCACTCATGTGCGGTCGCTCTCCGAGATAGGCGCTCTCAGGATTACGAAGCGCGACCACAAGGGGAAGGACAGGGAGCGCGTGACCTACGAGATCGATCTTTGACGGGTATGCCAGGCGCCTGTCCGGAAGTCCCTGCTAAGACTTAAGTACGTCCATATCCGATATTCGATTCGAGGGAGAAGATGGTCGAGGTCGGAACGGTCGCGGAGCTGTCAAAGGTGTCGATCAGGATCAGCGCTGCCTTCGCGGTGATTGGCGTCGGCCTGCTGTATCTTTACATCGCGGTCACGGATGCCCCGGTGGACATCAAGGTTCTATGGTCGTCGGCGCTTTCCCTCGGGGTGGCAATCATCTTCCTGGTCTCATGGACGATGGCGAGGGACGCGCTCAGGACGCATGAGCGCGAGGCCAGACGCAAGAAGTGATCCTTCGCGCCCACACCCTGCGAGAATCTTTCTCAGTCGTCCGAGGAAGCCTCGAGCAGCAGCTCCATGAGGTCCCTGACCTTCACCCCGGGCACGGTCCTGAGCTGCGTCTCGCAGAACGGGCAACACGTGACCAGCGTGGTAGCGCCCGTCTCCTTCGCCTCGCCGATCTTCCTGGACGCCAGCTCGCGCGAGAGCTTGGGGAACGCCGACTGCAGCCCCGCCCCCGCGCCGCAGCATCTCGCCTCGTAGCCGCTGTTCTTCATTTCGACGAAGTCGGAGACAGCCTCCATCACCACTCGCGGCTCGTCGAATACGCCTCCCAGCCTTCCGAGGTGGCACGGGTCGTGATAGGTCATCTTCTCGCTCGACCTGCGGACCTTCAGCCTGCCCGTCCGTATGAGGTCCGCGACCTCCTGTGTGATGTGCGCGACGGCTATGTCGCCCCCCAGCCTCTCGGCCGACCTCCTGAGCGTCGTGTAACATCCCGGACAGGCGGTGACTATCTTCTTGATCCCCAGCGCTCTGAACTTGTCGAAGTTGTCCTTCTCGAGCCTCTCGAACTCGTCCGTCTGTCCAACCCTAAGGAGCGTCGAACCACAGCACGGCTCGTCCTGCGCCATGACCCCGAAGTCGACCCCGGCCCTCTTCAGCAGCTCAGCGCTCGCCACGAGCGACGGTACCAGAGGTTTCATCACGGCCGACGTGCAGCCGGCGAAGAACAGCACCTCCTGCTTGCCGGGCGCCGCCTTGGGTATGTCGAGCCCCCGCGTCCACTTGTTACGCGCGCTTCGCGGCTGGAACCATGGGTTGCCGTAGCTCTTGATGCTCGCCAGTAACGAAGAGTGCTCCTTCATCGGCTCGACGCCGTGCTTCAGGAGGTACTCCCTGAAGGCCATTGTGTGGTCCGTGTTCTTCAGGGCGCACCACTTGTCGCAGTTGCCGCACAGGGTGCACATGAACGCCGCCTCGACTACGGGCGAGCTGATGTCGAACTTGCCCTTGAGCAGGCCGAGCATCGTCCTGTTCCTGCCCTTCATCGAGAGGGTCTTGGTCCGGAGCGTCTGGTACACTGGGCACCCTCGCTCGCATAGCCCGCACGAGGTCCCGAAGCAAGTCTCGAGCTCGTCCTCGAACTCCTCAAGGCCGGACATCTTCACTTGCCCTCTCTCGGGAACTTCTTCCCCGGGTTCAATATCCCCTTCGGGTCGAACAGTCTCTTCACCCCGCGCATGTACTCGAGCGAAGCGCCGTGCTCGGCCTCCATGTACGGCGCCTTCTGATACGTGTCGCTCATGAAAGTGCTCATGGTCCCCTCGAATTCGATGGCCTGTTTGCTGAGGTCGTCGTGGAACTCCCGGAAACGCTTGACCTCGTCGGCGTCCCTGTAGTCGACGAAGACCGCGCAGGAGAGCGAGAAGCCTATGCTGTTAGGGTGCTCGAGGTACGCGTTCATGCCTATGATCTCCAGCCCGTGCTCCTCCGCGGCCTCGACGAACTTGTGGTAGAACTCCTCCAGCCGGCCGACGGGCACGCCGGGATCGGCGGCGCCGAACTTCTTAGTCCTCTGCGAGTCCGGCCACTTCTGCTTGAACGGCTCGAACTCCAGCGTGTACTTGGAGGCCCACCAGCTCTCCACGATCTCCCTCTCCTGGACGACTTCCGCCTCGAACTCCTCGGCTATCTTCAGCGCGTAGTTCCTCTGGATGTGCACGAACCGTTCGTCCCCCGCGAACGCGATCGCCAGCAGCGCCTCCGCCCACGAGGGGATGGAGGCGTCCTTGCCGTACTTGCCCCTGTAAGCGTGGGTGTAGAACCTCAGCCGGTGCTTGCAGTTTATGTGCGCGGCCTCTATGCACAGTCCGGCCTTGAGCAGCCTGCTGAGGTAATCAACGGCGCTGCCCATCCTGTGGAAGACGAGCATGTCGACGGTCCTCGCCTCGGGGATCGGCTCCAGCTTGAGCGTGGCCTCGGTTATCACCCCGAGCGTGCCCTCGCTTCCCGCGAGCAGGTCCTTCAGCTTGTACCCGGATGATGTGAAGTGCGCCTTCCGGTGCCCCAGCTCCACGACCTCGCCGGTGCCCGTGACGATCTGCGCGCTCAGCAGGCAGTTCAGTATCTTGCCGTACCTCACGCCGAACGTGGAGTCGTTGTCGCAGGCTATCGCGGCCCCCACGGTGCTGACCCATTTGGACTCAGGCTGATGTGGCAGCCAAAGACCGTATGGATTCACGGCGTCGTTGACCTCCTGGAGCGTAGCGCCGGCCTGGACCCTTATCGTCTGGTTCTTCGGGTCGACCTCGATGACCGAGTTCATGGTCGTTGTGTCGACGTATATTCCGCCATGGATAGGCACCGCGCCACCGAGCATGCCGGTGAGCCCACCACCCGCCGTCACGGGTATCCCGTGCTCGAAGGCCACCTTCACGGTCCTCTGCACATCCCTCGTCGTCTTAGGCTGCACGACTACGTCCGGAGGCATTATCTCGTCGGAGGTGCGCGGGCTCCAATCTGCCCCGTAAACGTAAAGCTCTGCGGGGTCAGTGAGCACCTTCTCCTCGCCGAGGGCCGCTCTTAGCTCTGCTATGAACTTCATCGGGACAGAGCTAGGGCGATGTCTGTACAAAAGCTTGTTTCCGCACAGAGTTGACTGCTCAGTCGGAAAGTCAATAGACGTGTAAGACATCATAGTGTCTTGATAAGACAGGTGCATGGCGATGGCGGAGCAGATGTTGGAAGAGGGCCTCCTGTACGGTCTCAAGATGCCGGTCTCGTACAAGTCGTTGGAGGAAGAATCGATAAGGACGATCGAGGAGGGGCTGGCGCCTTACCCGAAGGCGTTGAAGCTGTTCGGGCTGTTGCAGGAGGACGCGGAGGTCAACACCCTCCTCAATCTGGCGAACTTCATCGCCGTGCGCAAGCTCGGGTATAACGACCACGGCCCGATCCACGCGAAGATATGCGCGGCGAACGGGATCCGCATCCTGCAGATACTCGCCGAGTCGGACGATGTCGCGCTCGACTCGATCGACGGGCTGGGAATGACGAAGGAGGACGCGTTCCTCATAGTGTTCTCGTCCTGTATGCTGCACGACATCGGCAACGCGGTCCACAGGGACCAGCACGAGATATTCAGCGTGGTGTACGGCAGCGCCCTCCTGAACCGGCTGTTGGCCGAGATATACTCGGACCTCTCCCGCAGGACGGAGGTTATATCCCAGATACTCCACGCGCTCTATGCCCACGACAAGGGGGAGAACGCGCTCACGATGGAAGCCGCGATAGTCGTCGTGGCCGACGGCGCGGATATCACCAAGGGGAGGGGCAGGCTGTCGTTCGACCTGGGCAAGCACGACATCCACTCCATATCCGCGCTCTCGATCGAGTCCGTCGACATCAGGAAGGGCCAGACCAAGCCCATCGAGATACACGTGACGATGTCCAGCTCGGCCGGGATATATCAGGTGCAGGAGACGCTTGGGAAGAAGGTCGTCACCAGCCCTCTCAAGGATTATGTCGAGATAGTGGCCGACCTCGTGCCTTCGGAGGAGAGGGCGGAGCGGAGGATACTGGACCGCATGGTCTTCTCCGACGGCAAGTACACGAGCACCTAGATGGAGAACAGAGGGACCGCCGCTATCAGCATCGCCAACGCGACATATTGTCGTGTCGACAGGCTCTCCCTCAACCTGAACTTCGCTACAGCTATCGTTACCATCGGGTAGAGGTTGGTTATGGGCGATACTATAGAGACGTTCCCGTTCGCGAACGCCGCATACATGGTAATCCCACCTGCCGCGAGGAACAACATCGTGAGGCCGAGAACGCGCCTGTTCCCGGTCGGCACCTCGAACCTGCCCTTCGCACGTAATAACCAATACAGGAACCACATGAGTGGGCAGACGATTGCGTAGACGCCTATGAAGTCCGTCTGGCCGATGTCCGTGATCGCATCCTTTGACAAGGCGGCAGATGTACCCCAGAGGAAGAACGCGGCAAGCGCGAACATGATGCCTAGGAGCTCCGTCCTGCGCGTATCTCCGTTGTTGGATGAGTATGTGAACACTAGCATGCCTGCCACTACCAGCGCTACGCCGATGCCCTCGCCCACCGACATCGCCTCCCCGAGGAACACGAGCGCGAGAACGACGGTCCACGGAGCGTACGCGCCGGCAACCGTCCCCACGATGCTGATCTTCCCGTGTTTGACCGCCTCGAAGTACGCTATGTACGCCCCACCGGAGAGCGCGGCCGCGATGCAAGCCTTCGCCCAGGTATGAGTTCCATGCGGGTCGGGCTCGCTGAACACCGCCCAGTAGACCCCCCATATCCCGAATACGCTGACGCCGAAGAGGAGCATGTAGTTCGCGGATGATATGCCCGCCCTGCTCTCCTTGGCCAACACCTGTCCAACGCCGTAGAAGAATATCGTCGCGAGGGAGAAGGGCAGCCACAACAGGTCCATCAAATCGCCAGGAAGCCCGTCGGGTAGATATAGATTTGGCCCATGGAGGTGCGACAGTGTGCGCTTGCTCACTGTTTCTGGCAGCGCTTTCGTTCGAAGATCACGCGCCCTCGATACTCGATCCTGAGCACCCTGTGGTAAGGTATCGACGCGTCTGCGGTCTCGAAGAACCCTCTTCCGAGGGACAAGATGTCAGAGCCGCGCACACGCATCATGTCTCCAGGGGCGCCCCTGTGGACGTACCATATGACGGCTTCGCCGATGTCCTCGCCCTCGGTCCATTTCAGGCGATTGAGCACGTCTCTCGGATAAGGCATACGACCGGTGAACGTGTTGACACCGCATATCCGTTCCCACGAAGATGTGATAAGAGCCCGGATTCGCGCCCAAGGACGAGCGTGCCGCCCTGCTGCACGCATGGCATGGCTCAAGCGGAGTCCGGTGGCTCACGAGAGTCCTCATCCGGCTTCCTCTCGTCGCCTTCACCGCGGCGCCTGAGTAGTATGACGAGACACGCCACGGCGGCCACCAAGGCCACGCCTGCAATGACGGCTATGGCGAGGAAGTCCCCGCTCGGCTCGACCGTGAACGTGATCCTCGCATCCGCCGAGTGGCCCGCGTTGTCGATCACCCTGACGACGATCGAATGCTCACCAGACTCTAGCCCCGACAGCTCGATCGAGACGTCGTACACCGTCACGAAGGCGCCCCCGTCGAGCGAATACTCGCATCGGTCCAGACCGCTGGTCTCATCGACGCAGTCCCAGCTGATCTTCACCGTCCCCGTTCTGAAGACCGTCCCATCCAGCTGGTCGATCTCCAACGTTGGGGGCGCTCTATCGATTCCTATCATCGATTCGTTGATGGCTTCCGTGTTCCCTGCTAGGTCCTCTGAGAAGTACTCGACCGTGTGCCACCCATCCTCGTCGATCTCAAAGGCCTCCTGATACTCGATCCAATCCCCTGAGTCCACTCGGTACATCGTCTTCTCGACCCCTGTGTAGACGTCCACAGCCGTCATCTCAACCGTGACCGAGGACAAGTGCCACCATCCGTCCTCACTTACGGTCGAGTCGGTGCTCAAGGTCGTCCTGGGCGGTGTCGCGTCCGGCCAGCTCATGAGCGGGTATCGGTCTCTACCGACGGTGTCTATCAACACCGGATAATCGCCTATCCCATCCGCCCCGTTCTCGTTCTGGTCTGGGCCGCTGTATTCATCTCCCCAGAAGTAACCGCTCCAGTAGTTCCCACCCCAGGGATAACCGTCGTCCCAAACGGAGTCATCAATGAAATTCATCGCCTGAACCCGGTTGTCCATGAAACAGTTGTGGTGGATGATTGGCGATTCTGGATTCTGAACGGCATAAGATACTACGAACAGCCCTTCGCCATCGTTCCAGGCGATCTTGTTCCATATGATTTCGGACCGGTCGCCTTCCGGTACTTCCAGCCAAATGCCGGCGTGGGTGTTGTGTGATACGTTGTTCTCCGCGATGAATAGGTCATAACAGGAGGCGGATCTTATTCCCGTCTCGCGATTGTTCTCTATGGAGTTGCGGACTATGGACACGTTGCGACATGACTGAACAGAGACACCATCGTCACCGTTTGAGCAGATGGAGTTTGACTCTATCGTTGATGTGCCGCCAGACTCGATTATGGCAATTCCATTGCCAATGCTATCCGACACATCGTTCCTGGAGATTGTGAGGTTGGAGCACGCATATGAGGGGATCGCAATATAGTTGCCTTTGACGGCGTTGCCCGTCAGTGTGACGTCGTCCGATTCATGAATGTTGATGCCGAGCCCGTTTGAGTTCACAGTGTTGCCCGTCGCCGAGGCGTTGGTGCATACTATGAACTCCATCCCGCTACCAGCATTCCCGCTCAGGTCGTTGCCAGTAGCATCAATGTTCCCGCATGAATAGAATGCCGCACCGTCCGATCCGCAAGCCGTGACGCAGTTGTCTCCAAGAGTGATTCCCGTGCATTCACTCATGCCAAGGCCATCGTATTCGCTGCCGGACACATTGTTCGCCTCGAGGATGATGGTGGACGAGTCAAACAAAGCCAATCCATGACGGCAGCCGACGAACTCGTTCATTTCGAGAGACAGTGATACGCACGATTGCGCCTCGAATCCGCTGAACAGGCCGTTGCCGGAGAAGTTGTTGCGCACGAAAACCACATCGTTGCATGCGACAGCGCGTACGGTGGTTATCGGCGGGGGCACATACGTGCCGGCATCCTGAGACTCGAACTCGCATTCGATGGCCGATATGTCTGATGTGTTCGATATCAACACGGCTGTCTGCGAAGTCGACAGTACGGCGCAGCCATCGAGGACCATGTCTCTGCAGTCTAACATGGTGATAGACACCAATGGTGAGGTCGTCTGCAGCCCGACAAGGCTGATATTCGAGCTGCTCTCGATTCGTATCGAACCAGTCTCTCCCGAGATCACAGAATCTCGGATTACGAGATGAGCCGCGGTGTTGCGTATGTACACGCCGATTCCAGATAGCGGGTCCTGCTGATGCGATGTCGCAGAGATGTTGTACCCCTCGATTATGTATGGGTCCTCCTCCGTCCCTGTCCCGCCTGAGACACCGTTCTGCGCGATTAGGTCGCCGTCTCCGTCTATGTAGATGGGTTCGAAATCGCTGTAAGCCGAGCTCGATTCAGGGCTGAGCGACACAACGGTCAGCGAAGAGAGAATCAATAGGACTACGGCGAAGGACAATGACGAGCGCATCGGTTATCCACACCTCGTTCCCAGAACTGAGCACCTTGGCTTCTCCGGACCCTCCAGAACGCGTCCAGGTCTTCCCACTGACGCATATCATAATCTCCTGCTATATTTACATGTTTCTGGAAATCCATCTATATCGGCTTTCGAGGGTTCGGATGTGCGTGAATGGAGGATATGTTTAGAGCCGTGGGAGCCGATGTGGCCTTGGAGAAGAGGGTGTCAATCGGATGAACAAGAGCGACAGGGAACGATTCGAGTCGAAATGGAGGAAATACTTCGGGGATGCCGAATTGCCCATTGCTGTATTCTATTCAGATGACTACGTCGGCGACACCGACGCAAAGGGGTACAGAGGTCACTCATGCGTGATCGAGGAGCTCTCCGTCGTTCGAGACGGGAGAACGCTCGCGCTCACCTCGGATGACATCGGTTGCATGGGCGGCAGGAAGTACCTCGGCTTCAGCCCGGAGGTCGAGATGGAGGATTTCAAACACTTCCTTTCGTGCGGGATACCTGGGAAGCTCGAGGGCGAACGGTACAAGAAGTCTCCTGAACTCGTCGAGGAAAGCGCGAAGCACACTCCGCCGCTGGTCGCCCCGAAGAAGGCGATAGTCTTCAAGCGCTGGGACAGGCTGACGGACGACGACGATCCCGAGGTCGTCGTCTTCTTCGCAACCATGGACGTGCTCTCCGGGCTGTTCACGCTCGCCAACTTCGACGAGGCGGAACCGAACGGTGTGATATGCCCTTTCGGATCAGGATGCTCGTCGATGGTGTATCATCCGTACATGGAGCTGGATTCGAGGAGACCAAGGTGTGTGATAGGCATGTTCGACATATCGGCGAGGCCGTATGTCGGCGAGGATGTCCTCACATTCGCCGCCCCGTTCAGCAAGTTCGTCAGGATGGTCGACAACATGGACGAGAGCTTCTTGACCACCGATTCTTGGAGCACGCTAGCCAAGGTCCGCAGGGAACGCCGATAGACGACGCTCACGCGCGGTTTCAGGAGAGCTCCCCAAGCTTCTTCTCGATGTCGTCGGCAAGCTGCAACACTTTGTGGATGTCTTCGTCACTGGCAGGACCCTTGGCGTCCACGACTCCGAGCATCTCGATCTTCGTGCCGCCGAGGATCTCCCCGAGCTGCTTCACCGCTCCGCCTGACCAGCCATGCGATGAGAGCACCGCGGCGTACTTGGTGGGCGCTCTGAGAGCCTTGGTGAGCAGCGCGGCGTATGCCGCGACAGGGTGCACGCCCCCGAGCACTGTGGGCGCCCCTATCACGACGACGGGCGAGTCGACGAGCTGCTTCGCCACCTCCCCTATCCCGGTGACCGTGAGGTCGAAGATCTGGACCTCGATGCCTTTCTGCACCAAGGCCTCCTTCATCACCTTGACCATGCGCTCCGTCCTGCCCCACATCGACACATATGCGATGAGCACCTTCTTGCCCATCTTCTCACCGGCCCAGTCCGTGTACGCGTCGACTATCAGCTCAGGCTTGCGATACATCACGCCGTGGGACGGCGCGATGACCTTGGGGTTCAACTGCTTCGTCTTCTCGATCGCCTTCAGCGCCGGCTTTCTGAAAGGCATCATGATCTCAGCGAAGTACAGCTTCGCGAGTTCGAGCGTGTGCCCGTCCCCGAACTCGTCGGCGTAGAACTCGCCGTAAGCGATGTGCGACCCGTAGAAGTCGCATGGGAACAACACGCCGTCCTCCGGTAGGTATGTGAATATCGTCTCCGGCCAATGAAGCCAAGGGGCGTCCACGAACTTCAGCGTCTTGCCGCCGAGGTCTATCGTCGAACCCTCGTCGACGACCATTATCCTCTCCTCTGGCACGCGGAAGTACATCATGGCGGCCTCCTTGCCCTTGGCGCTTGTCACCAGCTTCGCCCCCTTGGCGATCGACAGCATGTGCATCAAGGCGTTCGCGTGGTCCGGTTCCGCGTGGTTCATTATGATGTAGTGCAGTTTCGCAGGGTCGGTATGCTGCGCGACCTTGGCGACGAGCTCGTCCTCGAAGCCAGGGTTGACCGTGTCTATGAGCGCCGTCTTGTCCGATCCGATTATCAGATATGCGTTGTAGCTCGTTCCATGAGGCAGTGGGATGAGGCCGTCGAATAGCCTCCTGCTCGGGTCCTTGACGCCGACCCAGAAGACGTTCGGGGCTATCTCCAACGTTCCCATCTGTGTTTCCGCCATATCCTTCATCACCGTCGCATTGAACATTGTAAGGGTTCATATTCTTGTTGCCGTTCCTGTCCATGCGCCGCTGCCGGCCTCCAGCAGGCGTCGCCTGGGCGTTGGAAAACCGTTATCTATTGACAATCCGATGCGAAGGTCCATGGGCTCCCCTCTCGAAGGCAACTTGGTCGACGTCGTGAGCGAGGAGGTCTACCCCGCCAGGATAAGTCACGAGGACGGCAAGGTGTCGTCCGTGGAAAGGATATCCGGGGATTTCGACGGCTATCTGATCCCAGGGTTGATCGACGCTCATATACACATAGAGTCCTCGCACCTCTGTCCGTCGAGGTTCGGCGAGGCCGTCGTGCCGCACGGTACAACGGCCGTAGTGACGGACCCGCACGAGATAGCGAACGTGCTCGGTGTCCCCGGCATAGAGTACATGGTCAAGGACTCGAGGACCGGTCCCCTGCGCGTTTATTTTACCGCCCCTTCTTGCGTTCCCGCGACGCCGTTCGAGACCGCGGGGGCGTCACTCGACGCCGATGACATACAGCGGCTGCTGAGACGGGACGAGTTCGTCGCCCTGGGCGAGATGATGAACTATCCGGGCGCGGTGGCCGACGACCAGGACGTCCTGGACAAGATCGACGTTGCCAGAAGGCTTGGGAAGCCGGTCGACGGACATTCTCCGCTGCTGTCAGGCGGGGGTCTGAGGAAATACGCGTCCCTCGGCATATCGACGGACCACGAGTGCACGACCTCTGAGGAGGCTGAGGAGAAGTACGCCGTCGGAATGACCGTCATGGTACGTCAGGGCAGCGCCTCGAAGAACCTCCCTGCGCTGGCGGAGTTCGCGAGACAGCACGAGTTCATGCTCGTGTCCGACGACAAGAGCGCCTCAGACCTGCTGAAAGGGCATGTCGACCGGATGCTGTC
The DNA here is from genome assembly GCA_041554135.1 of Thermoplasmata archaeon. Taxonomy (GTDB): domain Archaea; phylum Thermoplasmatota; class Thermoplasmata; order UBA10834; family UBA10834; genus UBA10834. The sequence continues at coordinate 58,885 of JBFFML010000007.1, read as the reverse complement.
CGAATGCGTGAGCCACGGCATAGACCCGATGCGTGCGCTCAGGGCTGCGACTATCAACCCCGCCAATCACTACCGTCTACCCTTGGGCGCGGTGGAGCCAGGGAAGTTCGCCGATATCGTCAAGGTCAGGGACCTCGTCTCATTCGAGGTCGAGGACGTCTACATAGGGGGCGCACCGGTGGCATCGAAGGGCTCCGCGAAGTTCGAGGTCAGACCGAAGGAGGCGACGAACGATTTCCTGCCGCAGCGGAAGACGCCCTCGGACTTCGATATCATCAGGGCGGAGAGCGAGGTCACAGCGCGCGTCATAGGCGTGACGCCGGGCGAGCTCGTGACTGAGAAGCTGACCACCCGCCTCGTCACGGACAACGGGCACGTGCTCCCTGACATCGAAGGCGATGTACTGAAGATATCCGTGGTCAACAGATACGCCGACGCGCCCGTGGGCAACGGCTTCGTCAAAGGCTTCGGCCTCAAGCGCGGCGCGATCGCGTCGACGGTCGCTCACGACTCACACAACATCATCACCGTCGGCACGAACGGCGAGGACATGGCGAGCGCGGTCAACGCGCTCGTGGAGGAAGGCGGCGGGTTCGCCGTCCGCGACAACGGGAAGACGCACATGCTGGGACTCCACCTCGCCGGCCTCATGAGCACGAAGAACGCGTTCGACGTCAAGCGGACGCACGACTCGTTGAACACGGTGGTCGCGGGCATGGGCTGCGCCCTGGAGCGTCCGTTCATGACCATGTCGTTCCTCAGCCTGCTGGTCATACCGCGCCTGAAGATAGGCGACAGAGGACTCTTCGACGTCGAGGAGTTCGACTTCGTCGACGTACTTGTCGGATGAGCTGGACGTCGGTCCGAGACAAGATTGTTTAATACGTGGATTGCTGTTCTTGGTAGCATGGCTCTGGAAATCCTCAAAGCTTCGCTCAAGAACAGCCCCGTGGTCAAGAGGGAAGACTACGACTACATGATCCACCCGTTGACCGACGGCATACCGTTCGTCGATCCGGCTCTGTTGCGCGAGGTCTCCGACGCGATGGCCCAGATGGGCAACTTCGACTGCGATTACATCGTGACCGTCGAGGCGCTGGGCATACCCCTCGCGACATCCCTGTCCCTGAGGGTCAACAAGCCCTTCAACATCATACGCAAGAGGATGTACGGCCTCCCGGGCGAGGTCAACCTGTCGCAGGTCACGGGCTATTCGAAGTCCACGCTCTTCATCAACGGCCTCAAGGCGGGCGACAAGGTCGTCATCGTCGACGACGTGGTGAGCACCGGCGGGACTCTGTGGGCGCTCGTCGAGGCCCTGAAGAGGATGCAGGTCAAGATATCCGACATACTCGTCGTCATCGAGAAGACGGACAAGAAAGCGGAGATCGAGAGGAAGATCGGGCAGCAGATCAAGACCTTGGCCAAGGTGCAGGTTGTGGACGGCAAGGTCGTCGTCATCTGATCTTCCGGTGATGGATAAAAGCGCGTTACACTGGTTCCACATCGGCCATTTGGACAAAAACGGAACATATTCCGCCTCTGCTCCCCCGATGCCGTGCCGCAGGCTCGATGGCCCAGCCGCCATACGGCAGAGAGCCGATCGATCGCGTCGCGTGCATGCGGCTGTCGGCGGCGTCGGCCTGATACGCTAACTGTAACGTCAACTACCAGGGAGACGGATGACGGTGGCCACGGGTCGTGGAGGCCATCTCCCTAGTCCTGTCAGTCCTGGTATCGTCTCTTGCTGGCACTGGAGTCGGCCTGTGCACCGGTCTGGTGCCTGGACTCCATGTCAACAACGTCGCGGCGGTCGTGGTGGCCAGCTCGGCGTCAGTGACGGCGTTGTTCTGCTCCCTGGGCTCGTTGTTCGGCTGCGCCTCCGCCGCCGCGCTCGTGTCGGGCTTCCTCGTGGCGGCGATGATCGCTCATATGTTCTCCGAGTCCATCGTCGCGACCTACCTCGGCATACCTTCGGGCGACAACGTGTCGCTGCTCCCAGCTCACAGGCTGGCGCGCATGGGCCTGGGCAGGGCCGCCGTGCGTTCCTCCGCGGACGGTACGTTGTACGGGACGGCGACGGGACTCCTGCTGCTGTTGCCGATATGTCTCATCCTGGGACCGCCCGTGGACGCGTACTCGTCAATCAGGCAGGTGATGGGCGTACTCGTGGCGCTCATGTCCGTCGTCCTCGTCGCATCGGATGGCGTCGGACGGAGCAGACCCGCGAGGAGGCTGGCGCTCGCCTCGGCGTTCTTCCTGCTGTCGGGGTTGATCGGATACGTCGTGCTGGACACGAACTACTTCGCGTGCGAAGTGCCGGATTTCCCTTGGATGCGCAGTGGCTTCGTCCGCTGCTCGTCCCTCTTGTTGCCCATGTTCGCTGGGCTGTTCGGCGTGCCCACGCTGCTGCTGAGCCTGGGGTCTTCAAGCATCGTCGGGGAGCCGGTCATGCGCGGGACCAGCTACGCCAGGGACCCGAGACCGGATGTGCGGCTGAGAGAGCTCACACTGTCGTCCGTCGGGGGCATGCTCGTCGGATGGATACCCGGGGTGACATCGGGCTCGTCTGCGACCATGTGCGCCAGCGTCTCGAAGGACTCCGTGCCCGAAGGCGGGGCGCCGGAGGACGCCGCCAGGTTCATCAGGCTCTACTCCGCCATCTCGTCTTGCGGGGCGGTCCTGTCCGTCGCTGCGCTTTTCGTCATCGCCAGGGCCAGGAGCGGCATCATGCAGGCGGTCGCGCATTTCCTGGGAGACCCGTCGCTCGAGGTGTACGGCGTGTATTCGCTCGCGCCCATGCTGGCCATGCTGTTTTCCATGTTGGCGTCGGCGATGGTCTGCCACAGGCTCATATGCGGCATGTCAGCGTCCATGATAACAAGGCTCCAGCGCGTGCTGTGTTCGGACATCGCCGCGCTGCTCTCCCTGGCCTTCGTCACGTCGTTGGTGCTCTTCCTGACGGGCTCCAGGGGCGGGCTGCTGTTCCTCGCCGCGAGCTCCCTCGGCCTCCTCCCGCCGATCGCCGGCTCGCGCAGGATAAACCTGATGGGCTGCCTCCTCGTGCCCATATGCGCCATGTTCCTTCTCGGTTGATGGCCCTGCCACGTCGGTTAATGTCGTGTGGGGCTGGAAGATGGGACGAGAGGGAGTGTAGGTAGAGAGGGGTTCCGCCTTTCTCCCCCCGTTAAAATCACAGGGACCCCTCGGATTGTGAAGAGCTCTTGACACATCCTAAGTTGGAAGGAGGTAGACGCTCCACATCCATCATCCTACGGATCGCCTGCACAAGGCGAACACCCCTCTACCTTTATCGTCATCCCGGTTTCTTGTCATCCCTCTCCGTTTTCATCGTGTTCGAGGCAAAGGCTCCTCCGTCGGAGACCGACGACAGTCGCTCGGCGAGGACGGCCGATGCGGACGTCGTTCATCGATGCGAACAAGGTCGGCTCACTTCCCCCCTTGCCCATTACCCTGTTCGTCATTACGCTATTTAGTTTTTTTCATTACTGACTACTTTTCATCGGACATTATTAAAATTGATAATCCCTAGGCCCGTCATGAGCGGCATTTCCGGTGGAGATCCTCCCGCGTGTGGCCGAACGGGAGCAACAGCGTCTCCGCCGCGCGGACGAGCAGATCGACATACGCCTCGGCGTCGTACTCCTCGTCCCCCGTGACGAGCTGCTCGACCCTCACGCGCCTCCGCTCGTCCCGGCTGCCGCCGTCCGTGATGACGTACCTCACGACCTCCCCGGGTCTCGTCGTCGCGCCCTCCCGCCTCAGCTGTACGAGCGCCGCAAGGCCGTCGTTGAACTGCTCGTAGTCCTCGATGGTCTTGGACACCCTCCTCCTGAGCAGCAGCTTCTCCAGAGGCACCGCCTGCGCCCTCACCGCGTCGATGTAGTCCGACACTATCTCGAGCGCCTCCGGTATGGCCTCCCGGAACTCCGCCGCGCCCGATGCCCTTGCGAGCGCGGAGAGCACATCGGACTGCATGTCCTTGACGACCTCGGGCGAGTCGCTCCTCCTGAGTTCTATGCCTCGGACCTTGAGCCCGCCATCGTCGAAGGCGCCGTAGTACCTGTTCAGCACGCCCACGCCGCTGCTCCTCGACGGCAGGAACACGATCCACCTGTACACGCCCTCGGTGTCGAGGGGTATGCCTATGTGGCCGGACACGTGCTCGCAGAACCTCTCACCGTCACCGTCGCCCTTCAGCCAGAGCGAGTCGACTATGCCGTGCAGGATCTCGAAGCCGTGCGCCTCGGCGATCTCCGATGCTTGGAGCATTATCTCCCTCCCGTAGGCGTTGATCGCCTCGTGGCATTCTATCCTGCCGAACCTCGCGTTCCTGTAGCCCGTGTAGCCGAAGCAGTTGTGCACGAGCACGCCGTTCGCCAGGGCGAAGCCGTGCAGGGGCTCGGCGACCGAGAGGCAACATACGCTGTCGCAGCCCGCTGGACGCCTCCTCGCGTGGCGGACGGCCACGGCCCCGGCGCATCTCTCGCCGTCCCACGCGCCTCCGTACAACGGCGGCAGGACGGGCAACAGGTCCCCCTCCCTCAGATGCTCCGCCCTCCTCAGGCGCAGCGAGGCGCCTTCGACGACATAGCAGGGATGGTCCGGGGTTAGCGATACGGCGGCGCCGCCCATGCCCAGCTCCACCATCTCGTCCGGCGCGGGGAACGACATGACGCTCGATACCCGCTTGACCGCCGGTACCATGCGCTCGTCGACGCCGAACACGCGCAGGTCGCCGTGGACTGCGTGCTCGCCGGGCCGACGCCCGGAGCATCGCCCGACGATGTCGCCTATGGCGGCGACGCCGAACCTGCCGTCCAGGCGATAGGGCACCTCCGTGCGCTCGTCCAAGCACGTCACGAGGAGCCACTTGAGTATGTCCGAACGCTCCTTGTACAGGGAGACATCGCCCACGCCGCCCTTTACCAGCCTCTTGAGCCGCGTCCTGCGCTCTATCACGGGCTTGAGCACGCGCGGTATCAGTCCCACGTTCCTGTCGCATATGCCGTATCCCAGCACGGGCACGGTCCTCGCTGGCCTGGGGCAGCAGCCGCACATTATCGTCTCCGGGGAGATGTTGAACCTCGCCATTATGTTCGGGTAGAGCGATGTGAAGTCCACCTCGAGCACGCGCTCGAATATGCCGACGCGCGGCTCGTAGATGAACCCGCCCCTGTCGGCGATTATCAGCTCCCTCGCCGTCTTGAACCTCTCCGGAAGGTTCTTCTTCCACATGACCGCGCAGCCGTCCATCAGCGCCTGGTTGACCTCCATCGCGCTTATGGCGCTCCCGGGGGACAGCCTGGAGAGCTCCTGGACGGGCGTTCGCGATATGCGCGCGAGGTCTATCAGGCCCCCGAGGCCCCCCTCGGCCAGCATGAACGAGTTCGCGCGGTCGAGGTGTATCCTCCCGGCGAGCTTGTGCGGAGGCGGCTTGTAGAGTATCCTCCCGTAGGTGAAGTACGATTTGCCTTTCCCGCTCGCGCGCGGGGCGCGCGCCCTGCCCAGCTGCGGCGGGTCGATGCCCAGGAGCCTCGCCCGGTGGTCCAGGTACGGCATGAGGAACGCGTCCCCGCCGTCGGTGTAGACTATGTCCGGGTCCAGGCGTGCGATTGCCTCCTCCGCCCCGCGGATGATGCCCTCCTCATCACCGTCGATCGTGTCGGGACCGACCGTCGCGCTCACGAGCCGGTCCTCGAATGACTCCAGCCCGCGCCTACCGCTCGTCGCCGCTCCGAGGTCGGCGGCCGTCAGCGGCGGGAGCTCGTAGTCCATCTCGAACGGCCCGTCGAGCATGGTCGGCTTGGGCGACAGCTCCAGGAGCCCCATCGGGAATACGCCCTTGTCGACGAGGTATCGCTGGCTCGGCCTGAGGTCCACGTTGAAGAGCGTGTACCCGCGGTACCTCCCGCGGCTGTCTATAGTCCGCGCGACCTCCTCCACCCTCGAATGGTCCTTTATCGTCACGCCGAGCACACGGCGCGGCTCCTCCGCCAACCAGATACGTTTGCGCTCCTCCCCCACCGATCCGACGGCGTCGAGTATGGGCAGCGCGCGCTCCAGGTCATCCAGCCTCTCATCCGAGGAGTGGACGAATATCTTCGGGAGGAACTCCCTGTCGACGACCCTGTGCACGCCCCTCTCGGTCCTGAGCCAATACACCATCGCGTTCGAGGAATGGTCGGGGTAGATGTCGATGATCCATCCCCTCATCCGGGCCGCCCACCATCCACGGCGTCGCGCCCATCCGTCTCGTCGTCCCCGCGGTCGCCGTCCACCGCCTTCCTGAGGCGTATCAACTCCTTCTCGTGCTCGAGCAGCATCGACAGGAACGCCGACTCCGACGGGTCGAGGCTGACGGCGTAGGTCGCGGCGGACGCGTGCATCCTCGCGCTCCTTATCAGCGACTCGAAGGCCTCCCGGTCGCCCTTCCTGAGCGCCCTCCGGAAATCGTTCCACTGCTGCGCCATACGCTCAAGCGCGACGCGGTATGTAGGTACGGTCCTCCCCATAGAGCCCCCTCGTGAAATCGTCCAGGACCATCTGGTTCCAGGGTACAGGCGTGAAGCTGGTCGAGCGCCCATCCCTCAGCGTGCGCACGATTATGCCGCTCCTGCCGTCCCTCATCTGCACCGTCGCATCGAAGGCGCCGGAGAGGAGGGACATCATCCTGGGCTCAGGGCGCGCGCGGCCCGGCGTGTGGGACGTGACCACGGTGATCGTGTCGCGCTCCCTCGTCACCCTCGCTATCTCGTCGACGCATCTGCGCAACAGCTGGTACGACTCCGACCACCTCATGTCCTTGTCCATGAACATGTCCGAGATGGACGAGACTATGATCGTGGAGGGCGCGCGCCTCTCGGCCTCCTTCACGAGCATACCGTCCACCAGCGAGACGAGCTGATGAGCGGTGAACGCGCGCGCTATGCTCACCATCGAGAGCATGGCGTGTCTGTCGTGCCCGAGGCGTTTGCACAGGGCGGAAAGCGTGTAGGGGTCGACGGCGTTGCCCCCGTCCACCCATATGACCTCCTCCCCGAACTCGGCGAGCGAGCGGACGCATAGTATGTGCAACAACTCGGAGGCGTACCCGGCGTCCGAGTCGAGAAGCGTCACCTCGGACGACCTGAGCCCGCGTATCACGCCGTCCAGCTGCGGGATCGCGGTGTGTATGGCCCGCTCCCTCCTCAAAGCCTGGTGCTCGCCCTCGCCGCTGAGCGGGTCGTCGAAGTGGCCTATGACATGAGCGTTCGTAGGAGCGGTCATCCGAGTCGGACTATGTCCCGTGCGGCGGTTAAATCGGTGCTAGGGGGGTCAGGTGAATATAGTCCGCATGTATAAAATCCGCCGACGCGCGGCCCGCGGTCAGCCAGATGCCGGCGGGCCAATCGGGCAGAAGGCGCGAGCCGCTCCGCTCCGTCCTCATGCGCTATGGTCCGAGGCCCATCCAGTCGGCACGCTACCCCTCGTGTAATCGCACTTCCCGCACCGCTCCGAGCCGCCCTCCCATCGCGCGCCGCATTGGGGACATCTCTCGATGTGTCCGCAGTGAGCGCAGTACGATCCACCGGCGGCCCAGGGCCTCTTGCACACGCGACATCTCCCGGCCGATATGTCCACAGCGGAGTCGGCGTCCATCAGCCCGGTCCCGTCGCATGCGAGGCATGCCTCGGAGCCGTTGGGACCGGGTATCATGCCGCGCCCGTGGCACGCGGAGCACTTGCCCGTCCCCATACAGCTGGGGCATCTCCCCGCCCCGTTGCACCCGGGGCATACGGACAGCCCCCATCTGCCCGTCCCATCACAGGCGTAACACTCGCCGTCCGAGCAGTGGGTCGTGAAGCCGAGCTTCAGGATGTCGTTATCGCGAAGGCCGCCACCGTGTATGCGCCATGAGCATACGCCCGTGCCGTCACAAGCGCGGCATATGTCCAGCCTGCCGAAGCCGTCGCATACCCTGCACTGGATCTTCTTGGACGAGCCGCCCCTGTCGAATACGAACTGCGTGCCACAGTAAGAGCAGAAAGCCCGCTCGATGTCCTCCGGCAGGCTCAGGCTCGCCCCGCAGCGAGGGCATATGGCAGGTGTGAATCTCGATGCCGTCACGTTCCCCCAGCCCAGGACGACCCTATCACCGGTGGCGGATTTAGTTCTTTGTCAGGAATGCCTCTGTCTCGGCGGGGCGCACTCGTCGGCTCAGCGAGGGGAAGCCGTGTCGCAGCCACACGCCTTCTCCCTCAGCCTTCGAAGCTGCTCCTCGGGCGTGTCGAGACACGGCGGGAACGCCTCTCCGGAGTGTTCCTCCGGCAAGATCGCGTGGTCGAGCGGTGACAGGTGGGAGTATCCCCTCCTGAGCATCTCCTCCCTCTGCTGCTCGTGCCGTAGCCACAACGCCCCGAGCCTCCCGTGCCAGCGCAAGACCTCCGGATGCATGGAGTACCCCTTCTTGCCGTTCAGCACGATGCTCCATATGGCGTGCAGCTCCCGGTGCTCGCCCAGCAGATGGTTCCTGCACAGGCGCTCGACCGGTATGTCCCATATGCGCATCCAACCGCCGTCCCCGAGCCCGCTACGGCCCGCTCCTGAAGTCCAAGGACAGCGAGTTGACGCAGTACCTCCTACCGGTCGGCGCGGGACCGTCGTCGAACACGTGCCCGAGGTGCCCGCCGCACCGGGCGCAGACTATCTCCGTCCTCTTCGTGAGGAGCGAGCGGTCCGGCCGCTCCTCGATGCGGTCCTCCGATATGGGCGCGAAGAAGCTAGGCCATCCGCTGCCAGAATCGTATTTGTCGTCGGACCTGAAGAGCTCGGCCCCGCATCCTCCGCAGACGTACACGCCCTTCTCCTTGTTGCGCAGGAGCTCCCCCGTGAACGCCCTCTCGGTGCCTTTCATCCTGAGCACGCGGTACCTATCGGGCGGGAGGCTCTCCCTCCACTCCTCGTCCGTCTTCTCTACGCTGTCCATGATACGGTCAGGCTGTGTGGAGGATGTTCGGGTTGGATATTTGTTGTCCCGATTGCGGTCCTTGGGCAGGAGGCGCCACGGACCCCATGGTCAGAAGCGCGCTCCCCACGGTCCCCGAAAGGGCCTGGGACTGGTAACCGCGAGTCAATGTTTAAGTATCCTTAGGGTCTTTTTTGCCACGGCCCACATGGGCCATATCGATGGTTTATCTGGAAGGGATCGGGGATATGGCGCCGAGGAAGACGAAAAGGAGACCTTCAGCGCCCAAGCACGAGGAAGAGGACGAGGGCCACGAGGACTTCAACGAACGCCTGGAACGGGCGGAGGTCCCGAGGGCTCGGAAGGCCGCGATGCTCCAGCTGAGGATGGGGCGCGTCGCCCACGTGCTTGGCATAGCGTCCGGCCTCGCCCTGGCCGCGACGGCCGTCCTGGCGTACCTCCTCGAGAACTGGTCCCTGCTGATCGACGCGCCGGAGTACGTCACCGTCCTCAAGTGGGTCGTGCCGCTGACGGCGGGGATCGTCGCCGCTTCCGTCGCGTTGGCCGTCAAGTGGGAGCCGTATTTCGCCGACAGGCGCGACCCGCACTTCCTGCTCAACGTCGTCGCCCTCGTAGTGCCCGCCGTGTTCCTGGCGCTCATCGCGCTGGACGAGATGGGCGAGGTGGCCCTCGGCCGGCCCGATTGGCTGTATCCCGCGTCCCTGCTCGGCATAACGCTCACGATGATATCGCTCGCCCTCACATGGGAGGGCAAGGGAAGGAGGAAACTGATCAGCATCGCCGCGGCGACATTCCCCCCAGGGCTGCTCGTCTTCCCAATGGTGTTCCATTTCGCCCCGATAGACCTCGCGAGCATCCTGCCGATGGCGTACCTCGGCAGCGCCGTCGCGGTACAGATGAGCGGCTCGATGCTCCACATAATAGCGAGCTCGACCTCCGTGCAGGAGCGGGAGGTGCTGAAGGCCAGCGACGGGAAGCTCCGGGAGCAGATAAGGGAGCTCGAGAGGAGGAACGTCGCCCTCGACTACAGGGAAGAGGCCTTCAGGACGAAGGAGTCGGACCTCGAGGCATACGAGAGGCGGCTCTCCGAGGAGCTCGAGCTGATCGACGACAGGAAGACGCACATCACGAAGATGGAGACCGAGATAGAGGAGCGGGCGCATGATGCGAGGAACGTCCGCCAGGAGCTCGCCAAGAAGGAGGTCGAGATCGAGACGGAGCGCGACAACCTCAGGCTGCAGAAGGTGGAGGTCGAGTCGCAGAGGCGCGAGCTCGAGAAGCGCGTCAAGAGCCTGTCGTCGAGGGAGGAGAAGCTTGCGAAGAAGGAGGCCGAGCTGGACGAGAAGACGTTCAGCGTGCAGTCTACGGAGCGCGACCTGAAGAACCAGCTGGCGGAGGTGTCTGATGAGAGGACATCCTTCGAACTCGTGAGGCGGGAGCTCGAGGCGCTCCAGGCGTCGCTCGAGGAGAAGGAGAAGCAGCTCGCCATGCGCGAGACCACCGTCGACATGCGCGTGCTCCAGAGCGTGGCGTCGAAGAAGGACGCCGGCAAGCCGACCGACGGCAAGGCGGCGATCGACCGGCTCGAACAGCAGCTGCTGATCGGCAAGGAGGCCGTCGCCGAGAGGGAGATCGCCCTGAGGTCGCGCGAGGAGAGCCTCAAGAAGAGGTCGCAGAAGGCCGAGAGGCTCATAGCCCGCGCCGACAAGCAGATGAACGAGCTCGTGGAGAAGGAGGCGCAGCTCCTGGAGCGCGAGAAGGAGATCGCGCAGACGGAGGCCGGGCTGCGCACTGCGATGGACAGCCTCGAGGCGCAGCGAGAGGAGATCAGGCTCACGAAGGAGGACGCCATGGAGGCGGAGAAGCAGTACGCCACCCTGGCGAAGTCGCTCAGGGAGCGGCTCGAGGAGGCCAACCTGCTCAAGGAGGACCTCACCAAGAAGCGCATGTCGCTCGAGAGGCGCGAAGGCATCGTCAAGGAGCTCGAGACGCGCCTCAAGGCGGAGCATGAGCGCGCGAACGCCAAGGTGCGCGAGCTCATCGTGAAGGACAAGTCGCTCAACGCGAAGGAGACGGAGCTGGGCCTAAAGCTGGCGGAGCTCAGGTCGAGGGAGAGGGGCCTGCTCAGGAGCGTGGACGAGTTCGACGCCGCGCGGCCGAGCGTCCACGCGGTCGATTCCGACAGCGCGAAGGCGTTCGACGTGAAGGAGCGTCGTCTGAAGGACAAGGAGCGCGAGATGAAGGCGCGGCTGTACCAGCGCGAGAAGGAGCTGGAGAAGCGCGAGCGCGCGCTCCAGGACCGTCTCAAGAAGGACATCGAGGAGCTCGGCGAGGCGGCCGAGGCCGAGTACGTCGAGAAGAAGGCGAAGACCGGCATCGAGCGCCTGGACGACCTCCTGCTCGGTGGTATGCCGTTCGCCGCGAACGTGCTGTACGTCGGCCCCCCGTTCATCGGCAAGGAGACGGCGGCGCTGCTGTTCGTCGCGGAGGGGCTGAAGAAGGGCGTGCCCGCGATAATAGTGACGACATCGCACCCGCCCGTCGAGGTGGCGAGACAGATGGCGCCGATTATGCCAACGTTCGTCGAGTTCGAGCAGCTCGGGCTGGTCCGGTGGGTCGACGCCAGCGGCTCGACGGACGCGCCCTCGGACGTCGACGGGCGCGGGCATGTGATCGCGGTCAACGGGCCCGACGACTACAAGGGCATCACGAAGGCCATGGACGAGACGATATCGTCGCTGGGCCAGGAGGGCAACGCCTACTTCCGGGTCGCCTACCTGTCGCTGTCGATGAGCGTCCCCGAGGCGGAGAACAAGCAGGCCTATCGGTTCGTGCAGGCGTTCGCCGGCAAGGTGAGGCAGTCGAACGCCATCGGCGTGTACACGCTCGAGAAGGGCATGCACACGGAGCAGCAGGTAGAGTCCATACAGCACCAGATGACTGGGTCCGTGGAGTTCAAGACGGACAAGAAGAAGACCCTGCTGACCGTCCACGGCATAGGCGACGCCCAGACGCGTGACTGGATCGAGTACAGGCACACGAACAAGTCACTCACGATAGGAGCATTTTCGCTAGAGCGCATAAGATAGCGAAGTACCCGATGGGACATAGGGGGTGCGCCGTCGGTCGCGCGGCGGTGGCGGGAGTCTTATGCGCGCTTTGATAGACGATACGGGAAACGGCGTCGTCCTGAGGACGGCCGACGGGACGTACAGGTTCGACCCCGTCCGCGCCGTCCAGGGCGACGTGAACATCGTGTCGCACGCGCACTCGGACCATGCGCCGTCGCGGTTCGGCAAGAGCCCTGTATGTTGCTCCGACGCCACGTTCGACCTCCTGCGGCTCCGTCGGAGGACGGTCGCGAGGGCTTGCCCCGGCCGAGCCGTCCTGCGCGAGGCGGGCCACGTCCCAGGGTCGAGGATGGCGTTGGTCGAAGGCGACGCTCGCGTGCTGTACACCGGCGATTTCTGCACCAGGAGGAAGGGTCATCTGGACCCCGCCGAGCCCTGCGAATGCGACGTGCTCGTGACGGAGACGACGTACGGCAAGGAGGGATACGAGTTCCCTGACCACGAGGAGACGGTCGGAGCGATCGTCGACTGGGTCGACGCGACGCTCGCGTCCGGCAGGAGCGCGGTGCTGTTGGCTTACCCTTTAGGCAAGGCGCAGGAGCTGGCGTACGAGCTCCGTGGCCGCCCTGTCCGCGTGCAGGGGAGCATAGGCGAGAACAACCGCGTGCTACGCGCCCACGGTTTTCAGCTCACGACGGACGGCGTCGGGGACATGCTCCCCCGGGAGCCGTTCGTGTACATCACTTCCGGGCTCGGCAAGGAGAAGGCGCGCGTGAGGGGGCTCGTCAACCAAGGCGCCAGGACCGCGGCCTTCTCTGGATGGTCCGTCGGCGGCTTCGGCGCGCGCCCTCCGAGGCGCGCGGACGAGGAGTTCCCGCTGTCCGACCACTGCGACTTCAACGAACTGATGGAGTTCGTGCGGCTCTGCCGCCCGAGCCTGGTGCTCTCGACCCACGGGTTCGCCGCGGAGTTCTCGAGGTCCGTCCGGAAGGAGCTGGGCATAGAAGCGCGTCCCATCGTGCGGGGGCAGGTGTCGCTCGACGCCTTCGCGTGAGCCGTGCGAAGCGGAGCTAGCGGCTGCCCCAACCCTTCTCGTATGTGCCCGCCTGCATGAAGACCCTCGTCGTCTTGACGGCCACGCCTTCGGACCGCGCGACGATCTCCTGGGCGCCCATGAGGGCCTTGCCGAGTCCCACGCCCTCGCCGCTCATGGACCGTATCGCGACCATGTCCCCCTCGCCGATCGTGTCGTCGAACGAGACGATGCCGGGGACCGCCAGGTCCGCGCCGTGGCATATCGCGTCCACCGCGGAGTCCTTGATCTCCACCGTGCCCATGTGCTCGAGCACGACCTCCATCGGGTGGAGCATCCTCCTCAGGTCGTCGCTCTCCCCCTCGGAGTGTCCGTGAAGCGCGTCCTTGAGGTCGTGGAGCGTGACGGCCATCTCCTCGGTCATCGTCGCCGCCCTCGTGCGCCTCAGGTCCTGCAGGTGCGCCCCGACGCCCAACGCGTCACCGATGTCGACGCAGAGGCTGCGGATGTAAGTCCCCGCCTCGCACTCAACCCTGAACAGCACGTTCCTGCCGGAGGTCTCCTTGAGCTCGAGGGCGTGCACGGTCCTCGTCCTGGGGGCCCGCCGGACCGCGGACCTCACCGGCGGCGTCTGTATGACCTCGCCTACGAACTCCTCGAAAACCTCCTCGAGCCGCTTGACGTCGGCCTCGCCGTGCATCTTCATGACGCCGACGTACTCCTTCGTCCCGTGGTGGAGCGAGTCCATCGCGCGGACGGCGACGCCGACGCCGACGGGCAGCACGCCCGTCACCCTGGGGTCGAGCGTGCCCCCGTGGGCTGCCTTGGCGGCGCCGAGCATCTCCCGCACCCAGCTGGTGACCTGGTGCGACGTGGGCCCCATAGGCTTGTCGATGACGACCACGCCGTCCTTCAGGAGCTGGTCGACGGCGCGGCCCTCGGGCGAGCCTTCTCGGTCCGCCTCACGCCTGGCCTTCGCCTTCTGTATCCTCATCGCGCAACCTCTTCTTGACCTCGTCCATGATGATGTCCGCGACCTCCTCCGCCGATCTGCCCGAGGAGTCCACCCAGACATCGTAGATCATCCTGTTCGAGGCGTCTATGCCGTAATACGCGAGGTATCTCTTGCCCTCGGACCGCTCCCGGACCCTCATCTCGCTGAGCACCTGGTCCACGGGCCTCCCCTCGCGCTTCGCTATCCTGAGGCAACGCACGTCCTCCGCGGCGTCGACATGCACCGCCAACGCGTCGATGTCGCTCCGCTTCAGGAGCGCGCCCGTCAGCCTCCCCTCGATGACGATGTCGTCCTCGCCCCTCGCGATGGCTATCATGCGCGAGTCGAGGTCCTTGTCTATGGTCTCGTCCTCCTCGGCGTATCTGCCGAACGTGTCGAGGGAGACCCTCCTCTCCTCCGCCATCTGCCTGAATATCTGCCCCACGAGGACGAGCTTGTACCCGAGACGCTTCGCGACGATCTCGCTCACCGTCGTCTTGCCGCTCCCCGGGGGTCCGGATATCGCGACCCGCGTGAGGCTCACCCCCCGTCGTCGTCCTCGAGGACGCCCTCGTCGGCGCGCCGCTCGAGGTTGGCGAGCTTCCGCTTGAAGCTCTGGTACTTGAGCACCCTCTGGAGCAGCTGGCCGAAGGGCAGCGTCACGAGCGAGTACAGAAGCACCCAGTTGGGCAGGACGTTCGAGTGTCTCATGTCTGCGTTGAACTCCCACGGCACCGAGAACACCGTCGACGAGAGGTCGAGGTAGACGAAGTTGGAGAGCCAGGCGAAGATGGGTATGATGACTATCATGGTCACGGGCATCAGCTTGAACTGCGCCTGCGTGGACTTGAGCGACTGCGCGGTCATCTGGGGCTGAAGCTCCGTCAACTTCTTCAGCTTGTACTTGTTGTTGCTCGACCTCGCCTCCCTCATCTCCTTCTGGAAGGCCGACATGATGCGCTGGTTGCGCGCCATCGCGGTCCAGTCGATGAAGAGGTGGCGCACGGTCACGCTGAAGAGCGTCATTATGAGGCCCGTGCAGACGAGCGTGATCACCGGGTACCTGCCGTCGAAGCCGACGACAGGCATGAGCCCGTACCCTACGATGTTGCCGAGCCCCTGCCTGATGTTCTGGTCGAACAGTACGAACAGGGCGGCCATGAACGCCAGCAGCATGATGAGCTGGCTGCCGAACTCGGGCCTCGCGGGCTTACCGCCCGCCCCTCCAGCGCTCGTCAAGCCTCAGTCGCCCCCGAAGAACCCTCTCAACACGGGGTGCATCTCCATCATCTGCTCGCGTCCGATGGCGTCGTACAGCTGTATCATGATGCCCACGGCTAGCAGCACGCCTGTGCCAGAGGCGTTCCCCACCGTGCCTATCAGATCCGCCCCCGCCGCCAGCGCGCCGACGACGGCTCCGGATATGACCGTGACCACGGGTATGTACCTCTCGAGCACGCGCTTGAGCACCCTCGGGTCACGCCTGAAGCCGGGGATCTGCATGCCGCTCGACTCTATCTGCGATGCGACGGCCTCCGGGCCCATGTTCGTCGTCTCTATCCAGAACTTGGCGAACAATATGGAGCCCAGGACCATGACGGTGAAGTAGACGACGACGTGGATGCTTATCTGCAGCTTCGTCTTGACGTCGCCGATGCCGCTGATGTAAGAGCTGTAGTACTCGCTGCTGAGCAGCGGCAGCAGCCAATCGCCCACGCCGTTGACGGTCGATAGGTAGTAGGCGAGCCCTCCGGCTGGGACGGTGTTCCCTTCCGCATAATATCCCAGCATCCAGTTGTCGCCCAGCAGCGGCATGTTGACGAAAGACGGGTGGCTGGCGAACAGCATCGAGAACATGCTCACATTGGCCAGCAGGGCGGCCATGAGTATGACCGGTATGTTCGACGCGTAGATCAGCTTTATCGGGTACCTGCCCCTCGCGCCCCTCGCGCCTCCGTGGGCCAGGGGCAGCTCTATCCTGCTCGACTCCGTGTACGCGACGAATAGGAATATCACTATCGTGCCTATGAGCGCCACCATCGGGTTGGGCTGCGCCAGGAATATCTGCTCGTAGCCCCCGTTGGCCAGTTCGGGCGCCGACATGTGGTGGAATATGTACATCGTCTTCGGTATCGTGCCCGCGGGCGGATTGGACAGGCTCATCGCCACAGACGGGTTGGCCGGGTGCCAATTGAGCGACCCCGTGAATATCTGTTGCGACACGCCCGCGGCTATGAACAGCGATATGCCGCTCCCGATGCCCCATTTGGACACCACCTCGTCCATGAGGAATACGAGGTATGAGCCGACGAACAGCTGTATGACTATGAACGCGCGGGCCAACGACAGGCCGCTCCCGACCATGATCGACTCGGACATGTCGATGAACTTCGACGAGGGCTCCATGAAGCCGTACACCTGCGGCACGGCCTCGACGACGATCATGACGATCACGAGCAGCTTCTGCGTGCCCTGGTATATCGCCTTGTCCTCGGCCTTCTTGAGGTCGAGCTTGATGATCTTGGCGCCCGTGAATAGCTGCATTATGATGGAGCCCGTGACGATCGGCCCTATGCCGAGGTGCATCAGCGAGAACTGGGCGCCCGCGAGGATGGCCCTGTACTGCGCGAACAGGTCGATCCTCTGCTCGGCGTCGAGCCCGTATATCACGACGTTGGTCATGGCGAAGTAGAGGACCAGGATCAGAATGACCCAGGACATCTTCGTCCTGAAATGCACATGCCCTTCGGGCTTCGTCACGGCCGGCAACCGGTCCGTGACGGGCTTGAGCTTGTACAGGAAACTCTTCTTCTCTTCACCCTCGGCCATCAGACACCCTTCCTATCGTCCGGTCGTTCCTCGCGTGTCCCTCGTTCGCCACACCGCTGCGGTCTCGTGCGGACGTCCAATCACTCCTCGAGCAGCAGCTTCCCGCCCGCGCCCTCGAGCTTCTCCTTGGCCTTCGCGGACGCCGCTGCCACGCGCACGGCGACGACGGTGCCGATTCTGCCGGAGCCAAGCAGCTTGTCTATGCCGAGCTTCGTGAGGTCGACGGTCCACTCGCCGTCCTTCTCCGTCGCGAAGCCGCCCTCTGCCAGCTTGGGCAGGGACTGCTCCAGGTCGGACAGGTTCATCGTGATCTTGTCCGCCACGACGGACTGAGGCCTCTTGAAGCCGTGGCGGCCAAAATGTCCGGGGAGGTACTTAACCGTAGTCATCCACTTGTGCTTGTGCAGGCCAGCGTTCCCCCGGCCGCCCCTGAGGCCCGCGCCTCTGCCGGCCTTCTTGCCGCGGCCATGGGTCCTGCCGCCCTTGAACTTGCGCGTCTTGCTGACCATGTTACTCGGCCTCCTCCTTGCCGCCTATCATCTTCTGCAACAACCGCTCGATCTCGGCGCCCCTGTAGCCGACGGCGCCCCCGACCGAGTACGGCCTCTTGACCTTCTTGTAGCCCTGCCTGGGCGGGTGGAGCCTGATCACCGGCTTCAGCCCCTTGACGTCGGTCATCCTCGCGTCGGCCCTCTCGATGGCCTGCGCGAGCGACGCGACCGACGGGAACTCGGAGTTGCTCTTGACATACTCGTCCGTGAGCCTCGCGCCGCCCGAGACCTCGCCGCGCGCGTTGAGCAGCTCGGCGATCGTGTCCTTGCCGACCTCGCCCCAGGTCACGTAGTCCTTCACGACCTGCAGCATCCCCTTGGTGGTGGTGTTGTTCGGCAGGAGCACGCAGTGGTTCGGCCTCGTGAGCCTCAGCATCTCCATCGTCTCGACGGCGTCGTATCTGATCTTGGCGTGTCCGCGCACCCTCACGACTGCCACGGCCGCCACTTCACTCGCCCCCCTCGTCGCCCGCGGGCTCCTTGGCGGGCGCTGCCGGCGGCGTCGCCGCCTCCTTGGCCTCCGGCTTCTCCGCCGGCGCCTCGGCCTTCGCGTCGTCCTCGGCGGACTCCTCGACGACGATGGACGGGGCGGCCTGTATCCTTACCGGCCCGCTGACGATCTTCAGCCTCTCCTTCTGCTCGTCCGTGATCCTCATCTGCGAGCTCATGCGGAGCGCCTCGAAGGTCGCAATGGAGTAGTTGATGGTCGTCTTCGTGTGACCCTTGGTGAATCCCCAGGCGTCCTCGACGCCGGCGATCTTCAGGACGCTCTTCGCGATGTCCCCTATCGCCAGGCCGGTGCCCCTCGGCG
This sequence comes from Thermoplasmata archaeon, assembly GCA_041554135.1. Classification (GTDB taxonomy): domain Archaea; phylum Thermoplasmatota; class Thermoplasmata; order UBA10834; family UBA10834; genus UBA10834. The sequence continues at coordinate 40,607 of JBFFML010000007.1, read as the reverse complement.
CCGGCTTCAGCTTGACGACGACGGACCCCGAGTGCCCCTCCAGCTCGAAGGGCAGCGAGTGCGGCGTAAGGCACCCGCACTCCCACGAGCCGCAGCCGCGCTTGACCTCGATCATGTTCAGCTTCGCGGCGTCGATGGCGGCCCTTATGGCGGGCCCGACCTCCTTGCCCTTCAGCCTCCCCAGGCCGACGAAGCCGTCCTGGTTGCCGACGACGACCGTGATGGCGAACTTGACCCTCCTGCCGGAGTCGGTCATCCTCTGGACCATGTTGACGTCCAGCACCTCGTCCACCAGCTCGGGGAGCAGTATGTCCACGATCTCGGGCTCCCGGAGCGGCAGCCCCGTCTTGAGCGCGTCGCTCATGGTGGTTATCTTGCCCTCGACCACGAGCCTGCCCAGCCGGGTCTTCGGTGTCCAATCAGAAGCCATCACTCAGCACCTCCTATCTTGCCCTTGACCTCGTCGAACAGCCCCTCGATGCCGTCCCGCATGTGCTTGCCCCTTATCCGGTCTTCCGGCGGCAGCATGCCACCGTCGTGCGGCACGTCCACACCGGCGTCCACGAGCCCCTTGGTCGCGGCGAACAGCGCGCACCCCTTCACGGGGTCCTTGAGGCCGATGTCGAGGACCGCCTCCCCGACGCCCTTGCCGAGCGCCCTCTTGCCTGCGAGGTAGCCCGTGAGGTACGCCCCTGGCGTGCTCTTCCCTGAATGCTTCCACCCGAGCTTGGCGAGCTCCGTCGACACGGCCGACACGACGACCTTGTCGCCGCCGTCGTCGTATGTCACGAGCTGCACCCTCGTGTGCCTGTTCGAGCTGCGCACGACCGCCCTGGCCTTGCCGCTCTTGACCAGCCCGAGCCTGCGCCTGTAATCCGTACGTCCCTGCCTCCTCCTGCGGAAAGGCACTCTGTATCTGGGTCCTGTGGCCATGATCATCACTCCTTCAGTATCCCCTCTGCCTTGAGGTGCGAGTCCAGGTGCGGCCTGCTCTTGAACACGCCTCCCTTCGCCCTCAGGTAGTATCGACGGTACGTCCGCGTGTCGATCACGCCTTCGTCCCTGAGCTCCTTGAGCCTCCTACGGATAGGCCTGATGGTCTGCTGCCACCTCTCCTTCGAGGGCTTGCGCGCGTGCTTCCTGCCCTTCCTGGAACCCTGGCCGCTCCTCCTGCCCTTACGCTTCTGCGTCTTCAGGTAGTTCGCCCTTCCCCTGGAGACCCCGCGCTTCTGCCTCGCGGCCACGGTCCCCGAGGATATGAGCGTCCTGACGTCCGAGCGGGTGATCGCGTCCGCCACATCCTCCGTCTTGTTCGGGTCGATCCATACCCTGGACTCCCCGCACTTGAGCATCTGGGCGGCGATCCTCTTCTGGTTCTTCAGGTCCATCGTCATCCGCTCCTGTTGAGTATCCTGATGTTCAGCTCGTCGGCCTTCTCCTCTATCTGCGCCCTCTTCCTCATGCCGACCGTGTGCGCGACCCTCGCGGCCTGCCTCTTGGGGTCGATGCCGTCGAGGTCCTTGGCGTTGTGCACCATGACCTCCTCGAAGCCGGACGGGTGCAGGTTCTTCGCGGCGTTCGGGCTGCCGTAGCCGATGGAGACGACGTTGGTCCTGTAGCGCATGTGCCTCCTCATCTTGGAGTGCAGGCCCCTCGGCCGGCGCCAGCCGGTCTTCCGGAGCCGCTTGCGCCTGTGGTACTCCTGCCTCAGGAAGGTCGGGCGCTTCGAGGCGATGACGCCGCGCTGCTTGAGCGCCTCGAGGGTCTCCTTCGAGAGCTCGGGCTTCAGCTTCACGCTGTAGCCCTCCTCCTCTTCCTCCTCGATCTCGACGTCCTCTCCCTCTTCCTCGTCGTCGACCTCGACGTCCTCCTCGTCTTCGTCCTCGGGCTCGTCGCCCTTCTCCTTGAGCTTCCTCACGCGGGGCGCCTCCTCGGCCGCCTCGTCCTCTTCCTCCTCTTCGGAGGCCCCGAGGTCCTCCCGCCAGTGCTCGAGCGTCTTCGGCCCGACGCCCTTCAGGTGCTCGTGTATCTCCTCCGTCCTGTCGTCGTCCGCGAGCGCCTCCGCGAGCTGCTCGGCCGTCGTTATTCCCAGCGCCTCCAGCTTGGGGATGTACTCGTCCTTGAACATGCGGAGCTTGGCGAACTCGCCCTCTTCCTTCGATTCCCTGTCGGCCAAAGTCCTCACCTCCCCGCCTTCTCGGTGATGTATATCCCGTCCTGGAATATCCTGGGGTCGTAACCCCTGATCTTCGTGGCCCTCTCGATGTTCGCGGCCGTCTGGCCCACCTGCTCGATGTCCGGGCCGGTGATGGTGACCTGATCTCCCTTGACGGCCACCTTCGTCTCGCCCAGCACCTTCGCCCTCCTCGGATGCTTCTCCCCGAGGAAGTTCTCTATGACGAACACGTCGCCCTTCATCGACGCCTTGATCGGGAAGTGCGCGTAGACTATCCTCATCCTGCACTCGAAGCCCTCGGTGACGCCGTGTATCATGTTCCTTATGTGTGACGCGTACGTGCCCACGAGCGCCCTGTGCTTCGCCCTGCCCGTGTCGTTGGCGACGACGACAGCCGCGCCGTCCTTGACTATCCTCACGTAAGGGCTGGACAGCTCGCGCGACAGCTCGCCGTTCGGCCCCTTGACCTTCACGAGGCGCCCCTCGAGCGCGACCTGGACCTTCTCGGGTATCTCGATCTCGTCCGTATGCAAACCCTTCACTTCGCTCATCCAGACCACCTCAGTACACGAACGCTAGCAGCTTGCCGCCCAGGCCGCCCTGCTTGGCCTGCGTGTGAGTCAGCACGCCCCTCGTCGTCGTGAGTATCAGCACGCCGAAGTCCTGGGCCGGGAGGTACCGCGCCTCGAACCTCTCGAGGTCGCCCTTCTTCACCGAGTACCGCGGCCTGATGACTCCACAGTCGTTTATCTGCCCTCCGAGGTTCACCCGGAACATGCCGCTGCGGCCGTCGTCCACGAACTCGAACTGCGTGATGTACCCGGCCTCCTGCATGACCTTCAGCACCCTGCCTATGAGCTTGGACGACGGCCTTATGACGCATTCGCCCTTGCCCACGCGCTCGGCGTTCTTGATGACGGACATCGCGTCGTTTAGTGGATCGTTCTGCATCCGACATCACCTCAAGAGTACTTCCTGAACCCCAGCTCGGGGGCCATGTCCCTGAAGCACTGTCTGCACAGGTGCATCCCGTAGCGCCTGATGATGCCGCGCTTCCGGCCGCATCTCGTGCATCCAGTCTTCCTGCCGAACAACTTCTTCGGCTTCAATCGACCACCTCCGCGTTGAACCTCGACCTCACGAACTCGATGCCCTCCCGCTTGCTCAGCCTGTGATGGTGGGGCACGTTCCTCCTGAGGACCCGCCTCTTCGAGACGCGCTTGCCCGGGCGGGAGAGCGCCACGCTCACGTCGAGCCCGAATATGCCGATCTCCGGGTCGTACTTCATGCCCGGGAAGTCGGTGTAATCCTGCACGCCGAAGGAGAAGTTGCCCTCGGGGTCGAACGAGTACTCGGCGATCCTGTTCTCCCTGGTCCACAGGGCCGTCTTGACGAACTCCTCGGCCTCCTTGCCGCGCAGGGTGACCTTCACGCCTATCTGCATCCCGCGCCTGATGCCGAAGTCCCTGTTCGTCGTCTTGGCCAGGGTGCGTATCGGCTTCCTCTTCGTCACCATCTGCAGCACCTTCTCCGCCTTGAGCAGCCGCTCGCCGGCGTCGCCGACGCCTATGTTCACGACGGCCTTGTCCAGATGTATCTCGCGCATGGGGTTCGTCATAGGGCCTTCGCCTCCACGAGTTTGACCTCAGGGGCCTTGTCGCCCACGACGAAGACGTTCTCCTTGACCGTGCTGAACCCCTCCTTGAACGTGACTATGTTCGAGCCCGAGCCCCTCCGGAGCTTGTACTCCTCGATGGTCTGTATCGTGCCCGGGTGCGAGCCGCCGGTGAGCAACGCGAGGCTGCCCTTGTCCAGCTTGAACGACTTCAGTATGCGCTGGGACGGCAGCTCTATCTTGAGCACGTCGCCCGTGCGGTACTGGTCCTTCGGCAGCAGGATGCACCTGCCGTCGTGGAGGTTGAGCTGCACCTTGCCGCCGGGGACGACGTTCTTGCCGTCGATCCTGGCGAGCTTCCAGGCCTTCTCGTTCTCGTCTATCCTCACCAGCTTCATCCTCCCCTTGTAGTCGAGGAGCATGCGATAGCTCTCCTTCGTCTCGACGAGCGTGAGGACGTCCATGAGCCCGACGGGGAACTTGTGGTCCGTGACGACCTTGCCGTCCACGGTCACCCCCCGGCCGCCTATGATGAACATCGCCTCTCTGAAGTTGTCGCACGCCCCCAGCATGTCCCGCAGCACCATGGCCAACGGTATCGCCTCGTCCGTGCTGTGCGGTCCCGGCCTGGGCTTCATGACCCATCGGCTCACCTTCCTCGGGACCGGCCACCTCTTCGGTGCCGCCATCCTCTTCATGTGCTTCTTCAACGCTGTCACGCTCCTCTCTTCAGTTCATCGAGCTTCCGCTTCCTCCAGCTGTCCGACAGGTCGAGCTTGGTGATGACCACGTCGGACGGGTCGACAGGCCTCTCGGTCTGCGTGCCGTCCGCCTTCGCCACGGTCACGTTCTCGATGATTATCTTGTAGTTGCCGAGGTCGACCGACGCGACCTTGTTCTCCGACCCCTTGAAGTCCTTCGAGCCCCTGATCACCTTGACGGTGTCGCCCTTGCGGACGGGTAGAGAACGGACGTTGTACTCCTTCATGAGGGGGGAGTCCAGATGCGCCGCTACCATGCGCCTCCTCCTGTGTAGCGGGGCGTCCATCTTCGCCCTCCTCTGCTTCCTTGCCTTGTGACTCGTCGTCATACGATCGACCTCAAACTATCACGGACGCGGTGGCCGCTATCCGGGGCCAGCGCTCCGCCGCCTCCCTCGCGACCGGGCCCTTTATGTCCGTGCCCTTCGTCTCGCCAGTCTCAGTGACTATGACCACGGCGTTGTCCTCGAACTGCACCATCGTCCCCTCGGGCCGTCTGAACGGCCGCCTCTGGCGGACTATCACGGCGCGCATGAGCTGCTTCCTCGTCTCGGGCGTGCCCTTCTTGACCGTCACGACGAGCAGGTCGCCTACCCCTGCGCTCGGGTACCTCCTGCTCGCCCCGTGATACTTGGGCACGGCGACGACCTGGACCACCTTGGCCCCCGTGTTGTCGATGCACTCGAGCCTGGCCCCCGTCGGTATGCCCCTCATCTGCCTGCCTGGTAACCCCTTCATCCCGACCACCTACGTCTTCTCGATGACGACGTACGAGACACGCTTGCTCAGCGGCCTGCACTCCATTATGCTGACCTTGTCGCCCGTCTTGGCCTCGATGCACGGCGGCGAGTGCGCGAGATACCTGCTCGTCCTCTTCTCGTACCTCTCGTACTTGGGGACGTACCTCAGATACTCCTTCTCGATCGCGACCGTGCCCTGCATCTTGGTCGACACGACGGTCCCCGTGAGGACCGATCCTCTGACAGGCAGCTCGCCATGGAACGGGCAGTTCGTGTCTGTGCACGTGCCCTTCGGTGGCTCGACATCGAGCCCTATGTTGGCTGCCGCCTCCTTCTTCTTAGCCATAGTCACATCACCTTGCTGCTCAACGCACTCTCTTGATCCTGTCCTCAGGTCTGAACCTGATATCGTCCCCGGAGACCACATGCGTCTGCGAGCCGTCGTCGAACCTGAGTTCGCATCCGCCCTTCGCTATCATCTTCTCGACGCCCTCGTGCTCGATGGTTATCGTGTTCTTCGTCTCGTCGACGACCCTGCCGCGCAGGCCCACGACGGACGGGCAGGTCGACTTCAAGACCTCCGCCTCGAGCCCGATGAACTGGGTCCTCCGGAAATCCTTTGATTTCATGCTCGGTCCTACCTCGAGTCCACGGAAAACCCGAGCTCCTCCAGTACATCTCTCACCTTCTTCTTGTGGTCGCCCTGGAGCTCGATCTTGCTCTCCTTGTACGTGCCCCCCGCGGCACATCTCGTCTTCAGCTTCCTCGCGAGCTCCTCGATGTCTATGTCGGCGGAGTCTATCCCCTCGACGATGGTGACCACTTTCCCGTACCTTCTGGTGTCCGTGGTTATTCTTATCTGCTGCTGTTCCTTGGCGATCTGTTCGCAGATACACAGTTCCTCTGGCAGTCCACATACCGAGCAAATACCAGCCATTACTTCTCTCTCCTCCTGGATCTCTATTCGTCTTCCTTCTCCTCGGGCTCTCCCTCCGGCTCCTCCTCGGATCCCCGGGGGCTCTCCTCGGCCTTCGGCCGCTCCTTCCGCTTCCTTGCGCTCGCGGGGGTCTCCTTCGGCCTCTCGAGACCGAGCTCGTGCTCCCGCTCTATAGTGATTATGCGCGCGATGTTCTTCCTGAGGGCCTTCATCTTGCCCGGGCTCGCCGGCGCGCCTCCCATCGCCGCGACGCCTCTCTCGTGCATGAGCTCGTCGTTCAGCTCCCTCAGCTTGATGCGCCTGTCCTCCGGCCGCATCGCCCGTATGTCCCTCGACCTGAGCAGTGTCATCGTCTACTCCTCCTTGTCCTTCTTCCGCCCATCGGGCTCGGCCTTTGGCGCGGGCTCAGGGACGGGTTCCGCGGAGGGCTCCTTCTTGTCCTCGTCGTCCTTCGGCGGCTCGGGCGCGGGCAAGTCGTCGTCCTTCGGTGGCGTCGGCTTCTCGTCCTCCTTGGCGTCCGCCTTGACGTCCTCGGCCGCAGGCTCCTTGGCGGTCTCCGCGACCTCCGAGGCCTCAGCCGCTTCGGGCTCGTCCTTCTTCTTGCGCTTCCTGGGCTTCTTCTCCTTCGCCTCGTCGCCATCCTTCTTCTTCGCCTTCGGAGCCGCCTTCTTCTTGGGCTTCTTCTCCTTCTCGCCGGAGGCCTTCTTCAGCTCCTCGACGGCCTCCGTCGCGCGCTCCTCCTCGGCCTTCTCGGCGCCCTCCTTGCCGGCCTCCACGGCCGGTTCCGGGGCCGGCTTGGCGACCGGCTCTGGCATCGCCAGCACGTCGATCTCGTCCGGAAGCCTCGCCTCCGGATGCATGATCTGCACGCTCACGCCGATGACGCCGGGCTTCATCCTCGCGTTCGCGAAGCCCTTCTCCATGAAGTCCAGCTTCGGCTGGCCGCAGAACTTGATGTGGCCGGACTTGAACTTCTCCCTCCTGTGGCGCTGCCCCGTCAGCTTGCCCGCGACGGTCACCTGGCAGCCCCTGGCGCCCGACTCCATGATCCTCCGCACGGTCGAGTGCCCGGCACGCCTGAAGTGCCATCCGCGCTCGAGCGCGCTGGCGAGCTTCTCCGCCATGATCTGCGCGTTGAGGTTGGGGTTGTCGACCTCCTGCACCTCTATCTGCGGGTTGTTGAAATTGAAATCCCTCTCTATCGCCTGCGTGAGCCCCTTTATCGCCTCGCCACGCCTGCCTATGACGAGGCCAGGCCTCTCGGTTATGAGCGTCACGCGCGTCCCGATCGGCGTCCTCTGGACGTCAAGGCCCCCGAAGCCTGCGCGGCCGACACGGGCCATCATGTACTCCTTCAGCAGCACCCGCCGGATCTTCTCGGTTACGAACTTCCTCTCACTTGCCATGTTAACCCTCCGTCAGGAGCCATCGTCAGGATGACTTCGCGACCTCCTCCAGCACTATCTCTATACTCGTGACCTGCTCGTTCCAGGGTGTGCTCCTGCCGTACGCCCTCGGCATGTACGCCTTCTGTATCCTGCCCCTGTGCGCGCAGGCCACCTTGATCCTCATGTTGTCCGCGTCGAGGCCCTTGTACTCGGCGTTCGAGTGAGCGCTCCGTATGACGCTCAGTATGGCCTTCGCCGCCTTCTGCGGGTATCTGCCAGGACCGCTGCCGGCCTTGGGGCTCAGGAACATCTTGTACCGCGAGTACGGCACCGGCGTCTCGAGCTTCGCGACGCTCTCCAGGTACTTCGTCGCGGCGTCCACCTTCATGCCCTTGAGCATCTTGCAGACCTCCCTGCAGTGCTTCGGCGACACGTGCATCTCCTTGCCGATCGCCTTCGAGGTCGTCTCCGGGTCCGTCTCCTGTGTGTATCCCATTCTGCTCGACCTCCACCATCACTTCAGCGGCATGAACTTGGACGACCTCGTCGCCCCCACGCCCAGACCGGAATGCTTCACGCCCCTCCTCGTCAGGGCGAACTCGCCGAGAGAACGCCCGATCATCTCGGGCTTGATCTCGACCGGCTGGAACTCCTTCCCGTTGTGGACCAACACCGTCTTGCCCACGAACTCCGGCAACACGAATATCTCCCGCCTGTGCGTCCTCACGGGCTCTTCGGATGACCTGATCTTGGTGATGAACGCCTCCTGCTCGGCGTTCATGCCGCGTATGTACGACCTCCGCGCCCTCGCGGGCAGCAGCTCGATGATGTCCGCCAGCGGCATCTTGAGGAGCTCCTCCATCGTGTACCCGCGATACGTGAACTCCTTCTTCCTCCGCGCCTGTATCTGGCTCTTCTTCTTGCGCATCCTGCGCCTGGAGGCCTTCGCGGAACCCCCCCTCGCGGAGGGCTTGGGCTTCTTCGCCTTCTCGGTCTTCGCCGCCGCCTTGGGCGCCGGCGCGGCCGGCTTGGGCGCCTCGACTTTGACAGTTTCGGCCATTCACTACACCTTCCTCGGCTTCTTGCGTGGCTTCTTCTTGGGCGCCAGCCTGCCCACCTTCCTGCCTGGGGGAGTGTTCCTCCCGACGCTCGACTGCGTGCCCACATGCGGGTGTCCGCCTCCGCCGTGCGGGTGGTCCACCGGGTTCTTCGCCACGCCCTTCACGGTGAAGTACGCCTTGGACTTGGAGCCGTAGGCGTGGAACTTCTTGCCCGACTTCGCGAACGGCTTCTCCTTGTGCCCCCCGCCGGCGATGAGGCCGACGGTGGCGAGACACCGGTTGTCGATCTCCTTGAACTTGCCAGACGGCAGCAGCACCACGGTCTTGACCCCGTGGCTCACGATCGTCGCGGCGTTGCCCGCCGTGCGGACCAGCTTGCCACCGTCCCCCGGCTGTAGCTCTATGTTGTAGACTATCGTGCCCTCGGGCAGCTGCCCGACGGCGGCGGTGTTGCCCGCCTCCGCGGAGCCGTTGCTCCCGACGGTGACCTGCTGCCCGACGAACGCGCCGTCGGGCGCCAGCATCCAGAACTCGGAGTCGCCGAGGTCGACCTTGGCAAGGGGCGCGATCCTGCCGGCCTCGTGCCTGATGTCGACGATGACGCCGTTCCCGCCCTTCGTCTTCGGATGCTTGGCATCCGTGAACTTGAGATGTCTGGGCGACTTGTATCGGCCGTATCCACGACCTCTTCGCTGAGTTATGAGGTTCTTGCCCATTTCATGTTCACCCCTAGAATATGCCTATCCTCATGCCGATCTCCTCGGCGGAGTAGCCCTCCTTCAGCTTGATGATCGCGTGCTTACCGCTCTTCGTCACCTTGATGTTGATCTTGTCGACCTTAGCCTCGAAGCGCTCCTCGAAGGCCCTCTTGATCTCCGCCCTAGTGGCGTCGCGCCTCACAACGAACTCGAGACGGTTGCCGTCCTTGAGGTCCTGGGACGGCGTGCCGGACATGAAGTTCATCGTCTTCTCAGTCACGTACGGATGGAGCAGCACCGTCCTTCTCATCGTGTCCACCTCCCTATCTCGGAGAGCGCGGACTCGCTGACCATCATGAGCCTCCCCGGGTCCCCGCCAGGCGCGAGGATCGAGACGTTCAGTGCCTTCGGGGTCACGACCTCCACACCAGCGATGTTGCGCAGGCTCCTGCCGCCGTCGCACTCGTCCGACAGCACGACCAGCAGGCCTCGCGGGGCGCGGTACTTCCGCCCCCTCATCTTGCCCCTTCCGGCGCGTATCTTGCGGCCGTTCTTGGCCCTCTCGACATCGTCGTAGACGCCCAGCGACGACAGGGCGTCGACCGCCTGCCTCGTCGTCTTGATCGACTCGAAGTCGTCCTTCACGACGACTGGCAGCGTCAGCTCGTCCTCGAACCTGTGGCCCCTGCCGCGGACGATCTCCGGCACGCTCGTCGCGTGCAGCGCCGCGAGCTTGGCCTGGACGAGCTCCTTGCGGTTGATCTTCTTACCGTAGTCCTTCTCCACCTTCGGCGGGTGGGCGCGCCTTCCACCGACGTTGTTCGGCGACTGCGCCGCCTGCGAGCTGTTCTTCAGCCGCTGGACACGGGACACGCCCCTGCCCTTGCCCCAGGTCGACACCGCGTGGCGCATGCCCGCGGTGGACTTCGGCGCGTAGGGCTGCCGCGCGTTCGCGGCCATGGCCACTATGGCCCTCCGTATGAGGTCCGGCCTGAAGTCCGAGGCGAAGATCTCCGGCAGCTCGGCCTCTCCGGCCACCTTGCCGTCGACGCCGTAGATGTTGATTCTCGCGTGAGCGCGGGATGCCTTCTCATCCGCCTTTTTCTCCTTATGCTTCTTCTCGGCCATTCACTCACGCTCCCTGTTTCGATTCAAGTGATACGAATGTGACATCCGGCGCCTCGGACAGCTTGATGCCCGTGTCGCGGATGGGGTCCCTCATGCGCACGAGCCTCTTCGACGGGCCCGGGACGGAGCCGTGGACTAGCACATACGCGCCGCCCACCTCGCCGTAGCTCAGGAAGCCGCCTCGCGGCGTCACCTCCTCTCCCTTGTCGCCTATCTTGAGTATGCGCTTGTTGAGCTCTGTCCTCTGGTGGAACCCCACCTGGCCGCCCTGCGGCACGGTGTGTCTCACCAGGCCGGGCCTCTTCGGCCCGAGCGTCCCTATGAGCCTCCGATGCTTGCTGTTCTTGTGCATCAGCAGCTTCGTGCCCCACCTCTTCGTGACGCCCTGCCAGCCCTTGCCCTTGGTGATCGAGCTGACATCGACCATCGCGCCCTCGGACGCGAAGTCCCTTATCGTGACGGTCTTGCCCAGCACGCCCTTGGCGTACTCGATGCGGTCGTCCAGCTTGCCACCGCCGACCCTTATCTCCATGAGCTCGGGCTTCTTCTTGGGGAGGCCGCCCACGAGGACTGGTTGCGTGTGCGCCAGCACCCGCACGTCGTCGTACTCGAGCTTCTCCGCCCTGGTCCAGGCGGCCTTCTCGTCATAGCTCTTCGGCACCGGGAGCTTCCTCGACAGATGCTTGTCGAGCTTGCCGCTCCAGACCTCACCGACGGCCTTCCTGCCGTACGGGGACGTGGAGTAGAACCTCACGCCGCAGACCTTCATCGGAGGCACTTCAAGCACGGTGACCGGGATTTGCACTTCCTGTCCAGCTGTCGTGCTCTTCGGCCTGTAATCGACTATGAACGCATGGGTCATGCCGGCCTTGTACCCGGCGAAACCCTGCAGCTTCGCGCCATCCCCGTCGCCCTCCGGCCAAGAGGATGTTCTGGCGGTTATGCTTCTGGCTCTCTTCCTGGGCGAATAGCCCATCGAGCCCTTCCTCGGACGTCTCCTTTGTGGCATGTGCTATCCCTCGTCTCGAAGCTGATACTTCGATGTACTCGATCGGTTCGAGCACTTGAGTCGAGGCATTCTCTCTCGACCGTGACGCCTCGTGCGCGCCTCAGAACATAGTCCAGCGCGAGTGTTGGGGTGCCTGCCAAGGCATAGCCCATATGGCGTCTGGTCGATACCGCCTCGGTGTCGCAGGCTTGCTGAATGGGGTGCTTGTATATAAACGTGCCCGGTCGGACAGGGGGCGTGGCCCCTACTTGCCCGCCTTCGCCTTCTTCTGGGCCCTCTTGCCGCGCTCCTTCGCCGTGTAGCCAGTCGCCCTCTCGAGGAAGGTGTTGTACGCCTTGATGGTCCTCTGGGCCACATCGTCGTCGACGCCGGCGTCCATCTCGGTCTCGACGCAGAGGACGTTCTTCCCGCCCTGCCACGCGCGCAGCTCCTTGAGCGCGCCGAACGACGAGACGAGCCTGTCGTCCTTGAGCTCGACGTTGCCGAAGATGTCCTGCATGTGCGCCTTCAACTTCTCCGGCGAGATGTTCTCCTGATGCCCCCTTCTAACCTCGTACTCGCTCACGTGTCATCCCTCGGAGGACTCGAAGCTTCGTGCTTGCTGAAAAGCCTTTCCGAGCGGGAGCGCCTGCCGCAAGGCGAGGTTCAACCCCGCCAAGCGCGCGTCCACGGATGTCGCCTGCTAGTCCTCGTTGAACTTCTTAGTGCGTCTCGCGCCATGTCTGCGGCAGCCGCGATAGGCGAGCACGATGATCGCAGCGACGACCAGCGCGGACCCGGAGATGAGAATCGTCTTCAGGGCGGCGTCCGCCGCTGCCGATAGCAGTGCGGAGTTGTAGACCATGGGAGTGGCGTATTTCACATCGTAGCCGTCGGTCACGTAGCATATGTGCGGTTTCCCATCGGAGTCTACCGTGACCGCTGGCAGAAACAGATAGGACACTCTGTCATTTACATCCGTGCTCTCGATGGCGCCATCTCGGAACTCCGCGTGTCGCAGCCCGTTCCCTGAGTTGTCCTCCCTGACGTATCCGTGGACTATGTGCACTGTACCGTCACCGGCGACTGCTATGTCGAGGTCCGCGTAAGCCGCGGCCTCGGTCCTCAGCAGCTCGTGCCAAGTCCCAGTCTCCTTCGAGAGGACGACCACGTCGTTACCGTCGTTTATCGCTATCAGAGGCGAGTCTCCTTCGAGCGCCATGCTTGGGTAACTCAACGGGAACCAGTTCGTGGTCTCAAGGGTCCATTCCGATCCGTCGTACGATATGTAGCCCATGCCGACGTCCCTCCAGTAGTCGTAGACGATCGCATGTATGCCTCCCGCCGAGTCCAACGCCATGTCTGATATCATGCTGCCAGTGTACCACTCAGTCGGCAACGTCATGACGTTTGACACGTCCCAGACGCCTCCGTCAGAATGCCAGTGGACCACTCTTATGTTCTCGAAGCTCTCTCCAGGGTCCGTCGATCGCGTGACACCCGAAGACAACACATGTATGTCGCCCTGCGGGCCGACAGCGCAGGCCATAGAATAGTAGTAGTCGACGTCCGGAAGGCCCGCGACTTGCGATTCGGTCCAGCTGCCACCAGCGTTCGTCAAGTACGATAGGGATGTCGGGTCGAAGGAGGGGTCCGACGATGACACCTGGGAGATGAACACGTGGATGTTGTCCTGGCCATCGATGGCGGCACAGCAAGTGCCTCCGTCGAATTGGCTTATGGTGAGTGGGATGAGCCTCGTGCTCCACTCTCCTCCCACCTTCTGGGCATAGACGATACCGTCATAGGCCGTGTAAATGACATGAGGATTGCCTTCGGAGTCGATCAACGGCTCGCTGAACGCCCTCGCGGCACACCAGCGCCATCCCTCGCCGAGGTCCTCAGCCCGCCAATCACCGATCGATGAGACGTTGAAGGCGAATATCACGATGAACGCGACCAAAACAGCTGCGCAGCTCGCCACGACCCCTCTCCGTGTCCAAACTCGCACTCGATCACCCGCAGGGCCAGATATCGAACGAGCGGCAGATAAAGCTTCTCACGACGTCCCTTGGGGGCGCATCGGACGCAGATCGACGGAGCCGATGTTGTGACTCATCAGCTGAGACGCCTGGCATCGACTTTCCAGGTAGATCCTGAGAGCCTAACTCTTGGGTCTGAAGAACCTTTGGAGATCGCAGGTCCCGCCTGCGACGAACCCTTCCAGCTCCATGACCGTCTCCCACAGGTCATGGCACGCGCAATCCGGCGTCGCTATGCTGGACCGTGACTGTGCCAACGAGTATTCGCGGATCGAGCCGAGTATCGCGGCATCGCAATCGCCGCAGTTGTGCGCCCCTCGCTCCTTGCCTCCGCCCGTCGGGTCGCAGACGACCTTGCGGTCCAGCTCCGCGCACGCGTTCAGCACCTCCACGACGCTGTACAGCCATGGAGGCCTGTACGCCCACGTCTTCCACAGCCGTTCCACGAGCGTGCCCCTCTGGACGTTCACAGGGTTGATCGATATCACGTCGCTCTGCAGCGCCGCATGCTTCGCCGCCGCGATGGAGTCCTCCACGGCCTCGGCCTCCGTGAGGAACGGCGGCTTCAGCAGCACGTACGACCTGAGCCTCGCCCCTGATTGCCTGACGGTCGCCGCGGCCCTGTCGTAGTCGGCGACGGTCATGTTCTTGTTGATCGAGTACTTGAGCACCTTGTCGTTCGCGCTCTCCAGTCCTATGGCGACCTCTATGTCGTCGTGCAGCGCCATCAGCTCCCGTATGCTCTCGTCGGTGACGAACTCCGCCCGCGACTCTATCAAGAGGCCGACGCCGTTGTCCCTGCACCATGCTGCCACGAACCCGGCCACTTCCGCCGGCACCTCTCGCCCGTCCAGGAACGACCCGGAGGTGTAGACCTTCAGCAGGCCGATCTCGCCCAGATCCTTCACCGCCCTGTGGAACTGGGTCGATATGTCGTCGGGCGAGATGTCGCTCGAGGACTCGACATTGTACCCGCACATGGTGCATCCCTCGGAGGCTGCGTGGGCGCAACCCGTAGTCCTGAGTATGATCACGCCGGACGTGGCCTCTCCAGTGGACAAGAATTCCTTCTCCGTCCACACGGCGACGGGCGATCCGCCGTCCACTCGGCGTTCGCGCCGCGCGGGGCTTCGGGCGGGCGACTCCTCCTCGTCTTCGGACATAACAACATCACATCGCCGGCGAGGCGGCAACGCGGTCAGAGATCGTACGGCTTGAGCGTCTTGCGACCGTTCTTCTTGGCGCGCTTCGCCGCGTGCTCTATCATCTCGTGCACTTCGCGGTCCAGCTCACGATAGAAATCCTCTGATATCCTGAAGCCATCCCCCGCAACGTCCTTCACGTCGGAGACCTTGATGATCATCTTGCCGTTCCTGATATTCGATATAGACATCTTGTCCCCCCACAACAATGCGTGACAAGGGAGAGAAGCTAATGCATGCCTTCCTCTTAACCTTTCTGTGGTGTCCCGTCCGCAAAGCTTTTTCTCGCGCTCCCCTTTATCGGGACGGGGCAACGTGCCATGGATGTCGATAGCAGGCTCGAGCTCATAACCAGGGACACCGTCGAGGCGGTCACGGTCGAGGAGCTCAGACGTTTGCTAGACACCAACCCGAAACCGACCGCCTATATCGGCTACGAACCGAGCGGGTTCGTGCATGTCGGGCAGATGATAACGGCATCCAAGGTCGTCGACATGCAGCGGGCGGGCGTGGATGTCATCGTCTTCCTCGCGGACTGGCATGCGATGATCAACGACAAACTCGGAGCAGACATCGACAACATCCGCGCGTGTGGTGAGTACATGCGCGATTGTTTCCTCGCCCTCGGGGTCGACGAGTCCACGAGGTTCGTCTACGCGTCGGACCTCATAAACCGCGCGGACTACTGGGAGAAGTTCATCAGGATATGCAAGGCCAGCTCGCTCATGCGGCTCAAGCGCGCGATGACCATCATGGGCAGGACGGAGGACGAGGCGGACATCGACGCCTCGAAGGTGATGTACCCGCCGATGCAGGTCGCGGACATATTCCAGCTGGATGTCGACATCGCGTACTCGGGCATGGACCAGCGCAGGGCTCACATGCTCGCGAGGGACGCCGCGGAGAAGCTCGGCTGGAAGAAACCCATCGCGCTCCACACACCGTTGCTCATGAGCCTCGTGGGAGGCGCGAGGATGGACCCGGTCGAGGCCAAGATGTCGAAGAGCAACCCCGACAGCGCCGTGTTCATGCACGACAGCAAGGACGATGTGACGAGGAAGCTGAAGAACGCCTTCTGCCCTCCGAGCGTCGACGGCAACCCTGTCCTGGACACGGCGAGGCTGCTCGTGTTCCCGCGGACGGGGCGACTGACGATAGACCGGCCTGCCAAGTACGGCGGGCCGGTGGAGTTCTCCTCGTACGCGGAGCTCGAGAGCGCGTACTCGTCCAAGTCGCTCCATCCGATGGACCTGAAGAAGGGTGTCGCGGACGCGATGAACGCGATGCTCGATCCCGTGAGAGATTACTTCGACAAGCACCCTGAGAACCTGGACAAGGTGAAGGCGCTATCGATCACGAGATGACCGTTCCTCGCGCTCGAGCGTCTTCAGCTGCTTGATGGCGTTCTCCGCCGATATGTTCAACATCGCCTCGACATCACCGACGCCGGATATGCCCGCCGCTCCTGGATGGCCTCCGCCGCCGTTCGATGTCTCCGAGCCGACGCCGTTGAGCAGCCGCCCGAGATGCACGCCCTTCCTGACGACGTCCTGCCTCGCGCGTGCGCTTATGCGGTAAGCCTCGTCCCTCTGGGAGCCGACGAACGCGATGTCCGCCCCGAGGTGCAGCAGCGCCTTGCACACGGACGCCTCGAATGCACTGCCCTGCGAGATAGCCACTATCCTGTCGCCGACCCTCCAGTACTTCAGCCTCTGCGCGCCCCTGAGCTGCGATATCTTCTCCGAGAGGTCCACATCGAGCGACACGACGTCCATCGCCTCGTCCATGTGTATGTCGTGCGAGTTCATGATCTCGGCGAACGCCATCATCGACGACGGGCGGGCGTATTTGAAATTGCCCGTGTCGGTGAGTATGCCGACGAGGAGCGCCAAGGCGACGTCTCGGTCCATGCCCCTGCCGGCCGCCTTTAGCAGCTCGTAGATTATCTCCGCGCACGACGCCTTCGACTCGTCGCAGAAGTAAGTCCTCGCCCGCTCCCAGGCGCTGTTCCGCGCGTGATGGTCTATGACGATGGAGTTGTCGTAGTCGATCTCGAACGGTATCTGGTCCGGGCCCGAGGTGTCCAGCACGAGCGTGCGATCGCCCTGCGGCACGTCCCCGGACTCGCGGACGTCTATGCTCAGCCGCGATGCGAGCACCTTTGACACCCTGTCCAGCCCGCCAGGGGCGCATATCTCGACGTCGGGGAACGCCCGCGAGACCGCGAAGGCGCTCGACAGCGCGTCCGGGTCGGCGTTGCCGTGCAGAAGCACGCGGGTCCCCCCTCCGGATTCGAGCTCAGCTGCTATCTCGGATAGCACGGAGGTGTCAACCACCTCACGGTTATAAAATAGATTGCGAGCCGCCCGGTCAGCCGGCCCTGGCGTCTTCCTCTTCGGGCGCCTCAGAGCCCTGAAGCGCCTGAGTGATCTGCGCCTGGAGGCTCTGGTGCCTCTCCCGCAGATGCTTGTCCTGCCGGTCGAGCGTCTTGATGCGCACGTCGAGCGTCTCCTTCTGGTCCTTCAGCTCGGCCGAGAGCGCTGCCTTGTCCTTGCTCTGTATCATGAGCGAGCCGACGCTCCTGTAGACGAGCGCGTCGTCGCCCGCCTTCTCGAGCTCCTGTACCGCCTTGTCGAGCTCGCGCACCTGCGCCTCGAGCTGCATCTTCTGCGTCGTTATCATCTGTATCTGCTGCGCGAGCTGCTGGAACTGCGCTATCTGGTTCTGCACCTTGGGTGGTAGGTTGTCCATCATCTCCTCACGACCTCCTCTGCCGTCTCCTCCGCTACATTGCCCCATCTGATATATGAGTTGAGGGCCGCTCTCAGCGCCGTGAGGTCGTCCGCCTCCATCTCGATGACGACCTCGCCCTCGCCGCCGGACACGGTCACCTTCGTGCGGGGTATCCTCTCCGCGAGCTCAGGCGACAGCGCCATCCTGACGACCTCGGCGTGCTCCGTGATGATCGTCAGCCTCGCAAGGTTGGCCACGGTCATCTACCCTTGACGGGCTTCCTCACGTTCGGCCTTTCCTTGTAGAACACCTTCGACCCGCACTTCTCGCACTGCAGGCCGACCATGTTCATGCCGGATCTGACGGGCTCCTTGCATCTTGAGCATTTGTACATGCGTGCACCTCCCTCACTGGGCCTCCTCTTCGGGCAGCTCCTCCTCGGAGGGCAGGACCTCCTGCTCGCCCTCCTCGGTCGGCGCGTGCTTGACCTCCCGCCTGACCGACACCGGCGGCGTGAGGTTGTACGCGCTGCTGGCCATCTTCGACCCGCAGTGCTTGCAGATCCATATGCCGGTCGAGGTCCTGGTCACGGCCTCCGACCTGCACTTGGGGCACTCGTGCCGCCCCTTGCCCTGCGTCTCGATCTCGGCTATGCGCCTCCTGATCTTGACGCCGTACCTGGGCCCGAACCTGCCGGCCGAGCCCACCTTCTTCGTCCTCTTGGCCATGTGTATCAGCCGTCCTCGAAAGCTCAGATCTTCGAGCGCACCTCTGCGCCTATCCTCTTCGAAAGGTCGACTATCTTGAGCACCTCTTCGACCGTGAGGCTGCCCTCGCCGCCCTTCTGCATGGCACACAGGTTGCCCTTCTCGTTCGTGGCGACGGTCAGCCTGGCCTCGGCGACTATCTCCTCGTCGAAGGTCGGGTCAACCAGTATGTGCTCGCCTATCTTGACGGCCGTCACTGAGATGGGCACGTGCGACACCGGGAGCGGGAAGTCCTCGCCCTTGTCCGCGCGTTTGGCCGGCACCATGGCGCTCCTCATGGCCGCCATCGCCGCGATGTTCGCGGCGTCGAACAGGTTGCCGTCGTAGTCGAGGGCGTGGATGTCCACGAACATGATCCAGACCTCCTTCTCCGGCTCGATGCACAGCGTCTCCATGTCGACGGCCTGTCCCTCGCGGATGCCTCTGTCGACCACGCGCGCGATCTCGATCGACTCCCTGCCAGGTGGGCCGCTCTCGAATGTCTCGCTGGCCAGCGGGATGAGCTCCGCGTTGGTCGTGAGCACGCCCTTGTTGGGCGTGTCCGCGAACGGCTGCCCGACCATCATCTTGATGCCGACGATGACGTCGGTGTTGCCGACGTGGACCCTCGCCGAGCCCTCGGCGGATCGGATGTAGTTCTTCTCGACGGTCACGGGACGCATCTCGTCGAACTTGCGCCCGTCGCCTCTGACGCCCTTCGAGAGCATCTTGACGATGTGGTCCTTCTTCAGGTCCGCCATCACGTCCTTCGACATGACTACTTCACCTCCTCATCGCCGTCGTCGTCCTGGGAGATGACATACCGCCTCTTCAGCGCGTCTCTCTGGACGTCGTATATCCTCTTGCAGGCGTCCACTGCCATCCCGAGCCCGGTCTTGAACTCGTCGGACGTCAGGTCGCCGTCCATCTGCAGCAGTACGATTTCCTCCGTCCTCGGTATGTAACCGACCGGTATGTCCGCCTGGCCGAAGTTGTCCTCCTCCTTGCCGAGGTCGAGCACGACCGTGTCCGCCACCTTCCCCGCGGCGCATGACGCCACGAGGTCCCTCATCGGTATGCCGGCGTCCGCCAGCGCCACGGACGCCGCCGTAAGGCCGGCGCACCTGGTGCCCGCGTTCGCCTGGAGCACTTCGATGTACACGTCGATGGACGTGCGCGGGAAGAACTCGGTGAACACGACATGCGTCAACGCCTCGGAGATGATCTTCGATATCTCCTGCGAGCGCCTGTCGGGCCCCGGCCTCTTCCTGTCGTCCACCGAGAAGGACGCCATGTTGTAGTGGCACTGCACGAGCGCCCGCGTCGGGTCCTGCATGTGCCTCGGATGGCACTCGCGCGGACCGTAGACCGCGGCCATGACTTTGTTGTGCCCCCACTCGAGGTACGCGGAGCCGTCCGCCCTCTTGAGCACGCCAGCCTCTATCTTGAGCGGCCTGAGCTCTCCAGCGAGCCGGCCGTCGATCCTCTTGCCCTGTTCGTCCATGAGCTTGATCCCTTCGGGTAACGGTGTTCCACCCATCAGCTTCACCCTCCTTTGCCCACTCTGCTCTCGAGCAGGCTCTTCACCTTCTCCGTGAGGCCGCTGCTGTGCGCCTCCTCCTCTATCAGTTTTATGGCGTCGACGGCGGCCATTATGTTGTCCATGTCGCCGTCTATCCATATCCTGCCGTTCTGTCCCACGTATATCCTGCATCCCGTGAGGTTCTTCAGGATCTGGATCATCGACCCGTTCCTGCCGATCACCCGCGGGACCTTGGCGGGCGCCACCTCGAGCACCATGCCCCCCGCGAGCTTCCTCAGCCCGTGCTCCTTCATGGAGACCTGGACCTTCCCCAGCTCGTCGATGCCAAGCACCTTCAGCAACACGAGGTCGCCGACGGTCATGAACCGGCCTGTCTCGCCGAACTCCACCCGCCAGGGGACCTCGTTCACGTGGAGGGGCGTCGGATGGGCCGCGTTGATGTCTACCAGCCAGTTCGACGCTCCGATGTCCACTATCTTGCCCACGATGGTGTCTCCCCTCATCGGCACGTACTGCCCCGCGAGGGGCACCACGCCGACCGTGTTGGCACGGACGCTCTTTATGCCCAGAAGGGCAGAATACACGCTTCCACTGTCCACATACGTCCCTGGCCCCGCCTTCATCCCCGATCGGGAGAGGAGGTCCCCAGGTACGACTATCTCTCTTGCAGTCCCTTTAGAACTGTCTCTCTGCATTTGACTCACTCGCTTCAAATTGGTGATTCCGATAAACACTCTGCTCGCGTGACCTGAAGACATAGAGGTCTCCTAGGTCTCTCCGCGCAGCGCATTTACCCTCGTCTCTTACCGAAAGCCCAAAAACGCGTCCCCTGCTTTAAGGTTTTGGTCGTACCGTCTGTGCCCCGAGGCCGACCGATCCCCTATGCCAGTATGCTGCGGCGACGGCGTCAGCCCTTGCTCTTCACGGGCTTCATCTCCGCCTCGCCGTGCGTCTTGCCGTTTATCTTCTCCACGAACTCGTTCTGCATGCCCGCTGGCATCTCGACTACGCCTATCCAGGAGCCGTCGGGCTGCCACTCCTCCCTGACTATCTTGCCGAAGGATTTGAAGTCCTCGTAGCAGCGGCCGTAGTTCTCACCCGAGACCTTCACGGCCATCTGCATCTTGTCGAACCTGATGGGTATCAGCGGGCGTATGGCGTCCATGATCGCCGGCACCTGCGCCTCGACGGTCTTGAACGGGTCGATGTGCACCCTCGCGTCCTCCATCGCCGTCTCGATCCTGGCAGGGGGGTGCGGCCCGCCCGTCTGCGGGTTCATCGCGTTGCGGGCTATGTACTCGACTATGCGCTTCCGCTTGTTCTCCTGCATTATCCTGCGCTGGTCAGTCGTGAGCTGTACCTCGCCCTTGAGGACTATGACCTTCGCGACCTCCAACGGGTCCTCGGTGCCGAACGTCTGCCTTATCTTGTCCTCGGGCGCCCGGGTGCCCTTCTTAGCGTTCTTGAAAATCGTGTCGATGACCAGGTGCTCGATGAGGTCGACCTCCTTGCCGTCCCTCATCTGCTGGACGACCTTGGGGTCTATGAGTATCTCGAAGCTTTCGCCGTGCGACTCGTATCTAGCGACGATCGCGTCGTCCAGGTCTACCATGGATCTCAGCCTAGCTTTCCAACTTCTTCACGTATGCCTCGACCTCGGCGTCGGTGAGCTTCCTGAAAGCCTCGCCCTCGCGGACGAGCCCTATCTCGACCGCCTTGGTGCTCAGCTTGTCCTCCGTCGCCTTGGAGAGCGCCTTGAGGCCCAGGAGGATCGCGTCCTCCATGCTCATCCCGTCCTCGTACTCCTCCTCGAAGACGTCCATGATGGCGTTCTTGCCAGCGCCGATCGAGCCCGCCTTGTACGCCACGAGGGCACCGCTCGGGTCCGTCTCGAACAGGTGTGCCCCCGTTTGGTCCACACCCGCTACTAGGAGGGCAGTGCCGAACGGCCTCACCCCCCCGTACTGGGTGTAGTTCTGCTTGAAGTCGCACAACCGCTTGACAAGCGTCTCGATGTCCATCTTCTCGGCGTACGTCACCTTGTTGATCTGCGCGATGACCCTCGCGTGGTCCACGAGCACCCTCGCGTCCGCGACCAGCCCTGAGGTGGCGCAGCCTATGTGCTCGTCTATCTGAAATATCTTCTCGATCGATGTGGACTCTATCAGCTTGCTCGCGATGCGCTTGTCGACTATGAGCGCCACACCATCGTTGAACTTCAGGCCGACGGTCGTCGTGCCCCTCTTCACTGCCTCTCGGGCGTATTCGACCTGGAACAACCTTCCGTCCGGTGAGAAGACCGTGATCGCCCTGTCATACGCCATCTGTCCTGGCTGCATCTTGGATGACACCTCTTTTCTCAATACACACTCATAAGTCCAGCGCGTTCTGTGCGGGCCGGATTCGACCTAACGCGGTAAGTCGATATAAAGGTTTGCGGCGAATTTTTGTGATGGGCCACAAGGTGGTTCAGGCGTCGTCGCGGAACGTCTTCTCGTCCACGAGGTACAGCCCCTTCAGCTTCCGTATCGTCCCCGAAGTCTTCAGGCTCGAAAGAGCGCACGGCGCGCCCCGGACCCTCTTGACCGACCGGATGAGCGCGATGCCGTCCTCCTTCATCCGGTGCGGGACCCTGATTATCCCTATGCCCTTCTCGAAGACCGTCAGCCGGAAGGAGTCGCCTATGGGCAGGTCCCGCCCGGCGCTCAGCAGCGCCCCGACGAGGTCTCGCCGCGAGATCGGGCCCTCAGCGTCGACGCTGAACGCTATGTATCTCCACTTGCCACGCGCGACCTTTCCGGACATCGTCGATGCTCAGCGGACGAAATCCTCCGCTCCCTTCGGCTTCTGGTTGTTGTTGGCCTTCAGCTCCGGCGGCTTGACTCCGGTGAGCACCACCATGATCCTCACCATCCCCTCCATCTGCGGGTCGACGCTACATCCCCAGATTATCCTCGCGTTGGGGTTGATGCGTTCGTTGACAAGCTCGGCGCCCCTCTCAGCCTCCGAGACGGTCATGTCCGGGCCTCCGACGACCCTTATGAGCGCTCCCCTGGCGGTCGATATGTCCACCTCTCCCAGCAGGGGAGACGCCAGCGCCTGTTCGACGGCCGCGTCGATACGGTCCTTCCGCGCCGTCTTGTCGTCCGCCTCTCCCATGCCTATCATGGCCACGCCGCCGTTCTTCATTATCGTCATCACGTCGTTGAAGTCCAGGTTGACCAGTCCAGGCTTGGTGATGATCTCCGTCAGGCCCTTGATGGACTCCATGAGGACCTCGTCGGCGACTCTGAACGCCGCCTCGAGCGGCAGCTTCGGGACTATCTCGAGCAGCCTGTCGTTCATGATGACCGCCGTCGTGTCGCAGTTCAACTTCAGCCTCTCCAGGCCTCTGATGGCGTTCTCCATCCTGAGCCCGCCCTCAGCCTTGAACGGCATCGTCACGATGCCGACCACGAGCGCCCCTGAATCCTTCGCCATCCTCGCCACCACGGGCGCCGACCCTGTGCCGGTACCTCCTCCCATGCCCGCGGTCACGAACACTATGTTGTTGCCTCCAACATAGCCCTTGAGCTCCTCCTCGGCCTCCTGCGCGGCCTTCTCGCCGATCTCGGGGATCGCCCCCGCGCCCAGGCCCTTCGTGACGTTCTTGCCGAGGAGTATCTTGTGTGGTGAGTGTATGTGCAGGAGATGCTTCGCGTCGGTGTTCGCCGCGACCAGCTCCGCCCCGAAGATGCCCGCCTGTCCGAGGCGGTTTATGGTGTTCGTACCTCCTCCACCGCATCCGATTATCGCTATCCTGACCTTCAGCGTGTCGACGATCTTCGCCAGTTCTTCATCGTCAGGCGCCCCGGTCGGTACTTTCGAGTCCTTGCTCATCTCGTGTAGCTCGAGAGCATCGTCTATAATCGATCTCATGTGATCATCCCATCCGCTTTTTCGGCTGTCCATACGTTATCGCCTATTCCGTATATTAAATTGCGTCTACTGCCAGACATCGGATTTGGCGTGCCCGAGCTCCGCTCAGAACACCCTTCCGAATGCGCCCACCGCGAGCGCTGCGGGCACGTGCGCATCCGCGTGCGACGCGCTCCGCGGATAGCTTGACCCCTATGCGATATCGCGGGCCGGCGGGCACGCGCGCACGGCACGGAGAAGTCGCGGATCCATGTCGAAAGAAGCGGTTACTGGCTTGCATCCGCCATAGGGAATATTTATATCCAGGTTACCCAATTACTTATCTAGCTTTATGGGGTGCACTCATGCCGAAATCACTGGTCAAAGATGCATTAGGCAAAGACGTGGAAGAACTGATGAAGAAGCCCGCCGAGGCCGAGGAAGCCGAGCCCGAGGTAGAGGAGAAGCCTGCCGAGATGACGGCAGACGACGAGGAGATCGCCAAGATCGCCGCTCAGCTCGATGTGAGCATAAAGATCATCGGATGTGGCGGTGGCGGGTCGAACACGATCAACAGGTGTGTCGAGGCCGGAGTGTCCGGAGCGCAGCTCTGCGCGATTAACACCGATGCCAAACATCTCCTGGCGATACACGCGCCGAAGAAGATACTGATCGGGAAGAACGTGACCAGGGGTCTCGGCGCCGGCGCCATACCGACCGTCGGCGAGGCAGCGGCGAAGGAGAACGAGCGGGACATCCGCGACTTCCTGGACGGAGCGAACATCGTCTTCGTGACGGCCGGGATGGGCGGCGGGACCGGTACGGGCTCCGCGCACTTCGCGGCGCGTCTGGGCAAGGAGATGAAGGCTCTGACGATCGGGGTCGTCACACTGCCGTTCAAGGCGGAGGGCGAGGTACGCATGGACAACGCCCTGGACGGCCTGGAGAAGCTCAGAAGGCTGTGCGACACGACGATCGTGATACCCAACGACAAGCTGCTGGCCCTCGTGCCGAAGCTACCGGTCGACGCGGCGTTCAAGGTCGCGGACGAGGTGCTGATGCAGACCATCAGAGGCCTCACGGAGATCATCACGAAGCCCGGATTGGTGAACCTGGATTACAGCGACATCATGACTGTCATGAACGAGGGCGGGGTCGCCTTCGTGGGCATCGGCGAGTCCGAGGAGTCGGACGCTGAGGAGCGGGTCCAGGAGGCCATCGACGAGGCGCTCAGCTCACCGTTGCTCGGCGAGATAGACCTCAAAGAGGCCAAGGGCGCGCTGATCAGGGTGGTCGGCGGTCCGGACATGACCGTGTCCGAGGCCCAGAAGGCGGCCGAGGTGGTCGGTGAGCAGATAAACAAGCACGCCCGGATAATCTGGGGATGCAGCGTCGACCCCGAACTGGAGGGCCAGGTCAGGATACTGCTGATCGTCACTGGCGCGAGATCCACACTGTTGATGGGCAAGGGCAACTCCCACGACGCGGGCGCGGCGGTAGGCGCGAAGCACTCGAAGGCGTACTCCGACGAGGACATTGACTTCGTCAGATGAGACTCTCGCACGGCCATCGCCGGCCAGAGCGCCATAAACGCGATAAAACGGCGGACACGTATTTCCGTGTCCGCCTTTCATATCCATTTCTCCGATCAGACTTGCCCTTCGAGCCTGGGCGAGTCCGAGAAGCGCGCGCCGCATTGAGGGCAGAAGACGTCATCGAGGTCGACGGTCGTCCCGCACTCCGAGCATTCCGCGCCCGCCACCCTGTCGGAGAACACGACGCCGCACTCGCACAGGAACGCGTCCCTGTCGACCCTTCTGCCGCAGGCAGGGCACTCGCTTATCTCCTCGACGAATGAGTGGCCGCAGATGGGGCATTCGACGGAGTCCTCTGTTATCTCCGCGCCGCATGCTGGGCACATCATGGTGCCCTCGCCGACGAGGAGGGCCCCGCATTCGCACGAGTCCTCGTCCTCGGTCACTATCCTCCCGCACTCAGGGCACTGGAACAGATCCTCGGAGAAGTCGTTGACGAACACCACGCCGCAGACCCGGCAGAACATGTCCTCGTCCAACAGCTTCGAGCCGCACTCCGGGCATTGGAGCTCCTTGCGGGTCGTGGCGCAATCGCAGTCCTCGCCGTCGAGCAGCCTTCTCCCGCAGGCGTCGCAGAAGAAGGCGGTCTCCGGCGCCATCCTCACCTCGTCCCGCATCTCATGGTACATATCTGCGGGAATCTCCCCCAGGAGGAACCGCTCCTCCAGCAGGAAGAGCTTGTCCTCCTTGGACAGTCGCACGGACTTGACCTTCGGCACGTCGGAGTCCACGACATGTGGTTTCTGCCTCGTGTACCAGAGCTGCTTGTCACAGCTCGGGCACTTCACCGTCCTGATGGCGCATGAGTTGTGGAACCTGTTGCCGCACGCGCACACCACGCTCGGCAGATCCTTCTTGATGACCCCCAGACAGATGCAGCATCTGGTCTCGCTCTTCACCCGGACCGCCTTCACCTGCGGCCTCGTGTGCATCCTGACCTTCCGCGAAGCCGCACGTCGCATCACCCTCTTGGCTATCTTCACGAGCCTGGGCTGCGTTTCGATGCGCTTGCGCCGAAGCCTACGCGACCGCGTACGCGCTCCTCTATCGTTCACGGGCCATCTCCCCACCGAACGGGACCTGTGATGGCATCCAGCTCATATAAATCCCAGGTGGCCGATATCCCAGCCATGACCATCAAGGATGCCGTGCGTCTGGTGGGAGAGCTCATGACCTTGTCGGCCACGACAGCCCCGAAGGCCGTCGGGCAGGACTTCGTGGAGGTAAGGCTGGCCGAGGAGTCGGAGAGGGTGGCCCTCGGCACCGACATGATCCAGATCGCGAAGGAGCGTGGGATACAGGGGTTCGAGCGCGACGGCCAGAACGTGCTGGACTCCGACGCCGTCGTGTTGATAGGGCTGCTGCCGCACAAAGGCGCTGGCCTCGACTGCGGCGCTTGTGGGTTCACGTCTTGCGCGGAGTTCGACGAGAAGTCCTTAGCCGGTGACTTCGACGGACCCAACTGTGCGATACGCATGCTCGACCTAGGCATCGCGCTAGGGTCCGCTGCGAAGACGGCGATGGAGCACAACGTCGACAACAGGATCATGTACAGGATCGGTGTCTCGGCGAAGCGCCTGGGCATGATGAAGTCGTCGGTCGTGCATGGGATCCCGCTATCCGCCAGCGGCAAGAACATATTCTTCGACCGTGCGAAGAAATGAGGACGTCCATCATGCCTTGGCGTGCGTCCTCGACGACGGCCTCGAGGGTTTGCCGAGGTTCGTGCCGTCCAACAGATAGGCTGTGACGGTGTCCTCGTCGACATACCCGTTCCTCATCAGCGGTCCCAGCATTCCGCCTCCCGCCGTGTTGATGGGGCTGCCGGTTATGAGCGGGTTGAACGCGGGGACCACGACGACCTCCTTCGGACATGTCTGATACCTCTCCATCGCCTTGTCCCTGCGGAGCTTCGCCCTCATCCAGCACTTCATGTTTGACCTTCCGCCGAGCGAGTCCTCGAGGAGCACGGAAGGATGCATGTGCGCCATAACGACCGTATCCGCCGACATGACCTCCTCTGACGGCCACACGTGTCCGTGGAACGCGCCCACACCCTCGACGACCGTGCCGTTGAGCGGCGTGATGATGCAACCGTCCGGGACCGCCTCCTTGAGCCCTCCGTCGTGGTTCCCAGGGGTTATGACCACTGCCTGGAAGCGGTCCATGACCGTCTTCAACACGTTTCGGACCTCCCTGTCCTCGCGCACGGTGGCGTGTGTTATCCTCTGCTTGACGTCGCCGAGTATGAGCATCCTATCCGCCAGCCCATCGAGCGATTCGATCATCGAGACCACCTTCTCCGCCTGGCTCGGTATGTTGAACCCTGCGGTCCTGAGCTCCGCCTCGATGCCCAGGTGCAGGTCCGCGATGCACGCCCATGACCTCTTCCCGCGTATGATGAGCGCGGGTATGTCAGGCACTGGTTCGACGTCCACGGCAACCATACGGAAACAGCGGCGATAAAAGGATTCGCATGTGTCACCTTCCGACGGAAAGCCTCGATGCCAGCATCATGGGCAGGCCGGCCTGGAGTATCGACTCCGCAGCGGATCGGATGTCGTACTCGACCCTGCGTATATCGACTTTGCCTTCGTCCGTGTCGAAGACGGCTGAGGACGCCCTCGGATCGCCGTCCCGCGGCTGCCCGACGGACCCAGGGCAGGCGACTACTCCGGACGGGAAGGCTCGAACGAACGGCACATGCGTGTGCCCGAGGAAGACGGCGCGCGCCCCGCACCTCGTCAGCATGCCCTCGTCGACTTCCTCTTCGTACACGTACTTGTCGTCATCGATGTCCGAGCCGTGGAACATCCTGATCGTCGATTCTCCGTCGTCATACACCGACGATGACGGTTTCAGCGAGGCGAGGTACTCCTTCGAATCCGCATCCAGCGAGTCGGCCGTCCACAGCGCGGCAGCCGCGGCGTACGGGTTCATGCCGCTGACATCCCTGGTAAGCGCGGCGCGGTCGTGGTTGCCCGCGATGGAATGCGACGCGAGTCCGCGCACGCGTCCGCAACACTCGTTCGGATGCGCGCCGTAGCCCACGATGTCTCCGAGGCACAGGACGGCATCGGGCGAAAGTCCCATCAGATCCTCCAGCACGGCCTCCAACGCGTGCAGGTTCGAGTGGATGTCGGATATGACGGCGATCCTCATTGCGCGCCCCTTCATCCAAGCCTGTCAAGCTCGTATCGTCTGAGGACGAACGGTATCTTCTCAATCACGTCGGTGGCCACGAGCCCGTAGCTCCTCTCCTCGAACGCGAGGTCGCCCGCGAGCCCCATCGTGAACGCCCCGATCCTGGCCGCGTGGAACGGCTTCGCCCCCTGGGCCATCATGCCAGCGACGAGGCCAGTGAGCACGTCACCCGTCCCACCCACGGCGAGCGCGTTATTCCCCGTCCTGTTCAGCTTCACGGCCGTCCCGTCGCTGATCACGTCGACCTGTCCCTTGAGCAGGATGGTCGTGCGCAGCTTGCCAGCGGCCTCCTCGACCTTCTCGCCCCTCATCACGGGATCGTCCGTCCCAAGCGCGCGGCCCGTGAGCTTCTTGAACTCGCCAGCGTGCGGCGTGATGACCGCCGTCTTCTTCCTGAGTATCTGCGGTTTCGAGCCGCAGGCACCTATGGCGTCGGCGTCGATCACCATCGGCTTCGGACAGCGCTGCACGAACTTCTGCACTGCCGTCTTCGTCTCCGGCGCGGACCCAAGGCCTGGGCCTATCGCCACGACATTCACGTCCTTGGCGAAGGAAAGGAGTTCGCTCACATGTGAGTCGGACAGGAAGTCACCCTCCAGCGCGCTGACGATGAGGCTGGGCGAGTACACCGCTACTGGCAGCGCTGCGGGCTGTGGCGTCGCGACGAACACGAGGTCGACTCCAGACCGCATCGCGGCCATGCCCGTGAAGGCCGGGGCGCCAGTGTACGGCCCGCCTCCTATGACGAGGACCTTCCCGGCATCCCCCTTTCGAGCGTCCGGCCTCCTGCGGGGCAGCAGGGAGAAATCGCCTGGGCCGCAATACATCTCCGCCTCTTCCGGGATGCCGATGTCGGCCACGACGATCCTCCCGGAGTTCTTCCTTGTCATCCCCGTCTTGGGGGCGTGGAACGTTATCGTGGCCTTCGGCCGCACGTGGGCTTCCGACGGCCAGCCTGATGGCACGTCGACGCTCACGACTGGCTTCTTGGTGCGGTTCAGCAGTTTGATGGTCTTCGCATACGGCTCTCGCGGCTTCCCACGCAGTCCGACCCCGAGCATAGCGTCGATGAACACGTCGTGCTGCCGCATGTCCAGATGTTCGACTCCTTTGGCTATGGACTTCACGCGGTCGAGGTTGACCGCGAACAGTTCGGAGGCGGAGTCATCTGGAGGTTCGAGCGTGAACACTTCGACGGCCTTCTTCTGGGCGATGTGCCTTGCGGCTACCAGCCCGTCACCCCCGTTGTTGCCCTCGCCGCAGAGCACGGCTACGCTCGAGGACGATTTGTAGGTCTCGAGGACGAACTCGGCCACGGCGGCGCCGGCGTTCTCCATGAGTGTCAACGTGCGCACGCCGAGGTGGCGCGAGTTGATGTCCAGGACCCTGACTTCCTCCGGGGGAATCGCCGCCTTCTCCACGGCCTGTCGGATTGGCCGTTGACGTATTAAATCTGCCTAGTCCAGCGATGCCCATCTGTGTGGCGTCGAACCGGCGACCACGGCGGGAACCGGAAAAGAACTAAATACGAAGACTTCGTAGTCCAAGACAACTCGGCAGGGAATGCGTAAGTGACAGAGATAAAGAGGCTCGTGCTCGATGTGTTGAAGCCGCATCATCCCACGATAATTGAGATGTCTCGCCGGATAAGTGTTCTGAAGGGCGTATCGGGAGTGAACTGCACCTTGGAAGAGGTCGACCGAGAGACGGAGAGCGTCAAGATAACCATCGAAGGCCCGTCCATAGACTTCGAGAGCATCGAAGAGACCATATCTGATTGCGGGGCCGTCATACACTCGGTGGACAGCGTCTCGGCGGGAAAGCATCTCGTGGAAGAGGTTGAGACGCCTCAGGACAGATGACCTGACCGCCACGTCTCGACGATGCGGGCGGCCGCCACTGGGATGTTTGGGATACATTCATGAGCAAGCAAGGGATTTGCATAGACGACCTGAGGTGCCCGCCTTCCTTGGTCAACGGATCCGTGATATGATGCCAGAAGAAGCCGCTTCACCGCAATACGCTGAGGAGATGCTCGGGAGGCTGAAGGGAGAGATCGGCGAGATCATCGTCGGCTATGAGACGCAGGTGGACGATTTCCTCACATGCATGCTCATAGACGGCCACCTGCTGATGCAGGGCGTGCCAGGCGTCGCGAAGACGACGCTGTCGAAGGCTCTGTCGGAGACCACAGGCCTCGAGTTCAAGAGGATCCAGTTCGCCCAGGACCTCCTGCCCTCCGACATAACTGGACACTACTTCTACAACCAGAAACTGGGGGAGTTCGAGATGAGGAAGGGACCCGTGTTCGCCAGCGTCGTGCTGGCCGACGAGATAAACAGGGCTCCCCCGAAGACGCAGTCCGCGTTGCTCGAGGCCATGCAGGAGAAGCAGGTGACCATCGAGGGCACGACGTTCGAGTTGCCCGACCCTTTCCTCGTCGTCGCGACCATCAACCCGATAGAGACGGAGGGCGTGTACCCGCTTCCAGAGGCACAGGTCGACCGGTTCATGATTCGGAGCACGATGGACTACCTCGACCCCGAGTCGGAGCTGGAGATGCTCAAGCTGAAGGGCAGGCGGACGGCGAAGCCGAGGAACGTGCTGAAAGCGGAAGACATCATGAGGATGAGGGCAGGCATATTCGACGTGCACATGCACGAGAGCGTGGTCGTGTACGTCAGGGACATCATGATCGCGACGAGGGACATGGAACAGCTGGAGCTGGGCCTCAGCCCCAGGGGCGGGATGCACCTGATGCTCGCGGCGAAGGCGCACGCGTATCTTTCGGGCAGAGGTTATGTCATCCCCGACGACGTGAAGAGCATGGCGCACAAGGTGATGGACCACCGGCTCATACTCACGCCTGAGGCCGACCTGGAAGGGCAGACCCAGGGCAGCGTCACAGAGTCCGTGCTGTCGAACGTGCCGATCCCCAAGGGCGACTTCAGCGAGGACGACGCCCACGGCTCAGAGCAGAAGAGTGAGTAGCTTTGGACACCACGCCCCTCGGCAAGACACTGCTGATATTCTGCGCTGTGTCCGTACTCGCGGCCTACCTGCTCATGAATCTGTCCTGGATGGTCGTATGCTCCGGTCTCCTCATCGTGTTCATCTACTCGAGGCGCAGGTTCCTCTCGGAGATCGACGCCTCCAAGGTCGAGGTCGAACACAAGATACTCGACGAGATGAAGTTCGCGAAGGAGCCGATAGCCGTAAAAGTGGAGATCACGAACCTGAACCCCACCGTCCTGGACGCGCGGTTCGAAGACCGCCTTCCAAGCGACTGCATAGTGTCTTCCGGGAGCAACATCGTCTCGACGAAGATCCCCCCGAACTCCGCCTGGGCGTTCACATACTCGTTCGTGCCGGAGCGGAGGGGTCGGCATGTCATCGGAGGCGTGAGGATTGACCAGACGGACGCCTTCGGCTTGCACGTGCATGCCCGGGAGACGCCCTCGAGCGTGACGGTCCTTGTCCATACGAGGCGAGAGAGCCTGAACACCGCGCGGGAGGTCGCACGCAAGGAGCACTTCGAGTACGCAGGCGCCACGAGGATGCCGACTGTCGTGCTCAGGGAGTTCGAACACGCTGGCATACGGGACTATGTTCCTGGCGACAAAGCGCGGGACATACACTGGAAGGCGCTGGCGAAGCTGGGCAAGCTGATGACTAAGACCTACAAGAAGGAGGGCACCCTCGAGACGATGGTGATGGTCGACTGCAGCCGGAGCATGCGTCTGGCGACGCACAAAGTGGCGAAGGTGGACCATGCCATCGACCTCGGGATACAGCTGTCACGCGTTCTGCTGAGCAACTATCATCGGACAGGCGTGTCGGCGTTCGACGAGACGTCGCTGGTCTGCAAGGTCGACTCTTCGCTCTCGAAACATCAGTTCGAGAAGATACTGATGGCGTTGCGGGACGTCCCAGGGGCGATAAGGACATCGGAAGGGGCGCCGCCTGCCACGCTTGCGGGCAGTGGTACGCCCGTGGCTCCAGCATCTAACAGCGCCGAAGCGGACGGAGGCGAAGCGTTCCTCGACGCGCTGAGGAGCATCTCGAGCCGCCGATATGCCGGCGTGCGGGACATCGGCCTCCCGGGGGCGATCGGGGAGATGATCACCAGGAAGCACGGAGGTGAGATGCTCTTCGTCGTGATATCCGACCTCGTATCCTCGAGGCAGTCCGTCCTGTCCGCCGCGAACCTTTGCAGAAGGACGGGGAACAGGATGCTCGTGATCCAGACATATGACGATTGGTATTCGAGACCGTCGCCAGCGCTCGACGTGCGAGAGGCTGAGACGCTGTATGTCAACATGGGCTCGGCCGTGAAGGTGGAGGCCGCTCTGAGGCGCTATGGCGCGGCGTTCATACGGATCGGCCCCGCAGACGCGACCGCCAGGATCGTGAGGGGCATCAGGAGGGGTGTCGCGTGATCCGGGCGTCCTTGGGTTTCAAGACCGCGCTGGTCATCGTGTCCGCCGCGTTGTTTCTCACATTCAGCAGGCTCTCGCTCTCGTTGCTCGTGCCTGGGGCCATAGGTATGGCGCTCGTGCTGTTCGGGATCGTGATAGGATACAGGCCAGCGGCCGTGCTAGGTCTGCTCGTGGGCCTCATCGTCGCCGCTCTATCAATCGAGATAACCACTGTGGCCGATGTCGCCGTGTGGCAGACGTCCATACTGGGCCTGTTGCTGCCGACCGCGTTGCTCGCATGGAGCGCCCTTCTGTCGGAGGACACTGCTGGCTCGGTGATCCGCTTTCGCACGAGTGCGTTCGTCGTCGCTGTCGTCACGGGCGTCACGTTCGCCATCGTCTTGCCTGTGTCGATCGCGTTGATGCGTATCATCCTCCCAGGCATGGCGACCACGCTCTCCACGATGGCCGAGATATCGTTGCTGTTCGTCATGGTCGCGGTGATCGCCGTCGGACTCACGTGGCCGAGGGACGAAGGGCCATTGGCCGAGACCGATGAGATCGCATGATCTCGCGGCATACAGCCGATGTCTGCTCGCGTACGCGACGGCCGAGGGACGCGGGCACGAGGAATCGTGACACTAAACCGTTATATACGGTCTACATTGTGCGTTCCGCCCGCAGATGTTACGAAGTGAATGGCTACTGCTGTTCGGGTCCTCGCTTGTCGCAGGCGCCTTGTACAACCACTACATGGGCCATTCGGCCCTGCTTGTCGAGCTGATCATGGTGGGCGTGGGCACGGTCGTTGCGACATGGGCGTGCCTTTCGTTGCAGCGGTCGGAGGTCGCGGCGTCGGAGGGCATTCTCGTGGACTTCCTCTCCAGATACATCAGGAGGGAGCGGTGCGGGTTCGTGATCCCTGTCGCCGGTTTCGCGCTCATCTTGTCATGGTCCGTGTGGAAGATAGCCTTCGTGGGTGAGACGGACCTGCGGATGGAGGACTTCATAGTCACCCTCCTCGGCCTGGCCCTGGTGGTCTATCCCTCGGGGCATTCCAAGTTGGCGGACGCGAAGGACTTCGTCGTCCTCTACCTCATGTTGCTTACAGTGGTGTTCGTAGTGATTTGGAGGGCGTATTTCTTCGTGACGGGGGACTCGCACTACAGGATCACCTCTTATGCGGAGTACTATATCATCACCGCGCCCGTCGCATGGCTCATGAGCGCCTTGGGCTTCCACGTGAACGCGATACTGGACATCGACGGGATCGGCCTGTCTAACATGATCGAGTACGAGTACGACGGGACCCTGCTCAGGGTCGGGATAGGCGACGGCTGCAGCGGGCTGTACTCCGCCGGCCTGTTCTTCTCTGCCTTCCTGGCGTTCGTCATAACAAGATATCGCCGCATCGACGCCTACACGTCCGTCGGCCTGCTCGTGGGCTTCGCGATGACATGGCTGTCCAACATCATCCGGATGGTGGTGACCGTCGCTGCGGGGATCGCCTGGGGCCATCCCGCGCTCGCGTTCGTCCACGCTTTCATAGGCATAGTCATATTCGTCGGATTTATCTCAATCTTCTGGATACTGATAGTCAGGTGGCTCGATTCGAAGGAGCTGGGATCTGAAGGGAAAAACGCGTCTGCCGGCGGGGAAGTCATGAGTGACGCTTGACGCTCACAACCCGTCCTCATCGTCGGCCAACGCGCGCTTCATCTTGCGGGACATGCCGATCCCGGAGACCACTGTCGGCCTCCTGTCCCCGTGATCGTCGTCGATGACCGTGTCGTTCGGCAGCTCGATGTCACCGTAGACCGAGCGGCCGGACACCATGGAGAGAAGCTGTCTCTCGATGTCGTCGTATTCGTCGGTCTGGGCAGCGGTCGCGGGGGCGACATATGGACCCGCCGCAGCGCGGCGAACATCTTCGACGGCCATGTTCTGTATCTCGACCGTGCTCGGGCCGTGGGTCCCTGCCCTCGTGATACTCCGATCGGCGCGGAACGGCTCGGCTGGCGCAGACGTCGGATGCGCTCTCGTCGGCCGTGCACTTGACGGGGCCGTCACCGCCCTCAGTTGGTGCGCAATCGACGATCGAACGTGCGATCGCACGCGCGGTCTCCCCGGCGTCCTTCTCTTGTCCCTTGACGTGAGGAACGCCAGGACCAGCAGTATCGCGCCCGCCGCCACGGCGGAAAGGGCGAACTCGGACATTGGCAGGGGCGACCCAGCCGGGTCCGTCCCATCGGACGCGTCTGACCCGCCGGGCGTGCCCGAAGACTGCGTGATTGTCACGGAAGCCGTCGTGCTCTCGCCGGTGTTGCCCGCCTTGTCCTCCACCACGACATAGACGCTCATGCCGTCCCAGAGCGCGTCAGGGTCGACGGTCGCCGACAGCTCCGAACCGTCCACGGTCATGTCGACGGATAGATAGCGCCCTTCTGCGGACTCGTAGTAGAGGGTTCCCTTTCCGATGCCGAAGTCGTCTGTCGCCACCACGGTGAGGACGAGTGCATCGCCTGCTTCGACCTCGTATCCATCATCCAGTAGGGCGCTCGGCGGGGAATCGTCAATGTAGAACGGTATCGTCTCTTCCGTCGTCCTACCAGCGTAATCCTCGGCCGTGAGCGTGACCTGATGCCAGCCGGAGGACAGTCCCTCCGTCGAGTACTCGAAGGGCGTCTGCGTCTCCGAGAGCGGCGCACCATCCAAAGACCACGCGAAGTATGATATGTAAGTGTCCTGTGCGGTGAGGGTGAGCGTCGTGTCTGGCACGATCGAACTCCCGGGTTCGATCTCGCCGATGCCGACCTCCGGTGCCTTGAGGTCCATCACGAACACGAAGGTCTCCTGGACCGAGTTGCCTGCCTGGTCCACTGCGGTGACGGCGACGGAGAAGGCCCCTTCCACGGTGACGAACGCCGCCGATATAGAGCTTGTCGCCGACTCGCTGGTGGCGGTTATTCCGAATACCGACCATGAGATCGTCAGCAGATATGTGTCCGTCGCGCGGACGGTGATGAACGATTCTGGCGTCACATAAGAGCCGGGGGCCGGCGTGACGAGCGTCATCGTCGGCGGCGTGCCGTCTATGATGACCTCGAAGTCGACCGCGGAGGCCCCGCCGAGGTCGTCGGACGCCTCTACGACTATCGCATGCGGCCCTTCGGCCCAATCGGTCGTGTCTATGTCGTAGGGCCGAGGCAGCTCGTGCCTTACCTCCGCTTCCGTCCAGAAGCATTCCGCCTCCCCTGTAGTGTACACATGTACGTCTATCGGCGTCCCGGGCCGGATGACGTCGCCAAAGGCGGGATCGGCCACAGCCACCACTGTCGTGGAGTCGACTATCTCGAACTGGACCGAGGCGCTCGCCGAATGGCCGAGCGCGTCCTGGGCGACGAGCTGGATGGTGTGCGCGCCGATGGCCCAGCCCGTCAAGTCGACGCTGTAAGGCGCGGCGAGCTCTTCGCTCGCGCCGCCATCCACGGCGTAGGTCACCGACGACAGATGCTCGTCGGAGACGGAAGCTTGCACGGTGAACCCTATCGGGACCTGCGCGCCGTCGATCGGTTCAAGTATCTCGATGTCCGGCGGGGATCCGTCCACATCGAACTGGAAGGCCGCCTGCGTCGCCGCGCCTTCGTCGTCGGTCGCGCGCACTTCGACGATATGCGCGCCGTCACTCCAGTCTGATGTGAGGATGTCCCATGGCGAGAGCAGGTCGCTGAACGGCGCCCCGTCGATCGACACGCTCGCGGTGAAGGAGCCGTCGTCGCTGATGGTCAGGTCGATCGTCTCGCCGGGCGCGAACAAGGCTCCGTTGGAGGGTGAGTTGAGGATGATGACCGGGGCGATGGCCGTGTCCTCGACCGATGTGAGGGTGAATGTCCTGGACACCCGCTCGTAGATGCCGAGGTCGAACTCGACGGACACTTCCACCGTCTCGCCGACCGACGAGAAGAGGTCCGCCGAATTGAACATCCACTGGAACCTTATGTCGCCGTTGTGAGTGTGCGTCGCGCCTGAGACGTACTCGTCGAGTATCATCCCGACCTTCTCCCCGGCCACCATCAGCTCCAGCGGGACGCCGGCGATGCTGTTCAGAGGGTTGCCGCCGGCGTCGGTGAGCATCCCCTCGAGCACCACCGTGACGGCCGAGTCTCTGTACGCCACCTCGTCCGAAAGAGGTGCCAGCTCGAACACCACGGGCACCTGCGCGAGAGCGGCGTTGTCCATCGTGAACTCGAGGTAGTTCCCCGTCTGGTCGGTCGCGCGTACTAGCAGGTGTATCGCGTCGTCGCCGACGGATGTCGGTATGGAGGTGGAGAAAGCGCCTTCGCCCTGTGGGGTCACCTGGAGGGCCTGCCACTCGGAGTCCGACGACGGCCTCCAGCTGATGGTCGCCTCGACAGGGGAGCTATCGTCGGCCGCCTGCAAGGTCAGGCCAACAGAGGATCCAGGCACGAAGCTCTGGGGCATCTCCATGCCGAGCAGTCTCGGTGGGTCGATGTCCGTCCCAGGCACCGTGAATCCCAAGGTCATCTGGACGTCGTTGCTGATCTGGGGGAACGGGGCGTAGTCTATCTTGACCATGTAGTCTCCCGCGGATGCGAGGTTCACCACCCTGAGGGCGTCCGGCCGGGCCAGGTACTCGGGAAGCTGGTACATGCCGACGACCATGCCGTTCCTGTACAGGTCCATCGCGGGCATCGACATGCCTCCTACCTTGGCTCCCGACTGGTCCCTTAGGAGCGGTTGCATCAGCACGAGGGAGCTGTTCGTGTTGTGTGTCGTAAGGGCCGGGTAGAACGGGCCCACGCCTATCCTCTCGATGACGGACTCGGCCGCGAGGGGCGTGATGAAGTTCCTATCGGGGAGGTATATCTCCGCCGCGGTGTTGGCCCTTAGCAGGTGATCGTAATCGGGCGTGTAGTACGACCTCTCGATGAATCCGCGGAACAGGTTGCCAGGGTAGTACAGCTCGGAGAAGACCCCCTGGACGACCGTCGTCCTCGTCATGCCTGTGAAGAACGGGTTGAGGGATGTGTCGGTGTCCCTCCTGACGAAGAAGGCCGCGTCGCCGCCCTGTGCCCTGTGGGTGCCCCAGTTGCACCACGTCTCCCCTATGGTGCCTGGGATGTCGTACTTGGTCGTGTAGACGGAGTACTGGCCCTCCACGAGTCCGAGCGTCGTCGGGGTCGAAGGGCCGACTTCCTGGAACTCCCAGGCCATCAGATACTGCAGGTCCGCGCTCGCCTCCACGAGGAAGGCGGTGTCGACACCGCTCACGTACTCGTACCAATGGTCCCAGTTCAGCTCCATGAAGTCCCACATGCCCGCGCTGTACGAGAATCCGGAGACGGATATCCCCATGCTCGCGTCAGTGTCGGAGACGTAGATGGTCTTGCTGGTCGGGATGGAGAGTACCTCCGAACCCTTGATGGAGTAGTCCGAACCGGTGACATGGAAGGACACGTTCCTGAGCCCCTCGTATCTGAAATAGACCCTGAGGTCCTTGACGTAGATCGGGTTGCCGGCCTCCGTCTCGAGGTCGATGGTCAGGCTCCTGGCGCTCGCCATGGATAGCTCCACCGAGAGGCTGGACAGCCTCGGGACGGTGACGGCCGCGGAGAGCGCGTAGGGGTCCGAGAAGTCGTAGACGAGCTGATGGCCGATCGAGTGCACGTTGTAGTTACCGGAGGGGACGAGGAAAGTCATCGGGGGCACGGGCTTCGTCATGCTGCCCCTCGCCCCGAGCGCGACATCGCAGTCCGGCACGCGGTACACCCACACGCCGCCGTACGGGTCCTTCACCTCGCTGCCCGACATGGATGTCACCGTGACGCTGAGGCGCGACAGCACCGCGAACCCGAACGGCACGTCGATGCCGACGGTCCCCGATGTGATGCGCAGCTCGCCGTCGTAGTACCCCTCAGGCGCCTGCGAAGGCGGTACCTGTACCTGTAGCTCGATGGAGGAGGTGCCCGAGGACGGGAGCGTCAACGAGTACGGTGAGGATGTGGACACGTTGGT
Organism: Thermoplasmata archaeon; assembly: GCA_041554135.1. GTDB lineage: Archaea > Thermoplasmatota > Thermoplasmata > UBA10834 > UBA10834 > UBA10834. The sequence goes on along the minus strand of JBFFML010000007.1, from coordinate 1,699 downwards.
CCAGAACGGTTGCGCGGTCGAGCCGTTGGCGAGTAGGGAGCTCCAGTCGACGGACGACGTCTGGACGACGACGGCCGAGCCCGGGTTGTACACGCTGACGGTCTGCGCGGTATCCCCCGCAGTGCCGTACGAGACCATGGCCGGGGTCACGAACAATTCGCTCGCGGCCGCCTCTGGCAGCCACATACCCCCCGCGCCGGCCTCCCACAGGGCCGCGTCGAGGTCGTAGGCGCCCGTGACGAGGGCGGACTTGACCTGGGCCGGGGTCCAGGTGGGATGCAGTTGCAGAAGGAGTGCGGCGCCACCGGCCACATGGGGCGTGGCCATCGATGTGCCGCTCGCGGAGTAGTATCCCGTCGGCGAGCTCATGCTCGTGCCGCCGTACGGGACGGTGGAGATTATGCTGACGCCAGGCGCGGATATCTCGGGCTTCATCGACAGGCTCGGGATGGTCCCGCGGGAGCTGAACTGTGCGAGCGCGTCCGACTTGTCGATCGCGCCAACGGTCACCGCCTCGGGGGCGATACCTGGCGCGCCCACCGTGCCGAGCGAAGGACCGGAGTTGCCAGCGGCCACCACGACCACTATCCCCGCCGCGACCGCGTTCTCCACGGCGACGCAGACGAGGTCCGTGACGTCCCCCTGACCGCCCAGGCTCATGCTTATGACGTCCGCGCGGTCCGAGAGGTCGCCGTCCTGGTTCGGGTCCATCGCCCTGTCCATCGCCGCTATGACGTTGCTCATCAGGCCCTGCCCGGAAGCGTCCAACGACTTGTACGCGAGAATCCTGGCGTCGGGGGCGACGCCCGTCATCACGCCCGCTGCGGCCACTATGCCGGCGCAGTGCGTCCCGTGGCCGTTGTCGTCCATGGGGTCGGAGTCCTTGTTGACGAAGTCGTAGCCACCTATGACCTTGTACGACGGGCCCATGGCCCCTCCGAGGTCCGGGTGCGTGTAGTCGACCCCCGTGTCTATTACGGCGACGACCATCCCCGTGCCGGTGACGTACCTGTTCGACGCGTCACGCATGCCCCAGAGCTGGTCCGCCCCTACCTGGCCCACGCTGTCCACGAGCGTCGCGGTGACCATCAGGTCGGGATACGCCACGATGCCCAGGTCGGGCGCCGCAAGCACCTGGCCTATGTCCTCCAGGCTCACGCGTCCCGAGAACCCGGCGAACGCGTTCGAGAACTCATGCAGCTTGCCCGACTCCAGCCTGGCCATGAGGCCCGCCCTGTCGGGATCCGCCTCGGCGGTCCACAAGGTCGCGGACGCGGTCCCTGTGTATGAGAATATGACACTGACAAGGCCTTCCTCGTCCGCCATCGCCTCCCAGTCCCAGTCGCCGGCGTCCCATGTGTCGACGCCGCCGTCCCGGGCAGAGCCCGATCCCTGCGGCAGGGCGTCCTGGCCGCGGTCGTCGGGGGCGGCCGAGCTGGGCGTCGCCAGGAACGCGAACGAGACGCCGAGCATCAGCGCTGCCACGATTATCGTGAGCGCCATGCCCGATGGGCGTTCAGCCCTGTTGGCCATGGTCAGGGGGGCGGGTTCATGGTCACGAGACCCCACGTGACGGCGAAAGATCAGCACGTATCAGTCCTCGTCTGAATATCAGGAGGAGGCGCTTAAGAAGGCCATCTCGTGGTTATCAATAAGGATAATTCTTCCCATCCTAGTCACCTCGGCACGAAACGCCGAG
>JBFFML010000006.1:0-88287 GCA_041554135.1 Thermoplasmata archaeon | reverse complement strand
AATGGTGGACCCTGTGGGATTTGAACCCACGACCTCTTCCTTGCGAAGGAAGCGATCTTCCACTGATCTAAGGGCCCTTCTGGAACCTGATGAAACCTGGACGCGTATTTCTAGCTTTGCCTAGGACACCGTCTTGAGCAACCGGTCCACCGTCTCCCCTGCGCTGCCAAGGTATGACCTGGGATCCAGGGCAGAGTCCAGTTCCGCCTCACTGAGGAGCGAGGCGACCTTCTCGGTGCCCATAAGACGGACTTTGAAATCCTGACCGGCCTTCTGCGCTTCCATGGCGCACTGCCGTATGAGCTCGTGCGCCTCCTGTCTGCCCATCCCCTTGGATACGAGCGACATCATGACCGATTCCGCCATGACCACGCTGCCGGCCGTCCTCAGGTTCTCCTCCATCCTCCCACTGTTGACGACCAGGTGCCTGAACATCTTCTCCATCTTCGCGAGCACATCGTCCAGCAGTATGAACGAATGAGGGATGATGAATCTCTCGGCCGATGAGTTGGTGAGGTCCCGCTCGTGCCACATGATGGCGCTCTCCATCGTGGGCACCATGAAACCGCGTATCACGCGCGCAAGTCCGCACACGTTCTCCGCGGTCACCGGGTTGCGCTTGTGAGCCATGGTTGAGCTGCCCACTTGGACTGCGTCGTCGAACGGTTCGGACACCTCGCCTATCTCGCCTCTCTGGAGGTTCCTGACCTCAGTTGCGAACTTCTCTATCGAGGTGGCGATGTTCGCGAGCACGGACATCAACTCGACATAACGGTCCCTCGCCACGATCTGTGTCGGTCCCTCCTCGACGCCGAGGCCGAGGTGCTCCATGACGGCATCCTGAATCGCCAGCGCCTTCGGCCCGAAACCCGCGCCGGTGCCTACGGCCCCGCTCATCTTGCCCACGAGGACCCTCGCCCTGCACTCCTCGAGCCTTCGTTCATGCCTGTGTGTCTCGAGCGCGTAGTTGGCCACCTTCAATCCGAAGGTGATGGGGAGGGCGTACTGCCCATGAGTCCTGCCGATCATGATAGTGTCTCTGTTCTCCTTGGCCCTAGTCGCAAGGGTCTTCCTCAGCGCCGCGAGGTCCTTCTGCAGGATGTCCAAGGCGTCCTTCAGCTGCAACGCGGCGGCCGTGTCCAGGATGTCATTGGACGTGGCTCCCAGATGGACGTGCTTCCCGCTCTCCCCGCACTGCTCGCTGAAAACCCTTATGACAGCGGTTATCTCGTGGTTGATCTTCCGGTCAATCTCCTGGACCTTCGAGAGCTTCACATATTTCGTGGATGCGGTCTTCCTGAGCGTGTCCGCGTGCTCCTGCTTTATGTTCCCCACCTTCGCGTGAGCGACGGCGAGTGCGGCCTCGACATCGAGGAGTCTCTGGAGTCTGTTCTCCTCCTCGAATATGGCCTTCATCTCCGGACGGCCGTACCTGAAATCCAAAGGGCAAACTGGCATGTGGGCCACGCCTCGTGAGTAGATATGTCTCGGGCAGATAACTCTTTCGCGGCAGCAGTAGCCACGCCTATGTCGTTCAGTTATCATCGCTGATAACCTGAGGTAAACTTGCTTAAATGCCGCAGGGGCTCAATTCATATGGAGCGCCATGACCAACGAGGAGAGGCACAAGGTCGTCTCGAGGCTTATAGCGGACGATTACTCCCAGAAGATACTCGCCTACACCTACTCCTCCGCTATGTCCGCTCAGAGGCTCAGCAGGATATGCAGGATACCGATTGCCGCCTGCTATCGCCGCATACACGAGCTCGAGGAGGCCGGGCTGTTGACGGTGGACAGGGAGAAGGAGGTCTATAAGGGGCGCAAGGTCAGGCTCTACAAGTGCAAGCTCAAGTCGGCTGTGCTCCGATTCTCGAACGGAAGGTTCGTCGTGAAGTTCGATGTATGGCCAGGGAACGGCGTCGAGGAGACCGCGGACGCCGGCGGCCAGACGGCGATGGCCGACTCGTCGCCCTAGCGGCCAGACCTTCTGTCCAGTTCGTTGTTCATTATCGTCAGACAGTGGTCCGCGTGATAGCTTATCGGGCCCAACGATATCTTCCTCGGCGAGTATGTCATGAGTGTCTTCTCCTCCTCCTCCGTGAGGTCCTGGTCATCGCCGAGGACGAACGTCACATCGTCCCCGAAGGGGCATTCCCTGACGTCTTCCCCGTCCTCTTTCAGGTAGTACATCTGCGACTCCTTCGATATGTTCGAGAGCACCTCGGAGTAGCTCCTCTCAGAGACGTAAATCCCAGGCGAAGTCCTCTTCTCGCCGCTGGGCCGCTGCAGGAGCGCGTTCCGTATCAACGCCGCTGTGCTCCTCTCGTCGGGGTTCAGGTACTTGACCTCCGAACCAACGATCCGCACCGTCTTCGGCGGGTTGGGCTCCCCGAGCAGCATGAGCGTGATCTCGACATCCCTCCGGATGTCGTGTGATATGAAGAACGCGGAGTTCACGCATCTAAGTAGTATGTCCAGCCTGCCTGTCGACCCGCTCAGGTCGTCCAACTTGAAGTCCGCGGACGTGATCGCCCTGTGTCCGAGTACAACGAATCGCCTCAAGGGGTTAGCCTCCCTTGGCGGAGTCGACATCCCCGAACTGCTTCATCAGCTGCCTACGCATCTTTCGGTTGCCCATGAACCCCTTCATCGCCTTCATCGACGCGTCGTACTGCTTCAGGAGCTCCCTGACCTGCTTGGTCGTCGTGCCGCTCCCCCTAGCGATCCTCGACACCCTCGAGGACTTGATGGTCTTGGGGTTCTCCAGCTCCTCGTCGGTCATCGAGTCCATGATGACCCTGAACCTCCCGAGCCGCTCCTGTGTCATCTCCATGTCGACCTCGCTCAACCTGTCGCCGAACCCGGGCAGCATCGACGCGAGCTTCTTCAGCGGTCCCATGCCCTGCAGCATCTCCATCTGTTCGTACATGTCGCGTAGCGTGAACTTGCCTGACATGAGGCGTCTGGCGGCCTCCTCGGCCTTCTTCTCGTCCACGACCCCCGTCGCAGCCTCGATCAACGCCCTGATGTCCCCCATGCCGAGCAGCCGGCTTATGAACCTGTCGGGCTCGAAGCGCTCCAGGTCATCCAGGTGCTCTCCGACGCCGAGATAGCAGATCGGCGCCCCCGTCTCCGCGATGGCGCTGAGCGCGCCTCCGCCCTTGGCAGTGCCATCCATCTTCGTCAGTATGACGCCCGTCACGCCGACGGCCTCGTGGAACGCCTTCGCCTGAGGGCCGGCCTGCTGGCCCGTCTGAGCGTCGAGGACGAGTATCTTGTTCTCCGCGTCGACCGCCTTGGCGACATCCTTGATCTCCTTTATGAGGTCGTCCTCGAGGGAATGTCTCCCTGAGGTGTCGATTATCACGACGTCGTAAGTGCTGAACTCCTTCAATGCCCGCTTCGCGACGGAAGTCGCGTTCTTCGACCCGGGCTCGCCGAAGACGGGAACGTTGATCTTCTTGCCTATCTGCATGAGCTGGTCGTAGGCGGCCGGTCGATGCACGTCTCCCGCCACGAGGCCTACCTTCATGCCCCGTTTGTGCAGGTTCTTCGCCAGCTTGCCGGCCGTCGTCGTCTTGCCCTGGCCGTAAAGCCCTACCATGAGGATCCTCTGGGGTTTGGCGGGTATCTCCTTGCCCTCGCCCAGCAGCGACACCAGCTCCTCGTGGATTATCCTTATGACATGCTCTCGCGAGCTCATCCCCGCGGGGGGTTTCTCCGTCAGCGCCCTCCTCTCGAGGTTCTTGGTCATGGCGAGGACCATATTGACGTTCACATCGGCCTGGAGCAGCGCGCGCTGCACGTCCTTCACGACATCCTTGACGAGGCTAGAGTCGACGTGCGAGGCGTTCGCTATCTTCCTCACGGCGTCCTTCAGCGACTTGCCCAGGCTTTCCAACACCATGTGATCCGTCCTGCTCGCACTAAGTATGGGTTTTGGATAAATAGCTTGTGCTGCGGAAAATGCTGGCTCGCCGATGAATGACAAAAAAAGGGAAGGGAAGGGCTAGCCTTGTCAGAAGGGATGGGATGCACTCTAACAACTAGCCCAAAATTTCCCAAGTGATATATTGGCGGTGCACTATTTAAAGTTGTCGAAAATCCACTATATAAAAGTTCCACAAGAAACGGCCCTCGGCCAGGCACGACCCAGCGCCTCCGACCCAGAGGCGCGGGCGCACTGGCGCGAACCACCGCTTCATCTGCCGCCGCGGCGGGCTACAAGTAGCCCGACTTCTGCAGCATCATGATGTCCTCGGTGCTCAGCTTCTCGCCGCTCTTGAACTTGTCGAAGATCTCCTCGGCCTCCTTCTTCGCGACCGTCTCGTCCTTCTCCCGCTTGGCCCGCCTCGACTTGTCCCGTATGCCCGTTATCAGCTTGTCGAAGTCGTGCACATGCCGTATGTGTTCGATATGCTCCCGGTGCTCTTTGTCCGCCGCGAGCTTCGTCTCGATGAACTTCTCCTGGGCCTGGTCCGCCTCCTTGCGTAGGGCGTCCGCCTCCTCGTAGAGCTTGAGCATGGCGTCGTGTTCGGACTGGGCCTTCTCGGCGAGCTCCGCCACCTGCTTGTGGAACTCCTCCGCCTTGTCCTTGGCCTCGCGCGCCTCTGTCTCGGCCGTCCTCACCTCGGCGAACTGCTCCAGCTCCCTCTCCATCGCCTGGAGCTTGTTGGACAGCGTCGACATCTGTTCCACGAGCCCCCGCTCCTTGTCAGGGCTGAGGACGGATGTCATGTGCTTCTTCTCCAGCGCCCTGAGCTCCGCCCTTATGCGCCTGATCGGGATGCCGTCCTTGGGCATCTTCTCGCGTCTGAGGGCCTGGACCTTGTCAGAGAGTTCGTTGAACTTCCGGTTCCACTCGTCCCTGTTCGCCTTGGCGTCCTTCACCTGTGAGTTGAAATGGTCTCGGCTCTCACGCCTGCCGTTGGCCTCGTCTATGAGCTTGCGGACCTGAGAGTTGAGCTCGTCGCGTCTGTCCGCCCACTCCCTGGTCTTGTCGTTGAGCTCATCGCGTGCGCGCTTGTGCTTCTCAGCTTCAGCGTTGTGGCGAGCGCGTTTCCCCTCGAGCTCTTCAACCATCTCAGTCATGATACCAACGTCCTCAGAACATGGAGTCTGGACGCGGAAAGGACAATACTGGCTCATCTTTATATCCTTTTCTGTCACGCCCCTGGCCGCAGGCCGCGACGAAGAGCCTCGCACAGGTCAGTGACGTCGTCCGCCCTCCGACACGTTATCGTGGCTGATTAGAGACTATGCGGAGTCGGGCAACTCGTGTCCGGAATAGCGGCGTCATCTCGGCGCGAAGCCACAGGGGCGGAATGCCGAACCCTTCGGGCGTCATCAGAAAGAGATGATCAATAGGAATATGGCTACTGCGCATTCGGTGAACAAGAGGCTCTTCCAGCTGATGATCGAGTGTAATTTTGGATGTCCTTCGCGGAGAAGAAGCCATAGCGGCTGAACGGGCTTCCTACACAGGATTTATCAGAGTTTCCGACACTACACGATGCGAAACAAAATGTCTCCACGCGGACGCGAGGAAACTGTAACGGCTCCCAGGTGGTTCATCACGGGTCCAGTATGGGTGTCTCTCATACTCCTACTCATTGCTGTGACCACTCTGATCTCTACCGGGCTGGAATGGAACAAGCCTCCCCTTGTTGTCATAGGCGTTCTCGTCCTTGCCTTCGGGGCGCTGATAGTCTTGGCCATGCACCGAGCATACTACAGGCCTCCGAGACAGAGTTGAACACTGAGAGAGGGAAGAGGCTAGAACCGGTTCCCGACTGCCATCTGCAGACGTGAGCGGGCATCTCTCGTTAGCGATTCAATCTGGAGGCGACCATAGGGGCGGAAGAAAGAGAGAGGATCCCCGCCAATTCCGGTTGGCCGCCCTCGCTGGCCTAGTTTCGGTATTATCATGGCTGATTACCGAATCGACATGCGCTTAACTGCCGGGGTTCATAGCGAATAACGCGGAGCCTCCGCCAGTTGTCGCGGTCAGACACGGGGCTGCTTCGAATGAGCGACCAAAGCGCCGACAGGAAGGACCGGACCCGTGAGAGGGGTTCGATGCTCGGTACACTCAGACAGAAGAAGAAGGGCAAACCCGAGACGACGACCGCTAGGAAGGGGAGGAAAACTCTGGTCAGAGTCGTGAAGGCAAGACCCGCACCGGATGGGCGCGAGCCGCCCACGGATCCCGTGGACGTGCCCTCCGGGCAGGCGAAGAAGGCCGCGGAAGACGATGCGACAAGGGAGACGTCCACGCCTAGCCCCCTGCCAGGATCTGGACGTGAGGCGAAGGAGCCGCTGCCACCTGAGACATTCGAATGTCCCGAATGCGGTGCCCACCTTCCGGAGCACATCGAGATGTGTCCGATATGCCACATCAAGTACCTGCGGGATATCTGTCCGGAGGCGCTTGACGAGCTGGACAGGGCGATGTCGGAAGCGGTCGAGGGTTATGGCGACCTCATAGAGATCAAAGAACTCGATTCGTTGCCAGTGCTCCATTTCGACGCCATTGACGGGATGATGAACTACCTCGAAGAGGACGGAGAGGAGTCGGAGTTCATGATGGAATGTCCCCACTGCAGCGCAGTTGTGCAGCTCGATGTCGATAAATGTCCTGTCTGCGGTGCAGTGCTGGAACCCTCCGACATCGGCATACTCTCGCTTCTCAGGGGCATGGACTTCAGCTCGGAGGAACTCTCGGAGCTGGAGTGTCCACAGTGCGGAGAGCACGTCAGACTAGAGGAGGGCGCTTGCCCTCTATGTGGCGCGATGATCGCTGACCCGGAAGGGTCAGGCGACGACAATAAGCTGATACCCATCATAGGTAACAACAACGTGGTGTTCGTTCACATCGATTTGGAGAAGGGAAACCTCAATTTCATACAGAGGCACCTGGGCAAGATCACGTCCGACCAGGTGTCGATACAGTTCGGACAGTCAGACGATGACAACCGTGCGCATGGGTCGAACGGCCTGTCCGGGGTCTGAGGAGGCTGGTGTTGATGGACGCCTTTGAGATGTTCAGCCTCGTCCTCGACAAGTACACTTCGAGGATCCTGTATCTCACCAGCGAGAAGGCTCTAAACGCGACCGAGCTCAGCCACGCCATCGGGATACCTCCCGCAGCATGTTACAGACGCATAAGGGCGCTGAAGGAAGCGGGCCTTCTCAGGGAGGACTCCAAGGTCCTTTCCGAAGGCGGGAAGTCCGTGGCGGCCTACAAATCCGTCGTGGACAACGCCGAGGTGGTGCTACGCGACGGGAGGCTGAGAATACAGATGATGGTGGACGGTGAGGCGAGCCGGGACGAGAAGGACTACACCTCGGAGGCATCTATGCTCTGGTGGCAGAAGAGGTCCGAGGACTCGGACGAGCGGGACGACGGCGGCGCTTGAGAGGCACGCCCGGCAGCACATCCCTCGTCAACCAGCGCGCTCCAGGTTGTCCGCCCTCTTCGTGAACATCCTCGCCTCGCTGTCATGCAGGCGACTCTTCTCGAGGTACCTCGCGGCCCTCGACCTGAACCTCGCGGCCTTCTCCGTCTGGAGGGCCGCGCCACGCTCATGCTTGCGCGCCTTCTCCTCCTGCTTCGCCGCCTTTCGTTCAAGGTTAGCTATCTTGTTCTGAAGCGCCTCAGGGCTGAGATCGCTGCTGTCCTCCGCAGAGCCGCCCAGCTCCTCCTCGTACTCGGTTATGCAGGACCTGTGCTCCTTGGCCTTCTCGAGCCTCTCGTCGGCCTTCTCCCTCAGCGAGACGGCCCTTGACGAGCATTTTTGGGCCTTCGCCTGGTTCGCCTTGTACTTGTGATAGAGCTTCGCCGCCTTGTGGCTGTGTTCGTGCGCCTTCTTCCTCAGGGTCGCGACGTCCTGATAGGCCTCCGCCTGCGCGCGGCTGCTCCTCGCGACTCGGATCTGCTCCTCCCTTTCTTCCTCCGAGGTTTCAGCTGGCTTGTCCTTCTCCTCCTTCTTCTGGGGCGACTCCTCGGCCTTCCCGGTGCCCTTATCGGAGGGCGGCGTCGAGCCAGTCGATGAGCTCTTCCTCTTGGTCAGGAAGTCGTCGATATCGTCGTCAGCGCTCTTCTGGAAGTCCTTCCTCATGGGTTACCACCACTCATATCGTGAGAACGGCCGGCACATCAACTGGAATGTTGGCCTGGAGTTCTGCCATCAAATCTCCATCCAGAATCATAAGGCTTTTGATGCGGCGCTCACGCATTCGATGCGTGAAGGCGCTCGGTTGTTGAATGCCACAGGATATATACATGCGCTGACGATTCGTCGGCCGCCCGGAGGGATACCCGTGGTAAGAGCCTGTATATTGGTGTGCTGCAAGCTGCTCAAGGCGAGAAAGGTGCTGGACGTTGCCAAGCGTGAGCCAGGTGTGAAGAACGCGTTCCCCGTACACGGCAGATGGGATATCGTGGTCGAGACGGAGGACCTCCCCCTGAAGGACATAGCGGACATAGGGATGCATGTCTACAGGGCGGACGGTGTGGACATCGTGGAAACCCTCATCGAGTTTCCCGGGAAGGACTGAGGTGGTTTAGATGGTCAAAGCGCTCATTCTAATGATGCTGGAGCCGAAGACGTTCGACGATGCGAACAAGATCATCAGGATACCTGGCGTCAAGAGCGGCTTCCTGGTGTTCGGTCACTACGATTACGCCGCCTTCGTCGACGTCCCGAGCCTGGACAAGGTCAACCAGATATCCGAGAAGATACAGAGGTTGCGCTTCGTGAGGTCGGTGGAGACGCTCATCGAGCGGTGAGCGTCCGGCGCGCCCGACGGCCCTAAACCCATTCCCGATTTCCCAACCCCGCCCAGTTCGCCCCTACATCTTCATGAGTTTTCTTGGTTAATCATTTATATTGGCAGCTTAATCCACACGCCGACCGAATCGGGGGATATCATGGTCGACATCACCGTCGTGATTCCAATCGCAGGGATCGTGGGCCTGGCGTTCGCTGGATACCTGACATGGTACGTCTTCAGGAAGGATCTCGGCACGCCTGAGATGCAGGAGATCGGGGACGCCATCCGCACCGGCGCCATGGCCTACATGAAGAGACAGTACACAACCATCATCATCATAAGCGTGCTCCTCGGCATACTGATTGGAGCCGTCATCGACCCGAAGCCATGGGTCGGCGTGTCCTTCCTCGTGGGGGCGCTGTCATCCGCGCTGTCTGGCTACATAGGCATGTACGTCAGCGTGAGGTCCAACATACGGACCGCCTCCGCGGCCAGACGCACGCTCAACGAGGCGCTCGTCGTCTCCTTCAGAGGAGGCGCGGTCTCAGGCATGGCCGTCGTCGCCCTGAGCCTTCTCGGCGTCGCCGGCATCTTCTACGTTTTCAACACTGGCTTCGGCTTCGAGATAGGCGAGTCATTGGACGCGGCGATCGGCTTCGCGTTCGGCGCCAGCTTCTCAGCTTTGTTCGCGCAGCTCGGAGGCGGCATCTACACGAAGGCGGCGGACGTGGGCGCCGACCTGGTGGGCAAGGTCGAGGCGGGCATACCTGAGGACGACCCGAGGAACCCCGCGGTCATCGCCGACCTCGTAGGCGACAACGTCGGCGACTGCGCTGGCAGAGGGGCCGACCTGTTCGAGTCCACAGCGGCCGAGAACATCGGCGCCATGGTGCTCGGCCTCGCCCTGTACACCTTCTGGACCGAGGGCGTGCCTCAGGCCTACAGATGGGACCATGTCGAGGCCCTCGTATGGATATTCTTCCCCCTCGTGGCGAGGTCGTTCGGGATATTCGCCTCGCTCATCGGCGTGCTGGCAGTGAGGCTGTCACGCGAGGACAAGGACCCGATGTCGGGGATCAATGTCGGTTACTATGTCACCTGCGTCCTCGCCGCGATATTCTTCTATGTCGCGACGAAGGCTATGTTCGGAGACGAGTACCTGTACTTCTTCGGCGCTGGCGTCATAGGCATCCTTCTCAGCATAGTAATCGTCTACATCACCCAGTACTACACATCCGGCAGCTGGAGACCTGTCAGGGAGATCGCGGAGTCGTCGACCACCGGCCCGGCGACGAACATCATCACGGGGCTGTCCATCGCGCTCGAGACCACGGCGCTCCCGGTGATAGCGATCATCGTCGCACTGCTCGCCGCGTTCGGTCTCGGCCAGATGGCCGCTCCGACGGACCTACCTGAGGGCGTTGTGGACGACACAGACAGGCTGATATACGGGTTCTATGGCACGGCCGTGGCGACGATGGGCATGCTCGCCACATGCGCGTTCATACTGGCCACCGACACCTTCGGCCCGATAACGGACAACGCTGGCGGCATCATCGAGATGTCGAATCAACCGGAGGCCATAAGGCGACGGACGGACAGGCTCGACGCGTGTGGCAACACGACGAAGGCCCTGACGAAGGGTTATGCGATGGGCAGTGCGGCGCTGGCCGCGTTCCTGCTGTTCGGCGCGTACTTCGAGCGTGTCGCGATCAAGCGGGACGTCGACCTGAGCGAGGCGTTCCAGGTGGACATAGCCCAGCCAGACGTCTTCGTGGGCGCGCTCCTCGGGGCGATGCTCGTGTTCCTGTTCGCCTCCCTGGCGATCCGCGCGGTCGGCAAGGCGGCGCACAAGATGATCAACGAGGTCAGGCGGCAGTTCAGGGAGATACCTGGCATAATGGAACGGACAGCCAAGCCGGACTACGCGAAATGCGTTGACATCGCGACGAAGGGCGCGTTGAAGGCCATGGTGCTACCCGGGATACTGCCGGTCATCGTTCCGGTGTCCTTCGGCATACTGATGAGGCTCGCTGGATACGACGCGCCGCAGGCCGTGGGCGCGCTGTTGATGGTCGGGACGATAGCGGGCATAATGGTCGCCAACATGTTCAACAACGGCGGAGGCGCCTGGGACAACGGCAAGAAGTACGTCGAGGAGGGGCACTATGGGGGCAAGGGCTCTCCCGCCCACGCCGCGGCTGTCGTTGGAGACACGGTCGGGGACCCGCTCAAGGACACCGCTGGACCTTCGATACACGTGCTCGTCAAGCTGCTGTCCACAGTGACGCTCGTGTTCGTCGGGCTGTTCGTCGTGGCGGGCTGACCAGGTGGCGCCCTCCTCGGCAAATGATATATACACCGACAAGCATCGAGTGGACCGCGAGCCATATACCAGAGGACTGTCTGAATGTACGTGATATCATCGAAGGAGGATGTCGTCAGGATACCGCCCGACCTGTTGGGGGAGGACTTCATCGCCCTCTCCGAGAGGCTGACGCAGGAGTCATTCCAGAACAAGGTCGAGAGCGACGGCAGCTTCACGGTGCTCGTCAAGGACATAGAGCCGCTCGGCGACGGGCGGATCATACACGGCGACGGCGCGGTCTACCAGAAGGTCAAGTTCGACGCGCTCATGTTCAGACCGATGCTCCACGAGGTCATCGAGGGCACGGTATGCGAGATACTCAAGTTCGGTGCCTTCGTGAGGTTCGGCCCGCTGGACGGGCTCCTCCACATAAGCCAGATCATGGACGACAGGATCGATGTCGATGTCGACGGCCGACGGTTGTTGGGCAAGGACACGAAGAGGGAGCTCAGACTCGGGGACAGCGTCCGCGCCCGGATAGTGTCCCTGAGCATAAACGAGAGGAGTCCGCGGGAAAGCAAGATCGGACTGACTATGAGGCAGCCGGGTCTGGGAAAGCTGGAATGGCTCGAAGAGGGCCGCAAGAAGGGTGAGAAGAAATGAAGCTCGAGAGGGCGTGCAAGGCCTGCAGCTCGATCACCGAGGAGGAGAAGTGCCCGCTCTGCGGCGCCGACACGTCGAAGGAATGGCAGGGCTATGTGGTCATACTCGACCACACCAAGTCCGAGATAGCCAGGACGATGGGCATCCATGTCAACGGGAAATTCGCCCTCAGGGTCCGATGACGCTGAGCCTGAGACGGACCTGGTCCTGCCTGACGAGCTCAGGGACAAACTCGCCGAACCGATCGGCGATGTCGTCCAGGAAGACGACCTCGCGCGACTGCTCGAAGGCAGCGAAAGGGTCATATCCGTCGGAGACGCCGTGACTCTCACCTTGCTGAGAAAGGGCATGGAGCCAGACGTCGCGGTGTTCGACTATCGAACCCGTCGCGGTGAGGACGACGCCCTCAGGGGCGAGATCGACAGGATGCGGGGCGCGCACATGCGCGTGGAGAACCCTCCCGGGACGATAACGAGGGCTCTCTGGCGCGCGGTGAGGGACGCCGTGCGCGGGACGGAGAAGGTCAAGATAGAAGTGGCGGGCGAGGAGGACCTCGCCGCGCTAGTGGCAATCGCGATGGCGCCCGAGGGGGCGCATGTGATATACGGCCTCCCGCAGCGGGGCCTTGCGGTCGTCCGGGTCGAGGAGTCGACCAGGGCTTTCGCGAACGCTGCGATGAAGCGCATGAGAGGGTGAGACAGTGGACGTGGAGATAGTCTCGAAGGACGAGAACGAGCTGTTGGAGCGGACGGAGGTCAGGTTCAAGGCGACCCACATGAATGAGGGTACGCCACAAAGGGAGGCGGTCAGGGAGAAGATAGCGTCGCTCCTGAAGGTACAGAAGGACCGCGTCATAATCGATTCCATGGAATCCGAGTTCGGCAGGATGGAGACATTCGGCTACGCCAAGGTGTACAAGACGAGGGATTCCGCGATGAAGTATGAGCGGGAGCACATACTCATCAGGAACAAGCTGAAGGAGAAGGCGGCACCGGCGAAGAAGGGTGCCCCGAAGGAGGAGCCAAAGACTGTCGCTCCTGAGGAGGGGCCGAAGGAAGCCCCTGAGGAGAAGCCGAAGAAGGCTCCCGAGCAGGGGGACAAGTAGCGCTGACCCCGACGAGGTGAGACAATATGGCGGACGAGAAGGCGAAACAGGCCAAGAAGAAGGCCCCGAGGAAGGCGAAGAAGGACTGCTACAAGCTCGAGGGCTCGACACTCACGCGCATAAAGAAACACTGCCCGAAGTGCGGTCCTGGCGTGTTCATGGCGGAGCACAAGGACCGGACATCGTGTGGCAAGTGCGGCTACACCGAGTTCGTGAAGGGCAAGTGACGCTTAGACCCCAGACCGCCCAGTGCGGTCCGCACGTCGCGCCCTGGACGAGCCAGGGCGATTCTCCCACATATCCTGGCAAACGTTCAATACAGAGTTCCCGATACGGCTGATTGAGCTGGCTGCCATCTGAGGGCGTGGGAAGATTCAGACATGGTTCTTGTTATCGATCTCCGTCACCCTCTTCTGGGGCTTGAGCGGCGTGCTGGCGAAATACAGCATCGGCCGGCTCGGTGTCGCCAGGGTCGCCCTGCTCATAGCCGGTGTCGAGGGTGTGATGTACTCCGTGGCGTTCCTGCTGCTCAGGGAGTCACATCACATCACGCTCTACGAAGGCGCCATCGCCACGGCGTCGTGTGTTATCGGCGTCTGTGGATACCTGTGCTACTTCGAGTCGATACTCGAGGGACAGGTAGCGATCGCTGGCACGATATCGGCGGGGTACCCCGCACTCACCGTGATAGGGGCCGTGCTCCTCCTGTCAGAGTCCCTCGGGGGCTTGCAGATCATAGGCGTCGCGCTCATAATAATCGGCGTGATCGCCATATCCTACGAGCCTGACCGGAAGGCGGTGAACGCCATCAACAGGCGTTCCCTCATGTTCGCCGTCATGGCGTTCTTCGCTTGGGGCGCGTGGAGCTTGTCATCGAAGGTGGCCATCGACATGGTCGGCCCCGGCAACATGTTCGGTTTCTATGTGATATCCTCCCTCACCGCGCCCGTCATGTACGCCTGGTTCAGGTCCGTATGGCCACACGGCCGCCAGTTCCTCAGCCCTTCCAGGATGGCCTGGTACCTGGGCGCCGCGTCGCTGGCGGTCAATGTGATAGGTGCGTTCGGCTACACATACGCCCTCGACCTTGGCATGGCGTCGCTCGTCGTACCGATCTCCAGCGCGTACCCGATAGTCACTGTCGCCTTCGCGATGGCCGTGCTGAAGGAGCGGATAAACCTCGTCCAGGCCCTCGCGCTCGTCGGCATCGTCTTCGGCCTGGTGGCGGTGGGCATGACGGTGTGATGCCCAGACCTTCGAGTCGACGCGGGCCAGTGCCAACTTAGATATATGGACTCCACGTTCCGATGGACAGGGCCTGTAGTGTAGCTTGGACATCACAGGGGCCTCCGGACCGTCTCGCGACGGAGGGAAAGCCCCGAACTCGGGTTCGAAAGGTGAACGAATTCTTGTTCCCCGAATATCCCGACAGGCCCGCCTCTCACTTCCATCAACATATTATATTCGAGCCAGCATCTTGTGGTGAATGCATCTCGACAGGGATGAGGAGCGGGCGCTCTCCGGAGAACAAGGCGAGGGGAGACAGAAGGCCATGGAGCTCCTTACGGCGCTCGGCGACATATTCGGCGCCTCGAGGCTGGTACCGATAGCGTCGGCGCAGGTCTCTGGCGCCTCCTTCAAGACCGTCGGGGAGGCCGGCATACAGTGGCTGGAATCGATGGCGCGGAACACGCGCGTCTCAGTCCCGGCCATGGTGAACCCCCTAGGTCTCGATCTGCGCAGGTGGCGCTCGATGGGCATCAGTGAGGAGTTCCACGCGAGGCAGATGCGGATAGTGTCCGCATATCACGCCATGGGGCTCCTGCCTGTTTACTCCTGCACGCCCTACCTTGCCGGTCATCGCCCGCGACGCGGGCAGCATATCGCCTGGGCGGAGTCGTCGGCTACCGTGTTCGCCAACTCCGTCGCGGGGGCGAAGACCAACAGGGAAGGCGGCCCTTCCGCGCTGGCTGCCGCCATAATAGGCAAGACCCCCGAGTACGGGCTGCACTTGGACGAGAACCGATCGCCCAGGATCGCCATAGAGCTGGACACGATGGACTCAGAGATGATCCCACTGGCAGGGTACCTCGTAGGCAAGATCGCCGGCAACAGGGTGCCGCTGGTCACGGGACGGCGCATGTCCACGGACGAGCACAAGGCGTTCGGCGCTGCCGTGGCCGCGACAGGCGCGGTCTCCATGTACGTGCCGGACCCAGGACAGGAGCGGCCGATCAAGAGATACGGGGACATCGAGGAGCGCGTGATCGTCACGGTCGATGACGTCCACAGATGCGCGGAGGAGCTCCGCGGGGACGGAGAGTGCGACCTGGTGGCTATAGGATGCCCCCACTGTTCCGTGAGGGAGCTGAGATCGATGGCCTCCCGTCTCAAGGGTCGGAGACCAAGGACGGACAAGGACGTCTGGATATGCACTTCCAGGCGAGCGTGCGAGTCAGCCCCCGAGGCGGTCCGGTTGCTCCGCAGGTTCGGCAAGGTGCTGTGCGACACGTGCATGGTCGTCGCGCCGGTGGAGGAGCTCTACTCCAGTACCGCGACGAACTCCGGCAAGGCCATGGTCTACCTGCCCACGCTGGGCAGGCAGAACGCTTCGTTCCTCACAACCACCGAGCTCATGGGGGAGATATCACGATAATCAAGGGCAGAGGCATCTGCAGAGGCCAGGCGAAGGGCGCGGCCGTCGTGAGCCCGACGCCGTTGTCGTTCCTCGGAGGCGTCGATGTCCGCACTGGCAGGCTAGCGGACCCCGAGAGCGAAGCCTGCGGTAGGTCGATACGGGGGAGGATACTCTGCTTCCCCTTCGGCAAGGGCAGCACGGTGGGGTCCTATGCCATGTACCAGCTGAGACTCAACGGCAAGGCGCCCAAGGCGATAGTCAACTCGTCAGCTGAGCCGATCGTCGCGACGGGGGCCATCATGTCCGACATACCCATGGTGGACGGCGTCGACACTGGGCTCATCCTCGACGGCGACCGCTTGGCCGTGGACGGCGGGAACGGCACGGTCGAGATAGAGGGCGTCGAGGAACGCCACGTGGTGACGGGCATCGTGAGACGGCGCGACAAGATACTCATATTACAACGCAGCCGAGAAGTGGGCTCGTACCATGGCCTCTGGGCGGGCGTCTCCGGCCATGTCGAGCCTGGCGAGACCGACCTGCAGGCTGTGAGACGGGAGATACGCGAGGAGATAGGCCTCACTCGGCCGCGACTCGTCCGCAGCACGGACCCCCAGAGCTTCCGCCACGGGAAGGTCGTGTGGACAGTCCACGCGTTCCTGTTCAACACTGGCTCGAAGGACATAGCCATCGATTGGGAGCACGACGGTTGCGAGTGGATAGCCCCTGAGGAACTGACGGCCTACAGGACCGTGCCTGGTCTGAAGACGGTTGTCGAGAAGCTCCTCGGACGCGCTATCCCATGATGGTGTGGTCGACCTCCCTCTCGAGGAGGTTGAGCTGATGGCTCTCGAGCGTCGACTTGTCCACGGCCATCAGCAGGATGGACTGGTTTATCGCCACCTGGTCCCTCAACGATTGGATCAGCCTGAGGACCGTTATGAAGTTGTTGTTCGTGATGAGGTACTCCAAGCCGTCCAGCAGCACTATCCCGCCATCGGGCTGCGACAGGAACCGCTCCAGCGATAGGCTGAGCTTCTCGAGGTCCTTCGGCCTTATGGCGTTGTCCCTGCCGACGTTCGAGAGCCATATGATCGGCACGTCCTTGAGGTCGAACTTCGACCTTATCTTCGCGGGGTAGTTGCGGGTTATGCAGTAGCCCTTCATGCCCTTTCTCAGAGTGCTCATGAAGAGCTTGTACGACTTCTCGGACCTGTCCTCCTCGACGAGGTACGAGAACGACCTCTCGAGCTCCATCACATCCGACTCGACGACGGCTGGTTCGGGCGCGGCGGTCTCCTCGCCCTGCTCTGTGGGCTCGGGCTCCGCTGGCTCAGACGGCTCATCCGCCTGCTCCGCCGCGGGCATCTCTCGTGTCGTCACTGGCCGCTCCGTCTCCGGCATCGGGACGGGGGATACGGGAACAGTCTCTCTCGCCTCGTCCCCGTGGAGGAAGTCGTGCAGCCTCTTCGCCTCGAGCTTCGTCAAGCCGTCGACGAACGCCAGGTCCTCCACGGAGGCGTTCATCAACGACTCAATCGAGTTGACGCCTGCGTCGAATACCGCCATGGCCTTCTCGGCGGTCATCCCGGGCGCCTCCGAGAGCCGCTCCAGGATGGCCTTCATGTTCAGCGACGTCACGGCGATCACGAAGCCTTCGTTCGCGACGTTCCACTCGACGACGTAGTCCCCGAGGGGGCCTTCCTTCACCTTTATGCGCCTCGCCCTCGTCTCCCTCGATATGTGGTCCGACCACGTGTCGATGGCCTCCCCGACCCTCTTCGAGCACTCGATCTCCACGCTGACATACTCCTCCACGTCGAGGCCCATGTCCTTCCTCATCTGTTGGATCCTTCGTATAAGCTCCCGGGAGAAGCCCTCCGCCTCCAGCGCGGGCGTGCTCTCCATGTCGAGGTATATGGTGCCCTCGCTGAACTCCGCGCTGACGACGTCCGGCGGGAGCGTGGTTGAGAATGAGACCATGTTCGGAAGTATCTTGATGAGCTGTCCCTCGATGCCCAGCGAGTACTCGCCCTTGTCCACACCCGCCTTGACGGCCTTTGCGGGCCTGTTCTTCAGGAGCACGGCGATCTTGCTCGACCACTGCCTGTAGACCTTGCCTATCGCGTTCGGGTTCGGGATGACGCTGAGCATCATCTCGTCCCACTCCTCGCCGGCAGGTATCATCTCAAGCTCCTTGACGTTGTTCTGCGTCAACAACGCGGCCTTGAGCCTCTTCAGCTGCTCAGCCGCCTCGTCGGCGTTGGTGCGGACGACTATCCTCTTCAACGGCCAGCGCAGGTTTACATTGGATTCCTGCCGTATCCTCGCGACGGCCTCCGATATCTCCCTGACGAGGTCCATGCCATGCTCGAGGCCCGTGTCTATCCAGTCAGCCCTCGTCACCGGCCAGCTTGCCAGGTGCACGCTCTCTTCGCGTCTCTCGAGGTTCGAGTGTATGGCCTCTGAGATGTGGGGCGTTATCGGCGCCATCAGGGCCGTCAGAGTGGAGAGCGACTCGTGGAGCACCTTGAACGCGACCATCTTGTCGGTGTCCTCGCCCTCCCGCCAGAGACGGTCGCGCACGAGCTTCACATACCATCTCGACAGGTCTTCCAATATGAACCTCTCGAGCGCCCTCGCCGCCCTGTGTATCTCGTAAGCCTCCATCGCGGACGCGACATCGCGCTTCAGCGTCTCCAGCCTCGACACCATCCAGAGGTCCTCGGCCTTCATAGACTCCCTCATGTCGTCCAGGCTGCGGCTGTTGGGGTTGAACTTGTCTATTGACATGTAGAGCGCGGCGAACTTGTACACGTTCCACAGGATGTTCAGCGTCCTGTTCGTCGACTTGACGCCGTCCTGCTGGAAGAGCACATCCTCCCACGGGGCGTTCGCCTTCATAAGGTAGAGTCTCAGCGAGTCCGCGCCGAGCGTGTTCACGACGCCTATGGGGTCGATCGCCGTCCCGTCGCTCTTGGACATCGCCTCGCCCTGGGGCGTGAACGCCCATCCGTGCATCAGCACGGACTTGTACGGTGACTTGCCGAACGCGAGCACACCGGTCACCAATTGCGAGTAGAACCAGCCGCGCGTCTGGTCATGGGCCTCGGTGATCCACTCGCTCGGCCACCATCTGTCGAACTCCTCCGTCTTGGCCGGGTACGCGAGCGACGCCCACGAGCACGCGCCAGCGTCGAACCATACATCGAGGACGTCGGGCACCCTCTTCATCGCCTCGCCGCACTTGTCGCACCGGTACGACAGCCGGTCGATCCAAGGTCGGTGCACGTCCATGCCCTCGATGTACCCGTCGGCCTCCTTCAGCTCGTCAAGGGATGACACGACCTTCGTGTTCCCGCACGCGCATCTCCAGATAGGCAAGGGCGTGCCCCAGAACCGCTGCCTGCTGATGCACCAGTCGTGCGCGTTCGATATCCAATCCTTCTGTCTGCTCGTACCTGCCCAATCGGGATACCATTTGACCTTCGCGTTCGCCTCGGCGAGGTCTTCCTTGAAGTCAGTGACCTTCAGGAACCACTGGTCGGTCACGCGGTATATGATGGGCTTCCTGCAGCGCCAGCAGTGGCCGTACCTGTGAGTGATCGAACCCTCGTGGAACATCGCGGATCGCTCTACGAGGTCGGCCATCACGACGTCGTTCGCCTCCTTCACGCATCTTCCGGCGAGATGCTCACCCACCTCGGCGGTGTACGCTCCGCCCTCGTCGACCGGGGAGAACGGCTCCAGCTCGAAGTCCGCGCCTATCTCGAAGTCCTCCGGGCCATGTCCGGGGGCTATGTGCACGATGCCAGTGTTCTCGGATGTGACCGTGTCGGAGGGCAGGACAGTGTGCGCCCATTTGTTCGTTATCTGCTGCTGATACGGCACGAGGTCCAGAAGCGGGTGCTCGTACTGAAGCCCGACCAGCTCCTCGCCCTTCACGCTCTCGAGCAGCTCCGCGTCGTCCACCTTCGCGACCTGCATCAGCTCCTCGGCCTTCTCCTCGAGGACGATCAGTATCTCCTCGCTGACTCCACGCCTCACCAGTATCCTGGCGTAGACGTAGTCCGGATGCACTGCCGCGGCGAGGTTCCCGGGTATCGTCCACGGCGTGGTCGTCCATATGAGCAGGTACTCCCCCGGGCGGTCCTTCAGCGGGAACTTGACGTAGATGGACGGGTCGGTCTCGTCCCAGTACTCTATCTCCGCCTCCGCGAGCGCGGTCTCGCAACGGGGACACCAAGGCAACACTCTGAGGTCGATGCTCAGGAGGCCCTTGTCATGGGCCTGCTTCAGCGTCCACCAGACGGAGGCGATGTAGGAAGGGTCGATGGTCACATACGGGTTCTCCCAGTCCATCCAGACCCCGAGCGCCTTGAACTCGTCGGTCATCTTCGCCTTGAACCTGAGGGCGTACTCGCGGCAGGTCTCCACGAACTGCTCCATGCCCTGGCCCTCTATCTCCTTCTTGCTCGTTATCTTGAGCGACTGCTCGACCTTCACCTCTATCGGGAGGCCGTGCATGTCGTAGCCAGGCTGGTCGCGGACGTTCAGTCCCTGCATACGCCTGTAACGAAGGACGATGTCCTTCAGGATCTTGTTCCAAGCGGTGCCGATGTGGATCGAGCCCGTGGTGTATGGTGGCCCGTCGAGTATGTAGTAGGGCCTTCCCTCCTCCGAGGCCTTCCTGACCTTGTCGTAGGTTCGGTCACGCTCCCATCTCGTCCTGATGTTCTTCTCTAACTGGACGGGGGAGTAGTTGTCGTCCACTTGGCGCATAATCCATCTTCCGATTACCATATTGATGGCAGGTATTTTAAAGATAGTGCGTCAGAAATCACGGTGGAAAAACGCTGGACACCCTCTGCGGCCCTGCACACGGGCTTCCTGGACTATCTCCAGGAGTCGATATTGCTCTGCGATGTGCATGTCCTCTTGGAGCGCAGCCGTGACATCACGGAATCCACTCTCTCGACCGAGAAACCGTGGGAGTCGCACAGCACGCGCCTGACGTCCTCCGCATCTGCAGGGCGCCAATCCAGGGCGTAGTCGTCCGTGACCGCGGGCTCAAGGAATATCCGCCTGACCTCGGCGTAATCGTCGGGAAGGTCGATATCGGTCCCGGCGAGCAGCGCCTCGATCGTCCCATGTTCCGCGATGAGCTTCAACGCCCGCTTCGGGCCTATTCCGCGCACGCCATCGTTGAAGTCCGTACCTATCAGCACAGCCATGTCCACGAGCTGCTCCCGAGTGAGTCTCAGGGACCTGAGCACAGTGCCGAGTTCGACGAGCTCAGGCGTCACGTCCGTCGATCCCCCGCCTGCGACCCTGCGCTTCTTCGACAAGGTCAGGTTCCTGACGAGCGTGGGCGTGCCGAACAGGAGCGCGTCGTAGTCCTGGGACGCCCCGGCCCATACGTCCTCCTTGACCGCCATGTGGGCCATCTGGGCCTCCCCCTCGCTCGGAGCCACCAGCCAAGGTATGCCGAGCGCGTCGAGGAGCAGCTTGGACTCGTCCACCATCTCGCCGGTCAGACGGGAGGTCTGTGCCGCCTTGGAGAGCGCCTTCTTCATGTCCCCGGCTGCTAGCGCGGCCCTCCACTCGACCTCCGCGGCCTCCTTGACCGCACGCCTCGCCTGAAGCGTCTTCTCCTTCAACACCGGAGGCGCGCCGTCGAACACGAACACCAGCTTGACACCGATCTCCATGAGCGCCGCGCTCCTGTGGAACAGCCCTGACAGATGCGATGTCACGCGGCCGTCCCGGTCCTTGAGCGGCGTGCCGTCCGCCTGTCTTATGGTGGCCATGAACTGATAGAGAGTGTTGAATGCGTCCACGGCCAATGCCCTGCCGGAGAGGTCGTCCAGCCTCAAGGGCGTCGGTTGGACCAGCTTGGAGATGTTTACACCCATCGATTGGACGTGAGGGGAGACGAGATAGATATTTCATTCGGAAGCTGCCTGGTCCCTCGCGTCAACGAGCCACATCCGTCTCCAGTGGTAGGTACAGGACGAAGAAGGCCACGCCGAGCCAGCTCCCACAGACGATGAACAGGAACGCGCTAGCGCCGAAGATCACGCCAAGAAGCATGAGCAGGGCTGGCAGCGCGAACGTGAAGAAGAACATCACTGGGTGCTCGCCTATCCTGAACGCCATAGCTTCCAGCCCTTGAACACGAACATCGATATTAATGCTTTGACGGGCCTCGGAGCTCCCTCAGAGTACTTATCGCCCCTGCCATGTCCTGCGACTTGAAGACGTACGTGCCGGCGGCGAGGATGTCCGCCCCCACCTCCGCCGCCAGGGCGCCCGTGTCCGCGTTAATGCCGCCGTCGACTTCAATAGGCAGCTCGAGCCCGCGCCTGGACAACTCCTCCTTCGCCGCGCGTATCTTGGGAAGCGCCTCGGGCATGAACGACTGCCCGCCGAACCCAGGGTTCACGGACATGACGAGTAGGAGGTCGATCTCCTCCAGATGGTCGAACGCCTTCTGTATCGGTGAGGGCGGGTTCACCGCCAGTGCCGCCTTGCATCCATGGTCCCTGATGGTCCTGAGCGTGCCACTGAGATCCTCCTGCTCCGACTCCAGATGTACCTCGATTATGTCCGAGCCGCACTCTGCGAACGCCGCGATGTGCCTCTCAGGGTGTGTTATCATCAGATGTGCTATGAACGGGAGTTCCGACGCCCCTCTCAGTTGCCCGATGACGGAGGGACCGATCGTGATGTTGGGCACGAAGACGCCATCCATCACGTCGATGTGGATGTAGTCTGCCCCAGCCTGGCTGACGCGCCTGACCTCCTCTCCGAGGCGGGAGAAGTCAGCCGCTAGTATCGAAGGCGCCACTTTAGGCATCGAGATGCGGAACGGTCAAGCCGATATTATGACTTTTGGTCCTTCAGGGTGGAGATGGAAACGGTTTAATCCGCGGACACTCTTACACGAATCATGCCCTCGCCCAAGCATGCGACGGACAAGAGACGCACCTGCTCGGTCGCAAACTGTGACAGGGAAGCCAACAGGTCTGTCAGTGGCAAGAAGGTGGAGAAGGCGGGCATCAGCCTGGCCACCGATCCATCTAAGAGCGCTCACCTCTGCAAGGACCACTACAAGGAGTACAAGAAGAAGTCGAAGAAGGACCGCGAGCTCGAGCGCCTGGACTGGTGAGCGCGGGCGCGCGTCACTCCCTTACCAGTCGGATGGGAAAACTGGATATACCTGTCTTTGATTCTTCCCTGTGCGGCCAGAGGCGATTCAGCTACTTTCCAGCGCGGGTACTTTCGGGCCCATCATACTCGTGCCGATAATTCTCGCGGACGATTTCAACGCCTCCGAGGGCTTCATCGGCGTAGTGGTCGCGCTGTTCGCCATGTCCAGCTTCGTCTCCAGCTACACGTGTGGCAGGGCGGCGGATGTGTACGGCAGGCGGTCCGTCCTGCTCATAGGTCTCGCCCTGAGCGGGGCCGTCACGCTGCTGCACATAGCCTCACTGTGGCTCGACTCCATCGGCCTGTTCGTCCTGGTCAGAGTCATGCTGGGGTTCTCAGCTGGCATGTTCCCGGCAGCGCTCCTCGCGTACGTGTACGAGACGAAGAGCAAGATGGGCAGGTTCAGCTCTTGGGGCGCCGCCGGCTGGGGAGCCGGTAGCCTGATCATAGGCTTCTTCGGGGCACTCTACGAATGGGCGTTCCTGTACTGCGCCGCCATTCTGTTCCTGTCGTTCGCCATCGCCCTGACACTGCCATTCCCCAAGGAGAAGAGACTGCACGTGCCGAAGTTCCCAGTCACGCTCATCAGGAAGAACGCCCCGGTGTACGTGTCCATGCTCGTGCGGCACACGGGCGCCAACATGATCTGGGTCACGTATCCGCTGTTCCTCATGAGCATAGGCGCGGACAGCGCGCTGATAGGCATCGTCTACGCCGTGAACGCGTTCAGCCAGTTCCTCATAATGAACTACATCGACAGGTTCGACCCGTCCGCCCTCGTTGCCTTCGGGGCGGGGGCCTCGGCCGTCACGTTCGTCATCTTCGCCATGTCCGACCATATCTGGCAGATAATCCCTGCCCAGGTGCTGCTCGCGAGCTCGTGGTCGTGCATGTACGTGGGAAGCCTGCGGTACGTCATGGACAAGAACGAGGAGAAGGCGACGGCTACAGGGCTGCTGTCGGGGATGATGAGCCTTTCCGGGATACTCGGCCCCCTCGCCGGCGGTTTCACCGCGGTGGCGATAGGCTTCAGAGGGACCATGCTGGTCGCGTCGGTCATGGCCATCGTCGCCCTCGCGGCGTTCCTGTACGAGGTCTCCGTGGCGCGAGACGTTTATCGCCTCGGACCCCGTTCGCCGGAGGGAAAATGAAGATATTCTTCCTCGGTACGGGAGGGACATACCCGTCCAAACTCCGCAACGTCGCTTCTGTCGCGATACAGGTCGGCCCCGATGTCGTCATGTTCGACTGCGGCGAGGGGACCCAAAGACAGCTCATGTACTCCCCCGTCTCGTTCATGCGCATCCGGGCCGTGTTCATCACGCATCTGCACGCGGACCACTTCCTCGGCCTCGCGGGCCTAGTCCAGAGCATGAGCCTGAACGGAAGGTCCGACCCGCTGAAGGTGATGGGCCCCGCGAACACCTCGCGCACGGTGGAGTCGATGCTCGGGCTTGGGCATTTCAGGAGCCAGTTCGCAGTGGAGGTCGGCGATATGGTCCCGGGCGACGAGGTACCTCTGGGGTCGTTCGCCGTCAGGTGCGCCGAGGCGGCTCACACCGTGCCCTCGCTCGCATTCTCCGTGGAAGAGCCCATGCGCCCCGGCAAGTTCGATCTCGCCAAGGCGAGAGAGCTCGGCGTGCCTCCAGGACCGATGTACACGAGCCTCCAGAAGGGCATGGCAGTGGAGGTCGGGGGGAGAGTTGTCCGGCCCGAAGACGTGATGGGCGAGCCAAGGCCAGGGAGAAAAGTTGTGTACACGGGAGATACGAGGCCTTGCGGTTCGGTCGTGGAGCTGGCGAGAGGCGCTGACGTCCTGATACACGACTCGACGCTCGGCTCCGCCGGCCGCGGACAGGCGGCGGAGTTCGGCCATTCGACAGCGGTCGAGGCAGCCGAGGTCGCGAAGGAGGCGGACGTGGGGCAGCTCTTCCTCGTGCACATCAGCCCGCGATATGAAGAAGGGAAAACGCTGGAGGCGGAGGCGAGGGCCGTCTTTCCGAACACCAGGGCGGCTGAGGACTTCGACGTCTTCGAGGTTCGTTACAGGAAATAGCGTTGCTGGGAATGCCAGGGGACGAGCGATCGGGCAGCGAGGAACCGGCGAGCGAACGACGACTGGGTTTTCGGCCGCGGCCGTCTCGCACAACGCGACTCGATGCGATTAACAGGCAGCCGAGTCGTAGCGATATGGTTTTATAGCATATCTCGATTCCACAGACATCCAGAGCAGCAGACACATAGATTCATAAGACCGCTTCTGCTTCGGGTGTCGACGGAAAACGACAACAGTAGTTGTTGAGGGGGAATCTAACCATGGCCTTATTGGAGGTCAAAGGTCTAAGGACTTATTTCAAGACTCAAGAAGGCACGTTGAAAGCAGTCGATGGCGTTGACTTCGACGTCGACAAGGGTCAGGCGATGGGGCTCGCAGGCGAATCGGGCTGTGGTAAGACCACCGCCGCATTGTCCATCATGAAGTTGCTCCCGGCGAACGGATACATCGCCGGCGGCAAGATCAACTTCATGGGGCAGGACATGGCGAGGGTGACCGGCGAGAAGCTCAGGGCCATCCGCTGGCGTGACATATCCATAGTTTTCCAGGGCGCCATGAACGCATTGAATCCTGTCAAGCGCGTAGGCGAGCAGATCGCCGAGCCGATTCTCCTGCACGAAGACGTCACCGAGGAGGTGGCGTACAAGCGCGTCAAGGAGCTGTTCGAGCTCGTCGGGATAAACCCGAACAGGATACGGGAGTATCCGCACGAGTTTAGCGGCGGGATGAGACAGAGGGTCATGATCGCGATGGCGCTCGCCTGCAAGCCGAGGCTCGTGATCGCTGACGAGCCGACGACTGCGCTCGACGTTATGATTCAGGCACAGATACTGCAGCTCATGAAGAACCTCCAGAAGGAGCTCGAGCTCGCCATGATAATCATCTCGCACGACCTGTCCGTCCTCGCCGAGACCTGCGAGACACTGTCCATCATGTACGCTGGCAAGATCGTCGAACGCGCGAACTCGGTGGAGGTGTTCAGGAACCCGCAGCACCCGTACACGAAGGGACTTATCGGAGCGTTCCCGAACATAAAGGGCGAGAAGACGATGCCAGCCTCGATAGCTGGCAACCCGCCGAACCTGATCCAGGCGCCCGTCGGCTGCAGGTTCGCCGACAGGTGCTACATGACGAAGGAGATCTGCAAGACGGAGGAGCCGCCACTCATCGAGGTGCGGCCGAATCACTTCGCTGCATGCCACTTCGTCAAGAAGGAGGGATGACATTGGCAAGGAACATCATCAGCGTGAAGGATCTGCGGGTCTGGTTCCCGGTAAGGAAGGGGTTCGTGGAGAGCCTTCTGTCCGAGGAGCAGAAGTTCGTCAAGGCGGTCGACGGCGTCACGTTCAACATCAAGGAGAGGGAGATATTCTGCCTCGTCGGGGAGTCTGGATGTGGCAAGACCACGACTGGCAAGGCGATACTGAGGCTCGTCGAACCGACGGGCGGAGACGTCGCGTACTTCGGCCCTGGCAAGGACAAGATACTCAAGGAGATAGTGGACCTGTCCGCATCGAAGCGCAAGACGGAGGCGGGCAAGGTGTACATCTCCGACCCCGAGGAATGGGGAGCGCTCGTCGACATCGCCATCTTGGCGGACCTCAAGGCCGCGAAGGCCAAGTTGGGCGCTGAGAGGCTCGCTACCATACTCAAGCGCGCCAAATGGACGGCGGAAGGCGACGACCTGGACATGGCTGCCGTGAAGAACGCCTCCGACAAGAAAGCTCTCCAGCCGTTCACTCGGAAGGTCAAGACGAACTGGATCACCATGAGCAAGGTCCCGAAGGGACAGAGGGCCAAGGTGCTGGAGGCCGCTGGGATCAACGTACGTATCCTGAGCAGACACAACATGAAGACGATGAGGCAGAAGCTCCAGATCATCTTCCAGGACCCCTATGAGTCGCTCAATCCGAAGCAGTCTATCTACGACATAATCGCGGAGCCGCTCGTCGTGAACAGCATCGGCGCGAACGAGGCCGAGAGGGAGGCCAGAGTGACGAAGGCCCTGGACGACGCGGGGCTCAGGCCCCCGAAGAACTTCATGTGGAGGTATCCCCACGAGGTCTCCGGAGGTCAGAGGCAGAGGGTCGGCGTAGCCGGCGCCCTTGTGCTGGACCCTGATTTCCTCGTCGCGGACGAGCCGGTGTCCATGCTCGATGTGTCGATAAGGTCCGAGATACTCAAGCTCATGCTCGACCTGAGGGAGAAGAAGGGCCTGTCGTTCCTGTTCATCACGCACGACCTCGGTGTGGCGTACGTGTTCAGTGACAGGATAGGGATCATGTACCTCGGCAAGATCGTCGAGCTCGGGCCGACCGAGAAGGTCATCAAGAACCCGCAGCACCCATACACGAAGGCGCTCATATCCGTTGTGCCCACGCCCGACCCGAAGGACCGCACGGAGAAGATCATCCTCAAGGGCGAGAGGCCCGACCCATCGAACATACCGCCTGGCTGCAGGTTCCATCCGAGATGTCCGTTCGCGATGGAGATATGCACGAAGATGGCCCCTGAGTCGACATTCGTCTCCGAGGGCCATTGGGTCTCCTGCCACCTGCAGAGCTCGCAGGGCGCCCCGAGGACGGAAGGGGCTGGCGGGCGTTGAGTCGGCCGCGTGCGAGAGATGTGGGCGTCACGATAGGTTACCTGCCCACAGGCAAGGGCAACTCGATATCCGACGTCGCCGGGGTGACGGTGGGGCATTGCACGCTGAATGGAGGCAGCGGCGAGCTCGTCGTAGGCGAGGGCCCGGTAAGGACAGGCGTCACCGTCGTCCTGCCACATGGCGGGAACCTATACCAGAGACCGGTCAAGGGCACGTACTACGCGCTCAACGGCTGCGGCGGCCTCATGGGAGCGCTCCAGGTGGAGGAATTCGGGATGATCGACAGCCCCATAGGCCTCACCAACACAATGGGCATGGCGGCGGTCGGCGAGGGACTCATAAGGCACATCATGGAACACAACCCGCTCGCGGGGACGGAGCATGACGCGATCATACCGGTCGTCTCCGAGTGCGACGACAGCTACCTGAACGACGCCCGTGGCCTCCATGTGCGGCCCGAGCATGTCGGTGAGGCGATCGCGGACGCGAGGGCATCCTTCGATGAGGGCTCCGTCGGCGCTGGTACTGGCATGGTCTGCCACGACTTCAAGGGAGGCATCGGCACGTCCTCAAGGGTCGTCGAGACGAAGGCGGGCGAGTACGTCGTGGGCGTGCTTGTCCTCTCGAACCACGGCGAGCGGAAGGACCTGATGATCAAGGGCGTCCCCGTGGGGATGAAGATCGACGCGTCGAACCCGCGGAGGGAGGAGAACGGGTCAATCGTTACGGTCATAGCCACGGACGCCCCGTTGGACGCGCGTCAGCTAGGGCGCGTCGCTAGGAGGGCGGGCATGGGCCTCGCTCTGACGGGGTCCTGCGCCCACAACGGCAGCGGGGACATCATGATACCATTCTCGACGTCGAACGTCCACGACAGATACCAGTCCGAGCACATCGTCGTGACGGACAACCTGCTCGTGGACCGCGAGATGAACGGCATCTTCCGGGCCACGGTCGACGCGACCGCTGAGGCAGTCATCAACTCGCTGTTCAAAGCCGATACGATGGAGGGCCGCGACGGCCATGTCGCCCCGGGCCTGCCCATCGACGCCACTGTCGAGCTTCTGAAGGCCCACGGAAAGCTCGAGTGATCGCCCACGCCCTCAGATAGCTTTTTCATCGCCGAACACGTTGAGACGGCCGCCTCACGGCCGAAGGCAGATGATGTTCACATGGCACGGAAGACCCAGGACATGGAGGAGAGGATGAGGCGGGCGGTCAAGGGGAACGAGGTGACCGCGCTCGTTAAGAAACTCGTGGCGATCGAGAGTCACTGCGACGCCCCTACGCGGGAGAGAGAGGTGGCCGAGTTCCTGAGCGACTACCTGTCGGAGATGGGCGTCAAATCGAAGCTGAGAAAGGTCGGGAAGGACAGGCCCAACGTGATCGCGACGATCAAGGGAACGACCGATGACGGCAAGAGCCTCATGCTAAACGGGCACACGGACACTGTGCCCGCGTACGAGACGGACATGAAGCCGTTCAGTCCGAGGGTCGCCGGCGGGCGCCTATACGGCCGCGGATCACTGGACATGAAGGGCGGGTTGGGCGCGATGGCGATGGCCCTCGTGGCAATTGACCGCGCGAGGGTCGAACTCCAGTCCGACCTTGTCTTCACGGCGGTCGTCGGCGAGGAAGGACGCAGCGAGGGGACCGAGGATATCGTGATGCGTGGGCCGAAGACTGATGTCGCAATCGTCGGGGAGCCGACGAACCTAGAGATCCAGCCCTCGCACAGGGGGCTCGAGTGGCTAGAGGTCCATGTCTCTGGCAAGGCAGCGCACGGAGGAGAGGCGAACAAGGGCGTCAACGCTATAACCATGGCCGCCAGGTTCGTCAACGCGCTCGAGGACGAGCTCATGCCCAAGCTCTCTGCCAGGAAGAGCGCGTCCACATTGCCGCCGACGCTCAACGTGGGAGTCATCACAGGCGGGCAGCAGCCGAGCTCCGTCGCGGACAAATGCCTGATCAGGATAGACAGGAGATGGGTCCCAGAGGAGTCACTCGACCAAGTCTTTCAGGACATGTACGACGTCTTCGATAGCGTCAAGAGGGCATATCCTGGCTTCAAGGCGCAGCTGAGGCGCGACATGGCCAACATGAAGACGATGACACATGTCCCAAACGTGGTCGAGCGGTCGCATCCGTTGGTGAGGACCCTGCAGGGAGCGATCGCGACGGAGACGGGGAAGCGGGCGAAGATCACGACCTTCTGGGGCTGGACCGACGCCGCGCTGCTGACGCACTTCGCGAAGACACCCGCCGTGGTGTTCGGCCCCGGCGGCGCGGGGGCGCACTCGAGGACGGAGTACGTGAGAACGAACGACCTCCTTACGTGCACAAGGGTCTACGCGGCCGCCGCGCTCAAGACATGCAAGGTGGACGCCTGAGGCGACCTTCACGCAGTCGGAGGAGAGTCTTTCCTGAGCACCATGCCTGACTTCTCCATAAGATGCTCCCCGTCCCTGACAGTGACGGTGCCGTTGACGAGCACGTGTGTGATCCCCTCAGGATACTGATACGGCTCCTGATATGTCGCCTTGTCCCGCACGGTCTCAGGGTCGAACACGACGACATCCGCCATCATGCCTTGGGCCAGTGAGCCGCGGCCGACCAGGCCCACACGCCCCGCGGGGGCAGATGTCATCTTCCGTATCATCTCCTCCAAAGGCACGACCCGTTTCTCGAATACGTACTGGCGCAGAGCCCTCGGGAAGGTGCCGAATGACCTCGGGTGTACGGGGGACTCGCTGCATGGTCCGTAGTCGGCGCAAGTCTCCCCATCCGAGGCGATGGACGAGAGAGGATGTCGTATGACGCGGATCACGTCCTCCTCCGACATCTCATGGAATATGGCCACCAGCCCGAGGTCCTCCTCCGACAGGAGGTCGAACGCGACGTCGGGGGCGGAGCGGCCGAGCGCATCCGCGATCGCTGTCATCCTCTTGTGCTCGAACCGTTTGTTCGCCTCCTTCTTGAACCCGAGGACCTCGATGTTCTCCCACTTGTCCTCGGCGACCGTGTTCTCCCAGCTCGTGCCCCTGTCGTCGAACTGCGCCTTGATCTTCGCGCGCACTTCCTCGTCGCGGAGCCTCTCCAGGACCGCCTTCTTCCCGCCCGCCTGCGCCCAGGGAGGGAGAATCGCGCTGAGCGATGTGCACGACGCGATGTACGGATACACGTCAAACGCGGCGTCTATGCCGTCCTCGCGAGCGTCCTCGATGAGCTGGATGGACTCTGAGACGCGTCCCCAGTTCTCTACGCCGACGGCCTTGTGGTGCGATATCTGCACGCGTATGCCGGCCTCTTTCCCCACCTGCAAGGCCTCGCGGACCGCCTCGAGCAATGTCGACGCCTCGCCCCGTATGTGACTGGCATAAACAGCGTCGTACCCTGCGGCCACGGACGCGAGACGGACTATCTCCGCGGTCGAGGCGTAGCATCCGGGAGCATATATGAGGCCCGTCGACATGCCGAACGCGCCTTGGTCCATGGCGTCGCGTACCAACTCCTCCATGCCAGCCATCTCCTGCGCGGTAGGTTCGCCGTCGTTCGGACCAAGCACGCAGCGCCTGATCGTGTCCGCGCCAACGAGAGTCGCCACATTGACGGACACCCCGAGCTGGGACAGCCTCAGCAGATACTCGTCCGTCGAAGACCAATCCACATCGACACCGTAGACTTCCGCGAGCTCATTCACGGCCTCCCTCGCGTCGCCTATGACTGGCGCGGCGGACGCCCCGCAGTTGCCGACCACCTCCGTCGTAACTCCCTGGCGTATCTTGCTCTCGGCGAACGGACAGCACAAAAGGCTCAGGTCCGAGTGGGTGTGTATGTCCACGAAGCCTGGACACACGACCTTGCCAGTGGCGTCGATTGTCACGGTCCCTCTGACGCTGCCGGGGGGATACAGGCCAGCTATCCTGGCGCCGTCGACCGCCACGTCCATGGCCGAAGGGGGGGCGCCGGTCCCATCTATCACGGAACCGCCGCGTATCAATATCGAACAGTCATCGGGCATTACTGGGGGTCTCCGTTGGCGCCTACGCCCCATGTACAAAGCCTTGCTTATTTAACTGTTATCAGCCTCTGGCCAAGTATTATATCAGGAGTTCGTTTTGACTAACTGCGATGAACCTCAGGCTCGACTTCGTGAAGTACGAAGGATGCGGCAACGACTTCATCATGGTCGACGAGCTCGGCGGCGAGCAGACCACTGACGAGCTGCGCAGCTCACTCGCCGTGGAACTCTGCAAGAGACATACCGGCGTTGGCGCAGACGGCTTGATCTTCATCGAGAAGGCAAGTTCCGCTGACGGATCGATGCGGCTCTTCGAGCCCGCTGGCAACGAGGCGGACATGTGCGGAAACGGCCTGAGGTGTGTCGCGTCATATCTGAACGAGCTCACTGGCAAGGACGAGCTGGACGTCCAGACCAGGGACGGGATCAAGCACGTGTCCAAGAGAGGAGAGGTGTTCACCGCCGACATGGGCGTCGTGCGGACTCGCAGAGAGCACCTCCGTCAGTACATCACGGACGAAGGGGATGGGAACGACTCGATGCTGGATACAATAACGACCGTGCGCGGGGAGGATATGCGCGCGTCCATCGTCAACTCAGGAGAGCCTCACATCGTAGTCTTCACTGACCGCCTCGAGTCGGTAGATGTCGTCATGAGCGGCGCCGAACTGAACAACGATAGGCGCCGTTTCCCGTCAGGCGTCAACATCAACTTCGTCCAGGTGGACGGGCCTGACCGCATCAGAATAAGGACGTACGAGAGGGGCGTCTACGACGAGACGATGGCATGCGGCACCGGCGCCACCGCATGCGCGGCGACATATCTGTTGAAGGACGGCAGGAAGGATGGCGCCGTGGAAGTGACCACCCGCGGCGGCACGCTGAGGATCGACCTGCTCGCCGACGGACGGGCGGCCATGACGGGACCCGCGCGTAGGGTCTTCCACGGCTCAGTGGACATCGACCTGGGTGCGGGCGAGGCGTAGGAAGGTCACTTCGATGACCTCATCCTCTTGAGGACTTCCTCGGCCACCGATAGAGTCATGCCGATGTCGTCGTCGGTGAGCTCCGTGCACGTGTACAGTGGTTTGTCCGGGTGCAGATGTATGCCTCGAGCGAGCAGACCGTAGTCGAACTCCTTCCTGAGATTCGCGTCGAAGTGCATGCAGTCACGATAGCTGTGCGCGCACTCCTTGGCGAACACCACGTTGAATGTCGAGCCAGGGCCTACCGCGAGCGCCTCGAGTCCCATGCGGCCGAAGAGGTCGTTCAGTCCTTCCCTCAACTTCTCCGTTATGGCGTTCAGCTTGGGATACGTCTCCGGCTCCTCGAGGACGTCGATCGTCGCCATCCCCGCTGCTAGCACGGAAGGGTGGCCGTTGAATGTCCCACCATGGAACACGCGGTTGTCCTTCGGCCTCGTGACGGGGTTGACGACATCCATTATGTCCTCCCGCCCGAGGAACGCCCCCGCGGGGAACCCGCCACCGATGATCTTCCCCAAGCACATCAGGTCCGGCGTCACGCCGTACATCGTCTGCGCCCCACCGAGCCGGTCCATGCGGAACCCGGACATGACTTCATCGAACACGAGGATTATGCCGAGCTCCTCCGTCGTCTCCCTGACCGCCTTGAGGAACTCCGGGTCGGAGGCTATGAACCCCCTCTGGACGGGCTCCATGATTACGGCTGCGAGGTCGTCCTTGTGGGCCTTCAATAGGCGTATGGTGTCCTCCGCGTCGTTGAAAGGCAGGATCTGGACGCTCTGGAGCGTGTACTCTGAAGTGCCCAAGGAGCATGCCACGGGCTGCGGTGCGGCGTACGGGCCCGCCGTCTCCTCTGACGGTGTCAGGCTGACGAGCGCCTCGTCGTAGCAGCCATGGTAGTGCCCTTCGAACTTGGCTATCCTGTTCCGCCTCTTGAACCCCCTGCAGACCCGCAGCGCATGGAGCGTCGCCTCGAGGCCGGAGTTGGTGAACCTCACGCGCTCGGCGCACGGGAAGATGCTGTTCAGCCGTTCCGCCATGATGGTCTCGAGTTCGTGCGGGGGGCCGAATATGGTCGTGCCGTCCCGGTCCAGCTGCGCGTGAACGGCCTCCACGACCCTCGGATGACCGTGCCCCAGTATCAGCGGCCCGAAGCACAGCATGTAGTCGATGTAGTCGTTGCCGTCGAGGTCCCAGAGATGGGCCCCCGACGCCCTCTTGGCGTATACAGGGTATGGAGGGTAGAACTTGACGTTGCCCGTGACGCCCCCTGGCAAATGGTCGCACGCCCTGGCGAACCACTCCGCGCTCTTCTTCGTCTTCGCCCTGTACTCCGCGACTGGATCGAAACCGCCTGCCATCCGGACTCACCTGAGGTATATCCTTTCTGGGTCGAGCGCCCTCAGCCTCGATATCTCCTCGTCCGTCGGCGGAGGGGTCGTACTGACATCGTCGGCGAACTTGACATCCCAAGGCGTGTTCTCCCTGACCTGGTCGGCCGTCACGCCTTCGTGTAGGGAGGCGACAGTCATCTCCCCCGTCCGCTCGTCGAACTTGAAGGTGCAGAGGTTCGTGATCACGGCGTACGGGCCGCCTCCCTGTAGTTTCAGCCGCTTCCAGCCATCCTTGCCGCCTAGGAAGCCAGGGCTCGTCAGGAAGTCCACCTTCTCGACGAACCTGCGCTTCTCGTGTGGCGTTATCACGATTATCTTCTTGACGTTGGACGCGATGTCGCACGCCCCGCCGCTGCCCGGGAGACGCACCTTCGGCTTCGAATAGTCGCCTATGACAGTCGAGTTGATGTTCCCGTACTTGTCGATCTGCGCGCCACCGAGGAAGCCGACGTCGATCCGCCCTCCCTGCAGGTAGTACGCGAACTGCTCGTACATCGAGCATACGCTCTTCGCGCCGCTGACGAGGCACGGGTCGCCTATCGAGAGGGGCATTCTCGTCGGGTTTGACCCCACGGCGCCCGACTCGTAGACCATCAAGAGGTTCGGCGCCTGCAGCCTCTTGGCCAGGTTGGCCGCGAGGTTCGGTATCCCCACGCCTACGAGCACCGACTCCCCGTCCTTCAGCTCGCGCGCAGCCACGATGACCATCAACTCACTTGAACTGACTTCGGACATTTCTCACAACCTCCCTTCGTCAAACGCTCCCATAATTGACAGGTGTGCTCAGGGCGGGCTTCGGCGTCAGGCTCTTGATCTTCTCCGCTGACAGCTTCTCCATGTACTCCTTCCTGTCCTCGACACCGTGCACCCACTCGTCCATGTAAGCGAGCGTCGTGTCGTGCTCCTTGGTTATCCTGTCCCATTCCATGTAGAACTCGTTGTCCCTGTCGTAGTATCCCTGGACGTACGACGGATGGGCGCACCAAGGCTCGTGGACCACCGCATGGACGATGAAATCAGGTATTAGCGTCCTGTTCGGGTCGGACCGTATGACGCTCTCGTCGACTATCTCCTCCGCGCTCACGATGACCTTCTTCGCCGCGAACGCCGCGTCCTTCTGCTCACCTATGATGCCCCATATGTGCGAGTTGCCGTTCGCGTCAGCCTTCTGGACATGTACGACGGCCACGTCTGGCTTGAGCGGCGGCACGACCGATATCTCGTCCCCCGTGTATGGGTCCGTGACGGTCTTCATCAGAGGGTTCCGCGGTGGCAGGTCGGAGCCCAGGTTCGTGCGCATGGGCAGGAAGGGCATGTTGGTCGCCCCGGCGAACAGCCTTCCGGACAGGCCGAAGTGCGTGTACTCCTCGACCTCGAGCGGCCCCGGGACGCCCTTCTCGTGGGCCCTCCGGAAGCATCTGAGGGACCCGACACCAGGGTTGCCCGCGTAGCTGAAGATGAGCCTCTTCGCGCATCCAGCGGCTATCATCTGATCGTAAATTATGTCAGGTGTCGCCCTCGCCAGGACCATCTCCCTCCGCCCCTGTCTTATGATCTCGTGCCCCGCGGCGAACGGGATCATGTGCGTGAAACCGGCCAGATACGCCGTGTCCCCGTCCTTCACGTGCTTCGCTATGGCCTCCTTCATCGTCATCAGTTTGCTCGAATCCATGGGATCACCTATCTCTCAGGCACGAACTTGAATCCGTACCTTATCACGCCCTCCTCGCTGTAGACCTTCCTAAGCTCGGTGCTCACTGGCATGCCGATCGCGACCTCCTTGGGGGTCACCTCAGCCATCTGCCCTATCACCTTCGGGCCCTCGTCGAGCTCGACGATGGCCACGGGGTATGTCCCGCCGGCCCGCTCCTGCTCGGTGAACTCGGGCGGAGCGCCGCCTGCGCCTATCAGGGCGAACGTGTGGACCTTGCCCTTCCCGCTCAGCGCGATCTCCTCGAAGTCCGAGGACGCGTTGCAGTGCTTGCACACACCTTTCGGCGGGAAGCTGACCTTCCCGCAGTTCCTGCACTTCTGGCCGATCATCTTGTAGCGCTGCGGCAGAGTCCGCCAATACATGGGAACGGAAACATGCGCCATACCTAACACCTCACCTTATCGCTCCTTTCAGCTTGAGATACTGAACGTAGTCTATGTACTCCTTCCGCGCGATCTCGTCCCTCATCGAAGGAGCGGCCCTCCTCTCGCCCACGACCTTGAGGCTCAACGCGTCGCTCGCAGCACCTGAGCCGTAGCTTATGGCCAATATGCGGTCGCCCTGGCTCGCGCCGTCGATTGCCGCTGCGAGAGACAACGGGACGGAGGCAGCGCCGAGGTCGCCCATGTCGCCCACGACCATGCCGGCAGCCAGCTGTTCGTCGGAGAACCCTAGTTTCTTGGCGACGGCGCCGGGCGTCCTGCCGTCGGGCTGCTGTATCACCACATGGGCGAAATCCTCCGGCTTAGCGTCCAACTTCTTCATCAGCGCGCTCGCGGCCTTCGTCGTCGACCTAATGAGCGACGATTGAGCGAACTTCTTGACATTCAGGTCATGTAACAGCTCGTCATCGCGCGGGCGGAACCGCTCTCCGAAGTGCTCGCTCGCGTAAGAGGCGAACCCCTCGAACTCCGCGATCAGGTCCTCCCCTGATATGACGAATCCCGCCGCGCCGGCGCCCAGGCCATGCTCTAGGGGGAGCCACATGCTCGCCCTGGGCGAGTCGGCGACTGCGCATACGGCGCAGGAACCAGGCGCTGACAGCACATGCTCCATCGAGACGATCATTGCCTCCGTGCCTGCCCTGGAGGACGTTGTGTGGTCGGAGACGAACGCGCCGTTCGGTATGCCAAGGTTGGTGATGATGGTGCCCGAGAGTAGCTTCTCCACATATGGGGCAGACGTGGATGCGAACGCGAACCTGGTGACCGTCTCGGGGCCGACGGAGGCCGAGGCCAGGGCCCTCTTCGAGGCCTTTGCGCCGAAAGTCAGCACGTCCTCATCGAAGCCCATCACGGCCTTCTCCTTCACCCCGGAGGCCTGGAACGAACCCCAGGCCTTCGCGTACTCCTCCCTCTTGACCCTGAGTCTCGGTATCGAGACGCCGTATCCGGATATGCCCACAGTCATCCCCGTCTCACCTCCTCATGATCGAGACCGAGACGGTCCCGCCTGAGCCTCCCACGTTGTGCACGAGCCCGACCTCTGCGTCCTTGACCTGCCTCGCGGGTTTCTGGACGGTGCCTCGTAGCTGGTTGAACATCTCATAAGCCTGTCCAGTGCCCGTCGACCCTATTGGATGGCCTTTCGACTTCAGCCCTCCGCTGGGGTTCACGGGCTTGTCGCCATCGATCCTGGAGTGGCCTTCATCGATGAACTGTCCTCCCTTGCCCTTCTCGCAGAAGCCCAGGTCCTCGTATGCCAGCAGCTCGGCGATGGTGAAGCAGTCGTGAACCTCAGCCAGTTGGATATCCCTCGGGGTCATGCCCGCCATATCGTACGCCGCTCGGCTGGCCCGCCTTGTGCCCTCGAGCGTGACGGTGCTCGCCCTGTCGTGTATGGCGAGGTAGTCGCTTGACGTGCCGAACCCCTCGATGTACACGGGCGTGTCGGTGAACTGCTTGGCGATGCTGGCGTCGCACACGAGCACGGCTGAAGCGCCGTCCGTGGTCGAGCAACAGTCGAACAAGTTCAGGGGATACGCCACATATGGGCTCTTCATCGCCTTGTCGAGCGTGATCTCCTTCTGGAACTGAGCCTTCGGGTTCAAGGCGCCGTTCGCGTGGTTCTTCACCGCGACGGCCGACAGTTGCTCCCGCTTCGTGCCGAACTCGTGCATGTGCCTGTGTGCTATGAGCGCATACAGTCCGGCGAAGGTGGTGCCTGCCAGGCGCTCGTACTCGGTGTCGCCCGAGACGCCGAGCCAGTACTTCTGTTTCACGCCCGAGACGTCCGTCATCTTCTCGACACCGCCGGCCAAGACAACGTCATGCGCCCCCGACATCACATCCATCGCCGCGGAGACGATCGCGTATCCACCGGAGGCGCACGCGTTCTCGACGCGCACAGTATGTATGTAAGGAAGCCCGACGAATTCGGACACGAGCGCGGACATGTTCCCCAGCTGGAACCCTCCGGAGCCCAGGTTGCCGATGTAGGCCGAGCCTATGCTCTTCGCGTCCAGCCCTTTATCCACGCTCTTGACCATGTCTTGATATGCCTCGAAGAACAGCTCCTTTATGCCCTTCTCCGGAAACTCGCCATATCTGCTCTGCCCCGCACCGACGACAGCGACCTTCTTCATGTTGACACCCCCGCTCGCATGGACGAGGCGCGGCTCCGGTGGTGGCGGTCCAGAGACGCCCCGCGCACAAGCGAACTTAGAGTCTGGATTGGCGAGTGTTGAAACAAGGACTCGGATATATAACCGTTGGCGACTAACAGAATCCCAGCGGGCGCTTTTCGGACGGACGCTTCCGGGTTGCCCAAGCATGCGGGACGGGCGTCGCCCGCTACCGATTTCGGAATGGCCAAACGAGCTTCGTAACGGCTTCAGCGCCGCACAGGGATAGGCTAATTAAAGTGGGGCGCACTGCTAGTTTCCAGAAGCGTCCGAAGGAGAGCTGCGACATGAGGAAATACACCGATGTCCCGCTGTGGAAAGACGTAGAGCCTGAACAATGGAACGACTGGAAGTGGCAGCTCCGCAACCGGGTCACCGACGTCGACCAGCTGAAAGAGGTCATCAACCTCACGGAAGCCGAGGAAGGCGGCATCCGGGAGTCGCTCAAGATCCTGAGGATGGCCATCACGCCTTACTACGCCACGCAGATGGACCCCGACGACCCATACTGCCCCGTGAGGCGGCAGGCAGTCCCCACCGCGAAGGAAGTGGACTTCTCCGAGGGCGACATGGAGGACCCGCTGTTCGAGGATGTGGACTCGCCGGTCCACGGCCTGACGCACAGGTATCCTGACAAGGTCCTCTTCCTCATAACCGACCAGTGCGGCATGTACTGCCGCCACTGCACGAGGCGACGGCTCGCGGGACAGACCGACAAGGAGCGCGACAAAAAGACGATAGACGCGGTCATAGAATACATCGAAGGGCACAAGGAGATTAGGGACGTCCTTCTCTCCGGCGGAGACCCGTTGCTCGTGTCCGACGACAAACTCGAGGACATAATAACGAGGCTCCAGGCGATAGAGCACGTCGACATAGTACGGATAGGGAGCAGGGCACCGTGCACGCTGCCTCAGCGCGTGACGCCCGAGCTCTGCGACATGCTGAAGAGCAGGCACCCCATCTGGCTGAACACCCATTTCAACCACCCTAAGGAGATAACCCCGGAGTCCAAGAGGGCCGTGGAGATGCTTGCGGACGCGGGCGTGCCGGTCGGCAACCAGTCCGTCCTGCTGAAAGGCGTCAACGACTGCCCGACCATCATGAAGAAGCTCGTGCAGGACCTCGTCAAGATCAGGTGCAGACCCTATTACTTCTATCAGTGCGACATGTCGAGAGGTATAGAGCACTTCAGGACCTCGGTGGCGAAGGGCATAGAGATATCCGAGGCGCTCAGGGGACACACTTCGGGGTTCGCGATGCCCACGTTCATCCTCGACGCCCCAGGCGGCGGCGGGAAGATACCTCTGGCCCCCCAGTACCTCATCTCGATGTCCGACAAACGCGTCGTCCTGAGGAACTACGAGGGCGGCACGTTCCAATACCTTGAGCCGGAGGACCGGGTGAGCGTATGTCCCCCGACCTGCAGGCTGTGCAAGGACCATCCCGAGATAGAGAGCGTCGAGGGCGTCGCGGGCGTCCTGTCGGGCAAGAAGTTCGCCCTGATACCCGAGGGGAGCGCGAGGGCCAAACGGAGAGAGGATTTCTCCAAGAAGGCGTAGCTGACCAGTCATCCGCGGCACTTCCTTTTCGGTCCGAAAAGATTAAGAATGAACAGAATATCCTTCTCCAAGGTTTTCCGGGGCGAGCGCATGGACAGGAACATTCTGATACAGGAGCTGACGCAAACACCGATCGAAGAGCAGTCTGTGGAGTTCGTCGAGAGGAAGGGCATAGGCCACCCCGACAGCATAGCCGATGGCCTCGCCGAGAGCGTGAGTCGCGCGCTCTGCAGGATGTATCTCGATCGTTTCGGCCGCATCCTCCACCACAACACGGACGAGACGCAGATAGTCGGGGGCCAGTCAGCGCCGAAGTTCGGGGGCGGCTCCATACTGGAGCCGACCTACATCCTGCTCGTGGGCAGGGCGACGACCAACGTGGACGGCGAGAGGCTGCCGTACAGGACTTGCGCGATGAAGGCGGCGTACTCGTACCTCCAGAAGACCTGCAAGAGCCTCGACGTCGACTGGGGCGTGGTCTTGGACTGCATGATCAGCCAGGGCAGCGTCGACCTGCGAAGCGTGTACGAGACGCACAAGAGGCTGGCGAACGACACGTCGTTCGGCGTGGGGTTCGCGCCACTGAGCGAGACGGAGCGCATAACGCTCGAGACCGAGCGGTTCATCAACGGCAAGCTGTGCGAGAAACTGCCAGAGCTGGGCGAGGACGTCAAGGTGATGGCCTGCAGGAGCGGCCGGAAGATAGAGATGACGATCGCCGCCGCGCTTGTGTCGTCGAAGGTCAAGGACAAGGACCACTACGTCAGCGTAATCGAGCAGTGTCGGGAGAGCGTCCATGATTTCGCCTTGGGGTTCACGGACAGGGAACTGACGGTGTCGGTCAACACGGCCGACGATTACGCCAACGGAATATACTACCTGACGGTCTCCGGCCTGTCGATGGAGAACGGCGATGACGGGTCTGTCGGCAGAGGCAACAGGGCGAACGGGCTGATAACCCCCATGCGGCCGATGAGCATGGAGGCGTCCGCCGGGAAGAACCCT
Source organism: Thermoplasmata archaeon (assembly GCA_041554135.1). Classification (GTDB taxonomy): domain Archaea; phylum Thermoplasmatota; class Thermoplasmata; order UBA10834; family UBA10834; genus UBA10834. The sequence goes on along the minus strand of JBFFML010000006.1, from coordinate 47,620 downwards.
GTCACGCACGTCGGCAAGCTGTACAACATACTCTCGAACAAGGTGGCCCAGCGGATATTCGAGGTCGGCGGGGGGGACATAAAGGAGGTCCACACGCGCATACTCTCCCAGATAGGCAAGCCCATCGACCACCCGCAGGCCGCGAGCGCGAACCTGATATTCGCCGACAACGTGCCAAAGGCAAAACACACGCGCGAGGCGCAGGCCGTGTACGACGAGATGCTTCAGAACATCGACGACCTGACCATGCAGATAGTCGAGGGCAAGATAGACGTCTTCTGAGCCCCCGAACGACCGGGGGCTACTCGATCTTCTTCAGCTGTTCCTCGCGCGACTTCAACATCTGGGCGAGCTGCGCCAGCTCCTCCTCTATGCCATGCAGCCGCTCCCACTCGGACTCCAGCCGCTGCTCGTCACTGCGTAGCGCCTCCTCCCTCTCGGCGAGCCGGATGCTCTCATCGTCCAGCTCGGCCCCGCGCTTCTCGAGCTCGGTCAGCGCTTTCTCGTCGACGGCGCCGAGTCCCTCCTTGGCGCCCTCGAGCTTCTCCCACAGATCCTGGACCTCGGCGCGATCGTTCTCAAGCCGGTCCAACTCGACGGCGACGTTCCTCTCCCGCGTCTCGAGCTCGCTCTCCATCGCCTTGAGGTCTTCGGCCCTCTGCCGCAGCTCGGCCTCTCGCCTCTTGAGCTCGTCCCCACTCGCGTCCGTCCCTGCGGGTGCGGCCACCGTCTCCTTCGCCATCTCCGCCACGCGCTCCAGGACCTCCTCCTCCAGCTTCTCACGGCGCGTGATCAGCTCTCTGCGCCAGCCCTCGAGCTCCTCCCTGAGCTGCTCCAGCCCTCTCTCCTTCTCCTCGCGCAACTCCCGCTCCTTCTCCAACTCGCCCTGCAGGACCTCGAACTCGTTCAGATTCCTCTCGAACTGCTGTACCCTCGCGCCGAGCTCCTTCTCCCTGGTGTCGAGCTCCGCCTTCTTGCGGGAGATCTCCTCGACGACGTCGCTGTACTCGTCCGCCGACCGCGCTATGCTCTCCTCGCGCTCGGCGACCGCCTGCTCGGCGCTCTCGAGCCGAGCCCTCAGCGACTGTATCTCCGCCTCTTTCTGAGACAACAGCTCGGACTTCCTCGCAAGCTCCGCCTCGCTCTCACTCAGGGCGGCGTCCTTCGCCGCGAGCCGCACCTCGGTCTCCTCTAGCGTCGCGGACGTCCTCTCGAGGTTGGCCAGCTCGCGGTCGAGGTCGGCCTTCACCTCCTCTATGGACGACAGCTCGCCCTCGACCTTCGCCCTCGAGGCGGTCTCGAGGCTGGAAAGGGCGGCCTCACGGGCGTCGAGCTCGGACGACCGCTTCGACAGTGATTGCTCCAACAATTCCAGCTCCGCACGCCGAGCCTCTATCTCCTGAGACTCCGCCTTGCGTCGCTCGTCCGCCTGTTCCTCGGACCTCTGCAGCTCGGCCTTCCAAGTCTCCAGCTCCTCGGAGATCCTGTCGATATCGGCCTTCTTGGCGTCCAGCGAGGAGCCGCGGTCCGTCAGCTGACGCTCCAAAGCCTCGAGCTCGGACGCCCGCGTGTTAAGCCGGGCCGACCTCTCCTCGATCTCCTCCTCCTGCTCCGATATCTGCTCGGCGGTCCTTCCCAGGGCCAAGGCCTTCTCCTTCTCCTCCGATAGACCTCTCCTCTCCGCCGATATGTCCTCCCGCTCGCGTTCCAGCGCCCTCCTCTCATCGTCCATCGCGCCGCGGGCCTTGGCGATCTCCGCGCGGTCACGCTCGATCTCCTCCCCCAGGGCGCTGACCTTGGCCTCGCGTTCGGAGATCTCCTTGTTCTTCGCCTCCAACGCGGCGATCGAGGCCGCTACCTCAGCCTCCTTGGCCTCGAGCTCCCTCGATCTCATGTCGTGCGACTCTGCATGCATATCGTGGACGGAGATCCTCTCATTGAACTCCGCCTCGCGGGCCTCGAGCGTCTCCTGCCTGCGCGCCATGTCGGCCGTCGAGCGTTCGAGCTCTTCCGTGCGCGCATCGAGCTCCGCGCGCTCATCCTTCAGCGCGGAAGCTTTCCTCTCGAGCTCGTCCCTCTCCTGCGCGAGTCGCCTCCTCTCCTCGTCCTGGGCGACGCGCTCGGCCTCGGCGTCACGCCGTAGGGCGTCGATCTCCTGCTGTAATTGCTCCTGCTCCTCGAGCGCGCTACGCCTCTCTCGCTCGAACTCCGACTTCGCCAGGTGCAGCCTCTGCAACTCCTGCTCGATCGAGGAGTGTCTGCCCTCGATCTCCTTCCTCGCCTCCTCGAGGGCGACCTCGCGGTCATCCAGCGACTGTCTCAACTCCGCCAGTCGCTCCTCCCGTTCCGCGACCTCCGCCTCCAGCGACGCGATCTCGCCCTTCATCGCCTGTACACTGATCCGCTCCTCCTCGACCTTCGCGCGCTCAGCGGAGACCTCCGCCTCCATCTCACCGCGCCGGGCTTCCAGGTCATTCTCGGCCGATCCGACTTCACGTTCGCGCCCGTCGAGGGCGCTCTCCCTGTCCTTGAGCGCCTGCTCCGTGGACCCGAATCCGGCCTCGCGAGCGTCCAACTCGGAGGAGCGCTCCTCGAGCTCCGCCTTCTGGGCGTCCAGCGCTCTCCTGGTGTTCTCGAACTCGGCCTCGGTCTGCCCTATCCTGGCGGCCTCGGCCTCGACCTTGCCGCGCTCCTCCTCGAGCTCCGACTCCTTGGATGAAAGCCTGCGCCTCTGTTCCTCGAGCGCAGACTCCTTCTCCGATATGGCCCGCTCCTTCTCCTCGAGCGACCTGCGGGTGTCTCGCGTGACCGCGGCGGACGACTCCAGGTCCTCCTGCCGCGCTAGAATGTCCCTCTCGAGGGTCTCCAGGTCCGCCTTCCGACTCTCCAGCTCCTTCCGCAGCTGGTCGACCTCGACCCTCTCCTCGGCCATCCGAAGCTCCGACGCGGCGACGTCGGTGGACCTCTTGTCGAGGATGGCCTGAATCTCCTGGATGGAATCCTCCTTCTCCTGGACCTCGCGGGCCTCCACTTCGAGCTTCGACGAGAGCTCCTCGAGCTCCGCCTCCTTGGCCTCGGAACGCTCCATGAACTCCTTCCTGGCCTCCTCGAGCTCGCCCCTCTCGCGTTCGAGCTGCCTGCTCTTTCCCTCGAGTTCAGCCTTCTGGCGCTCCACATCCTCCACGAACGCGGCGCGCTCCTCCTTGAAAGCGGAGGACTGCGCCTGTACCTCGGCGAGGATCCTCTCCGCCTCGGCCTTGCTGTCGTTCGCCGCCTTCTCCCGGGCCTCGAGCTCCTCGATCGTCTCGTGAAGGCTGGCGCTACGTTCCTTGAGCTGTATCTCGAGCTCGTCTAGCGTCTTCCTGCGGCTCTCAGCCTCCCGCTCGAACCGCTCCTCCTCGCCCCGTACGTGCTCTTCGCGCCGGGCGAGCTCCTCGGACTTCGTGGCCATCTCGTCCCTCTGCGCCTCCACGCTCTCGAGGAGCTTCTGATGCTCCTGCTCCAGCGAGGACTCCCTGGCCTTCGCGGCGGACTCCGCCAGCGCCGCACGTTCCTGCGCCTCCTTCGCGGCGGACTCCCTGTCTGTCAGCTCCTTCTCGAGCCTGGACACCTCCTCCTGTCTCGTCGCCACGCGCCTCTCGCGCTCGTTCAAGGCCTGCTCACCACTGAGCAGCTTGGCCTTGAGACCTTCCAGCTCGCCGGTCAGCTGCGACACGGACCGCTCACGCTCGGCGATGTCCTTCGACGAACGCTCTATCGCCGCACGGCGTCGGGCGAAATCCTCCTGTTGCTCGGCCTTCTCCTTCGCCAGCTCCTCCCGGTCCGACTCCTGCTGCGCCCGCGCCTTGTCTATGTCGACCTTCAGCATGGCAAGCTCGTGCTCCTTCTTCTCGAGCTTCGCCAGCTCCGACTTGGCCTCCTCGAGGTCGGCCCTGGCGCGAGCCTCCATCGCCTCGATCGAACGCATCTTCTCATCGACGGTCCTTCGGTCGTCCTGCACCTTCGCCGTCAGGTCGGCTAGCTTGCCCCTGTCCGACTCCAGACGCTTCTGCTCGGCCTGGAGCTCAGCCATCTTCTGCTCTGTCTTCAGCGTGACGATCCTGTCGAGCTGATGATACCTGGACTCGACCTCCTTCTCCATCGCCTCGAGGCTCGCCTTCTTCTTGTCGAGCGCCTCCATCTGCTTGCCCAGCTTGGCACGTATCTTCGCTGTCAGCTCCGCCTCCTCGCGCGTGAGCTTTATGCGGAACTCCTCGAGGTCCTTCCTGGTCTGCCTCACCCTTACGAGCGTCTGATGGACCTCGTCGCGCTCCCTGTCGGCGGCGAGGCGGTCCGCGACGAGGGCCTTCTCCTTGGTACGGAGGCTCTCCTCGAGGGAAGCAAGCTTACGACGGTCCTCCTCGATCATTCCAGCCTCGATGATCATCTCGTCCTGCCTGAGCTCCGCCATCAGCTTGCTCTCCACGTCCGGCCTCGCCTCGATGCGGGTGGCGCCGTCCTTCGAGAACACCTCGAGCTCCCTCTGCAGCGACGCTAGCTTCGACGCCTCGAGCGTCGACGCCTTGAGCGACACTATACCGATTGCCTTCTGGACGGCGATCTGGTCGCGTATCGTCTGCATCAGGCGGATCACGCTGACGAACTTGTTGTTCGTTATGAGATACTCGAGCGAGTCTATCAGGACCAGCTGACCGCCGTCCTCCTCGAGGAAGCTCCGGATCGCGAGGGTCAGTCTCTCGAGGTCCTTGGGGCCTATCGCCTCGTCGCTCATCGCGTTGGTAAGCCAGTAGATGGGCACATCGCCGAGCTCGAGCGCCTTCCTCAGGTTCTTCGGATATGTCCTCGAGACTATCATGCCGCGCAAACCGCGGTCCCTCATGCCCATGAACAGCGTGTACGCGAGCTCCGGCTTCTCCTCCTGGACGAGATAGGTCATCGACTGCTCCAACGTCCCGGCCGGGCCCTCGGATGCCTGCGGCTTGTCTCCAGCCGCTTCTTCCGAGTCGTCCGCCACCGGTTCCGGGCCAGCGGCATCGTCGTCGGTGACGGGCGGCAGCGCTCGCTCCGCCACCTCGACAGGGTCGTCAGGGGCTACGGACGGCGGCGCTTCGGCCTCGGCCACGGACGCTCGCTCATCGTCCTCCGCCTTCGGGGAGTCCTCCACGTCCCCGATGCTGGCCTCCTCCGCCGATGCGGGCTGGGACTCGTCGGCCTCCGGCTGCCGCTCATCGTCACCGGCGTTCGGCTCGGCCTCTTCCACGGCCTCTCCGGCCTCCTCAGCCTTCTCCGGCTTAGGCTTCGAGGACAACTCCCTCGCCCTGTCTCTCAAACCCATGTCTGCCTCGCTCCCGTATCGTTCAACCACTCGGCGCGGCCATAGTTGCAGTGAATCATGTGAACATCCTATATCCCGTATCGCTCCAGGACCTTCTCGTATAGCTTGTACGCGTCGCTGTCCGTGAACTCCTGAATGACCGCCTCGGGCAGGTGCTCGAGCAGGCCGTCGAGGGCTTTCAGCAGGTCCTTGACCTCGCCTTCCTGCGACCGCATCTCATCTAACCTCTTCTCCAACGACGGTATCCTGTCCAGAATCTCCTTCATCGATGCTTCGAGCGCGGATATGCCCTCGTCGAGGGTCGCGTATTCACGCCCGTTCGTCTCTCCCAGGTATCCAGAGATGACCGTCTGAAGGAGTGACAGACGCCCCGCGATATCCACCTCTCTCTGCCTGAGCCGTTCCTTCGCGTCGTCGTCCGCCTTTGACGGCGTGTCCTTGAGTTCGGCCATTCGCTTCTCGGCCAGTTTCAGCTTCTCGGCGATCGCCGCTTCCTGGTCCTGGAGCTCCTTCTTCTTGGAGGCGTAGCCCTTGATCTTCCGGTCCACCATCTCCTCGCGTCTGGCGAGCTCCTCCATATTCGCGGCCAACTCGTCGGCGCCTCCCGCGGCTTCAGGCGGGAGGACTCCCGCGGCGCTCATCGATTGCGCCTTGGCCCGCGCCTCGGCCCCCAGGCCCATCGAATTCACGACAGCCAGTATCTTGGCGGATATCGCCGTGATGTCGGAATGCAGCTTCGCTATGTCCTCCATGTCCCCAGCAAGCGAGAGCACCTCCGCCTCGACCATCTCATAGGTGACATCCTTGAGGTCCATCTTTCCCATCTTGGCGAGCTTCTTCTTCTCCTCTGCCCGCCGGTTGACCATCCGAGAGAGGACCGCGGACTTCTCCGATATGAACTCATTAGCGGCGTTAAGCAGGTCGGCGAGCTCCGTCCGCTCATCGCCAGTGTCTGGCTCGGGCGTCTCGTATGACGCTTCCGACTCCGTGTCGTCGCCGCTCTGTTTGAGGGCCTTCACCTTGAACCTCATGCCACAGCCCTTGCACTCCGGTGTCCCCAGAGCCAGGAGCGCCTTGCAGCGCGGACAGGAGAACGCCTTGACCTCCTCGTCCAATGCGACCCCGCACGACGAGCATCGTTCGGCCGCTGCTTCGACCAAGGCTCCGCATTCGAGGCAGTAAGCCTCACCGCTTCGGGCGATTCCCTTCCGTGACAGATTCGACCCTCCGAGCTGTGCAGGTTTCCGCTGCGCTCGCCGCGCCGTGTCGATCGGGGGTACCTCGGGCCTCCTGACAGTCCGTCAAGGTCGTGTGCTGTCGGACGACAATGCGGATATCGGGAGCGCCTCGTGCGGCTGGCGCATATCTGGGGAGATGTGACGGATAATAAGCGACTGATAATATTTAGTTTGCCTGGTTCAGGCATCGACCGAACTGATTGACCGACGCTCTCGCGGTCACACCTCGACGAGTTTTATGAGCGTCGATGTCCTCACGACGCCTGGATATGCCCTGAGCTCGTCCACCTTGGCGTTCAGCTCGTCGAGCGTGTCCGCCCGCAGCCTCACGGCCACGTCGAACTCGCCGCTGCACTCGAAAACGCTGTCCGACATCTCGCGCGCCATCGTCTTCACCGCGCCAGTCCTGCCGACCTGCGTGTCTATGAGGACTATGCCCTCCACGCCCACAGGCGAAGTCTCTATCGTGAACTTCCTAACGACCGACTCCCTCACGAGCTTCTCGATCCTAGCCCTGACCGCCCTCTCGGTCAGGTTGACCCGGCGGGCGATCTCCGTATTCTTCATGCGGGAGTTCTCCCGAAGAAGGTTCAGGATCTTGATGTCTGTCTCGTCCATGTTCACCACATAACGCCTTCCCTGCTTTCGTATCTTTCCATTGTACGCCGCCTTCCTCCTCGCACACATGGCGCGGTGGCGCGGACCCGTGCGACCGCGACGCGCGCATGGGAGAGAATGCAGTGGGCCCAACCGGATTTGAACCGGTGACCTCCCGGTTATCAGCCGGGTGCTCCAGCCAAACTAAGCTATGGGCCCGTGACGGTCATTGCGCAATGCTGCGGATGGGATTAAATACTTTGCATTTGGGGCCGCGGTCCTGGAACTACTCCCCGACCTGGACCGCCACATACTGTCCCTTGCACGGGTTGCCTTTGCAGACATGCGCCTCGAGGTTGCTGAGATCGAATATCACGGAGAATATGGTCTCCGACGAGTCGAGAGGGTGGAGCGTCCTGTTCCTGTGCCTGCATATAGAGTCGGGCCTGTTGACATGGTCCTTGAACAGAGCGATCAGCGAATCGACGGTGACCTCCCCCAACTGTCGGCGTATCAGCCTCTTGGCGCGGTTGTACCGGAATATCGAGCAGGTCATCGCGGAGGGGTCCTCCTCGTACCGTAGCATCCTCTCCGCGGTGTAGTGGTTGGTGTGTACCATGTATCCGTCCGTGCCGTATAACCATGCGCAGTCGGTCGCCGATCCCTCGAGCGAGTATATCTCGCCGTTTCTGTCGGAGCATATGTTGTTGTAGCTGGACGCACGCTCCCTCGGCATCGCGTACTCGAGCGCCTCGCCGATCCTCCTCGCCTCGAAGACCTTTCGGACGGGGAATATCCTCGGTATGCCCAGGCGCGAGTCGTTCGGGCTCAGCGCGTTGCCAGTGAGGCTTATCCCCTTGTCGTTCATCCCGGTCGACGGCAGGAGGCCGGCGTATGACGTGCACACGAACGAGGGTTTCCCGGCAGGTCTGGCCCTCAACAGCACCACGAGGGGGAGGCAGGACGCGTCCCAGTCCTCGTTGTGGCCGGCAAGGACGTTGCCCTCAGCCGTGACATCTCCGTTCGCCACGACGTCCGTGCAGCCCTTGAAACCTCTTGGAGAGAGCAGCTCGTGACAGCAGAAGGCGAACACCTCCTCGAACGGCATCTTGGAGCCCTCCGCGTATCCCCTCATCTCCTCGACGAAGTCGGGGTAGAAGTCCTCCGCGTATGGAAGGTAGTCCTTCGCCCGCTCGACGGCCTTCGTCCAACCCATACCCGTGTAGTGCTCGATCGAGGAGGATATCGCCTTCCTGTAGGCCCTCGCCCTCGTCGCGCACTTCTTACCGGCCTGCCTTCCCATGGCGAATGGCTTGCCTGACACCTCTATGACCTGCAATGCAGACCTTGGCATTCTCGCGCCTCCGCGGACTCGACAGCGCGTCCTACACTAAAAAATCAGCGATGCGGCCGGCCGCTCATCGGAGACTGCCTGGAACGCCCTGCAACAGGCTCAGGGCGGCCTTCGGCACCTTCTTACCAGATTCCACCTTCAAGCCCTCCCTGGTTATCGACAGTGGCCTCGGGACGGTGTCGTGGGGCGTGCCACGCATCTTCTCGATCGTCACGCAGCGCTCCATCTTGGAGGTCGTCATGATCCTGTGGAGCCGTATCTCTCCCCTGCAAATGAACACTTCCGGCTCGACGGACATCGGGTCCGCCACATCCGTCACGAGCAGGCATGTGAGGTTGGCCTCGGACAGGAACCTCAGCAGGGACGCCACGCCCATGTCGATGTCCTGGTCTCCAGAGAGCTTCTTCAGCGTCGTCAGCGAGTCTATGACGACCCTCGAGTACCTGAACTCCTTGAACTCCTGGGCCAGCATGAGCTGGAGGGATTGCACGGTCAGATCCGGGGAGGCCTGCTTCAGCGCCTCGGCGCGCGCGCCGTTCTTCGCCTCCCTCAGGGAGCCGACTGCCCGTTGAGCGGCTATCTCGACCATCGACACCTTCCTGCTGTAGGCCTTCGCCGTCGGATGCACGTCCAGGATGCGTATCTTGCCGACGTCCCAGCCGAGGTAACGCACGTTCTCCCGTATCTCCCCCGGGGGTTCGTCGATCGCCACGAACAGCGCCCTCTCTCCCTGGCGCACACCCTGTTGCAGGATCTGCATCCCGAGGGTCGTACGGCCGCTCCCCATGCCCCCGGAGAGCACATAGGGTCTTCCGGGTATCAGCCCGCCCTTTAGCATCTTGTCGAGGCCCTCGATGCCCGTGCTGGCCCGGAGCTCCCGTCTGTGTGGGCTCATACGCCTCCGCCTCCTCCGGCCGGTTTCTCGGCCGTCGCGCGCGCGTCGTCTCGCGGGGGAGGTGGCGGCGGAGGCTCCGGAACTGCCTCGGGCTTCTTTGTGGAGATCACCGCCCCATCGTCAGGAGGCTTCTTCGTCTCCTCCTTCGCCTCCTTCTTCCTGCGACCTCTGCCCTTCCCGTCGGGCCTGGGGACGACGATGCCCGAGGAGGTCATCTTGAGATGCCTCATCCTCGAGTCATGCGACGACCCCCTGTACTTCTCGATCGTGACGCCCCGGGTCAGGCCCCTGCCGTCGAACCACTTGTGCAACCTTATCTCGCCCCTCGCCAGTTTGGACTCGATGCACGGCGTCGCGACTTCTGGGGTGTGGACGGTCAGTATCGAGGTGGCTCCCAGGTCGGACAGCATCCTGAAGAAGGACTGGAGCGTGGAGAACTCCTCGCTCGTCCTCACATAGAAGTACTCCAACGAGGTGAGGGAGTCCACGGCGACCCGGGTGTACTTCCTCTCCTTGAACTCCTGTTTGATGAGCTCCTGGATCGTGTTGATCGTGACGTCCGTGGGACCCTTCTCGGAGGTGCGACGGATCGCGTCGCCGACCGAGTCCAGAGATGTGACCTTCCTCTCGCTCGACACGTCCCGCACGGGCGTCTTGTCGTAGTTCAGGACGTCCGTCGTGCCGTCCAGGACGCTTATGGCTGAGAGGTCCCATCCCAACTTACGGTAATTGTACCTAACCTCGTTCGGAGGCTCGTCGATGGCCACGTAAAGGACGCGCTCGCCGTTCGAGGCACCCTCCATGAGGAAGTGCATCGCCACGGTGGTCTTGCCCGTCCCTGACGGGCCGGACACGATGTACGGCCTCCCTGTCAGAAGGCCGCCATCCAGCATGTCGTCAAGACCGTCTATCCCAGTCTTGACCCTCCCTCGTATCATACTTCACCTCTGACCGATGAGAAACAAGCCTGTCTCTCAATTCGGCATTGTGGGCCATATACTTTTCTCTTAGATTCGCGCCCGCTGAGAACGACCGCGGCCCGCGTGAGCGTCTGCAGCCAGAGCCAGAGGGCAGCCTTCGCGCTGGGAGCGCCAGGTCTGACAACCTTATTATATCTGCATACTTTTCCTTCAGCGGGACAGTGGGATCATGCCAGTCATCAACTTCAGCCACTCCGACCTATGCCATCTCATGGGACACGACGTGGACATCAGCACGCTTCGTGAGAAGCTACCGATGATAGGGGCTGACCTTGGCACGGCCGAGGAGGGCTCAGATGAGCTGTCCTTCGAGTTCTTCCCTGACCGACCCGACCTGTACTCCGTCGAAGGCATAGCGAGGGCCTTGAAAGCGTTCTTGGGCATCGAACCAGGCATGAGACGCTACACTGTCTCGGACTCGGACGTCTCGGTGACCGTCGACCCCTCGGTCGAAGCGGTCAGGCCGTTCATCTGGTCCGCGGTCGTCGAGAATCTCACAGTAGACGACCCGCTCATACGGTCGATGATGGACCTGCAGGAGAAGCTGCACCTCACGCTCGGAAGGGACAGGAGGAAGGTCGCGATCGGCATACACGACATCGAAGGCGTCGAGCCGCCCTTCACGTACACCACCGTCCTCCCGGACGAGATGACATTCTTCCCGCTTCAGGGCGAGAGGGAGATGACGCCGGCGGAGATCCTCTCCCAGCACGAGAAGGGGAAGGCTTATGCTTTCGTCCTCGAGGGGAAGGAGCGATACCCCTTGATCGTGGACAGGAACGGCACGGTGCTTTCCATGCCTCCGATCATCAACGGCGTCGCGACCGAGGTGACGGAGAAGACTCACACGGTCTTCATCGATTGCACGGGGACAGACCTCGACGCTGTGAAGTACGCGGTCAACATCGTGGTCACGGCCCTCGCGGACAGAGGAGGCGTGATCCGGAACGTGCGCATCCAACGACCCGACGGCTCGGCCGAGGCACCGAACCTCACGCCGGCGCGAATGAACTTGGACCCCGCGTACGCGAACGGCTGGCTGGGAACGGCGTTGTCGCTCGATGACATGAGGGTCTGCCTTGAGCGCATGGGGTACGAAGCCGTGCCTGGGGACGGCGCGCTCGACGTTAGCGTACCACCCTACCGCGCGGACATACTCCATCCTGTCGATCTCGTGGAGGACGTGGCGATCGGCTTCGGCTACGAACGCTTCGGGGAGACCTTGCCAAAGGCAATGACTTACGGCGTAGAGGACCCGCTCGTTTCTTTCGCGAGCCGTGTCGGCTCCGTGCTCGTGGGGCTCGGGTACTTCGAGGTGGCGACGCTGTCGCTTTCCAACCCACACGAGCAGTTCGAGGCGCTCAACATGGAAGGCGACGCTGAGGCGCTCCGCATCAAGAACCCGGTCAGCGAGGACCACACGCTCGTACGGACGTCCCTCATACCGAGCCTCCTGGGCATATTGCGCAAGAACAAGCACCGGGAGCTACCTCAGAGGCTGTTCGAGATAGGCGACGTCGTACGGAAGCGGAAGAACAACAAGCGGTTGGCCGCAGTGGCCATCCACTCGAAGGCGAGCTTCACGGAGGCCAAGTCGCTCGTGCTCTCCGTATCCGCGGCGATGGGGCTGTCGCCGGAAGTGGTCGCCAGGGACGAGCCATCGTTCGTATCTGGGAGATGCGCGAGCCTCAGGATCGGATCGGACGACATCGGCGTATTCGGGGAGCTACACCCTGCGACGGCGGAGGCGTTCGAGCTGAAGTATCCGATGATCGCTTTCGAACTGGACCTCGAGGCCCTCCGGATGCTCGTAGGGTCATCCGGTCGTTGACGGCCTCATTCCTTCGAGACGGCCGCGGCCATATCGGCTCGCGGGACGTGAAACTTAAAGCCCGAGCCCGCGTATGCCTCTGATGTCCGCGATGCAGCGCGTGCTGAGGTAGCTAAGCCCGGTTTACGGCGCCAGCCTTGAGAGTTGGTGGTACTTCGTACCACGGGAGTTCAAATCTCCCCCTCAGCGCCTCCGCGGTCTCCGGCCGGTGGATGGCCACGCGTCGCCGATTCGCGCTTGGTATCGAAAAGTCGACATTCTGTAAACCTTTATCAGTGTCAAAGCACAATACATATGCGCTTAGCACTCAGCGAGAGAGGGATGGGTCCGATGTGCAGGTACAGTTACTCTAGCGGAGCATGTGCGAACAGACGGGTCGAGAGCATAAACTGCATTGGTGAGGAGGCGTGCAAGTTCTCCGATTCGGGCTATGACTCGCCCATCCCTGGGCAAGACTCGCGTTACGACGTCGGTTCCGACAGGTGGCTAAGCCTGTACTGTGATACGCACGGGCGGTTCTTGTGCGAGAGGGGAGACGACTGCTCGCCGCTCCGCCCGAGGACTGGCAACGTCGCCTACAAGCAGAGACGAATACTCGACGACGGCGGTGCCGGGACGTGGTGATATGCTCTGCAAGTACTCATCCCCCAAGGGGCTCTGCACCGGCAGATATGAAGGATATGCGTGCATAAGATCCGACTGCGAGTATTGGAGGGAGTCGCACAGTTGCGAGTTCCACGACCCGACGGGGGACTACTGTGCCAAGTACGCTCGGTTCGGCTGTGTCGGAAAGGACTGCTGCGGCTCGCTGTCCGACTACCTGCAGGCGGCGTCCGACGCGGAGCCAGCCTGATCGTCGTCGAGGTAGAGCTCGCTACGTATGCGGGGGATCAACGCCATCAGCACGGCTATCTCTGTCAACGCCGTCCTGTCGATCGCCCCGTTGGACAGGTAACCGATAGAGCCGCTCCTGTGCCCGATCCTCTCGACGCCTGTGAGCCTGCTCATGACCTCACCGACGGGTTCTCCCTTGAGAGCCGCCCTCGTCACCGCTGGCGGATACTCAAAGCCAGGGCCGTGACCATGCGTGACCCTGCCTTCGCGGTCCGCGACCGCGCAGTACTGTACGTCCAGGTGCTTGCCCAGTGACGGCACATGGAAGAGCCCTGCCTCGACGCCCACGCCGTAGTCCGCCTCGGATCCGGCAACGGCGGCCTTGGCACGTTCTGTCGAACCGCGGATGGTCCCGTCGCCCAGCGGCTGGCTCGAAGGACCCCGGACGTCGACCTCGACGACCTCCACGTAGCCGAATATCTGCGCGAACACGTTCCTCACTGCGCGCACCTTGACCTCGTTTCCCGTGGCGACTGCCACGAGCAGAGGCTCCAACCGTCTGCCGTCCCTGTCAATCTCGCCCTTGACGACCCTCGTCGCGCTCACCCTCTTCGCGTCGTCGCCTTTCACATCGGGTATGCAGTACACCTTGAGCTGAGGAAGATCGACACGCCTCCGGTGGTCGTTTATCTCGTCCGCAGTTGACCGCGTCTCGGGTGACACCACCAAGGCGTCGAGCTCCTCGGACGACGCGGCAGTACCCATGGCGTCCGCGATGGGCACGATCTCGAACGGCCGGCCATAGCGCGAGAGGAACGCCTCGAGGTCCTTCTTCCGCTCCTCGTAGGGACGGACAGGCACCTTCTTGATGGATCGGGCGAACTCGTCAGATGTCAGCCCTACCTGGACGAAGTCACCGACGGAGAACGCCGTCTCGAACAGGGTCTCGTGACCTACATGGATCACGTTGAAAGTGCCGCCTATCCCGACCCTCATCGCCTTACCCCATGAAGGTCAAGGCTATGGCGAATATCATGATGATCACCATGAGGACGTAGAAGAACGTGAGCTGCCGCTTCTTCGAGGACATCTTCCCCTTCCACTCGGCGGCGCATTCGTCATTGCAGAAATCCTGCTTGTAAGGTATCGCACGTTCGCAGTTCTGACAGTGCCTGTGCTGTGCCACTCGTTCAACCAATCACTCACCACCTACAGTCATCGCCCACCTTCGTATTAGCGTTTGTGCGGCGTACGGCGGACCCTCGCCGCCCTTGCCGCCGCGACGCCGTCGCACCCCACGGTCACGACGATGGGCTCTCCGCCGGCGGACGAGATGGCCTTGCAGACGTCTTTGGGCGCGTCGGTCAACGCTATCATGCTGCCGCCGCCTCCCGCGCCTGTGAGCTTGGCACCGTATGATCCGTCTCTGCACGCCTCCACGAGCCGGTCGAGCGCTGGATGGCCGACCCCAAGGTCGCACAGCAGTCTGTGGTTCTCGTCCATGAGGGAGCCTATCTTCGCCTTGTCCGCAGTCCTTATAGCAGCGACGCCGTCCATGGCGATCTCGCCTATGCGGCGTATCATCCTCCTGCCGTCGTCGCGGGACTCGACGAAGTCCCTGACGCCGTCCACGAGCGGGCCCGTCGACGCGTGGATACCCGTGTACCCCACGACGAACGTGAGATCCCCGACATCGCAGTGGTGCATGTGCCATCTCCGGTCGCCCTTGGCTATCGTCCAGAGAAGGTTGTCCTCCTTCTCCGGGCTCACGAGCACCCCGTGACCGTGTGTCGAGGTGGAGGTGTCGGTCGGGCTCGCACGCCCTTGCACCCTGTGCTCGACGTTGAAGGCCTTCATGGCCACGCTCTTGTGGTCGAACCGGTCCTTCTCCGCGAGCATCGCGGCGATCGACGACACCGTGACGGCGGCCGACGAGCCCAACCCAGAGCCTGAGGGTATTCTGGAGTCCGTCGTCATGTTCAAAGGAGGACCGTCCCACGCTTCGTCCAGCGCCGCGGAGATGTACGCGTGGTACTTGGTCCTCATCGTGTGGCCGTTCACGGTGTAGCAGTCCGACACGTTGAGCCCTGAGGTGACCCTCAGATCGATCGCCAACGCGAGGGCGGGCTCCCCGAAGACGACCGCGTGCTCGCCGAACAGTATGATCTTGCCAGGTGCGGACCAGGTTTGCATCGGTGACATCACGAACGAATGGAGATATATCCTTTTTGATGTCCGTGCCAGCCACGCACGCTGTTTCCAGCTCCGATGTTGCCAGCCTCTCCCACGCCACAACAATAAAAAGCATCTATTGGCTTGCGGATTCGCAGGCGAGGGGATAGCATGACGCGTACTTCGAGGATAGAGGGGTTCTACAAGCTTTCATTGACGGAGCGGCTCGAGAAGGTCAAGGAGTTCGCCGAGCTTTCGGACGAGGAGGCGGCCGCCCTCTCGGGCTTCGGTGGACTGGACCCTTCGATACCTGACAGCATGATAGAGAACGCCGTGGGGACGATGCCCGTGCCCCTCGGCATCGCAGCCAATTTCAGGATAAACGGCAGGGAGTACCTGGTCCCTATGGCCATCGAGGAGCCCTCGGTCGTTGCCGCGGCCTCGAACGCGGCGCGTATGGCCCTGGACGGCGGGGGGTTCGAGACTTCGAGCGACCCGCCCGTCATGATAGGGCAGATCCAGGTGACGCGTCTGGAGGACCCAGAGAAGTCGAAGTCCGCGATACTCGAAAAGAAGGACGAGTTGCTGAGATTCGCGAACGAGCAGGACCCGATGCTCGTGAAGGTTGGCGGCGGGGCCAGGGATATCGACGCTAGGATCATCGACACGAGGAGCGGTACCCAAGTGGTCGTCCACATCCTCGTGGATGTGAGGGACGCCATGGGTGCGAACGCGGTCAACACGATGGCCGAGGCGCTCGCACCTCATATCGAGGAACTGACGGGTGGCCGGGTCTATCTGCGCATCCTGTCCAACCTGGCGATCCACAGGCTCGCTCGCGCTGTCGCAGTCTGGAAGAAAGATGCCATAGGCGGCGAGGACGTCGTCGACGGGGTGATAGAGGCCTATTCGTTCGCCGATGCCGACCCGTTCAGATGCGCTACTCACAACAAAGGCATCATGAACGGCGTGGACGCGGTCATGCTCGCGACGGGCAACGACACGAGGGCGATCGAAGCAGGAGCCCACTCCTACGCCTCGATGAGCGGGACGTACAAACCCCTGACGAGGTATGAGAAGACGCCTGAGGGAGACCTCCGCGGCAGCATCGAGCTGCCGATGGCCGTTGGGTTGATAGGCGGCGCCACGAAGGTCCACCCGACCGCGAGGGCGTGCGTGAAGCTGCTGGGTGTGAAGACCGCCGGAGAGCTGGCGGAGATAGCCGCGGCCGTGGGACTCGCGCAGAACCTTGCGGCGCTTCGCGCTCTGGCGACGGAGGGCATACAGAAGGGGCATATGTCGCTGCATGCGCGGAACATCGCCATGAGCGCGGGATGCCCACCCGAACTCGTGGACGAAGTGGTGAAGGTCATGGTCTCCGAGAGGAAGGTCAGGATGGACCGTGCGGCGGAGATAGTCGAGGACCTCAAGAAGGGACGGTCGGACCAGTGATGCCCTGGATTGGATTGGCGTCCGAGTGCGACGGGTGTCGCGCAACATAGTTATTAGCCCGACAAGCCAATAACCGGGACCCGTGGCCCTATTGACGGATGGAGACCTGATAGGACTCGCAGGGGTCTATGGCTATGTGACCACTGTGGTGGCCCTCACCTGGGTCTTCAGGAACAGGCTGAGCGCGCCCAGGAAGCTCCTGCACGTGCTCACAGGAGGGATTGTGTTCTTCTGGTGGGCCTTCGATACCAGGGAGGTCATGGCAGGGTTGGCCGCATTCCCATTCGTCATCGTCCTTCTCCTGGCGACTCCTCGCTCGCCCGTGCGGTGGCTGCGAAGAGGCCCTCTGGGGCTCACATCTGAGGAGGGGCACCGTTACGGCCTCGTGATGTACGCCACTTCGTGGACGCTCATCGCGTATTTCATGTTCGACAACATCCTCGCCGCGTCGATCGCCATCGCGGCCATGTCGTTCGGGGACGGCATGGGAGAGGTCATCGGTCGCAGATATGGCCGTATGGAGTACCTCAAAGGGCGTACCATGGAGGGCACGCTGGCCGTGTTCGCCTTCACGACGGCGAGCGTCTCGGTGCTGATATGGTTCTACACTGACATCATCGGCCTTACGGGGACGGCGCCTGTGCGATCGCTCATGTTCGCCGTCGCCGTCGGCGCCTTGGTCTCCGTCCTCGAGGCGATAGCACCCGGAAAGGTCGACAACCTGATCGTCCCGCTCGTGACCGGAGGCTGCCTTATGGCTCTGGGGGTCTGACCTTGAAGTACCTCATCGCGGTGGACGGGTTGGACGGCTGCGGGAAGGACGCGCACGCGGACCGCATACACCAGGCAATCGAGGCATCGGGACAGAGTGTCACGCTGATGAGGCATCCATCCGACGGGCTGTTCGGTAGGATATCCAAACGTGCGCTGCAGAGGTCCGGCCTTCACGCGATGCTGCTGGCGGTCGCGTTCTACACGCTGGACGTGCTGTGCTCCGTGAGGAGATACAACAGGTCCCAAGAGGGCGTATTCATCTTCGTCCGATATCTGCTCGGGACCGCATATCTCCCCCGCGGCATGGCGAGGATGGCTTACGCGTTCTTCAGGAGGCTCCTGCCGTTCCCGGACCTCGCGATATTCATCGACATCGAGCCCTCGGTGGCGATCAGGAGGATCGAGCTGCGGGACCATAAGAGGGAGATGTTCGAGACCGAGGAGAAGCTATTGAGGATCAGAGCCATCGCGCAAGAGCTGACCGGGGGCTCGTGGGTCGTGGTCGACAACTCGACGGATGGCGACGAGCCGTTCCGGACGACATTGACGGTGCTGTCCCGAAAAGAGCTCATATGACGCGGAGAACAGATTCGCAGTCTGGCTCACAAGAGGCGCTGTGTCAGATGACGATGTCCGATGAGAAGGCCTTCCGTATCCTGACGGCGCCATCCTCCAACGAGTAGTACGCGGACCGTCCCTTGTCGCCCCCGACATCCTCGGCGACGATGGCCACCCCGAGCTCGCCCAGGGTCAGCTTCGACTGGAGGACGTTCTGCCTACCGATGTCGCTCATCTTGAGATTCAGGTCGGTGAACATCTGGGCGCCGCCAACTAGCTTGGCCGATATCTCCCCTTCGCGCGCGCCGTTGGAGACGGTCTCACGGAAGAGGAGGCGTATGCCGGTGTCGGCGTACTTCGCCTTCTGGGCCGCTCCGTTCGGAGCGCGTGGCAGGAGCACGTGGACGACGCCGCCTATCCTCGTGCTCGAATCGTACAGGAACGCCCCGACGCAGGAGCCCAGTCCCAGGCAGCATAGACGCTCGGGGGCCTCCGCCACGGCGTATTGCGCTATACCGACGAGCTTCGCATCGTTCATCTGTACTTGTCACCCATCTTATCGAGGATCGTGCCCAGGGTCTCCTTCTCCGGGAGGAGTAGGAAGTACCCCTCGAACGCCCGCTCCACGCCCCGGAAGACCGTGTGGACCGCTATGACGCGGTCCACCGACACGCCGAGCGTGGCCAGAGGTATGTCCAAGACAGCCCCCAGCAGGTCGACCGCACCGCATGGAGCGGCGGGTATCATGTCCGTGTCAATCATCTTCGACACCGCCACGAGGTACCAGCACAGGCATATGTTCCCCGCCTCGCAGAGCGCGGACACCTGCAGCTGCGACAGGCGTGAGAGGTCCGCCTCCTCATGGGAGAGATGCTTGATGAGCATCCTCGCCGAGTCCTGAGGGAAGACCACGAGCACACCGCTCCTGAGGTCGCCGCAGAGCTGCGTGTAGGTCCCGGCGACTATCTGCTGGTCGCCGCCGAGCCACTCCGCGACCTCCGCCAAGGGCAGCACCTTCGCGGAGGTCACCTCGTTCACGAGCTCTACGTCGAGCAGGGAGGCCAGCGCGGTCGCCGCGTTGCCCGCTCCTATGTTGGCGAACTCAGTGATCATCTCCAAAGCGATCTCCGTCTCGTCCGTCATCTCATCCCTCCAGTATCGAGTCTACATCGAGTATCAACGCTATCTTGCCGCTGCCGAGGATGGTGCCCCCCGACACGCCCCTGACTCTCCGCAGCCGCCTGTCCAAGGACTTGACCACGATCTGCTGATGGCCCACCAGGTCGTCGACGGCCAGGGCCGCCCTGCGCTCCCTGCTCTGCACCACCAGGGCGTTCATCTTGCCGTCACCCTCGGCCTCGGGTATGTCGAAGAACCGTCTCATCCTGATGACCGGCAGCACCTCACCCCTCAGCTGCACGACCTCCCTGCTCCTGATCAGCTTCACGTCCGACGGCTCGAACCGGTGCGACTCCGATATCATCCCCATGGGGACGGCGTACACCTGCTCGGCGATTGACACCAGCATGGCGTCTATTATCGCCAGGGTGAATGGGAGCCACAGCGAGAACGTCGTGCCAGCTCCCCTGGACGAGCTGACCATGACGGAACCGCCCAGCTCTTCCACGTTCTTCCTCACGACGTCGAGCCCGACGCCCCGACCGGACAGCTTCGATATCTCGTCCTTCGTGGAGAAACCTGATCGGAACAGCAGCTCCAGGAGGTCCCTGCCGAGCGCGGAGTCCGCCTCATCACGGGTGATCATGCCTCTGGCCACGGCTTTGGCCTTGATGCGGTCGTAGTCTATGCCGCTGCCGTCGTCAGAGATCTCTATCAGCACATGGTCCTGCTGTTTGGAGGCGACGATCCTTATCAGCCCCCTGGCCATCTTCCCGGCCTTCTTCCGTTCCTCCTCCGTCTCTATGCCGTGGTCAACGCAGTTGCGCAGGATATGCATGATCGGGTCGCTGATCCGGTCGATGACGGTCCGGTCCAGCTCTATACTGCCCCCGTCGACGACGAACTCCACCTGCTTCCCCTGGTTCCTCGCTATGTCCCGGACCATGCGGGGGAAGCGAGCCATGACCGTATCGAGCGGGATCATCCTGATCCCGAGGACCTTCGACTGGATCTCGGACGTGAGCTTGTCGATGCTCCCTGAGATTTCAGCGAGCTCGCGGTCGTCGTGCAACGCCGACGTCTCGACAAGCCTGCTCCTCGCGATGACGAGCTCGCTCACGTCGTCGAGGAGTTCGTCCAGCTTGTCCATGCCGACTCGGACGATCTGGACGGCTGGCGCGTCATCGGCCTTGGGCGCCTGCGCCTTGCGCGCCAGCACGGTCCTGAGCTTGTCATCGGCGTCGCCCTCCTCGCCGATCCTCACCTGCTCGACATCCGACATCGACGCGATACGGAGGACGGCCTCCTCGAAGCCGGTCTCCGGCTCCAGCCTGACCTCCAGCTCCTCGAAGGCGTGCTCCTGGTCGATCTCCTCCTCACTGGGGCTGGACCTCGTGACGTTGGCCGTCCTGGACAGGTCCTTGAGTATGACTACCGCCCTCGCCGCGGGGAAAGCGCACCGTCGAGCGAACCTCACCTTGAGGACTGTCTTCTTAGCCGTCGTCTTGGGCTCGCGAGCTTCGTCCTCAGGCGCTCTCGGGGCCTTCTTCGCGCCCTTCTTGGTGCCTCCGCGTCCGCCCTTTCTGCGCCGCCCGCTCGCGGCGCTTCTCAGGCTCTCGACCAGGCCAGGAACCTCGACCAAGGGTTCGGAGCGGGAGACCGCGCTGACCATGGCTTCCATCGCGTCGAGGCCCGCGAAGATGGCCTCCGCCACGCTCCCGGTCGGCTCCGCCTTCCCGTTCCTGACGGCGCTCAGGAGGTCTTCGAGCGCGTGGGCGGTCTCGGAAATGACATCGAAGTTCATCATGCCGGCCATCCCCTTGATGGTATGGCACGCCCGGAACATCTCCTCGACCTTCGTGACGTCATCCGGCCTGCTCTCGAGCTCGACCATCGCCTCGTTCAGCGCTCGGAGGTACTCCCGCGCTTCCGCGACGAAGAGCTTCGTGTACTTCGCCAGGTCGACTTCAGCCACCGTCATTCCTCCAGGAACTTCACGATATGAGCCGGGATGTCCTCCAGGGGCGAGACGATGTCCGCCGCGCCGGAGCTCATGACTGCCTTCGGCATGCCGAATATCACGGACGTCCTCTCATCCTGCACGACGACCCGCCCGCCCGCCGACTTCACGGCCGTGGCACCGTTCACACCGTCGACGCCCATGCCGGTCAGGACGACCGCCATCAGACGCGGGCCGAAGCATTCGGCGGCGCTCCTGAACAGCACGTCCGCGGATGGACGGACGAAGCACACTGGCGCCGATCGGTCGAGCCGGAGCTGGGCAGATGATCGGGAGCAATCGCGGACGACGAGATGCTGGCCGCCTGGGGCGACGTAAGCGAAACCAGAGCTGACGGTCATGCCCTCCTCCGCGAGCACGGTCCGCGGGCCTTTGACGGAGTCGAGCCGTCTAGCGAAGCTGCCGGAGAAGATGGCCGGGATGTGTTGGACAACGAACATGGCGGCCGGGATGTCCCGTGGGAGACGGGAGAACAGGTATTCCAGCGCCCGCGGCCCGCCGGTGGAGGCGGCGATGACGACCGCCTTCATCTCCGACGCCTCCTTCTCCCTTGGCTTCAGTCGCTCCGCATCGAGCCGCAACGGCGCGCGCGCCCGCTGAAGCGCCTCTATCTTCGCCCCCGAGACGTCGAGTATAGTCCTGATGATGTGGCTCCTGTACTTCACGATGTCCACCGAGATCGGGCCCCCGGGCTTGGAGACGAACTCAACGGCCCCCATGCCCAACGCCTTGAGGGGAAGGTCGGCGTCGACCTTGTCCATCGCGCTCAGCATGACGACCCTCGTAGGATGCTCCTTCATGATCCTCTGTAGCGTCGCGAGGCCGTCCATCTTCGGCATCTGTATGTCGAGCAGCACGACGTCGGGCGATAGCCTCTTGACCATCTCGATCCCTTCGACGCCGTCCTTGGCCGTCCCCACGACGCACACGCTATCGTCGGAACCTATCATGTCTCTCAGGGCGACCCTCATGTAAGCGCTATCGTCCACTATGAGTACCCTGACAGCGCCTGACATCGGTGATTCCTCAGGATCCTATCTGCAGGACGGCGTTCACGGACTCAAGAACATCGTCGGAGGCGAACGGCTTCATTATGAAGTCGAGGGCGCCAGCCTCCAAGGCCCTCATCACGGTGCGCTGGTGCCCGAGGGCCGATATCATTATTATCTTCACCTTGGGCTCGATCTCCTTAAGGCGTTTGACGGCCTCGATGCCGTCCGTCTCGGGCATGACGATGTCCATGGTGACGATGTCGGCCCCCTGCTCGCCGAACACCCTTATCGCCTCCGCCGAGTTCCTCGCCTCGATGACCCTGTGCCCTCCGGCCTCGAGTATGTTCCTGATCACCCTCCGCATGAACTCCGAGTCATCAACCACGAGAATCGTTGCCATTTGCCTCCACTCCTGCGTCTCCGACCTCATCGGACGAAAGCTCTAGAACCTTGAACGGGTCTATGATGGTGATCAGCCTGTCGTCGATCTTCGCTATGCCGTTGACGTACTCGGCCTCGATGCCTTCCGCGACGTATGCAGGCATCGGCTCCACGGCCTCGTCGGCGAACCTCGTGACCTCCGTGACCTCGTCCACCAGAAAGCCCACGGGCGCGTCTGGCGCGTCGACCACTATGATCCTGGAGTTCTCGTCGGGCGACTTCGCCTCGAGCCTGAACCTCTTCCTGAGGTCGACTATCGTCACGAGCCGGCCTCTGAGGTTCATCACGCCCTCGATGTACGACGGGCTCCTGTGGACCTTCGTGATGTCTTGGGTAGGGAAGATCTCCTTCACCGCGGATATCTCGAACGCGTACTCCTCGTCGCTCAGTTTGAACGCGATGTACTGCCTGCTCTCAGCGCCGTAGCTCAACTCTCCTCGCCTCGGTCCGTGTCCTCTTCCTCCGGCGTCTCGGCGTCCGGGTCGGAGTCCTCCGTCTCCATACGCATAGTGAGTTCGTTCAGTTTGATGGACAGGTTGGCGATGTCCTGGGCGGAGGCGGACAGCTCCTCCATGCCCGCCGCCAGCTCCTCGGACGACGCTGAGACCTCCTCGGCCGAGGAGGACGTCTCGTTCGCTATGCTCGCGACCTCGTCCAGGTTCTTGGCGAGGCTCTCAGTGAGGGCCTTCTGCTGCTCGGTCGACGCGCTGATCTCCTGCACCATGGCCGCGGTCTCCTCGACCGTCGCGGCTATGTCCTCCAAGGACCTCAACGAGTCGGATATCGTGCGAGCGCTCTCGGTGACATCGTCGGAAGTCATGGTCATCTTCTCCGATGTCTCCGTTATGTCTGACTCGATCGAATGCAGCAGGTCCTGTATCTGGTTCGCGGCCCTGCGCGAGCCCTCGGCGAGCTTGCGCACCTCGTCGGCCACGACTGCGAAGCCGCGGCCATGCTCCCCCGCCCGCGCGGCCTCGATGGCGGCGTTCAGCGACAGCAGGTTCGTCTGCTGCGCGATGTTGGTTATGATCATCACGATCTGGGCGATCTCGTTGGACTTCTTCGACAGGTTCTGCATGGAGTGCGATGTCTCCTGGACGCTCCTGAGCAACGAGTCCATCCTCTCGAGCGACTCGTGGATCGCCCTGCTGCCCTTCTGTGCCACGTCGCTCGCGTCGCTGGACGCGCGTGCGGCGTTCTGGGCGCTCTGAACGACATCGTATATCGCCTTCGTCTGCTCGCCGAGCATCCTGACCATCTCCTCGACGCGCGTGGCCTGCGTCTCCGCTCCCTTCGATGTCTGACCCATTGAGTTGGACACCTGCTG
Organism: Thermoplasmata archaeon; assembly: GCA_041554135.1. Classification (GTDB taxonomy): domain Archaea; phylum Thermoplasmatota; class Thermoplasmata; order UBA10834; family UBA10834; genus UBA10834. The sequence goes on along the minus strand of JBFFML010000006.1, from coordinate 23,701 downwards.
CGTGCCGTCCGTCATGTGACGCGTCGTCTCGGCCAACAGGGTCGACGCTTCCTTCAGCTTGCCGGACGCCTGCTTGATCTCATAGGTTATCTTCGCCAGATGGTTCTTCATCACGGCGAAGCTGCGGACGAGTGCGGCCAGGTCGCCCTTCGCCTTCACGTCCAGGTCCACCGTGAAGTCGCCGTCAGCGATGGCCTGGGCGCTGTGGGTGAGCGTCTTGAGCGGTTCGGATGTGTTCTCCACGAGCAGGTTCATGGACTGGACGAGGTCCCCGACCTCGTCGTCGGGCGCCACGATGTCGAGCCTCGTGGTGAAGTTGCCGTCCGCGATCTCGCGCACACGTTTCGAGACCTCGACCACGGGCGAGGTTATCCTCGACGACACGTAGAACGTTATCACCGCCACCAGCGCGCCGACCGCTGTGCCACTGGCTATGAGGTACGCTATGCCCTCGCGTATGGTGTTCTCGGCCACTTCCTCCATTAGGGCGGCTGCCTCGGTCGTCACCTCGATGAGGTTGTCCAAGTCATCCATCATGTCCTCGAGGCACGTCGTCGCGTTCTTCCTCGCGTCAATCGACTCGTTCAGGCTCTCCGCTATGAGGAACGTGCGCGTCTCCTGAGTCCAGTTCTTGTATTCCTCCCAGGAGTCCTGCAGGCTCTGCAGATACGCGTCCTGCATGGTGATGAGGTCTGACCGTCCCTGCGACTCGATTATCTCAGCCATGCCCACCATGACGTCGAATGTGTACTGCGTCCTGAACTCGGAGAGGAATTGTGAGAACGCGGCCTGGTTGCTGATCATCTCGTTGTAGTAGCCTTCTGCGTACGCGCTCGCGTTGTACTCGAGGACGTACTGCCTGAATGAGACGTCCGCCGTGAGGAGGGCCGCCTCCGCCTCCGCGATCTCCGACACGACCACGAGGTTCTCGTCGTACAGGATCCTCATGTCGTTCTTCATCTCGTGCATGTCGCCAAGCGATATGATGCTCACAGCGGCTATCGGGGCGATAGAGAGCGACAGTATTATCATCATCAGCTTGTAGGTCAGCGGGATCCTCAAAGCGACACACCCTCCTATCCTGAGCGAGAGCACGCTGTGAATCGGTCGACGCCAAAAGCCATCAGCTCTCGCATGGATATCAAAATCGGTAATGAGTATATAAAAATATGTCGTCCAGATTTCAGACTTCGATAACTGGACATAGGCCCGGCGAGCTGCGTCGCGGCGATGCCCAAGAAGTAATATCTACACCTGCGGCGATTAGACTCGGCGATGGACCTCGATGACGACCGTGGGCAGGAGTTGATAAGACGCCACCTGCTCAAGACGAGGGGTTTTGACCTGTCTGGATACTCGCCGTCGTTCATAAACAGGAGCGTACGCAAGAGGATCGGACGCACCGGTAGCAAGAGCATGTTGGAGTATGTGGGCCTCCTGCGGCGGGACGACGACGAGGTGAACGAGCTGATATCAGCGTTGTCCGTGAACGTGACGGACTTCTTCAGGGACGACGACGCGTTCACCACGCTCTCACGCCTTGTGCTGAGGCCTCTCGTGAAAGAGAAGGCGGATCAGGGCTGGAGCGCGCTGAGGATATGGAGCGCGGGATGTGCCACCGGTCAGGAGACCTACACCATCGCGATATGCGTGGCGGAGGAGATAAAGAGGCTCGGCGTCGCAGAGGACCTTCCCGTGCGCATCGTAGGGACTGACCTGTCCGCGAAGGCGCTGAGTCAGGCTCAGCGGGGCCGGTACTCCGGCGAACAGGTGAAGCGGGTCCCCGCTGAATGCCTCTCCAGCTACTTCTCCAAGACCGGCTCTGGCTACGAGGTGGGGCGTGAGATCCGTAAGAACGTGAAGTTCTCCGAGGGCAACCTTCTGGACGCGCCGGAGAAGAAACATTTCGATCTCGTCGTCTGCAGGAACGTCGTGATCTACTTCTCGAGGCCGATGCACGACAAGGTCATATCGAACTTCCATCTGGCCTTGAAGTCGCAAGGGTATCTCATGCTCGGGAGGACCGAGACCCTGCTCGGTCAGCCCAGGAGCCTCTTCGAGGCCGTCGACCACGAGAACAGGATATTCAAGAAGAAGGCCGGCCTGTCCCCGTCTCAGACTCCAGCCGAGGCGATCATGGGCGCGTCAGACAACGCGCTGAGCAGATTCTCCTGACACTCCTCCAGCTCCTCCTCGCTCATTGAGCTGAAATCGAAGGTGCCAGTAACCTCTATGCCGTTCATGAACTCCTCGATCGAGGCGTAGTTCTCGGCCAACTCCCTGTGCAGGAACTGCTGAGCGCGGTCCATGTCCCCCGAGGACATCTGCCGTGCGACGACCTCCGCAAGAGTGACCCCTTCCTGCTCCGCCTGGCTCACCATTCTATCCAATACGGTCTGCATGGTGCCCCATCCCTCTACATCGTATGACAATCGTCAGACAGAAGAGGTTTTCGAGGATATATAAACATTCGCATCGGCGTCATCCTATGAGGTCCAGCCACTCGGAGTACTTCTCGTCCTTCCCCTTCATGACGTCGTCGAACTTCGCCTGGAGGCGTTTGGTGACCTCGCCGGGCACGCCGTCTCCGACCGTCCTCCTGTCGACCTCCCGGATCGGCGTGACCTCCGCGGCGGTGCCAGTGAAGAACATCTCGTCGGCCAGGAACAGCTCGCCCCTCGCGAGTTCCCTCTCCACGACTTCGTAGCCCATATCCTCCGCCAGCCGCATCACGGACATCCTCGTTATGCCCGGCAAGATGCCCACGCTCAGCGGCGGCGTCAGTATACGCCCGTCCTTGACGACGAATATGTTCTCTCCCGAGCCCTCGGCGACATAGCCGTGCTCGTTCAGGAGGATCGCCTCGTCGAAGCCGTTCTGCTTCGCCTCCATCACCGCGAGTGCGCTGTTCACGTAGTTGCCGCATATCTTCGCCGTTGCGGGCACGGACGAGTTGGACACCCGCCTCCAGGAAGACGTGTGCACTCGTATGCCGTTCCTGACGCCCTCTTCGCCGAGGTAAGCGCCGAGCGAGAAGGCCACCACGAACGTGTCGACGGGGTAGCCGATCGGGTTCACGCCTATGCCCGACACGCCGAACAGCGATATCGGGCGGATGTAGCAGTCCCTCAGCCCGTTGACGGAGACGACTTCCCGGACCGCGGCGCACAGCGCGTCCGCGTCGTATGGTATCTCCATGTTTATCGCCTTCGCGGAGCTTCGGAGGCGTACCATGTGGTCCCTTAGCCGGAATATGGCCGGACCCCTCCCGGTGTCGTAGCAGCGTATCCCCTCGAATACGCTCGTGCCGTAGTGGAGGCCATGGCTCAGCACGTGGACCGTCGCATCCTCCCAGCCGATGAGGGCCCCGTTCTTCCATATCTTCTTCGTCGGTTGGATCTGCATACGCTCATCTCCTCCGTCCCGTCGTGTCTTCCCCGACCACGGGGTTCCTCAGCGTCCCTATGCCCTCGGCCTCCACCTCGACGGTGTCTCCCGCCTTCATGGGTGAGATGCCCGAGGGCGTCCCCGTGGCGATGATGTCGCCAGGCTCGAGCGCCATTATGCAGGATATGTACTCCACGAGCGCGGAGTCGTCGAACACCCTGTCGCTCATCGGTGCCCGCTGGACCACTTTCCCGTTCAGCCGCGTGACGATGCCGGAAGGCGCCTCGCGGCGGATGAATGGCCCCACGGGCGCGAAGGTGTCGAAGCCCTTCGCCCTCGTCCAGTCAGGATCCGTCTCCTGCAGGTCTCGCGCCGTCACGTCGTTGAAGCCCGTATACCCGAATATATGTTTCTCTCCGTCCGAGGCGTGCTTGGCCCGGGAGCCTATCACCACGGCGGACTCCCCTTCGTAATCGACCCGCCGCGACATCGCCGGCAACACGATCGCCTCTCCAGGGCCTATTATGGCCGATGCGGGCTTCGTGAATATGATCGGCGCCGCCGGCGTCTCCCAGCCCATCTCCAGTATGTGGCTCCTGTAGTTGAGGCCCACGCATATGATCTTGGACGGACGGTCGACAGGCGCCCTCAACGTCAGCGCGCTCAGTGGATGCTTCCTCTCCGTGACCGTCGCATTCCCCGATATGACATCCATCATACGGTCCGTGTCCATGCGGACGACTTCGTCCCCGCGGACCATACCCACGAATGTCGATGAGCCGTCGGAGAACTTGCCGAAGACATCTCCTCCGACGTTCGTCCCGGTCACCGTTTCATCCCCCGACGCATGACGTGGCTTGGCTGCGTAGGCTTACCTGAACATCTTCCTTATGGCCTTGCCGACGACCTCTATGCGGGACCTCGCCCCCTCCTTTCGCAACCGGTTGAGCGTCGGCATGCCGGATTCGTACTCGGCGACCCATTCCTTGGCGAAGGCCCCCGACTTTATGTCCTTCAATATCTTGTTCATGGCCGCCTCGGTCTTCGGGTCGATGATCTTGTCTCCCCTTGTGCGGCCTCCGTACTCCGCGGTGTTCGACACGTTGTTCCACATGCCCTCGATCCCGCCTTTCTGGACGAGGTCGATTATCAGCTTGAGTTCGTGCAGCACCTCGAAGTACGCTATCTCCGGCTGGTAGCCGCTCTTCACGAGGAAGTCGAAGGACGACCTTATCAGCTCGCTGGAGCCGCCGCACAGGGTGACCTGCTCCCCGAAGAGGTCGGTCTCCGTCTCCTCCTCGAAAGTCGTCTCTATAACGCCCCTCGTCGTCGCGCCCAAGCCCTTGGCTATGGCGAGGGCGTACCTCTTCGCCTTCCCGGAATGGTCCTGGTGGACCGCTATGAGTGCTGGCACGCCGTTCCCCGCCTCGAAGGTCTCGCGGACGAGTGCGCCAGGCCCCTTCGGCGCGACCATGATCACATCCACGGACTTCGGGGGCACGATCCGCTTGAAGTGTATGTTGAATCCGTGCGCGAAGTCGAGCACCATGCCCTCTCTCAGATGCGGGGCGACCTCCTTGTCGTAGACGTCCTTCTGGACCTCGTCGGGGATGAGCATCATGACGATGTCCGCGCTCCTCACAGCCTCGGGGATGTCCATGATCGTCATCTTGTCCGCCTTGGCGCGTCTGTAGTAGTCGTCCTTGAACTTCTGCGCGACTACCACGTCCACTCCGCTGTCCCTGAGGTTGAGGGACTGGGCCCTGCCCTGTATCCCGTATCCTATCACCGCCACCCTCTTGCCCCTGAGGACGTTGAGGTTGGCGTCCTTGTTGTAGTATATCTTCGCCATGTGCTCTCACCATCTCCGATCCTATATAGCGTTCACCACTTCGATGTACTTCTCCGGTTGGCTCTTCTTTATCACCGCTTCCACCTCGTCTACGCTGCCCGTGATGCGGCACACGCCTCCCTTGCTGAGCGTTATCGCGTAAGCCTCGTGCCTTCTGTGGTCCACGAGGTCGGCGTCGATGACCTCCTGGAGCGCCCTCAGGTGCTCTATGACGCCCGCCGCGGCGTCCCGGTCGCGCAACGAGATGACTATCCTGGACCTGTCGGGCATCTCGCACGGCCCGACGACGATCGTGTCGACGTTGATCTTCTTCCTCGTGAACTCCGCCATGACGCGCTGCATGACCCCTGGCTGATCGTAGGTCAGCATCATTATCACTTCCATGTCACTTGCCTCCTCCTTTCCATACGCATCTGCCCTTAATCCAATCTGCCGCGCTCTTCCCTGGAGGCGTCATCGGCAGCACGTCCTCCTCGGGGTCGACGACGAAGTCCAACAGCATGGGCACTTCGGCCTTCATACCCGCCTTGAGAGCGTCCGCGATCTCTGAGTGCCTCTCGATCCTGATCGCCTCGGCGCCGTATGCCTCCGCCAGTTTCACGAAGTCGGGCGACCTGCCGAGGTTGGTCGCGTGGTAACGTGAGTCGTAGAACAGCTTCTGCCACTGCTTCACCATGCCCAGCCATCCGTTGTTCAGGAGGCAGACCATGACCGGTATGTCGTTCTCCACGGCCGTGGCGAACTCGTGCGACACCATCTGGAGGCTGCCGTCCCCGGCGATATCCGCGACGACGCTCTCCGGGCGGGCCACCTTCGCCCCCAGCGCCGCTGGGAAGCCGAAGCCCATGGTGCCCAATCCGCCGGAGGTGATGAACGTGCGTTTGCCGTAGCACCTGAAGAAGTGGGAGGCCCACATCTGGTTCTGCCCCACCTCCGTCGTCACTATGGCGTCGTCGGGAAGGTTGACCGACATCTCGTGTATAACCTTCTGGGGCTTGATCGGGTCGGACCTGAGGTCGTAGTCGCATGTGCACTCCCTCTTCAGCTCCATTATCCGGTCCTTCCAGTTCGCCCTCTTCTTCCTGCTCTTCAAGCCAGCGATGAGCGCGTTCACGACCGTCCACGCGTCGCCGACGAGCCCTACACGGCCCTTGACGTTCTTGCCGATCTCGGAATAGTCGATGTCGACATGGACCACTTTGGTCTGCACGCCGAACTCGCTCAGCTTCCCCGTGACCCTGTCGCTGAACCGCGTGCCGATCGCGAGCAGCACGTCACAGTTGTTCAGCACGTAGTTGGCTATCTGCCTGCCGTGCATGCCACAGACGCCGAGCACGAGCGGATGGTCCTCGGGGATCGAACCCTTGGCCATGAGTGTCGTGACGATAGGCGCTGTCAGCAGCTCGGCCAGTTGCGTGATCTCCGGCCCCGCCCGGGACCACGTCACGCCGCCGCCCACGAGGATGGTGGGCCTCTCGGCGCCCTCCAGGAGCTTGATGGCGTCCAGCAGCCCCGAGAGGTTGCGCCTTGGCTTGGGCACTCTGACCTGCTTCTTCATGTCCTCGTCGGTGACCTCGCCCTGGAGGATGTCGATCGGGAGGTCGATGTGGACCGGGCCATAGCGCCCTGTCGTCGCTATAAGGAACGCCCGCTTCATCACCTCGGGCAGCGTCTTCGGGTCCGTGATTCGGAAGTTGTGCTTCGTGATGGGCATCATCAGGCTGAAGGAGTCCGCCTCCTGGAAGGCGTCGTTCCCGAGCACGCCAGTCGCCACTTGGCCGGTGATGGCCACCAGCGGGGAGGAGTCCATGAATGCCGTGGCCACCCCGGTGACGAGGTTCGTCGCTCCGGGACCAGAGGTGGCTATGCAGACCCCGGGGCGCTTGGACACCCGGGCGTAGCCGTCTGCCATGTGGGCGCCGCACTGTTCGTGCCGGGGCAGTATATGCCTCATCTTCGAGTCGACGAGCTCGTCGTAGAGCGGTAGAAGCACGCCTCCGGGGATACCGAAGAGCACCTCTACGTTCTGCTTCTCGAGCAGCTCCACGACGGCCTTTGCACCCTTCATTGCATTCACACTCTCCAAATCATAGCCCGCGGGAAAATCCCCATGATCCGGGGTTCCTCACAGGCGTAGTGTCCGCAGGTCGAGAACGACGCCTAGAACCAGCAACACAGAGGCTTGCGCACGGCGACCAGCGGTCTCGGACATCGATTTGGCAATGACAGAAGCCATATTAATACGTTGGCGTCGAAGAATGCGCAACGCACGACCGGCCAGCACACACCATGGAGTGGCTAACGGAGTCCCAGGTCGCCTCTAGCGGTGGCTACCAGAACGAACGTGTGCGTCTTGGTCTCCAGCCGCATGACACCGGCGAGCGTGCTGGCGGATGCCGGCAGTACGCTGAGCCTCTCCTCCTCGAGCAGGACCCTCGCCGCTTCCAGCATCTCCTCGTCCGTGATCTCCATGCCTTCGCCGTTCGACTCGACCATCGCGTTTATCGCCTCCTCGGCGTCCGGGAGGTGGTTGCCCGCGAGCGGGTCGTTGACGTGCGTGAGGGTCATGTCCGTGACGGGGACGGGAACGTACGCCTTGGTGACCATGCCCCTTATGGCGGCGTTGTTGTTCGACGTTCCCAGCATGTGCGGTTTCATCCCGATGCCCCGGAAACCCTGCCAGATGCCCGCGAGCACGGTCCCGTTGCCCACGGGTACGCTGACCCAGTCAGGCCTTCGCCCAAGGACATCCGCGATCTCCCTTGCGATGAATGTGTATGAGAATATGCCCGGGTCGCGGTTCGCGCCTCCGGGATTGCAGTCGTGCCATCCGTTCACCGCACAGTCCCTGGAACACTTCCTGATGGCGTCCTCGTAAGTGCCGGCCACGCGCACGAGGTCTCCGCCGGAGCTGAGTATCTCCGCATCCCTCAGCCCCTCGTACTCCGAGGGTATGTATATCTTGCACTTCAGCCCGAGCTTGTCCGCGACATATAGCAGCGCGGCGCCGTAGTTGCCGCATGTCGCCGCGACGAGCGTATCGCGCCCGCTCTTAAGGGCGTCCAAGGCCATGAGAAGCGCCATCCTGTCCTTGTGGGTTCCCGTGGGGTTCTCGCCCTCGAGCTTGATGTGCAGCCTCCTCACGCCGAGCAGCCTCTCGACCTTCTGTATCCTGCGGAGCGGCGTGTTACCAATCCGCAGAGCCCTCATCTGCTTCTCAAACTCGCGTGCTAGCTCGTTGGATATCAGACGGGTTGCCTCCCTTCATGAGACGGCGGGGCGAGGCCGTCTTCGCCCTTTCGCCCCCGGAATGCGTCTCCATATGTATTCAACATGTTGAGCGATGACCTCGTCAGTTCAGCCCGTGCTTGGATATGTCCTCGTCGGCATCCTTCACAATCCTGTCGAACTCGCTGACCACATCGGTCGACAACGGCTGTACCTCGTGTTCCGCCATGATCCTCTTCGCCTTCTCCCTGGCACGTGCGACGGCGTCCTTGCGACCATCGGCTTCCCAAGCCTCCCCTGTACGCCTGTCGGTTATCTCAGGGATGAAATGCTCCTTGTAGAGCCACTGCATCGTGTGTCGGTGTCCGAGGAAGCTGCCGCCGGGCCCGACCGTCTTGATCAGATCCGTCGCCATGTGCTCGTCATCCACCGTCACGCCCGCGGCGAGTCTGCCCATGATCCTCGCCATCTCGTCGTCTATCACCATCTGTTCGTAGCTGAGCATTGTGACGTCGTCCAGGAGCCCGAGCCCGGCGATCATGTCGCACCCGGCGAAGAACTGCGGAAGGCCGCTGGACATCTTCTCGTAGCATGATTGCGCGCCTGGTTCCTTTGCGGAGGCTACGATGCCACCACATAGGATCGCGAACCCGTAGTGGTGTGCGAGCTCGCCTGCCCCCGAGGAGATAAGCGCCCTCTCAGGGCTTCCTCCCGCCCAGGTCATGGTCTTCATGTCGAAAGCCGCTCCGCCGGTGCCGTATATGAACGGTGACCCCGGTGCCGCGAGCTGCGCCATCGTCAACCCTGCGAGCACCTCGGCGTTGTTCACGATTATGGATCCAGCAAGCGTCACGGGGCCGGTGATGCCCGCCTGAGGCATGCCGTAGAACGATATCGGGACGCCCGCACGTGCGAGCACGAGCGCGCCCTCCGTCGAGCCGCCGTCGAGCTGCAGTGGTGAGAAGGGGCAGTGCATCGAAGAGAATATCGGCCTCCTCCTGAGGGCGTCCTCCCCTCCGGCGAGGGCCGCGCCCAGCTTGACGAGCCAGCCCGCCTCCCTCTTGTGACTCGTCGTCTCCACCTGAACGTGCTTCTCTATGGCTCCAAGGGCAACCTTAAGGTCGACGACATGTCTGAGATAGTCGGGTATGTCCTGCGAGCTCACGCATGGCCAGAATATATGGGCGGAATCCAGAGCGTTCGCGACCTTCCCAACCATCTCGAGGTCCTTGCTCGTCGACATCCTCCTCTTGCCCGTGTCGAAGTCCATCACGCTCGTGCCGTTGCCGTCCGTGCAGCAGAAGATCCTCCTGCCGTCCAGGACAACGTCGTACTTCGCGTTCCTGGCGCACAGCGTTATGTTCTTCTTGGCCCTTCGGATGGCCTCGTCGACGAGGTGCCCGGGTATCTTGGCGCAGCTCGTATGGCGATCCACGCTGCAACCCGCGCCGTCGAGGAGGTCCAGGCATTCCTTGCTGAACACCTTCACCCCGGCGTTCTCGAGCACGTCGAGCGTGCCCCAATGGAGCGATTCCAGATCGCTCTCGTCGAACAAGCGGAACCTCGTCTTACCTTTGGGAAACCCTATCATCGCTCATCACCCCTGTGAACCGCCGCGCGCGAACCGCGGTTTCGGATGTCTCGCAGCGGTATCTGATGCCCTTATAGCAATCAGGTATTTATCTCTGGGGAATCGACATGGCCCCATCGCCGGAGCGTCCCGCGCGACTGCAGACGACGCGTGATTCGAAATACGAAAGGCTTTAATTCGAAGAGATGTATGGACCGCTCCCAGCGCCATCATGCGGGGGTAGCCAAGCTCGGTCAACGGCGCCAGATTGAGGGTCTGGTCTCGCAGGAGTCCCTGAGTTCGAATCTCAGCCCCCGCACCTTCCCGTCTTCTTCGGCTGCCGGCGAAATCGGGAGAGCCGCTCACACTCAACGCGATCATCGTCGCCTTCTCACGGACGGTCCGCGCCCGTTGGGGACTCTCGCATCTCCGAAGCTCATCCGCGCTCATTCGCCTCTTGAGACATGCGACACGACCGCATCGGTGAACTTCGTCGAGCCTGAAGAGCCTCCGATGTCGATGGTCCTCTCGCCTGACCGGAAGGTCCGCTCCACCGCCTCAACCACGGCCGTCGACTCCTCCCCCATACCGATGTGCTTCAGCATCATGGAAGCGGCGAGGATAGCAGCCGTAGGGTTGGCCACGCCCTTGCCGGCGATGTCGGGCGCCGACCCGTGAGATGGCTCGAAGACCGAGAACCTGTCGCCTATGTTGCCCGAAGGGGCGAACCCCAGCCCGCCAACGGCAGCCGAGGCCACGTCCGAAAGGATGTCACCGTACATGTTCAGCGTCACGATCACGTCGAACTCCTCAGGGCACAAGACGAGCTTCGCAGCTGCGGAATCCACCAGCTGGTCCCAGGGACGGAGGTCCTGTGCGTCCGTCGACATAATCTCCTTGAACGTATTGAGGAACAGCCCGTCCGACAACCTCAGGACATTCGCCTTATGAACGCAGCATAGGTTCGACCTCCGCATAGAGCGTGCGGCATTTATCGCGAAGCCGATTATCCGCTCGGAGGCCTTCCGCGAGACCCGTCGATGCGTCGTGACGCCCTCGTTGTCTGCCTCCTCATGCATCGTGTACAGCCCTTCGGAGTTCTCCCTTACGATGACGACATCGAAGCGCCGGTCGCACACGCCCGCGATGTCTCTAACTGGACGAAGGTTCGCGAAGAGGTCGAGCTCCTTCCTGAAAGTCAGGACGGGCGAGCGGTAATCCCTCGACGCCTGGGATGTGACGGCCCCGAACAGGCAGGAGTCGGAGTCCTTCATCGACTCCAGCGTGTCATCGGAGATGTACCCGCCTGTCCGTCCGAAGGCGCTAAGGCCTATGTCCGCGTCGACGAACTCGACACCGTCCGTGACCGCCTCAACTACCCGTCTCGCGCATCCTATGACCTCTGGGCCGATGCCGTCTCCTGGTAGAACACAGACGCTCTTCATGAAAATGCTACTCTTGGACCATCTTGGCGAAGTCCACGAAATGCTTCTCGAGGCGTGCGATCCTCTTGCGCCCGTCATGGACGTCCTTCTCCATCTTCGACGCCATGACCTGCATCTCTGACAATAACCGCTCCGCCTCCTTCTCGACCGCTTCGATCTTCGACTCCGCCGATAGGACTTTGTTGCCGTGCTCCTCCAACCGCCGTTCCATCTCCGCCTGTCGCTCCTTCTCTGCGCTCTTGGAGAAATAGGTCTCGACCTTAGAGTTGAGCATCGTCAGTATGTTCGACACCTTCTCCAACTGCTTCTCCAGCCGCTCGACGCGCTCAGCGTGCTCGGCCATGCGCTCGGCGAGCTCCGGGACCTGCGCGGTCTTCTCCACCTCGAACATGCGGCTCTCCATGGCATCCATCTTCGTGTCCAGGCCCGCCAGGTTCTTCAGCGACTCGGTTATCTCGTTCAGCACGGCCCTGTCGGGGAACTCTATCTTGACGTTGTCAGCTGACGGCGTGTAAGACTTCAGCGACTGCAACGACGCAATGGCGTCCACCGTCGGGAAGCCGCCCTTGACGCGTCCGTCGATGTCGCGCATGGAAGCGATCATCTCGTTGCCCATCTTGCCGAGCCAGGGGTTCGCCTTTATCATCTTCGTGACATTCTCCACCATCCCCTCGAGCTCGACGCTCGCCCTCGACAACTCCGAACTGTCCATCAACCGCATGTCCCTGAGAGCATCCCTCTTGCCTCTCTTGTTCCATGCTTCTAGGGACAGCCCCTCGAACGGATAGAATCCCGCGAAGTGCTCCACACCCTTCACTATCTCATCCTGGACCGTCTCCCAATCGGCGGAAGCGCCCTTCGCGTCCAACTCGTCCGAAGAGTTGAAGAGCATGCACACGGTCTTGTTGGGCATTATGTAGGCCCTGATGGCGTAAGGCGCGTCCTGCGCGAACCTCGAGAGCGCCTTCGGCTTCTTCTCGTCGACGGCGTCCATGTACGCCTTGAAATACTCCTTTGCGAAAGCGGCAAGATCCTGTGATGAAGGTATGTCTGGACCTGCCTCCTTAGCGGTCATCTGAACATCGCCCCGAAAGGTGTAACCTTCATCCACCGTATTAAGTTCTTCCCGGCCTGCCCACGCTCAAGGCCGAGCAAGCCAACATCGGCAATGTGATCGTGGCGTCGCCCTCGACGGTTATGTAGCTGGCCTTCTCCTTGACCTTCCCCCAGCTGACGGCCTCCCGTATCCTCGCCCCTGACAACGAACCGTCGTATTCCTCCGCGGTGGTGAGGTAGACTGCGTAGTCGAGACCGTTCCTGAACTGGTTCCACCAGATGACATGATGCTTCGATATGCCTCCGCCTATCATGAGGGCCCCGGCACGCTTGGCCGTGAACACGATGTCCGACAGCTCCTGTTCGTCCTTGAGTACGTCGACGCCGAAATCGTGATGTCTCTGGTTGAACAGCCAAAGCTGCGAGCCGAACGCGCCGTCTGTGATGCCAGGGACATAGATGGGGACGTCGTTCCTCGCGGCCCAGTAGAGTATCGACTTCTTGTCCGTCAGCCTCTTCCCGAACTCCTGGGCGAGCTGCCGGCTTGACAGGCTCTTCTTGCCTTCGGCATAAAGTTCCTCCAGAATGGGCTGCATCTTCTTCTCTAGGATGATGCCGTAACTATCGTTCGGGATGAGTATGTTGCCGAGCCGGTTGATGCCCTGTCTGTGGAGTTCTGCATCGTCCATCTGAAAATCGCCATGATAGTATTTCTTCCACACCCTCGCGAGGTCGTGGTCGAGCGTGCCGCAGGTCGTCACGATCACGTCAACAAGTCTCTCCTCCACGAGCTTCCGTATGACGCCTCTCGTGCCCGTCGAGACGATGCAGGCGGGGAACGAAAGGAATATCGTGCACTTCTCGTCCCTCAGCATCGCGGACATGACATCCGAAGCGACGCCGAGCTTCTTGGCGGTGAACCCTCCTGAGGAACGCATCCTCCCGATCAGGTCCGTGACGCTCGTCTCACCGTCCACATCCATGTCCGAGATCGGCTTCAACTTGGTGCGTGCCATCGTCGTCGCTCCCATGACAACGCATCGAAGAGCTGGACGAAACATTTATAGGTTTCCTATCGATGACCAGGAACGATAAGAGATGACCAAGGTCGAAGAAGTCATGACCAAACCCGTCGTGACGGTACCGCCGGAGATGTCCGTCAAGGAGGCGGCAGCCCTGCTGGCCGAGAAGGACGTCTCGGGGGCCCCCGTCATCGCAGACGGACGCATAATAGGCATATTCAGCGAGGTCGACATACTCAGGTCACTGAAGACGACGAAGAAGAACCTCCGCATGGTCTTCCCTTCCATCTCATCAATTGGCATCGCCTTTCAAGAGGAGGTCGTCCAGAGGGAGCTCCTCGAAGCGTACGAGGAGATCGGCAGCCGATCGGTGAGCGAGGTGATGTCGAAAGAGGCCCACACCGTCACCACGGACACGACGCTCAAGGAGGCCGTGATGGCCATGGTCCTGAACGATGTGAACAGGCTTCCCGTGACGCAGGCGGGTCAGCTGGTCGGCATAGTAACGAGGGGAGACATCATCAAGGGCCTTGCCAAGAACGACAACGACAAGAACGGGAACGGCATCGCTGCGAAGCTGGGATGAAGACGCGTCGTCGACCTCCGGTCGAGACTCACTTCTTGGATAACAGGTTTCTCCGCTTCCTCGTGTTCAACACGCCTTTGCTTTGAGGCCCGCTCTTGAGCTGTCGCGTCGCCGGCGCCGCTGCGACAGTAGCCCGACCCGGCCCTGTCGTGAACTTGTGACCACAGTCGTCGCACTTGGTCCGTCCGTCAGGGAATGCGTACAGGGATTCCTTTCCGCACTCACCGCACTTGGCGCCCTCTACATGGCTGAGAATCCCCTTCTCTGTCCTGAGGCGTTTTATGTCCTTCTCCATCGACCGAGCGAGTTTGCGCACCCTCCGGGAATACTTGGACGCGGTGACGACATCCCTCTGCTCGAGGGCGGTCTTCGTCTGTCTGACGAAGAGCAGCCCGTCCTGTACGTCAAGGCCGTACATCGCCGCCTCCTCCAGGTCTGGCTCGGCCTCGCGGATCGAAGTGGTGATCTCCGCTATCTCTCGCGCCTCGACTGCGCCGTTGGACCGCACCTTGTCCAGATGGGCCAGGTCGACGGCCCGCTCTATGTCGGCGAGCAGTTCGGCTGCAGCCTTGAAATCGTTCGTCTTGAACGCCTTTCTGGCGTCTCTCAGGCTGGCCTCACCATCCGCCGTGTCCGCGCCTGCCTCCTTTGCGGCCTCGATGGCGGTCCTGACCTGCTCGAAGGCGTCATCGATGTCCTTGAGCCTCGACTCCTTCTCCCTATGAGCCTGGATTTCCGCCTTCTCGAGCATGTCCGAGTACTGCGCGAGGTCATAAGAGCGCTTCGCGTTTGCGGCGAGGTCGAGGAGCTCGTACGAAACCTGAGTTCGGACGCCGAAGGAGGCGTACTCTTCGAGCTTGCTCCTCAGTTCCTGTTCCGCTTCGTACGTCTGCGACAGATACGCTTCCACCGCTTTCATGGTCAAGGTCTCGATCTCATGGACCGCGCTCTCGCGCCTCTTCGGCGGTCCGTGGATAAACGCCATCTTAGCCTCCGCAAGGGCAGTTTTGATCTCAGATGTCATCTTGCCGTCGAGCCCCCTCATGTCACGCAGCAGCGTCTCCGCGGCCCGTATCGACAACGCGGCGGAGTAGAGATGGAACGTCGTCAGGCGCTCCATGGCCTCCGATCTTGACTCGATGTTGAGCCTGACCGCCTCGGCGAAGTCCCCCAGTATCATGCGGTTCCACGTGTGTTCGGTGGCTGTGTCGATCTCAAAGAACAAAGGCCGGAGAAGCAGAGCCTTGTCAATGCTTCTCTCGATGTCGACATCCTCGTCCTCGGGAACCTCCCGTCCCTCACTCGGCCTTTCTGATATGTCCTTGAGGTCCTTGGCGACGGACTTCATCTCGTCCTCCCGCACCTCCTCAGACTCACTCTCGCCGAACAGTAGCGCCTTCAGCTTCTCTTCGGTGAGCGGCGATTCTGAGAGCGTCCGCACATAGTCGTTCTTCGACTTGCAGGAGGAGACATCGATTCCGGCCTTATCCGCTACAGACTTGAGGTTCGATACCGTCAAAGCCTTGAGCGCTCTGTTTAGTTCGTCTGCCATAAGACTACCTCACGGGGGCGTGCGCATTATTCAAGTATCCTGTGATAATTGTTTCGCACTCAACAACCGTTTGGACATGGTGGAGAAAGCCTAAGTACATTCTTCGCCATCGAACAGGTCAATGGACGCAGCTGCCGAGAAGATAGCCGTGGCGCGGCTGTCAGTAATGTCCAATGCATTCCTAGTTGCCCTCAAGCTCGTTGCAGGTCTCCTGATGGGGTCAGTGAGCGTGCTGTCAGAAGCGATCCACTCCGGGATGGACCTGGTCGCAGCCATGGTCGCGAGATACTCAGTCGGCCGCTCAGCAATGCCGGCCGATGATGACCACCGCTACGGCCACGGGAAGTTCGAGAACCTATCGGGACTCATCGAAGGAAGCCTCATATTCGTCGCAGCTGGCGCGATAATCTTCGAGGCTGCCAGGCGTATGGTTTGGATGACCGAGGTCGAACTCGTGGCTGCCGGGATGGCAGTCATGCTGGTGTCAGCAGTCGTGAACGTCTTCGTCTCCAGAAGACTCTTCACGGTCGCGAAGGAAACGGATTCGTTGGCGTTGGAGGCGGATGCGTATCATCTCAGGACCGACGTGTGGACATCCGTCGGAGTCTTCGTCGCGCTCGGCATCATACTTGTAACAGGGTGGCACATAGTCGATCCCATAATCGCCATGTTCGTCGCCGCCCTGATTGTCAGAGCGGCCTACGACATAACCAGGAGGTCGGCCGACGGACTGCTGGACAGGAGCCTCCCAGAGGATGAGATGCGCTGCATAGAGACCGTGCTGGAGAGGCACGAATATTCCATATTGGATTATCACAGGCTGCGTACGAGGAGGATAGGCGCCGACAGGGAACTTGACCTACACGTGACTGTGCCCAGCACCATGAGCGTGAGCGAAAGCCATGCAATCGTGGAGGAGTTGGAGGCAGAGATCAGGGAGTCCTTGCCTCGGAGCACGATAGTCGTCCATGTCGAACCCTGCAGTGGCGACTGCGAAGCTTGTCGGATGGCCCAGCGGGAGAGGGTTTTCAGGCAGGAACGTCGTGGGAAGTGAGGAACCTCCGGACTGTAAAGACATGCCACCTCAAGTCGGTGAGCTCTACCCCGCGTTCCCGACATCCTCCCATCATGAATCTCGGATGACAATCGGAATCAAGTGTTCTGATGTGATCACATAGACGATGGGAGCCGTGTGAGATGTCCGGGCCTCGAGTCGATGCTGACGACCACGACTCAGAAAGAGTGTATCTTGTCACACTTCTCTGTCCATTCTGAGAACAGGGCCATGGAGCCTTGCTCAATACCTTCGATGAGTTCTTCGACTTTGATCCCCCTGGCCTTCATGCACCCTCCGCAAGCTGCCACAAGTCCGCCATTCGCCAATACCCTTCCGGGCATCTCACCGATGTTGTAGTATCCGGGCGGAGTCTCCTGATTCGGGATGCCCGCGAAGACCGTATCAGCCATAAGGAACAATCTCACGGGGTTCTTCCTGGCCTGGAGAGCTATGGCCAATCTCAGCCCGTTGTAGGTCTTTTCTGTGCCGTATGGGGCGTCGTCCAACACAATAAGCACTTCGTCGTCCATCCTCAATACCGTGGACTTGAAGGAACATGGCATTGTTTAGTCTTTCGCGTGCGCACCTTATCCGCCTTCACAACGACCTGAGTCCACATGACCGCTACACCTGACGCGGCTTGTCAAAAACCGTCATCACCGGCGATGAGACGAAGTCGGTCTCTCGATGCACGGTCACGGACATCCATTCCCTAAGGAGCATAAGACAATACCCCGCTGCCCTCGACATACAACCACAGTCCGTCTCCGGGGTTCAGCTGGAAGTCGCCCGTGTCGAACTCCACGATGTAGCTGCTGTATGTCTGCGTGTCTGAATTCCAGCGCGACACCATCGTCAACAAGTCAGCGGTGTACATGTCCACCAGATCGCTCGCCCACCATGTGGTCTGCAGCGATGCGAGGCCGACCTGCACCCACCCACCTCCGTACGGCACCTCAACCGTTCTGGTCTGCAATTCCGCTGGCTCGCGGCCAAAAAACTCGACCGACTTCGCTGTTCCCGAGCCCACCCAGTAAGACCAGGATGGCTCGATTGCGAAATCGGAGCCGGAATCTGATATGCCCACGATGTAACTCTTGTCGTATGTCTGGGTCGACGAGTCCCATCTCGACACCATGTCTCCGGACGACAGCCCTGGTAACGTGCTCGCCATGTAACCGTGATCCACGAGCGGGATGGAAACGAGGTTCCAGCCGGCCATGATCCCTGAGAGCTCGAAGACGGAGAAAGCCGAGAATGTCGCGTACTTGAGACGCGCGTATGCGAAATCATAGTAGCTGATATGAACCCGACCAGTCCGGTCTACCGCAATTGAGGTGTGCCAGCCAACATCGTCGTAGCTGTCGACAGCGCTCAATTCCCAACCACCGCCTCCGTTCGTGGCGTACTTGAGATCGCGGCACGTCGTGTCATAATAGCTGATATGGGCTTTGCATGTCCAGTCGATCGCCATGGAATTGAAGGCGCCGACATTGCCCACATCGTCGACAATGTCCACCGACCATGTGCCGCTGGCATTCGTGGCGTACTTGAGATCATCGTTGGTCGAGTCATAGTAGCTGATATGGATCATGTCGGCCGAATCGACCGCTATGGATGTGGACGAACTCACATCGCATGCGTCGTCGATCGCGCTTGATGTCCAAGTGCCGCCAGCGTTCGTGGCGTACTTCAAATCCCCCTTCGTTATATCGCTGTAGCTGATGTGGACGATATCGTTCGAGTCGACGGCTATCGAGGTAACACCCCCGACATCGCCTTCGCTGTCGACAGTGTCCAGGACCCACTCGCCGCCAGCATTCGTGGCATACTTGAGATCGCCGTTCGTTGAATCGTAGTAGCTGATGTGCACCCAACCGCCAGAATCGACGACGATCGATGTGGACGAGCCCACATCGCCTTCGCAGTCAACCGCGCCGACGGCCCAGGAGCCGCCTATGTTCGTGGCGTATTTCAGGTCTGAATTCGTGCTGTCCTTGTAGCTTATATGGACATTGTCGGCCGCGTCGACGGCAATCGAGGTAGACCAGCCCACGGTGCCGTGACTGTCAATCGTACTCAGATCCCACCCGCCAGCGGCGTTCGTCGCATACTTCAAGTCTCCGTTATTCGAATCATAATAACTGATGTGCACCGAGCGACCGGAGTCGATCGCTATGGAGGTGTATCTCCCCACAAGCCCCGTGCTGTCGACGGAGACAATGTCAGCGGCTTCAGACCCTAAGCTGACGACTCGATTCGAATATGTGGCTGGGATGCATTGACCGGCAAGAGCCAGCAGGACAGACGTGGCAACAGCATAGAGCAGCAACCTGAGGTGTCCAGTCCGCCATTGCATCGAGACCCTTCTAGCGAACGATGCCCCTGATCTGACCCGGCCTGATGCGTACCAGTTCATCCAAGGTACGGCATCAACCGCATTCCCTCTATTCGAGCGACCAACCCCCTCAGGGCCATCGGGATTTTCCAGATATAATCCTTCCTGTGAAATACTATACTGACAGGTGCCCCGAAGACAGGCAGAAGAGACGAGGAGCAGCAGTTCTGTACGTTCACTCGTCTATAGTTTCAACACCCGTGCCTCGCGCCACACGAGGATACCGACAGCCGGAGTCGAAGGAGCATGGGCGGACGCGCCCTCCAAGTAGAATCTACAATCCGCATTCATCGGCGTTCTCCCAGCTTGATGACCTAGCACGCATCTATGGCCTCTTCCCTGAGGGGCTGACTTTGAAAGGGGATTCGTCTCTCAACGCATATGCGATCAGCAATAGTGTGATGGCCATGAACACCACGAACATCGCGACGAGAGCGTACTCGCTCTCCTGGGCGTAATATCCGGGGCTTACCACAATCGTGTATGATAGCATCCCCATTGCCACGAGAAAGAGGTTGAAGCCCCATCTCCGGCTCAAGATCAGGCCGATCCCTCCAATCATCAACGCGGCAGCCGTGAGCAACTCCCCTGCGAGGTGAAATGAGATGCGAACTGGTTCTGTTTCGATTTCAGGGACTTGTCCAATGCCAATCAGCACTGCCCACATGGAAACCATGGCCATTCCCATGAACACTGCGTATGATCCTGCGACTCTGCGAAGACTCATCTCCGACCCTCGAGCGGGCCAATTCATCCATGGCTTAAACCTGTTTCCGTGGCTCCACCCGCCCCCATCGGCTTCACTCCGGACGGAGGGGGAAAGATTACGCTTCCAGCGTCATGGAGTCCCGCGGCAAACTACAAATATCATCCGTCCGGATTCTTTCGTTCGTGAGTCGTCTCCCCGGTAGCAGAAGGCCGAAGATGGTAGGTCTCCACGCTCTTCCAAGGAACCCGAACGCCGTCGGAAGGGTTTTCAGCTATCGCCATCGCACGACAGCGCTTCTGGTCGCACTTCTATCCTTCCTCATATTGATGTTTGGACTGTACATGCTTCGATAATGATCTTTCTGGAGACCCTCTCGCCCCGAAGGTCTATCCTCTCCGCCGCGCTCTGGCGATTTTCCGAACGAAACACCGTGAACTCTGCAGCAAGAGCGACTTCACATTGGGCCATTGCCGTTGATGCATCGATGAGACCAAACACGCGCTCTGGTTCATTAGCTCTTACCTTGCTCCAGCTGGGAGAGAGGACTCTAGAACGGGAAGAACAAGAGGCCAAGGATGACCACGGCAATGACCACGGAGATGGCCACGATCTCCACTACGAAACGCCTATGGAGCCGCTGGGCGACTTCCTTCTTGGCAAGATAAGGCTCAGTCACACCGTCCTTCTTCTCGAAGACGAATTCCTTATCTACCATCACACCGGCTGCGCTATTGACAGAGGAGTATCGGCGCGCTTGAAATGGATCTACAGACATTGCCCAATGGCTCCGAATCGCAATAGGACGCTTGAAGCATATGAAATTTCCGTGTCGTTCTTAGGATTGCATGATCCTTGACGGACATCTCTGCATCCGAGACGGTCGAAGGCTGATTTCGTCTGGTGATAATTCAGGGGAGGAATACTTAAGCTACCGATAACAATGTTAATCTATGTTTCGCGATTTGGTACTCGCTAGATGGACGTTGCTTCCCACCTGGCGGGATAGGAATGAGCGACTGCGGCGGCAGTATGTTCGAGGGAATAGTGTTAGAAGGGGAGCTGCCTCAAGACGCAGAGGACGTGCGGAGTGACTTCTGATACCTTTCCGTCCCGATTGTTTCTTCTGTAGACAGATAGACTAAATTCTCCCCAAGCGTGCGCGCATACCCAGCCCTTGAGCGCCTTCTGCCTTCGCTCTGTCGGCCTTCCATCCGCACACGCTGCAGACCATGACTCCTTCGGGAATCGGCCTCTTACACACAGGGCATTCCATAGGACTCCTCAGGCAAGACCAGGCGATCTCCCCTTGTTAACATGTTGTCGGGGCTCCGCCCCTATGCCCTTCTCTCAGAGTTGCTTCCCGCAATGCTCGCAGAAGGCCGAGTCCGATGGGATTCCACGACCACAGTGACGGCAGAACTTGGGTGCACTCATATCAACATCCTCGCCCTTGCTTTCTGAGAGAACTGTCCGGCCTGTGGGTGATTCTGAAGTTCCTCCAGCAAGAGTTGCCGTCTTCATATCCAGGTATCTCGATGCCTTTGCCAGGACGCCATAGTAGTAGATGGTTGGGACCGTAACAAAGAGCAAGATGCCGGCCGGTGAGAGATATAATCCCTTGATTCCAATAAGGACGCTCTACGGTCGTCGGCCAGTCATCAGTCTCCTCGGTCACATTGATCAGAGCTACGCCGATGACGATCAAACAGACACCGACAAACAATAGCAGGAGCAAGATTCTTCGCAGGGTCTTTCGCCATCCAACTCCGAAACCATCTAGTACTCAAAGTGTCCTGGGCGGCTTAGAGTCACGACGGCATTCCGCCCCTCTTGGCCTTTTCTCTAAGAGGTTTGTAATGCCGCAAGCATCAATCGAACAGGAATCTGATGACGACCATCACCACAATAAATGTGACATACGCAATCGCTCCGTAGAGGATGGTGAAGCGGAGCCATCCTCTCATTCCCTTGCGTCGGCCGTCCACGACACGCTCGAACCGCCCCTCGTCGGTAGATTCGGCCTTCGACTGAATAAGCGAGATCCTCCGAGTCATCGAATCACCTTGTACTAATAATAGCGATGGCCATTAAATAGGTACTGCTGGAATCCCTCCGCCCCTATGGCCGTCTTCCGACGGACATCCGTGGATATTCTTAAGTCACCAATCCCAGATTCAAAGATATATGATTGGGATGTCGACGGGTCCTACGCAACCCCCTATTCAGTGGGGTGACGGCAATGTCTTGAGGCAGGAGGCCAGATACCGCACCCGTCCGAAGAGCTGGAAGAGTTACCTGTTCTGGCTTGTGGCTATCATGGCGTTCATTCTGGTTCTCTCATTTCTATGATGGCTATTGAAGGGTTCCGCCCCCATGGCCTTTTCCCGAGGACCGCAACAAGATACATTCCTGGCTCACGATAGTATTGGCTAGTACTCGAAGAACACAATGCGACAGTGTGTGCACCTATGAGCACGGATTCTGCCGGGCCAGCCTGAGCGGCTCAATGGCTCCTCTCCGACAAGCGCCCACTTCGACTTCGCTTTGAATTCCGTCTCGGACTTGAACCAGTCTATTCGGCTCCGTACGTAGCTAGCCCAGGCAATCACAAATCCCCTCTCAGTTGCACCACCGCATCTTGGGCAGTTCATCATAATCCCACTCAACTCCTACAGAATCATCCTCAGTGGCACATCTGCCTTTGCATGGCTTCCCGCCCCTATGGCCTTTTCTCACGACGGAGAGACTCCAATGACTGAAATAGCTAGGTTGCTCCGAAGCCCATGATTCCGTGGACAATCCAAAGAAGACATGCACCGAGAGCTGCGTACATTACCAGTGCAATCCATACAGTCCCATTTGACTCTTCGAGAGATTCCTGCCTCACCTTCAAGTAAGCTACTCCAGCAGAGCCTACGAATAGAGGGGACACAAGTGCAAGATCCATTATCGCGTGTCCACCTGTCTGACCCCAGGCGATCATGCAGAAGAGAAAGAAGGCTCCGATGCCAATGTTGACAAGGGATAGAGCAAGAACTGCACCTACACTTAGTCTCATGGCTCAGCAATCCTCGTATCGAGGCATAAGACTTGTCCTCACTGCCCCTATGGCCTTTTCTCTGGCAGATTCTCATTTCGTGAGTGTCACCAGAAGAATGCCTATTGCCCCCACCAATACTGCCAGTACGCCAGGGATTCCCAAGGGCAGATAGAATATCATACCCTCTCCAGCTATCATGAGCGACATAGAGGCGAACACGAGCAGCACGGCCCCTGCGATCAGGAGAACCACGAAAGGTACCAGCTTGAAGGCAAACTTCGCCGATCGTTCGTCCAACCGAACCACTGCGCATCCGCCGATGCGCCTCTCTCCGGACCAATATCCTTGTCGGATGGCTTAAGGCCTTCTCTCCGCCCCTATGGCCTTTTCTCAACCGGCCCCTTTGAAACCCTGCAATTCCGGTTGATGCCGGCGCAATTGGCCAGGCATCGCTATTCTGGGCGTATTTGCGCAATGGAGAGCCTCGGACAACAGGGTTCCTTTCTCCTTGGAGCAGCGCAAAAGCCATAGATTAGCGACACCTCCTAGTCTATGGGGCAAGCCCGAGTCTGATTACAGTAGTGATGAAGAAGATGGCAAAGAACACTATCATAACCATCACAAGCCAGATCCGCCAGGAATTCTGAAAGACCACCATTGTTCTGTGTGGTTGCCCAAACCAGTCCAAGGATGAGCTGGGTTGAAACAGGTCCGGATCAAGTTGGACCTCGTCGATAGCCTTTCTCTTGCTCTGGACTCGTGTCTGCTCAACCACACTGCGTCTGCTCTTCATTCTGTT
>JBFFML010000005.1:0-95324 GCA_041554135.1 Thermoplasmata archaeon | reverse complement strand
TCCTGGGCAATGACGAACTCGCTCGTCAACATCGGATACTCGCTTGACGTGTTCTCCGCGATGTTCACGCCGCCGGCCAACGCGATGAGGTCGTTGCCGAAGGAGCCAGGGCCGTATGTCCAATACGGGTAGTACTCCAGGTAGACCCGTGGCCTCACTAAATCATCCTCCATGGTCTTCTCGGCGACGGCGTCTATCCTGGCTTCCAGGCTATCGGCGAGGGCGTTGGCCTCCTCCACATGACCGGTGAGTATCCCGACGAGGCGCACATCCTTGAGGACATCATCCAGGTTTCTGGTAGCGAGTATGACGAATGGTATGCCGCGGTCCTCCAACAGCTCGAGCTGCGACAACGGCACGAGGTCACTGGAGACTATCAGGTCGGGCTGCAGACCGATTATGACCTCGGTGCTCAGGGTGTAAGAACCGACCTTCGTGATGTTGGCGACTTCGGCTGGATAGTCGCTGTAGTCATCCACCCCTACGACCTGGCTCCCCGCCCCGACCGCGAACAGTATCTCTGTTGGCGTAGGCGCTGTCGAGACTATCCTCTCCGGAATGCCGTCGAGCTTGATCGTACGGCCGTAGTCGTCCACGAGCAGTATCCCATCGTCCCCTCCCTCCAACATCGCAGCTGTCATGTACCCACCAGTGAACGCTATGACTGAGGATACCACGACCGCCAACGCGATCCATGTCATGTACCTCTTCTTGTCCATCTTGTCTTCCATCTCAATCACCCAACTGTGTCGTTCCGTTCATCATCGTCATCATCCGCCTTCCGACCAGAGACGCCAGCCCCTTCGAATGTCGCCATCTC
Source organism: Thermoplasmata archaeon (assembly GCA_041554135.1). Taxonomy (GTDB): domain Archaea; phylum Thermoplasmatota; class Thermoplasmata; order UBA10834; family UBA10834; genus UBA10834. The sequence continues at coordinate 94,504 of JBFFML010000005.1, read as the reverse complement.
ATTGAGGATTCGGCAGGCGGACTCAGCAATGAAGAACGCGAGAGCCGCCCCGGTCCCTTCGCCGAGCCTCATACCGAGATCGAGGATCGGTGACAGGCCGAGATGCTGCAACGAGTATCGATGCCCCGGCTCGACGGACAGATGCGACGGGATCATGTACTCAACGCTTCCTGGAGCTATGGCGGCCGCCACGAGCGCCGCGGAGCTGGAGACGAACCCGTCCAGGAAGACTGGCACCGAACGGGAGGAGGCGCCGACTATCACGCCCGCCATTCCACCGATTTCGAATCCGCCCACCTTCTGCAACAGGTCGAGACCATCCTCACCGTTTGGCATGTTGAGACTGAGCGCCTTCTCTATCGCCGTCACCTTGAGGGCGAGGGATTCGTCGTCCACGCCGGTGCCTCTCCCCGTCACCTCTGACACGGACCTTCCAGTGACGGCCGCAGTGATCGCACTGGCAGAGGTCGTGTTGCCGATGCCCATGTCACCCACCGCTATCGCGGCGGCGCCTTCGTCCACGGCCTCACATACAAGCTCGGCCCCTATCAGAAGCGATCTCATCGCCTCCTCGCTGGACATGGCTGGGCCGACGCACATGTTCCTCGTGCCATCTGCCACCTTGCGTCTGTGGACGCAATCGGGCCAGTCAACTCGGGAGGACACACCCATGTCGACAATCCGAACCTCCGCATCCGCACAATCAGCTAGAACGTTTATGGCGGCTCCGCCCCTGGCGAAGTTCAATACCATCTGGGCCGTCACTTCGGATGGGTACGCGCTGACGCCCTCCTCAGTGACGCCGTGGTCCCCGGCGATCGTGAATATCAGCTTTCTCCGAATGGACGGCGATGGCGTCCTGTAGATGCCTGCTAGCTTGACAGAAAGCGTCTCTAGGACGCCCAGGCTCCCCGGAGGCTTGGTGAGTGAACTCTGCTTCAGGGCGGCCTTCTCCATCGTGAGTTCGTCGAGGGGCTTGACCGCCTTGGCATACTGGGAAATGCTGACCATGTCGCTCACCTAAAGCAAACTTGAAATATTGAAAGCGTATTTTACTCTTTCGCCGCCACGGGGGTAACGAGCCCATGAAGAACGCGATGTCGATCATAGCGGAACACGGACTGAAGCTCGAAGACCTGGTGGATGCGGGCTTCGAATTATACGTCAGTAGCGAAGAGAACGAGGACTTGGCCGCCGCCAGAGACAGGCTGAGGACCGTCTTGTCTTACAACCTCGAGGACCCGAACGTGCGGCTATTGATCGCGGCGGCGGCGTACCTCGACGAGCTGATATCGTCCGACGACGGCGATGAACCGCGATTGACAGATGACCCCGCATCTCTGGTCGCGGACGAGCTGATAGGCATGTCCATCGCCGAGTACATCGCTGGCAAGAAGGGACTGTTCAACTACGTCAGATATGACCGTGATAAACCGAGAGTCATCGCTGATCTGCCCCCGTTCTTGGATGACGCCGTCGGCGCCTTGGTAGCGGCCTCGATGACCAGGACATTCGAGTGACGAGCCATGACGCGAGCCTTGTTCGGATTGTTGACACGCATCAGGCTGCCTGGGCCAATGACGGACATCGACTCGGTGGCCAGGCAACAGTACCTGTTCCCCTTCGTCGGGCTGGTGGTGGGCCTTCTGATCGCCGCCACGTGCATCGCGCTGAGCTTGATGGCAGGTCGGGACGACGCGGCCATCATGGGAGGTTTGCTACTCGTCGTGATGTACGCCTTGACCGGGATGATGCACACAGAAGGGCTCGCCGACATCGCTGATGGGATCATGGCCAGTGGATCGGCAGATAGGAAGCGGGCGGTGATGAAGGACCCGCGGTCCGGCGTCGCGGCGGTACTTGCGGTCGTGTTGTTCGTCGTGATCCTGTTCACGCTGTCCTGGCGCATGTGCGCTAAGGCCGACCACCCGCTGGACCTGTGGCCACTGCCATGGCACGTGCCCTTCGCCATCGGGTTCGTACTGTCGGAAGTCGGCGGCAAGATGGCGATGAACACCTCGATGCTGATCGGACCGAGCGCGCACAGCGGCATGGGCTCCGCGTTCGTGCAGAATGCGTCTCCTGGCAAGTTCGTCGCCTCGCTCGCGATCGGGGTGACGGTCTGCGCACTCGCCGCGGGCTTCCTATGCGCCATAGTGCTCATCGGCGTAGTAGCTGGGACGGCCATCACGATTGTCGGACGGAGGCATTTCGGAGGAGTGTCAGGAGATGTGTTCGGGGCGGCGAACGAGATAGGTAGGCTCTCGGTCCTGATGACATGGGTGTTGATCGCGTGATCGGCGTTGTGATGGCTGGTGGGAGAGCGACCAGGTTCAAGAGCCCGGTCGAGAAGGGCCTCCTCGTCGTTGGGGACAGAAGCCTCCTAAGACGGTCGGTGGATGCCCTTGACGTCGACGGGCTCGAGGATATCGTGGTCGCGGTGTCGCCCCATACCCCGAAGACGAAGGCCGAGGCCCAGAGGCTCGGCATACTAGTCGTCGAGACTGACGGCGTGGGATATCATGAGGACGTTATCGCGCTCCTCAAGGAACGGGACTGCTTCCTCACGCTCAACGTTGATGTGCCGTTCGTGCGAAAGGAGCATGTGACCGAGCTGCTAGACAAGTTCGACGGGGGCAGCCTTGCGGGGGTCGTACCTGAGACGATGACGCGTCTCGCGTCAGATCATGGCTCGGTAGCGGAAGACGGCTCAGGACCACGGCTCGTATGGATCGGGTTGAACATCGTCACGCCGGAGCCAGTGACGGCGACCGCCAGATTCGCGGACCCGCTTCTCGCGGTGAACGTCAACGACGAGGAAGACCTGGAACGGGCGAATGACATCGCCGTCCAGCGAGGCATCTGACCGGACTTCATTCATGCTCTGTGGACGCTCGCAGCTCCTACGAGACAACTTCTTTGAAGGACTCCTCGAGGATGTCCATCGACTCCTCAAGCATGTCCTGCGGCATCAGTATCGACGGATGCATGCGGATGACGTTGTTGTAAGTGCCACATGTCAGTATCAGGAGTCCCTTCTTCAGCGCCGCGTTCTTGACCGCGCCGGTCTCCTTCGCAGCGGGCTCCTTCGTCTTCGGGTCGCTGACCAGTTCCAGCGCCATCATGGCGCCGATGCCCCTGACATCGCCTATCACCGGGAACTTCTGCTTCATCTCCTCCAGACGCTTGACCATGTAGGAGTTTATGGTCCCGACGTTCCCTAGGCTCTTCTCGATGATGTCCATCTGGGCCAACGCCGCGGCGCACGCCACGGGGTTCCCGCCGAAAGTACCTCCAAGGCCGCCGACCTGAGGGGCATCCATTATCTCCGGCCTCCCTGTGGTGGCGGACACTGGGAATCCCCCGCCGATGCCCTTGCCGCATACCAGTATGTCAGGTTCGGTCCCAGGCCAGTGCTCGACACACCACATCTTGCCCGTACGCCCCGCCCCGGTCTGTATCTCGTCGTCTATATAGACGACGCCGTGCTTGTTGCATATCTTGGAGACCTTGGGGTAGAACTCCTTGGGAGGCACGATGAAGCCGCCCTCGCCGGCGATCGGCTCCCCGATGAGGGAGGACACCTTCCCATCGAACTGTGGGGTCGACCACAGCTCGTCTATCTTGTCCGCGCACGCGACACCGCAGGATGGATATGTCATGTTGAACGGGCATCTGTAGCAGTAGGCGAACTCGACCTTGTATGTCTCAGGTAATGGGCCGAACCCCGCCTTGTAGGGCATCTCCTTCGCGGTCAAGGCGAGCGCCATCATGGTCCTTCCGTGGAAGCTGTGGTTGAAGGAGAACGAGGCCGCCTTCTTGTTGTAATGCCTCGATATCTTCACGGAGTTCTCCACCGCCTCGGCACCTGCGTTGAACAGGACGCTCTTCGTCAGGCCGGAGCCCGGGGCGGACTTCGCTATCTTCTCGGCCACCCTGAGATAGCTCTCGTAGGGCGTGACCTGGAAGCACGTGTGGATGAACTTCCCCGCCTGGGCCTTGATGGCTGCCTCCACCTCGGCTGGCCTGTGGCCGATGTTCGTCACGCCAATGCCGCTCCCCATGTCTATGTAGGAGTTCCCGTCGACATCCGTCAGGATGGACCCGGCGGCCTTGTCTATGAAAACCGGAGCGACTATCCCAACGCCCTTTGCGATCAGCTGCTCCCTCATCTTTCCGAGCTGGGCGGACTTGGGACCAGGCACTTCTGCGGTCGTTATTGAAGCATATTTCGAAGACATACCTACACCTCGAAGTTCTTGCTACATACTTCGCGTCATTCCGGTCATGGTTGAAATAATAGATATTTCTTTAGTAGAAATGACGGCGCGGGAGAGGCGTCTCCGATCCGCTCAGCGGATGTCGTCGTTCGGTTCCGCGTCAGATATGGCACGGACGGCTTCCCGGGCTGCGCCCTCCGGCTCGTGCCGCTCGTCATGCAGTTCCCTGAGACGCAGCATGAGGAACACGCCCGCAACCATGGGCAAGGCGAGGCTGCTCTTGACCGCAACGAGCATGAAGGCGACCGTTGTCAGCAACACCCGGTCGTTCAGGCTCCTGAAGCGCATCCCGACCACGAGCGAGGCGAGCACCACCGCGACGCTGACCATCGAGTAGTATCCGCTGCTGGCCATCAGTTCGCTCAAGAGCGTGCCACCAGTGGACGTGCCCACCCTCAGGTCTTCGCTTGCGTGGAAGAACACGGCTGCGTCAAGGACCGAGCCGACGCCGAATGGCAGCATCATGAGCAGCGCGGCGACCGCGCCGACCGCGACCGCGGCGAGCGTCTCGGCGATCCTCCTCCAGTCCTTGGCCTTCGCGCCCGATTCGAGTTCGTAGATGACCATCACAGCAAGAGGTATCACGGCGAAGACCTTGGTCATGGTCGCGAGCGCCATCACGATGACTGCCAGGGCGGCGGGGTGCCAGCTGGCCTTCTTGTACACCCAGGCTGACAGTACTATCAAGAACAAGGTGAGCGACGCGTTGTCGAATGAGTAGAACAGCATGACGATCCCGGCTAGGGGAGCGTACACGATCCAGTCCGAGGTGATCATGTCCCTCAATACCAGGAACGCAGCATACGAGAACAGGAGGTTGGCCACGACGAACCACATGGGGGAATCGAGGCCTGCCAAGACGCCATGGAGTCCATAATACACAAACAAGTCCAGGGGCAGGTAGTTGTACGGCCCATCCGTCCAATTGACGTCGGGGCTCCACCTGCCCTCGAACCGAGGGATCACGTACTCCTCGTAGGGGTTTATGCCAGCCTCCAGACTAGCGACTGCGGCGTCCACTGCCTCGTCGATGTCGTGGATCCTGTCGAAGTAGTCGAAATTGACGACGAATACTGCCGCGAACAAGAAGAAGGCCAGCCAGAAGAGCGACGAGGCGACCAGGAGGTGCCGTTTGATGGCGACCGCGATCCGTCCCAAAAGGATCCCGCGCACGCCCAGCACCCACATCACGACAATCGTGGCGAGGATAACGGTGAAAAACACGTCGATCAAGCCAGGCTCCTCCCCCGATGCCTATCGCATCCTCAAACCTGTCGGGTTTCCACGCGCCAGACCGCCTTGACTCCCGACACGTGAACACAACCGGGGACGGCTATAATAAGGTTCCTGACACAGGCTCGCTGGCTGGATCAGTGGTAACCAGCGACGGGCTCCAACGATTCCCTGCTCTTCTTCTCCGCGTCCTTGTGCAGGATCTTGAGCTGGGCCTCGAGCCTCTCGGCCTCCTTACACAAGGGTTCGACGTCGAGCCTGAGATGCATGACCATCTGATCGATCGAGGTGAGGATAAGGGCCGCGGCCCGCGCGTCGGCCATGTCGGGCCGCGCCTCCGCGAGGAGCGTGATCACGTCCATGCCTCTTCGCCGTCCTTCGTTGAGCAGTACGCCGGCCGTTCCGGATATGACGCCGTCGGTGAAGGGTGTGGCGTCTGCCGCGACGAGGAGCCTCTCCGCGTTCTCAGTGCTTCCTATTCCGTACACGGACACCTCACCTCTCTCCTCATCCTCAACGCTCGTCTCGTCGCCCTCCACGATGAGGCCTCCCGCGGAGATTATGAGATCGCACTTCTGCTCCTGTGCGAAGTCCATTATCGCCCTGCCGATAGGGCGAAGGAGATTGGCCGATGGCTGCAGCTCCGTGGAGAAGACCACGACTTGCTGCTCGCCTGGCCGGAGGTTCGGCCGGGCATACACCCTTGCGGGTCCCAACGGCTCGGAGTTCCGCACCAACGATACCGTTGGGAAGAGTCCGGAATCCATCACTGCTACGTACTCGAGCTTGAGCAGGGCTATCAGATAGTTTGCCACGATCGAACTCACAAGTCCAACGCTGGGGAACCCATCTATGATCACGGCGCCCCTGAGGTCTATCTTCCTCAGCTCGACTATCTCAACTTCATCCATCGAGAACAGGAGATGGTATGATGAATACCCCCCTTAAAGCGTTCGCAGAATCACAGCGGGCCGGAGGTGTATGGGACGCCGACGAAGTCCAGACCAAGGTTTTATACGGAGGGGGCTCATGTGTCATCCGGCCAGATGGGCCGGTGGCTTAGTCAGGATATAGCACTGGCCTTCTACGGCTCTCCCAACGAGCCGAAGACAGCCAGTGGTCTCGGGTTCGAAAGGCGCCGAAGCGCCCGAAATTCCCGACCGGCCCGCTGCGCCCCATCAAAAGGAATATAAAAAGGAAGCGATGTACGGCCAACAGTCGCAAGAGGAGTTTGACGCATGAAGAGGAGTTCTCGAGCGTGGAAGAAGCGCGGAAAGCAGCGCTGGAAGTGGCGCAAGAAGAAGATGAGAAGGCGCAAGAGAGCTCAGAAGCTCCGGAAGAAGTAGAGGCTTCTCCGCGACTGTGCACAACCGGGGGTATGGGGTAGTCTGGTATCCTAACGGGCTCCAGTTATGGGAATGATTTCCGTTGGGTTTGCTGACCAGTGATGAGTAACTGGAGCGATGACCCATGTCTGAACGCGTGGAGTCGCTCTCCACGTGGTGGAAACCCGTCGATGGGGGTTCAAATCCCTCTGCCCCCACTCCTACGCATAGCCAGTATAATCGTCAGGCCGAGAAATCAAGGGGTTTCTTGTACCGGGGGTGCCTGGCATGGCATCATCCAAGGCCTGCACATTCACACAACCGTCGACAGCAGTTAAATACGTGCTTGGCTGCTGAGATGGCGATGAGCAAGAACTGCAAGGATTCGGCAGAGCCATGCTGCCCAAAGTTCGATCCAGAGCCATGGGATGGAAAGACGCACGAATGGGACGGCAAGCCGTTCATCAAGGATTCCGTAGGACAGATACTCCATAGGCCCCTGCCGCGAAGCATGGGGAAGACCATCGGGCGCATGTGGAAGTTGGCGAAGGATTCAGGCGCCGATCCGAAGATAGAGGATTTCCTGCTGCTAGCGTACGACCCGTCACCGTGGAAGTCGGAGCTGTACATGGCGGTCACGAAGGACGTCCCCGGAGCGGAGAATGTCAAGCTGTCGGGCAGGTACGTAACCAAGGTGTTCGATGGACCGTACAGCTCCCCACCCATCTGGGTCAAGGAGATGGCAGAGTTCGTCGAGTTGATGGGTGAGAAGCCGATGAAGTACTTCTTCTACTTCACCACATGCCCCAGGTGCGCGAAGATCTACGGACACAACTACGCAATCGTGTTTGCTCAGGTCCAGTAGCCGTTCGACGGGACCTGTCCTCGATGAACCGTTCACATCAGAGAGAGCCCCACAGGGGATCCATCTGAATGGCGGCCACTCACAATCTGGGACCGCCGGCCCTGTCGCCGATGGAAAAGAGGGTGATGCACGTGAAGATAGTGTTTGTTGCCGCAGAGAAGGCCGGGAATTGCCTTGGTTAACAAAGTGAACGAGGACAAAGAACGAAGTTTGTCCCCGGTGCGAGATTCCTGTTGATTCTTTTAGGCTTCCGACACACTGGATAGGCAGGGGTTCAAAGCCTTCTGCCCCACATTACCTATCCTCGCATGGGACGCACGATAGCCCAGCCGTTAGGCGAGCTACTGTGAATCTTCAAACGTCCCTCTTCTGGAACCACCAACCAGCTAGCGCGATAGGTACCAAGGTCCAGATCAGATGGGCGAGGAGAAGCGTTCCGAGGTTGACCCATGACGGTAAGTCTACGCTGTATCCCATGAGCTCTGTCTCTCCGAACGCGAGCATCGCTGCCGTACCGCTCCCGTCCTGAGGACTGAGGAATACCTCGAACCAGAACCAATCAGGGACTCCGGAAGTGTCCCCACTAAGGAATGCCATGGCATCGCCGCCAGTCGCCATGTACGCGCCTATCCATATCATTCCGCAGATCATCCCCCAGAAGAACACAATTACCCCCGCCCCGAGGGAGGTGACACGTCTCTTCAAGACTGATGAGATGCACACTGATACGCTGAGATATAGCATACCGAGGAGCATAGTGAGCAGTATGAAGCCGATGTACCCGCTCCACTCCGCCTTCCCTGTCGACGCGGAAATCAGGATGCCTGAGATTCCAAAGCCGGCGAGGATCGACAGGCATATGACAGAACCCAGGCCGATGAATTTGCCGAGGAGGACCTCAATGCGTCTGACCGGGCATGCGAGGACGACGGACAGAGCACCGCTCTCAGCTTCGCCTGAAATCGTGGCGTATCCTAGCATGATGGATATTATAGGCACCAGCATGCTGGAGATGCTTATCAGCACGCCAACTGTGACATCCATCTCGCCTACCCTGCCCTGACCAGCCATGAAGGAAGCTGCGATCGTCAGGACCAGGAAGATGGAGATGAGAGAGATAATCCACTTGTTCCTAGCATTGTCCGCGAACTCCTTCTTCGCTATCGTGTAGATCGATCTCAGAGTGATTGGCATCTAGAACCCCTCCTTCTCGGTGAGGAGCCTGACGAAGGCCTCCTCAAGCGACGGTTCAATCGTCTTGAAATCGCTCACTACGACGCCGCTCTCCCGCAGGGCTGCCATGACTTCCATCCGAGCCTCCGTCTCGCAAGTGACCAGCAGAGCCTCATCGTCCACGGCAACCTCGTCGACTCCGGCGATCGAGCGAATCGCTGTGATCGTTCCTTCATCAACGCCCGATGCCTGGACCCACAATCGAGGCATTATGCGGAGGCGGTCGCTGATGTCCTCGACTGTGCCTTCGACCACGAGCCGGCCCTTGTCTATGATGGCAATCCTGTGACACAGGGCCTGCACTTCTGAGAGGATGTGCGAGGAGAATATTATCGTGGCCCCTTGCTCGTTCAGTGCCCGGATCTTGTCCCTGACAACCTTCACCCATCTCGCGTCCAACCCTCCCGTCGGCTCATCCATGATGTAGATGGATGGCGTACCTATCATCGCCTGGGCCACGCCCAGGAGTTGAACCATCCCCTTGGAGAACGTGCCGACCTTGCGGTTCGCTGCATGATTCAAGCCCACCTCTCTTATAAGCGAGGGTACAACGGACTTATCTGCTCCGCGGAGCTCGCAGTAGAAGTCCAGCGTCTGAGTCGGTGTCAGGTTGTCGTAGAACGATATGCGCTCCGGCAGGAACCCGATGTCCCGGCGGAGCTCGACGGAATCAGGGCCAGCGGGCTTGCCGTTTATGAATGCTGAACCTGAGGTCGGATGGAAGAGGCCCATCACCATCTTGATTGTCGTGCTCTTGCCCGCCCCGTTCGGCCCCAGGAAGCCGAATATCTCCCCCTTCTGCACCTTCAAGCTCAGTGAGTCCACTGCGAGGACGTCTTTGAAACGCTTAGTGATATCGACTGTCTCGATAACTGCGGTGGGGTCGTTCACTGTCAATCCCGGCCTCTCGCCCCTTCACGGCCTCACGGCTTATAAAATTAGGGAAGGAATGCCCGATTGCAGTGGCCGGATCTCCATTCTGAACCTCAGGAGACTATGTCGTCGGATGCTCCTGTGCTTCCTTCTCGAAGCTGCGTTCTCTCTTTCGAAGGTTCCAAGGAGAAGTCCTTCCTCTGTGCTTTGTGAGTCTCATCCACGAACAGGGCGATGATTGTGGTGGCTGACGCGAGCGCGCCAGCACACGCGAGAATCGGGGCTCTCGGACCCATCTTCTCGTACATAAGGCCGAGGGCGGAGAAGCCAGCTATGTTGCCGATCCCCTGAACCGTCTGATATGCGCCCATGACCCGCCCCCTTTCTTTCTGATTCATGACGTCTCCGAGCAGAGCTCCGACAGAGGGATTAGACACAGCCGCGCCGAGCTCGGAGATCGCAACCAGGGCGTACACTTGCCAGGTATCGGTCACAAACGCCATTGCTGCCAGTCCACCCGCCATAAACGAGCCGCCGATGATTATGAACCGTTTTCTTCCATACTTGTCGGACATCACTCCAAAAGGGATCGTGCCAATTGCCATCGTTGCCATGCCTATTGACATGGCAAGTCCGACCTCCGTGTGAGTCATGTCGAGCCTGTCCTCCCAGAACATGATAAGACCGAGGGCCCAGAGGCCCTGTACAATGCCCATGACAAGAGCTCTGACTGTGAGTGGGAGCAGAGCGCGGTTCTCAGCAGCATTCCTGCTCCAGGCACTGAACATGGTTACCAGCGAGACTTTCTCATCCTCAGAGCGAACAGTTTTCGGCTCTCTGATGAACAGAACGATGATAGCACAGGCGATGGCAAGTATCGCTGCGAAGTAGAACGGGACATAGAATCCCATTTGGCCCGCAATTATGCCTCCAAGAGCAGGGCCAGCCAAACCGCCAAGAAGCTGAGCTGTGCCCTCCGCGCCCATTGCCACTCCGCGCTTGCCCTCCGGCACAATGTCGAGCGTCAGAGCGAAAGCAGCGGGGGTGACCATCGCAGATCCAACGCCTTCCAGAATCCTCAAGAGCGCGAACTGATAGGGCTCTGTTATCAGCACCAAGGCGTAGGTCGTGATTCCAAACAGTAGTACACCGGAAGATATCATGCGTTTCCTGCCCACTTTGTCAGCGAGTAGGCCTGCCGGCGGGAGAGTGAAGACGAAGGCGAAGGCGAAGAGAGAGTACGCCGCTCCGAGTTCGGCCTCAGACATGCCAAGGATTTCGCGAAATGTTGGCATGAGCGGACCAAGAAGACCGAAGCCCAGGCTAACCACAATGAGTGCTATGACTATGACCGTGAAGTCCCGCGAAAGGGCAAATGTCTCCCTTAACCACTTGGATCCGCCGTTTCTTCGATTGGCATCCTTCATGCAAACACCGAAGACCGTTCAAAGCAGACCATTCGACCGATCATCTCTTGTGAGTAGTCGTTCGCGAAGAAGTGGAAGACGGATATCCATATTCCTAAGATACCACTTCTCCAAACGCGGGATCGCTGATCTCCTGGATATCCAAAGACAAAGAGATGCCATTTCTGTACGCGCCAATGGCAGAATGACCGACGAGTGACAAGAAAGCGCCCGTCCCAGCATGGGATGAGATTCCATTTATCTTCCTGAATCACAGAGATGCTAGCCCGGCTGAGGCAGAAACCCGCGCTCCTCGTTCCACTGATATCGTACTGCGATGTCGAATATCGTAGTTATGCCCTTGCCAGACTCCTCAGCAATCATCCGTACCATTTTAGCGGATTATTGCCATTACGGGCTCAACCGCTTCGCTTCCGTATGAGATGTCAGAAGCGGCAGGGGGATTGTCAGTTGATGACAGAGATTCGACCTTGGGCGAGTAGAGGGGGCATCTGTAGGGGGCGTCGGTTTGTGTGCCTCTCGTGGTTTGCAGCCCTCTTGATGGCTACGACTACCTTTGCAGCTCTTGCAGTGCCTGAAGTGAGCAACGTAGCAGCTGCAGACCCGATAGTCTACTCGATAGGGACAACGCTTGTGCCAGACGATTTCAACCCGTTTGAGATGACGACAGGCATCTCGTATTCCGTCCTCTGGATGACATATGAATTCCTGATAACACCGGGTCCTGAGAAGATGGAACCGCACGAGCAGCTTGCTAGCTCATGGGAGGCGACTGAAGAAGCCACTGTCTGGACGTATCACTTGGTGAGAGATTCCGTCTTCCATGACGGCACGCCTGTGACGGCACACGATGTGGAGTTCACCTTCGACCTGATAGTCGATAACCCGATCGAATGCGGGATGTTCGCGGCATATGTGAAGAATATCACAAGTGTGACTGCGACAGATGACTACACTGTTGTGTTCGAGCTCAACTGTTCAAGGGCGGACATGGAGTGTCTTACGGTGCCGATTCTCCCTGAGCATCTCTGGAGCCAGATACCAACCACGGAGCTGGCAAACGTTGACATGTTCGACACGGCAGTATTTCCAGATGGCCCGATTGGCTCCGGTCCGTTCATCTTGAAGGAGTACAGACGGACGGAAGGGCTTGTCACATTGCAGGCATGGGACCAGTATCACTGGGGGAAGGTGAACATAGACGTACTCCAGTTGGTGATCTACACCCAAGCTAATGCCATGATAACTGCACTCGACACGGGAGAGATCGACCTCGCGATGGGCGTTCCGCCCAGTCAATGGGATGCGACGATTGCTCTAGATGATATCGAAGGGCAGGTGGCGCCTGCTCTGGACCTTACAGAATTCGGCAGTAATTGTGCCCCGCAAGAAGTCCGGGAGAGTGTCAACGATAAAGGACAGCCCAACTTCCCTCAGGCTAGCGACAACTATGAGACCTGCAACATTGCGGTGAGACAGGCCATGTCAATAGCCATTGATGAGGTGTGGATCAATCAGTATATCATGCACAACCTATCCACCGTGGGAAGTTCGTTGATACCTCCAGCCACTCCGTACTGGCATTGGGAGGTGCCCGAAGAGGAGAAATGGTCGAACGACCTGGATGAGGCCAGACAGCTTCTCGAGGACGCCGGATACAAGTACATCAACAGCACAGAGGTGAGGGAGAACGAGACGAGCGGCGTGCTTCTCGACTTCGACTTCTTCTACATCAGCACCAACCCGCAGGATGTGGAAACCGCAGACCAGATAAGCCTCTGGCTTGCGGATATTGGTATAAGAGCAGAGCCGCAAGGCGTCATGGAGGGCATTCTATACACCATGTGGTTCGGCATGGAGTATGATCTGTTCATATGGAACTGGCAGCCCGATGTCGACCCGAGCTTCCTGCTGTCTGTCCTGACTACGGAGGAGATTCCGGCGAATTCTAAGGACAAGACCGCGTGGTCCGACTGCTACTATTCGAACCCAGAATATGACGAGCTTTTCATCAAACAGCAGCAAGCACTGAACATGTCAGAGAGGCAGGAAATCGTATTCGAGATGCAGAGAATTGCATACAGAGACTGCCCTTACGAGATCCTGTGGTATCCTTCCGGATTGGACGCATACAGAACTGACGAGTTCACCAACTTCCCGGACATGGTGGTCAATGCTGGAATCAGCCCTGACAGTTTCTGGTTCTACTATGAGATATACAAAATCGGCTCGCCAGTTGCGCCCAGCATGGTAGACGCAGGAGTGGACACGACTTGCGTAGTGGGAGAGACCCTAAGCTTTACCGGGGAAGCCAAGGATGTGAACGACCCAATAGACTCCCTGACCTGGGACTGGGATATCGATGACGGCGGAGATGTGACTTCGCTCAGCGGTCGAACCATCGACTACACATTCGACAATTTGGGCGAGGTTGGCATAACGCTGACGGTCACCGATCCTGACGGCCTGAGCGCGAGCGATCTGATCACGATCACCGTGACAGATATTCCTGAGAATGCTGGCTTCATCAAAGGATATGTGAACACGAGCTCGAGCGAGCCGATAGTGGGGGCCAGCGTCACGGTCGGAGGAAACACGCATCAGTCTGATTCGACGGGGCTGTATAGCTTCATCGTTGCGGAGGGCTCGTACGTGGTGAACGTCACCAAGGCTGGATACTCAAACGATTCGAAAGAGGTGACCGTGGTGGCGAACGCCACGACCTGGCAGAACTTCACCTTGACTGCCACTGCAGGTAATGTCATAGGCCATGTGATTGACAGCGAGACTGGAGAGGGCATCGAGAACTCCGTCGTCAAGATCGCGGGAGGAGGCGTGGCGGATTCGTTCACCACAACCGACACGGGATACTTCGAGTTCAATGTTGTCCCTGAGGGAACGTACACTGTGACGGCTACAAAGGCGGGATACAAGGAGAACAGCACCACCGTTGAGGTCGTTGTCGGCGAGACGGTCACGGTCGATATCCGCCTCGATGAGAAGCCGGCTGGTGGATTGTCTACGGCCGCATTGGTTGCCATAGGAGCTGTCGCTCTCATAGCCTTAGCTGTCGTTGCGATGGTCCTGCTCAAGCGTAGAAAGAAGGGTGAAACGCCTACGTCATCTGAAGAGCGGTTCAATCCTCCGCCTCCGGAGTAGGCGCTGGCCGAGGCTAGTGACATCTGAAACCCTTTCCGTCATTTCACTATAAGGACTACGGAGGCAGAATAGACATCTGAAAGGCTGACATCGGTTATAACAGAGAGACAAAGGGGGGAGAGATACGAATCGCACGACCAAGTTCATTCTAAAGAGTGCCACGAACTCTCTCATCACAGTTATACTAGTGATTCTACTGAACTTCATCCTCTTCCGAATGATGCCGGGGGACCCGATCAATTTCATGATATCGAACAATCCCAAATTCGGCGACGAGCTGAAGGAGAGATTGATCGACGAGTTCGACCTTGACGACCCCATGCATGTTCAGTTCGTGACTTACATAAAGAGCTGCCTTACACTCAACTTCGGGAATTCGTTCATCGAACGGAATACGCCCGCAATGGAAATCGTCATGGATCATATGAAATGGACTCTAATCTTAACAGGTACGTCATCTATCCTCATGATTGTCATAGGGATGGCGATCGGCATCCTTGGCGCCGCCAACAGAGGAGGCAGGTTCGACACCTTCAGCCTCGTCTTCTCTTTGTTCTTCTACGCAATGCCGACGTTCTGGCTCTCCATGATGTTCGTCGCACTGTTCTCAGTGAATCTAGAATGGTTCCCTTCATCCAGAGCTTTGAGCATTGGAGGCACACTGGATTGGTCCTGGGAGTCTATCTACGACCTCCTGTGGCATCTTGCTCTCCCAGCTGCAAGCTTGACCTTAGTGAGCATCGCCGCATTCTCGATCATCATGCGGGGAGCCCTCACTGATGTCATGACAGAGGAATACATCATAACGGCGAGGGCGAAAGGCTTGTCGAAGATGAAGGTCTTGAGGAACCATGCCGTCCCCAACGCCATGCTGCCGATGGTGTCTCTGATCGCAATAAGCCTCGCCTTCATAGTGGGTGGGGCGTTCCAGACGGAGTATGTATTCAGTTATCCAGGCATCGGATGGAGGACCATCTTGGCCACATACGAAATGGACTACCCTGTGCTACAGGCAGCTTTCTTCATCATTACTCTGACGGTAATAGTTGCGAACTTCATTGCGGATATATTGCTGATGTATCTTGACCCACGAATCAAGTCGGAGGCGACGGGATGACTTCGATCGACAAACCGCAGGACGGGCGCCCCTCCTGGAAGACGAGGATCATCTCAGAGACGAGGGGCGAGAAGCTTAGAATCCTGATGAACCGCGCCACAGCGAGCTGGAAGGTTTTCTACAGGAATCGATTTGGCATGGTCGGTCTGGCCATACTCATCGGTTTCGTCGCGATGGCACTCTTCGCCAACCAGATAGTGTACCTCTGCTATCTCATCGGAGGATGGGAATCGCCTTGGGATCCGTTTGAGGTCATGCCTGACTTCGACGGATACGCGCACCCGCCTTCAGATGAGCATTGGATGGGGACGGACGGAAGGGGTTGGGATCTGTTCGCAAGGCTGATCCACGGCGCACGCGTGTCGCTCATCATAGGATTCGTGGCTGCGCTGGTCTCAATGGTGCTCGGAGCGGGTGTGGGAATACTGAGCGGCTATTGGGGAGGTTGGAAGGACGCGGTCCTGATGCGGGTCACCGATGTCTTCCTCGTGATTCCATGGCTCGTCTTGATGATAGTCCTCGCGACTGTCCTCCCTGGAGGGCCTAGCGTATGGAAGGTCATTGTCGTCATTGGCATAACCGGATGGTCGAGCACAGCGAGAATTGTCCGTGCCCAGGTGTTCTCCGTCAAGGAACGAGCATTCGTCGAGCGCGCCCAAGCGATCGGGGCAGGCGACATGCACATAGTCAGGAAGCATGTGTTTCCCAACGTCTTCCCATTGGTGTTCGCCAATGCAGTTCTCACGATCGCGCTCTCGATTCTGTCCGAGAGCACACTGAGTTTCATACGCCTCGGACCGCAATCCAACGAAGTAGTGACCTGGGGCAACATGCTCGATGACGCGATACAGGAAGGTGCAATGCTGAACGGATTGTACTGGTGGATCATCATGCCGGGGATATTTATCGTGCTTGTGGTTCTTGGTTTCACTTTCGTAGGCCATGCCCTCGACGACATCTTCAATCCGAAACTGCGGAGGCGCTAGACGCGCATGGCGACAGAACCTCAGTTCTTCAAGAATAGAGAATCATG
This sequence comes from Thermoplasmata archaeon, assembly GCA_041554135.1. Classification (GTDB taxonomy): domain Archaea; phylum Thermoplasmatota; class Thermoplasmata; order UBA10834; family UBA10834; genus UBA10834. Next base: position 77,959 of record JBFFML010000005.1, on the reverse strand, counting down.
GCGAAAGTGGCTTCGCAAGAATCACGATAAACGATCGGAAATCTGGATCCTCGCATTCAAGAGACATGTCGGAGTAGGGTGCCTCAGTTATACGGAAGCGTTAGAGGAGGCTCTCTGCTACGGCTGGATCGATTGCGGACTGAAACGCATAGACGACGAACGTTACAAGTTGAGGTTCACGCCCAGAAGGCAGAAGAGCATATGGTCCACAAGGAACCGATCGATAGCTGAGAGGCTGATCGAGGAGGGCAAGATGACCTCTCATGGCATGGCCAAGATCAAAGCTGCAAAGAGGAGTGGTGCGTGGAATCGGACAGTCCGACCGAGCAAAGTCCCCCGCATTCCAAAGGACCTCAAGGACGCGCTTATGGAGAATGACTCGGCCTGGAGGAACTTCCAGGCGTTCGCAAGGTCTTACCGTCATGCATATATCGGGTGGGTGACTTCGGCCAAGCGACCAGAGACGAGGAAGAAAAGGATCCGAGAGGTCGTGAAGAGAGCCGAGCAGAATACGAAGCAGGTCATGGGCTGAATTCTATGGACTGCTCGGGCTCGTACCCTGAAGCCCTTAGAGCGATTCGTGGACAGATACTGACTTTAAATACTCATCCTCCCTGCGGTGGGCAAGTGTTATAGACGAGATGAGGCATCTAATCAGTCGAGATATCGGGGGGTTTGGAGAGTGATTCAGAGACACCTGAGAGCCCTGTTCTGCGCGATTCTGGCCGTTGCCTTCGCGCTTCCTACTGCATCGATTGCTGCTTCGGAGTCGGTCGCCGAGACCCAGGAAGGCAAGGAGTGGACGCTCCTGATATACTGGGACGCAGACAACAACCTGGAGTTCTGCACAGAGTTCGCGATGGAGACATGGGTGAATGCGCTCACATCCAATACGAACGTCAACCTGGTGGCCTATGTAGACATACTTTCGGAGAACGGCACTTGGATCTACGACGTTCACGACGGCGAGTGTCATACAGTGGAGACGTGGGAGGAGCTGGACTCGTCCAGACCAGCTACTCTGCAGAGATTCCTGGAATATGGTCTGCAGAACTATCCTGCGGATAAGACGATGCTCGTGATTCAGAACCACGGATACTCGTGGCGTGGGTTATGTCTGGACGACACCGACGGCGGCGACATCATGCTGATTGACGGCATGGCCCAGGCAATCAGGGATGCAGGCGAGACTTGTGACGGCGCCAAAGTCGACATACTCGCTCTCGATGCCTGTAGCGTCGCAACAGTGGAGATAGCATACGAACTTCGAGATACCGTCGACTGGTTCGCGGCCTCGCAACTGGTGGTGCCGTACGACGGCCTGCCCTACGATATGATCGTACAAGCGCTCGTCGAAGAACCGGAGATGACTCCTGGCGAGTTGTCACATGACATGGTCGACATGTACATGGAATACTACAGCTCCAGGACGCTCTACGAGCACATCTACCCGTATGATCAGGACTTCGTGAGCTTCTCAGCTTTTGACATGTCGCTTGTTGAGGAGCTTGGTGCAGCGTTCATGGACATGACAGATGTGCTCGAACCTCTCGTCGCGGATAACGCCGATGTCGTGAGAGAGGCCTGGGACCATGCGTTGATAGGCATGTGGGCCAACGTGGGAGGGTGGGAATACCTCCCCGACGCCTGCACCCTCTTCAACGACCTGAAGGGTATCGATAGCGAACTAGATGTCGCCATCGACGCGTTTCTGGACGCTTTCGATGCGGCTCTGGTGAACAGCGGATGCAGCCCGAGGTTCGATGACGTCCCGAGTGGCCTGAACATCAACTTCCCGCCGAATCTAGCACTATACAACGGGGAGTCGTGGAAATGGGCGATGCAGTTCGTGTATCACGACATAGGCCTGGACCTCGTCGATGAATCATCATGGGTCGAGTGCCTGATGGAGTACTACTTCTCGGCACCGGGGAACCAGAAGTGCGCGAACCACGTGATCGCGTGATGGCTCCGCACTTCCATGGCGTCTCCCCGAGATCACTCCGCGGACTCCTTGACCATCTGGTCGAGCCTTGCAGCGATGTCCCTGTCGAGCCGCTGAGGCTCGTGGTTCTTCAATATCCAGTCGGCCTTCTCCTTGGCCAGGGTGAGCTCGTCCTTCTTGCCCTTCGCCACCCACTGGTCGTAAGTCTCACCGGTGAACAGCTCGGACTGGAAGAACTCCCGGGCGCCAAGCATCGTGCTCCTCTCGGCGAGGTAGCTTCCTTTCTTCTTCCCCATCCCGAGGATACCGACATCCTTGATTACATCGACGCACAGGCTGTCAGCTGCGACGCGGATCTCCCTTCCGCATGAGAGCGCCCGACCGATGATCTCGTCGTCAATCACCATCTGCTCGTAGGAGAGGACGGTGGAGCAGTCCAGCATCCCGATCCCGTTGCTGACCTCTTGACAGAAACACGTGCTTCCGAAAGCCAGCATGCTGTTCTCCATGCAACTCTGGATGCCAGGTATCTTCGCGTTCGAGCCCAGCCCGCCTGCCGACGAAGGTAGGCCGAGATGTCTGGCGATCTCGTTCGCGGCGACGCAAAGCAGCAGGGCCTCTGGCGAAGCCAGCTGTATAGCGCCGGTCCTGGGGTTCATGTTCGACAGGACGGAGCCATAGATGGCAGGTGAGCCTGGGGTGTGGGCCTGCATCGCCGCAACCAACGCCATCGTCTCGGCGTGGTTGACGACCAGGTCGCCAGCGATAGTCGCCGGTCCACTGACGCCCATCATCGCCATTCCACAGATGTACACTGGAACATGCGCCTCCGCCCATACCATCGCGGCGTCCGTGGCGCCCTCGTCCAATGTCAGAGGCGACATCGTGCAGACCATGGCCGACATTATATGTCTCTTCTTGAGTTCCTCGAACCCCCCTACGATCTCAGAGGCCATCTTGACCTGAAGGCGCGCTTCCTCGGGCGTAGACGTCGACTCGCTCTCGAGGTGCTTGGGGGTTGTCTTGAAGGCTTCGCACATCCCAGCCGCAACGTGGATCTCCTCGGGCATGTCCGACGCGACAACCATCGGTTCGTATATGCTGCAGTGTGGGAGATAATCGCCGATGACGGCGCTGTCCTTCACATCCTGGAGCACCGAAAGCCTGCGGGTCTTTGACTTCTGATCCCAGACGCTGACGCCGCAGCCGTCGGTCGTGTAGTAGCAGTGGCTCTTGTCCATGGGAAGGTCGTATTCCTTCTCACGCCCCGCGAGTACCACGGTGTTGGGCGCCTTGGAGATGAGCGACTTGGTCAGGTCGGTCGGGAGCTTGACCACGCCTGTCTTGTCGTCCACAGTCGCGCCCGCCTTCTTCAAAGACTCTCGAGCGACCGTGCTGTGAACCCTCACGCCCACGGTTGCCATCACGTCCAGCGCGGCCTCGTGTATCGCCTCCTTGTCTTCCCTGGACATTATCGATGCTGGCTTCCTTACCTTGAATCTGTCTGAAAACGCCTCCACCTGCTCACCCCTTTACCTTCCGGTGAGAGGGCATCCGTCCGAAATACATAAGGGTTTGTGCACGATTCGAAAGGCGAATTCACAGGATGTCTGAGGAAGACTGGGTCGATATGGCTGATCGATTCATGGCGTACGCTGTTAGTTCTCCGAGTCCCGCGTCTCGCGACTTCGCCCGCTGAGCTTCGATACGCGCGGTCTACTTCGCGACGCTCTTGAAGGCGCCATCGAGCACTTCGAGCGAGCTCTGTATGACGTCGTCTGTGTGGGCCGTCGAGATGAACGCGTGTCCGTCGGGATGCGGTACGCCGAAGAATACGCCGTTCGCGATGGCCGACAGGTACCAACGCTCCCATTTCTCCCCGTCCACGTCGAGTTCGTCCCTCCATGTCTTGATCTCCCTGTCGATGAAGAAGACTTCGCCGAGGGATCCAGCGCTCTCTACCCAAGCGTCAACGCCTCGGTCGGCCGCAAGGTCTCTCAGACCGTCGAACAACAAGTCCCCCGTGCGCTCCAGCTTCTCGTACGTTCCCGCCTTCGAGAGTTCCTTCAGGGTCGCGTAACCAGCCGCGACGGAAACCGCGTGAGCGTTGTACGTGCCTCCATGATAGACGTTGCCGTCGTCGCACGGGAGTATCTCCCGCATGATATCCTTCCTTCCGCCGAAGCCGCCCAGCTGATAACCCCCGCCCGCGACCTTGGCAATGCACGTGATGTCCGGCTTGACCCCGTATCGCTCCTGAGCCCCGCCCCGCGCTATGCGGAAACCGGTCAGGACCTCATCGAATATCAGGAGTATGCCGAGTTCCTTCGTGAGCTTCCTCAGCTTCTTGAGATATCCGTCTCTCGGAGTGACGCAGCCACCGCCCGCGTGGATGGGCTCCGCGATGACGGCCGCGAGGTCATCGGCGTTCCTCCTGATGATCTCCTCGGTCTCCGCCCATTCGTTGAACGGATATATGACCGCAAGGTCGGACACGCACTTGGGAAGGCCTTTGCCCCACGGCACGGGGGGCTGACACTTGACCCCCTTCTTGAGCTTGTCCTCCGGTATGTCCACACTCTGCATCATGTAGTCATAGCCGCCATGGTACGAACCTTCCGCCTTGGCTATCTTCTCCTTCCCCGTGTATGCCCTGGCGACCCTCAGCGATGTCATGGTGGCCTCGCATCCAGAGTTCGTGAACCTGAACATCTCGATCGACGGCATCGCCTTCTTGACCAGCTCCACATACTTCGCCGGGAGCTCCGTCGGGGAGCCGAACATGCTACCCCGGTCGACCTGCTCCTTCACTGCTTTCACGACCTTGGGGTGTCTGTGGCCGAGGATGAGCGGCCCGTAGCCAAGCGTGTAGTCGGTCATCTTGTTACCGTCGATGTCGTAGATGTACGGGCCTTGCGCCCGCCTAGACACGAACGGATAGGGTTTGAACAGGCGTATGTTGCTCTCAACGCCGCCCGGCATCAGACCCCTCGACCACTCTATGTGCTTCTTGGACTTCTGCGTCTTCTGCTTGTACTTCCTCTCAGGTTTGGATGCATTCGCCATCTGCGATACCTCACTGTCGAAGAAAAAGGACCCCAGGCGAGCCCAGCACTACTGGCAAAGTCAACGGATGTTGACCCACACGGCCAATGCCAGAGACTAGGGCACCCCTTTCCAGAACCCCGAAATATCAGCGCAATAGATAACACTTGCTCAGTCCCCTTCATAAAGGGCTGACGAACCCGATGACCGCGCTGTACACTTTTCGCCATATCGACGTGGTTGCCAGGCGCATCAGTCCGTGCCGACATCCCGGCCTGGCATCTCCTGCCTGTGGACGCCTGTGCTGCCATCCATCGTCAGCAAAGGCCAGTAGAGATCTGGCCTCCTATCCCTGAACACGTGAAAGGAGTCACGCATCTCGACGATTCGGTCGAGATCGAACTTAGCCGTGATGGTCGTCTCCTCTTCCCGGCCCGCCTCCGCGACTATGGATCCGTCGGGTCCGGCGATGAAGGAACTTCCGTAGAACGTGAGCTCAGTGGACTCGCCCTTCTCAGAGCCGACCCTGTTGGAAGCGCAGACGGGGACCATGTTGGCGGCGGCGTGGCCCCTCATCACCATCCTCCAATGGTCAGCGGTGTCCATCTCGTACACGGGTTCGGAGCCGATCGCGGTCGGGTACATGATCACATCGGCTCCCATGAGTGCCATTATCCTCGCGGCTTCGGGGAACCATTGGTCCCAGCATATGCCAACGCCTACCCTGCAGTACCTCGTCGCCCAGACCTTGAACCCAGTATCGCCCGGCGAGAAGCAGAACTTCTCCCAGTAACCAGGGTCGTTCGGGATATGGCTCTTCCTGTAGACGCCGAGGTGCGTGCCGTCAGCGTCGATCATCATCACGGAGTTGAAATACGCCTTGTTCGCCTTCTCGAAGAAGCTTATGGGAAGCACGACGGAAAGCTCCTCGGCCAGACGGGACATCCTCTTCAGCAAGGGATTGTCGGAGGCCTCTTCGGCGAGAGACAGATGTCTCACCTTCTGATTCTGACAGAAGTACAGAGTCGCGAAAAGTTCCTGTGGCAGTATCACCTGCGCGCCCTTCTCAGCGGCTTCGCGTATGAGCCTCTCGGCTTTCTCGATGTTCCTCTCGGAATCCTGGACACAAGCCATCTGCATCGCCGCGACGACTACTTCCGCCATGTCTGACCACGCAACGTGAGCTCGACCATGAAGCGGGCTACGGGTGATTTAGCCTTTTCTTAACGGGAGCCATGGCGAGGATTGACATGCCCAGCGATGTCGGCCGACATCAGACGAACCCTTTTTGTCCTCGGCACACCTTCCCTGTGACATGCCAGGAATCGTGTTCTTGTCGACCCGCATGCGAGACGAGCTGGTCGAATTCTACACGTCCGAATTGGGGATGACCGTCTGGATCGAACAGGAGGATTGCACGATACTCAAGCGCGACAACCTCGTCCTTGGGTTCTGCCAGAGAGAATCCGCGGACACCGGAGGCATCATCTGTTTCTGGTTCGAAACGAAGGGCGAGGTGGATGAAATGTACCGGAGACTCGGAGGCCTGGCGGAGGGGCCTCCGACCGAGAACGCGCGATACAGGATATACCACTTCTTCTTCCGGGACCCGGAAGGCAGAAGGCTCGAGATACAGAAGTTCCTGGACCTCTGACCGGACCGTCCGAACCGCGCTGCCTACGCACACGCAGCTAGGAACTGCTTGCGCGAGACGGCGATCAACAGCAGGCCGACCAGGCTCAGGAACGCCCCGATGAGGAAGCCTATGGCCAAGATGCCGAATACGCCTCCGATCAGCGAGACATCGAATCTGGACTGTCTCAACGCGAACATGCTTCCGAATACCGCAACGACGCCGAACACGAACACGCCGATCTGCAACAGGATGTAGTCTCCCAGGAAATCGTCCGTGGCCGACGCTCCTGGTACGAGGTCCTCGTATGCATCAATGAAGTTCTCACCTATCTCCGGGCTGAGCGCCAACGCCGCCTGGGCGATGCCAAGCACTCCCGCTATCAGTATCAGCACCCCTGCCATCATGACTCGGGCAGCCCTGCCCGATGACGGCGGCTTCTCGGACCAATGGACGCACTCCTGAGCGTTGACCTCTCCTGGGATGTTGCTCTCAACCAGCTCCCTCAAAGGCGTCTTGCAGGAGTTGCACAGACGGGCCCCTTCCACGTTCCTTGCGCCACAGGACTTGCAGACATACGCGCCGTCCACGACCTCGTAGGAGTGCGCGAGATGCTGTCCGCATATCCTGCAGTTCTGAGCATCCGCTGGGTTCGTCGTTCCACAGTTGGGGCACTCGATAGTCTGCTCCATCGAGAGAGCTAGACGAATCTTGAGATAATAGGTTTTTGCCGATGACCTGAGGTGGGCAACACTTCAAGGTCCTGGGCCATCGAGCTCCAGAACGTACATCAACCCGTAGCTTTCCTCCCCCTCGATACGCGCGCCGAAATCATCACCGAATCGCGCCACTCGGCGGAACCCTCGCCGCTCGTAGAATCCCCAGTTGCACGCGGGATCGGTCGTGTATAAGGATACTCGACGCAGGCCCCCAGACCTTGCGTGCGCCAGGTAACTCTCTAGGAGGAGGTTGCCTATGCCACTGCCTTGATACCCGGGGCCAACAACGAAAAACGCGATCTCGCCGTCGCAGTCGGGTGTGTTGAAAAACACCTTGATCTCGGTCAGCATCAGGGTGCTGAACAGTGAGACCCTCTCGCGAAACGAGCACTTCCTTCCTATGCCACGCATAGCTGAGAGGAAGATCCTTGCTTGACCAATCGCCTCAGGCGTCGAAAGCGCGCCGCGTCTCCGTCCGAATAGGACGCCAGCCACGGAACCCGACACGCAAGCCACCTCGTGCGAGTCGGAGTAGTCTCTTGCCAGGTCGAGAAGCATCCCCCAGAAATCCGAGGCGACGCCTCCCGGCAGGCCGGAACTCATCCGAGGCCAGGCCTCGATGGACATCGCCACACACGCGCCCCTGTCTGAATCCTCGTATGGCCGTATCACCGGGTCGTACTCTGTCAACGGCTTCGCGTCCACCATCTCTGGCCCCCGTCTGACGAATATCAGCTGATGAAGGCGATAAAGGCTCCCATCGATTCGACTCCGCCGTCTTCGGGGAACGGCGCTCACCGCTCGCCCTTCGAGAAGTCCAGCAAGAGGGCCTCGCCCTCCCGTGCTATGTCCGAATCCAACGGTGTAGGCTCATGCGAGTCCAACAACTTCTCCGCTGCCTCCGATGCGGCTGATATCATCGAACCAGACAACGTGGCTTGCATGTCCAGCGCATCTCTGTCGTACATGAACAATGCGTCCCTGAAGTTGTCCGCAGTGTGCTTGTGTGTCAGGAAGCAGTTGCCGTGTCCCACGTCCTTGACGACGTCCAGCGCGACCGTCGTATCCGATACCGTGAAATCCCGCAGGAAGGCTCTGAAGCAGTCCCATAGGGACGAATCGATGACCATCTGAGCGAGGGAACACCCCTTGGCGTCGTCTATCCCCCCAATGCCAGGTACGAGGTCGCTGCCGGCGAACACGGTGCAGACATGAGCGGCCAGCTCAGTGAAGCTCGCCTTGATTCCAAGGCCTCTGACGCCGGCGCCCCAATCGGAGACCATGCAAGGCCTTCCACACCTCCTTGCCATCTGGCCGGCTCCCGCAGATATCAGTAGCCCCTCGGGTGCCGTGTAGTCGATGGCACCGGTCACCATGTCGATCGGGGTTGATGACGAGCCATATATGTGAGGTGCGCCCGGGCATGCGAATTGAGATATGACGAGGCTCGCGAGATTCTCGGCGTGCACATTGACGAGCGTCCCCGCGACTGTGACGAGGCTCGAAAGCCCGCTCAAGCTCATCGAATGGCATAGCACTGGAACCCCGGCCTTCGCGAATGCGACCTGTGCCTCTGCAGGACCTCCGTCGAACGACAACGGAGCGATAGGGTCGATCGCGCAGGAGAAGATGGGACGACGCCTGAGCTCTTCCTCGCCACCCACTACAAGCGAGGCGAGCGCCATCTGCCGTCGGGCGTCTTCGCCACTCACGCAATCGCATTGGACGTGTAACCCGCAGCTCCTGAGCGACTCCCAGAGCTCGTAAAGGTTGTGAACATGCGCAGGGACGTCGGATATCGTCACTATCGGCCAGAAGAAACTGACCGGGTCGAGGGCGTCCGCCAACTTCGCGAACTTCGCGAAGTCCGCCCGGGATGCGTTCCTGTTCTCGCCGGTCTCAGAATCCCTGACGTATAGTGTCAGACCGTCCGTCGTCAGGTGAGGCGGGCCGTTGGATGGAAGGCCAACGTCCGTGCCCTCGTCGCGGCCACAGAGCACGAACTCCTTTGGGGCTTTCGCGATCGCCTCGTCCACCATGGACTCGGGCATCCGCGCCACGCCCTTCTCGTCGACATGCGCCCCGGAATCATCCATCAGCTTCAGGACGGCATCGCTGCGAATGAGCACGCCCGTGGTCTCCAGTAGTTCGATGGTCTTCTCGTGGATGAGGTCCTCCTCGTCCCTCGAAAGGAACTCAATCTTCGCCCTGGCCATTGTCCACGCATCCTCGGATCATGTTTGCAGGTGAGGCTCCGCCCGCAAGGCCGAACGTCCACGAGATAACTAAGCCTTTCCGGCAGCTGTGACCGCCTGATCCATTGAGACGAACCGTGATGCAGCCTTTGAAACGCGTCAAGAACGAGGGTGACTTCGTCGTCGGACTTTCAACCGAACGCATATCGAGCCTAAGGCGGGACGTCCCCTCTACATCACTATGATGTTGCCATTCGTCAAGTGTCTTGAGGACGCTCGGCACAATGGAAGGGTACGGGACGATAGACCGCGGAGGGGCCCGCATTTCCCGCATACTGACTACGCAGATATCATGAAATCAGATGACCGCGATATCGAGCGGGGGAGTCTACATTGACGAGATTCAAGTCTGTCGCAGTTTGGGCGTCGATAGCTATCTTGATCGCCGCGGTGCCTGGCATAGCAATGCAGGTCGCTGGCGCAGGCAGCGACCAGGATTCCATGCTCGTGGTCGTGTTGAGCGGGAGCCCTGAGGAGAGAGGTTTCGAGTACGGTCGCCTAGCCAGTGACCAGATAAAGGGGAACCTCGCGTTGTTCTGGGAGGATGTCGATGGTTCCGACCTCAGTCCTTCCAGCCTGTTGACAAAGGCCGAAGCCAGGGAGAACGTGCTTCCTGACGACATGAGGGATGAGATCAGAGGGATGGCCTCGGGAGCCGGTGTCAATTACATCGATCTGCTTGCCATGAACCTCTACGGGGGCGACGTCGGCGGCATGGGGGGTTGCACGCAGTTCGTCGCGGCGGGCTCAGGCACCGTGGACGGGAACGTTGTCGCGTCCAAGAACAGAGACGAAAGCGGAGTGAACATACTGATGATCATGGAATCTACCGACGAGAGCTATGGATTCATCGCGGTCACGGAAGCGGGATACTGGGGCGTGTCCTTCGGGCTGAACGAGATGAGCCTGTGCGATGGCAACAACTGGATGCCCATACCGAGCGACGCATTCTGGGAAGGAGGATACACGGAACTAACGTCGAACCGCATAGTCCTTGAACGGTGTGGAACCGTCGATGAGGCGATACAGCTCATGGACGACCTTCCGAAATATGGCGGGTCGACCTTGATGGTAGCGGATCGGCAAGAGGCGGCGTTCATCGAGACCGTGCCGTCAGATGGAAACGGCTACTGGAAGAACCCCGAGATACCCGACATAGTGGCGAAGAAGGTGACGGACAACGTGTCGTGCCACACGAACCACTACATCTATGAGCCGTACTATTCGATGGTCATCAACGAGAGCTTCGGGACGATGTGGACTCCTTCGATAGCCAGATATGACAACGGGTTGCGACTCATGGCGGAGGCAGATTATGTCGTATCCGCAGAACTCGTCATCAGCTTCTGCAGGGATCTGGAGGATTTCGGCAACTCCCATCCGAACTGGATAAAGGACCAGCATCCAGAGATACCGTGGGAATGCTGGGAGGACGGATGGCCTGGGTTCTCCATATGCAACGCGAGGACCGTGTCCTCTGGTGTCTTCGAGATGAGTGCGGAGCACCCTGAGATGTTGTCCCGCATGTGGACCGCCATCTACAATCCATGCTGGTGCCCGTACGTCCCCCTCCACAACGGCCTAGTCAGCGAGGCCGACCTCGCCGGCGAACTGCTCATGCCGTACAGGGACGGCACGGCTTGGCTCGTCTCCATGAGACTCCGAAGCGTGAACGAGAACGATTGGGGATGCATGGTGCCGACGTTCGAGGAGTGGGAGGAAGAGGCAAGGACGGAGGCTGAGTCGGACGAGGCGTACGCCATCGGCCTGATCGACGCTGGCAACGCCGGGGAGGCGGCCGCGTATCTGACCGACAACGATTGCGCAAGAGCGCTCGAAGCGATAGTGCTGATGCTCGACCTCGGATCCTGGGTCAACGGAGAGTACGACGAGACATCCTCCGGAGAAGGACTCAGGTCGGGTGAGGTCGGGGAGAAGCAGGCGTAGACGCGCGTTGACCGTCGTGTGCCCGGGCACCTAGACGTACGAACGGAAGTCACATAACGAGCGGACGCCATGCGCACGTGGGTGTGTACTGTGAAGGTCATCCAACTGGGCTGTGGAGTAACTGGTCTTGTCTGCGCCGAGGTCCTGGCAGCGAATCCCAGGATAGACGAGCTCGTGCTCGCGGACTCCGTCACTGATGGCGCACGCGGGCTCGCGGACAAGCTCGGGAGCGACAAGGTCACCGTCGAAGAAATGGACGGCAGCGATCGGAAAGCGCTGACGGAGGCGCTTCGCAGCTCGGATGTCGTTGTGTGCTCCCTCCCGTGGGACCTGAACGGCAGGGTCATGGAGACGGCCGCGGCGGAGGGGATAGACTATGTCGATTTCTGCCTGACCAAAGAGGCGATGGACGACTTCGACAAGGTCGATGCGATGTGCCGCGACGCCGGCATCACCGCCATCACCGCCGTCGGACTTGAGCCTGGCATATCCAACGCCTTGGCGGGATACGCCGCTGGAAAGCTCGACAGCGTGAGCGAAGTGCATGTGATAGACGGGGACAACGGGGTGATCGAAGGACGCGACTTCGCGTCGACCTGGTCTCCCGTGGATTGGATCGACGAAGTGTGTGTCCCCGCCGCGGTCTTCAGAGACGGCAGGATAGGATATGTGCCACCGCTGAACGAAAGGGAAGTCTACGACTTCCCGGAACCGATTGGCCCACTGCCCGTGTACAAGACGCTGCATGACGAGACGTTCCTCATCCCAAAACACATGAAAGGCGTCAGGAACGCGGATTTCAGGATAGCCATCGACGACAACTTCGCGAGCATGGCGAAGACCATCAGGAAGCTAGGGCTGCACAGCAAGAAGCCAGTCGACGTGAAGGGCGTGGAGATACGTCCGCTGGACCTGTTGGCGGCTCTGATGCCCAGACCCGTCGAGACGGCTGGCAGGATCAATGGCCACGGTGGGACGGTAGTCGAGGTGATCGGCGAGAAGGACGGCCATAAGATGATGGCGAAGATGTGGGCGTTCGCCTCTCACGAAAAGGCGTATGAGGAGTATCACACCAACGCGACCGGTTATCTGGTGGGTATCGGCGGGGCAGTGCCGACGGAGATGCTCGTCGAGGGGCTAATACGAGACAAGGGCCTTCTGGTACCGGACCAGTTGCCCGCGGGTGAGTTCGTCAGGCGACTCAAGGAGAAGGGGCTGCAGGTGAACGAAGAGCTTACGCGCCTCTAACCGTCCGCTTCTGACGACTCTCGTTGCTCGGACGAGGCGAGTTCTCTCTTCACGCCAATATAGATAGCCGAAGTGAACGCCGCACCGATGAATCCTCCGATGAGCCCGAGAATCAGTAAGATGGTCCCAATCGAGTCGCTCATCCAGCCGACCGTCCATTGGAGCGCGTCCGGGAGCACGTCCTCGACATGCTCGAAATCGAACGGGAACGATGCCAACAGGACCGCATGAGCGGCCGACAGCATCAGAAGGCTCACCACGTCCAGAGGTCGGACGATGTTGCGCCTGCGCAGTATCAGCCGGACTGCCACGACGAACACCGCGAACACGCCGGCGGAGTAGAGCATGAACATCTCAAGGGTTCCGAAGTCGTCGGTGTAGAACCCCGTATCCTGCAGTTTGTGTGCGACGAAGAACCACAGCAGCACGGAGAGAAACACGGCCGCGATGATCTCCCCGAGGAGGTTTGGGCCCTGGAGGCGGTCCTTGCGAGCCTCTTCCTTGGCGGCCTTGCTGAGCCAGCCCGAAGGGGCGCTACTCACAGCCGGAGTCACGTCCTCAGCCATGCCGATTCTAGGCATAGCCAACGAACGTCATAAGGCTATCGAACCGAGCGCGCATGCTGTCCCCCTCGATGAGAATATCGGTTGGTTTCGGGCGAAAAGATTATTCAGCGATGGCGGCTTCCCAGCATCATGCACAAGGTCGTCACGGTCGACATGGAGAAAGACATCCTCTCCACGAACAGGAAGCTCGCCGAGCAGAACCAGGCGCTCCTCGACGAACACGGCATACGCTCCTTCGATTTCCTCGGTGCGATCGGCTCTGGCAAGACGCTCATCATAGAGCGACTGGTCGACCGGTTGAAGGCGAGGGGCAAGCGGTGCGCAGCCATCGCCGGCGATGTGTCGGGAGATGACGATTACAGGCGGTTCGAGGCGCACGGAATACCCGCGGCGAACATAAGCACGGGCAAGGAATGTCACCTGGACGCCCATCTGGTCGACCACGCCCTGGAGAGACTTCCCCTGGACGATATCGACTATCTCTTCGTTGAGAACGTCGGCAACCTCGTCTGCCCGGTCGACTTCCCGCTGGGCTCGCACGTCAGAGTCGTCGTCGTGAGCGTGACAGAGGGGGACGACATGGTCAGAAAGCACCCCGCGATATTCGCGTTCTCCGATGTCATCGTCATCAACAAGATGGACCTGGCTGACGCCATGGAGGTGGACCCGGAGGTGCTCGAGAGGGACGCCAACAAGACCAACCCGGCGGCGAGGATCGTCAAGATGGACGCGCGGCACGACAAAGGATTCGACGAACTGTTGGCCGCGCTCGACCTCTAGAGGACATGATGATGAAGATAACCATATTCGGAATTGTGCAGGGCGTAGGCTTCAGGCCGACTGTGTACAGGGTAGCCAAGGAGATGGGGCTCAGAGGATACGTCCTCAACAACGGTTCCAATGTGGAGATCGTGATAGACCGCGACCCGGAGGAGTTCCTCAGAAGGCTGCGAGAGGCCCTCCCGGCGCTGGCCAGGATCGACCTTGTGCAGATAGAGGAATCGAAGGGCGCCTATGAGGACTTCACCATCGTACAGAGCAGAGAGGGGAAGAGGGTCTCGCTGATACCCACGGACACGGCTATCTGCGACGCTTGCGCGCGCGACTTCTCCGAGCCAGGCAACAAGAGGAGCATGTTCCCTTTCACGAACTGCACGGAGTGCGGGGCTAGGTTCACGATCATATCGGACGTACCTTTCGACCGCGCCCGCACTGCCATGTATGATTTCCCCATGTGTGACTCCTGCGAGAGCGAGTACGCCTCGCCATCGGATAGGAGGTTCCACGCGCAGACCATCTCATGCCCCGAGTGCGGGCCTAGATATACTCTGTATGACCGCGACCGCAGGACGGTGTCTGGAGACCCGTTCAGGTCGTTCGCCTCCAGGATAGACTCCGGGGAGGTCGGTGCCATCAAAGGTTGGGGTGGGATGCACATCGTCTGTGCGCTCGCCCACACCTCGAGGCTGCGGGGACTGTACCGGAGAGGGGACAAACCATACGCGATCATGGCGAGGGACCTCGCGACCGTGCGAAGATACGCTATCGTTGGCGAGAAGGAAGAGGAGCTCCTGACATCCCCTCAGAGGCCCATAGTCCTCCTGAGGAAGCGGGAAGAGGCGGCCGACGACCTGAGTGAAGTCTCCCCGCGCCTGGGCAACGTCGGCGTGATGCTACCGTACTCGGCTGCGCATCTGCTCCTGTTCACGCATCTCGAGGCCGACGCAGTCGTCATGACCTCCGCGAATCCTCCGGGAGAGCCCATGGCGATAGAGAGTTCGAAGGCGTTCGACCTGGGCCTCGACTGCTATCTGATGCACGACAGGAGAATAATACACAGATGCGACGACAGCGTGATGAAGACGATGTCCGGCAGGGCGGTCTTCCTTCGGAAGTCGCGGGGGTTCGTGCCCGTCCCCCTCGAAGCGAACCACCGAAGGACGGTCATCGGCGTGGGCGCGCAGTGGGACGTCACCGGTTCGATCACCAGGAACGGCGAGATTTTCCTCACCCAGTACATAGGCGAGGCTCAGCAGCACCCGACGCTGCAGTATCTGGGTGAGGCGATCCATCACCTCTCGGGACTGCTCGGGACGAAGGATGTCGAGGCGGTGGCGCTCGACAGGCACCCGAGATACTCGACGAGGATAATGGCGAAGAGGCTAGCGAAGGAACACGGCTGTCAAATGATCGAGACACAGCACTACCATGCCCACCTCGCGTCTCTGATGATAGATCGCGGCCTGAAGGACGCCATGGCGTGCCTCACATGGGACGGGACCGGCTACGGGGACGACGGCACGTCCTGGGGCGGGGAGACGCTGTTCGGCGACTACTCATCATACACGAGACACTGCACCCTCGAAGGCATCCCTCTCCTCGGAGGCGACAGGGCAGTGGTGAACCCGAGGCGAGTGGTGACCGCGATACAATTGAAGCTGGGGTCGGAGCCGTCATATGCAGACGAGGGCGAAGTCGACGTGTTGTCCAAGATGATGAAGACGAGCACGACCACCTCGAGCATGGGCAGGGTGCTCGACGCCGTCTCCTGCATACTCGGCATATGCTGCAAACGAACCTACGAGGGCGAGCCGGCGATCAAGCTGGAGAGGTGGCTTGAAGCCGGCGAGGCGACGCAGAGCTACGATGTAGAGTTCGGCCGAAGGGGCGCCCTTGAGTTCGCGAAGACCGCGCCCATGTTCGAGCGGCTGCTGGGCACTCGCATCGGGTCCGACGCGCAGAGGGCAGACGCGGCGGTGTCTTTCGTGAAGGCGCTGGTGACGGCGCTGACGGAGAGGGCGTGCGACGTCGCAGACGATGAAGGCGCGAAGACGGTGGGCCTGTCAGGGGGGGTGTCGTACAGCAGCCCGATCGCCTCGTGGGTCGAGGCGGTCGTCACGAGCCGCGGCCTGGGGTTCGCCGGACACGTGCGCGTACCGAACGGTGACGGTGGGATATCAGTGGGACAGAACGCCATCGCGGGAAACCTCCTCGGCTAAAACTTTATGAACGGACCGCTCATAACACCGGCTCGATGTGTCTAGCCGTTCCAGCCGAGATAAAATCCATCGAAGGCGTCATGGGAGAAGCTGACTTCGGAGGCGTCAAGAGGTCGGTCAACCTATCGCTCGTGGATGCGCGCGTGGGCGACTATGTGATAGTGCATGCGGGCTACGCGATAGAGATCCTGGACAAGGACGAGGCCGAGAAGACGCTCGAACTCTTCAGGGAGATGCTTTCTCAAGGAGACGCTGGGGCGTAGAGCATGCACGAATTCTCAGTCATGAGCGAGATAGTCAAGAGCATAATCGACGAGGCGCGTAAGAGGGACGCTCTCCGCATCGACGGCGTGACCGTGGAGATCGGGGAGTTCACGATGCTCGGCAAGGAGCAGCTGCAGTTCGCCTTCGGCATACTGTCGAAGGACACGTTGCTGGAGAATGCGAAGCTGGACCTGCGCACAAGACCCGGGAGGATCGAATGCCCGTGCGGTTTCGAGGGACAGGTGTCACCCGAGAGCGACGCGCCACACGGGGCCGTCCCGATACTGGAGTGTCCCAAGTGTGGAGGTGGCGCCAAGATCGTCGACGGGCGGGAGTGCGTGATCAGGGACATAAGGATGGTCGTTCCAGATGTACAGGCTTAGAGACAAGGAGATGTCCCGCAGGATCATGGACGAGCTTCGCGCCATGCGGCTGGACATCACGCTGATGCACGTGTGCGGGACGCACCAGGACACTCTCATCAGGTTCGGGCTCGACCAGGAGTTCAGGGACGTCGGCGTGGACATCCGGCAAGGCCCTGGCTGTCCGGTGTGCGTGACGCCCCCGAAGGAGATCGAGGAGGCGCTCGCGCTCGCCAGGGCCGGTGTGACGCTGGCAGCGTTCGGCGACCTGATGAAGGTCCCTGGCAGGAGCGGCTCCCTGAACGACGTCAGGACCGAGGGGGCCGATGTCAGGATAGTCTTCGGCGTCGACGACGCCGTCCAGATGGCCAGACGGACAAGTGAAGACGTCGTGTTCGTGGGCATAGGGTTCGAGACGACCGCGCCCACGACGGCGACGGCGTTGCTCTCCGCACCACCCGGCAACTTCTCCGTGCTGAGCCTTCACAGGACCGTGCCTCCCGCGTTGAAGGCCATCGTCTCGATGGGCGAGGTGAAGCTGGACGGCATGATACAGCCAGGGCACGTCAGCACGATCATAGGCACGGCGCCGTACGAGTTCTTGTCCATCGAGCACCGCATACCACAGGTGGTCGCGGGGTTCGAGCCGCTCGATCTCCTGATGGCGGTCTACATGCTGGCGAAGCAGGTATCCGAGGGGAGGGCGGAGGTTCAGAACGAGTACACGCGGGTGGTCCGCAGGGACGGCAACCCAAGCGCGATCCGGGCGATGCACGAGGCGTTCGTCGCATCGGACGTCGGCTGGAGGGGATTCCCCGTGATACCCGGCAGCGGTCTTGAGCTGAAGGACGAGCTCTCTGCCTTCGACGCGAGGAGGAGGCATGGCGACCATCTCGAAGAGGTCCTTGACACGGAGTATGAGGAGCCCGAAGGCTGCAGATGCGGGGAGATGCTGAGAGGCATAATAACGAGTGAGGAGTGCCCGCTGTTCGGCGTGAGCTGCACGCCAGACGCCCCCATCGGTCCTTGCATGGTGTCCCGCGAAGGTAGTTGCTACATATCGTACAGATACAGGCGAAGAAAGGGTTGAGCGTCCAGGGATGGCCCATTACTAGCGCTTACATTCGTAATCGGTGTCTTCCAGTCAGTGTTTGGGCGCGTCCAGCCCTCACAACGCCTGAGACGGCGTCAACCCCGCATAACCGAACGATGACGACAACGGACAATTGGTGACCCCTGTTTTACGAAATTCGAAACTCATCGCCGATTGCCGGACAACTAACTGGTCCTCATTAACGGACAATTTAACGATTATCGCTGGAAACGCAGCGGTTTTCGAAAGGTGGTTAACGAAAGCTATATTAAGGGGGCCTTTGTTACACCAAAACGTCAGATTGCCAGGGCCGAGTGGATGCGCCAGACTTGCGCTGCTGGCGACCTCTGCGGGGTCACTCGGGCTGCGATCAACTCAGCTTGGCCTGAGTCCGGAGGGGAACAATGAATTCGTCCGAACCACTCGAAGAGAACCTCGCGAAGGAGGCGCCGGAGAGACCCGTGGACAGTCCGACTTCTGCTCCGAAGATAGGCGTTTTCATCTGTCATTGCGGGAGCAACATCGCGGGGACCGTCGACACGGCCAAGGTGAGGGAGGCCGCGGAGAAGGTGCCGGGCGTGGTCGTGGCCAAGGAGAACAAGTACACGTGCTCCGACCTGGGCCAGGACGAGATAATCAAAGCCATAAAGGAGAACGGCGTCGAGAGGGTCGTCGTGGCCGCGTGCTCCCCGAGGATGCACGAGCCGACATTCAGGAACTGCATAAAGGAGGCGGGGCTGAACCCGTATCTTCTGCAGATGGTGAACCTGAGGGAGCAGTGCTCGTGGGTCCACGCCCAGCAGAAGGAGGCGGCGACGGAGAAGGCGATCGGGCTCGTCAAGATGGGGATAGCCAAGGCGTCGAGGCTCGAGCCGCTGGAGGCACGCGAGGTGCCAGTGGAGCAGACCTCTCTGGTCATAGGCGGAGGCGTATCTGGGATCCAGGCGGCCCTGGACATGGCACAGATGGGGTTCAAGGTGTACGTCGTCGAGTCGGAGCCCAGCATCGGCGGGCGGATGGCCCAGCTGGACAAGACCTTCCCGACGGGCGACTGCGCGATATGCATCCTCGCGCCGAAGATGGTCGAGCTGGCCAGGCATCCGAACATAACGCTCCTGTCTTACTCCGAGGTCGAGGAGGTCAAGGGCTTCATAGGCAACTTCGACGTGAAGGTCAGGAGGAAGGCGCGCTTCGTCATCGAGGACAAGTGCGTCGGCTGCGGCGTGTGCGCCGACGCCTGCCCGGTGAAGGTGGACAACGCCTTCGACATGGGTTTCGGCAAGAGGAAGGCGATCTACGTCCCGTTCCCACAGGCGGTCCCGCTCAAGTACACTATCGACAAGGAGCACTGTCTGTACTTCAAGACCGGGAAGTGCAAGGCCTGCGTGAAGGCGTGCGCGAACGAAGCGATAGACCACGAGATGAAGGACGAGGTCGTGGACATCAAGGTGGGGACGATAATCGTCGCCACGGGGTACGACATATACGTGCCCAAGAAGCGTGGCGTGTACAAGTACTGGGAATACGAGAACGTCATAACAGGGCTGGAGCTGGAACGCCTCCTCAACGCCTCGGGGCCGACAGGAGGCCACCTGATACGACCTTCTGACGGCGAGACGCCGAAGAGGATCGCGTTCATACAATGCGTCGGCTCGAGGAACAAGAAGCTAGGGAACGACTACTGCTCACGCGTGTGTTGCATGTACGCGATCAAGAACACGCAGATCATCAAGGAGCACGAGCCGGACACCGACATAGCGGTCTACTACAACGACATCAGGGCCTTCGGGAAGGGCTTCGAAGAGCTGTATCACCGCGTCAGGGAGGAATACGCAGTCGAGTTCATCCGAGGGCGCCCGGCGAAGCTGACCGAGAACCCTGAGACCAAGGCGGTCACCATACGGGCGGAGGAGACATTGCTGAACAAGATCACCGAGAGGGAGTTCGACCTCGTAGTGCTCTCGACGGGGCTCCTGCCCTCGGAAGGCAGCAAGAGGATCGGCAAGATACTGTCGCTGTCCCTCAGCCCGGACGGTTTCTTCATGGAGGCGCACCCGAAGCTGAGGCCGGTCGACACCGCCATGGACGGCATATTCCTCGCGGGGTGCGCACAGTCACCGAAGGACATACCAGACTCCGTGGCGCAGGCCAAGGGCGCAGCCGCGTCTGCGGCGGCCGTCATGGCGGGCAAGAAGGTCAGGATCGAACCGCTGACGGCGTCGGTCGACGAGGACCTGTGCGTGGGTTGCGGTCTGTGCGTGGAGATGTGCCCGTACGGCGCCCCCGAGATCGTGGAGACGGAGAAGGGTACCAAGGCGAGGGTCACTGAGGCGCTCTGCCACGGGTGCGGTACATGCGTCGCCGCATGTCCGCAGAAGGCGATCACGGCGAAACAGTTCACGGATGACCAGATAACCAGCGAGATAGTCACCGCCCTGTCGGAGAACGGGGGCGGCGCGAGCAAGGGTGACAAGGCGAAGGCCGGGAAGGCCGGAGAGGAGGTGTGACGATGGGAGAGGTCGAGAAGACATTCCTCAGCGGCCTGAGCGAGAAACTCGTGGAGGACAAGGTCATAGACGAGTCGCAGCTGGAGCCCGGTTTCGCGAAGGAGATAGTCAAGTACGGCGGGAAGGACGTCATGACGTGCCTGCAATGCGGCAACTGCACGGGCGTCTGTCCCATAAGCCTGAAGATCGACTACAAGACCAGGAGCATAATCAAGTTCTGCCAGTTCGGGCTGAAGAAGTTCACGCTGGGCACGCGCTGGGTCTGCGCGACATGCTACAGGTGCTACGAGCACTGCCCCGCTGACATCAACCCGGCCGAGGTGATGATCGCCCTGAGGCACATCGCCATCAGGGAGGGCGTGATACCGCCGTTCATCAAGGTCGCCGCGACCAACCTGGTGAAGTACGGCCAGAGCGTCAAGCCCGATCCCGAGATCGAGAAGATACGGAAGGAGCTGGAGCTCGATGACGTCCCGTCTCGGGGAAAGGACTACGCGCGCGTGATAAGGGAGATAAACGTCCTCGTTCACGCGGTAGGCTACGACAAGCTCATAGGCATAGAGGAGGAGGTGAAGGCTTGACCAGCTACGCCTACTTCTTCGGTTGCATAATACCAAACAGATACCCGGGCGTCGAGTACGCCGTGCGTTGGGTATGCGGGAAGGACGGGTTCGACCTCGACGTCATCGACATCCCGGAATTTTCCTGCTGCCCGGTACCAGGCATATTCTACTCATCGGACAAGAACACGTGGCTCGTGCTCGCCGCCAGGAACCTCACGCTGGCCCAGCCCGAGCGGCGGGAGATACTGACCGTGTGCAACGGATGCCTCACATCCCTGCTCAAGGCGACGGAGTACCTGGAGGACCCCAAGAGCCTGGGGAAGGTGAACCGTATGCTGTCCCAGATAGGGAAGAAGTACACGGGGATACCGCGCAGGACGGAGGGCAGAAGGCGCATAATGGGGCCCGTGAAGGTCCGTCACTACGTCGAGATGATGACGAGCGACATAGGCCTCGACGCGATACGGGAGCGCACGAAGAGGCCGCTAAAGAACATACGCGCGGCCGTCCACTATGGTTGCCATTACCTCAGGCCGACGGAGAACCAGACCATCGACGACCCCAACGACCCCGTCCACATCGACGAGATCATAGAGGCCTGCGGCGCGACGAGCGTCGATTACGAGGACAAGCTGGACTGCTGCGGCGCGGGAGGTGGCGTGAGGTCGCACGTGGTCGAGCTCGCCAACTCGCTCACCGAGGACAAATGCAGGAACATCGCTGCGGCCGAGGCGGACTGCATAGTCACCGGCTGCCCATTCTGTCTCCTGCAGTTCGACAACGCCCAGAAGTCGTTCACGAAGGACGGCATCCCGGTGATGCACATATCCCAGTTCCAGGCGCTGTCGATGGGCATCGACCCCATCTCGCTCGGGTTCGACACGCATCACGTGTCGGCGCACTCCTTCCTCAGGAAGCTAAGGGGGGTGTGAGCCTGCAGGGGGAAGCGGTCGCTCAGGAGACAGAGGAGACATATGAGCCAAGGATCGTGGCGTTCTGCTGCAACTGGTGCTCGTACGCAGGCGCGGACCTCGCGGGCACGACCAGGCTGCAGTACCCCACGAACGTGAAGATAGTCAGGGTCATGTGCTCGGGGAGGGTCGACCCAGCCTTCGTCCTGAAGGCGTTCGCCCTGGGCGCCGACGGCGTGATCATCGCCGGATGCCACCCATCCGACTGCCACTACATCAACGGGAACGAGAAGACGGCGTTGAGAGGGGAGTTCCTCTCCGAGTTCCTAGAGGAGGCCGGCATAGAGCCGCAGCGGTTCAGGGTGGAGTGGATCGCGGGGTCCGAGGGACAGAAGTTCGCGGAAGTGATCAGGCAAATGGTCTCCGAGTTGGAGAAGCTCGGGCCGATCTCCGAAGGGGGCGCGTAGCATGGCTGAGAACGGCAAAGTGGGCGCGGTGCTAATCGTCGGCGGGGGGCCCGCGGGCATGCAGGCCGCATTGGACCTCGCCGATTCCGGATACAAGGTATATCTCCTGGAGGGCACGCCCAGCATCGGCGGCACGATGGCCCAGCTGGACAAGACCTTCCCGACGAACGACTGCTCGATGTGCATCCTCTCGCCCAAGCTAGTCGCCACCGGCAGGCACGAGAACATCAATATGCTCACGAACGCCGAGCTGAAGAAGGTCGAGGGACAGGCCGGACGGTTCAATGTCACGATAACCAGGCACTCGAGGTACATCTTGGAGGACAGGTGCACGGGCTGCGGCGTCTGCGCCGAGCATTGCCCGATCGAGGGGACGAGCGCCTTCGACCGAGACCTCGCGCCCGCGAAGGCGATATACGTCCCGTTCCCGCAGGCGGTCCCGCTCGTGTACACGATCGACAGGGGACTGTGCATAGGCTGCGGCATTTGTGAGAAGTTCTGCGAAGCGGACGCGATAAAGTACTCGATGGAGCCCGACATAGAGGAGACTATCGAGGTGGGCGCGATCATACTCGCGCCTGGATACGACGTCTACGACGTCTCGAGGAAGGCCATGTACGGCCACGGGGTGTTCCCCAACGTCGTAAGCAACATCGAGTTCGAGAGGATGCTGAGCGCGTCCGGCCCCACGGAGGGACATGTCATCAGGCCTTCCGACGGGGACGTGCCCCAGAAGGTGGCGTTCATACAATGCGTCGGCTCCAGGGACGCCCAGACGCCCAACACCTATTGCTCGTCGTACTGTTGCATGGCCGCCCTCAAGCAGGCGGTCATAGCGCAGGAGCACGTGCCCGGGTTGAAGACGACGATATTCTTCATGGACACGCGCGCGTTCGGCAAGGAGTTCGAGGAGTACCTCCACCGCGCGGAGACGGAGTACGGCGTCAGGGTGTTCAGGAACAACCGCATATCAAAGGTCCAGCAGGACGAGGACACGGGCTCGCTCATCCTGGGCTTCATAGACGGGGCGGACATAAAGGAGGAGCAGTTCGACATAGTCGTCCTGTCGGCGGGCGCGACGCCGCCCGAGTCAGCCCGCGCGCTCGCGAAGACGCTGGGCGTGAAAGCCAACGCCTACGGCTTCTGCGAGACCGACGAGCTCGCTCCTGTGGATACTTCGGTGCCAGGGATCTACGTCTGCGGGGCGTTCTCTGGCCCGAAGGACATCCCGGACTCGGTCGCCCAGGCGAGCGGGGCCGCGGGCAAGGCGGCCGCGTTGCTCTCCGATGAGAGGGGGACGCTCGTGACCGCGAAGGAGTACCCCGAGGAGAGGGACGCCACGGGCCAGGAGCCGCGCATAGGCGTGTTCGTGTGCCACTGCGGCATCAACATCGGCTCGGTCGTGGACGTACCCGAGGTCATGGAGTACGCGTCCAAGCTTCCAGGCGTCGTATACGCCGAGCAGAACCTGTACACTTGCTCCCAGGACACGCAGAAGAAGATAAGGGACATGATCAAGGAACACGACCTTAACCGCGTGGTCGTCGCGAGCTGCACGCCGAGGACGCACGAGCCGCTGTTCCAGAACACCGTCCGGGAGGCCGGCCTGAACAAGTACCTCTTCGACATGGCGAACATACGCGACCAGTGCTCGTGGGTCCACCGCAACGAGCCCGAGGCGGCCACGGAGAAGGCCAAGGACCTCGTGCGCATGGCCGTTGCGAAGGCCGCCCGGCTGGAGGCGCTGCCCCAGCCGAAGATACCCGTCACGCCGGTCGCGCTCGTGATAGGCGGGGGCCTGAGCGGCATGACGGCGGCGCTGGAGATCGCGAAGGCCGGGTTCGAGGTACATATCGTCGAGAAGGAGAGGGAGCTCGGTGGGCATCTGCGCAGGATATACCACACCCTCGCGGGGATCGACCCGCAGGAGACCCTGGCCGCGCTGAAGAAAGACATCCACGATCACGATAAGATCAAGGTGCACCTCGAGGACTCCGTCGAGGAGATAAAGGGCTACATCGGCAACTTCGAGACCAGGCTGAGGAGCGGCGAGGAGATAAGGCACGGAGCAATCGTCGTCGCCTCCGGCGGGATCGAGTACGAGCCAAAGGAGTACCTTTACGGGGAGCACCCGCGCGTGATCAGGCAGACCGACCTCGGCGAAATGATCGCGACCGGTAAGCTGGACGCGAAGAGCGTGGTGATCATACAGTGCGTGGGCTCGAGGGACGATGAGCACCCGAACTGCTCGAGGATATGCTGCTCGACGGCGATGGCCAACGCCTTGAGGATCAAGAAGGAGCATCCCGGGACGAGCGTCTACATCCTGTTCAGAGACATACGCACATACGGTTTCGCGGAGGACAACTACAACGAGGCGGCGAAGCAGGGAGTTATCTTCCTGCGATACGACCCATCATCGCCGCCGAGCGTGCGGGCCGACGGCGACGACCTCGTGGTCGAAGTCGACGAGCAGTTCATCGAGGAGACCATCACGATCAGGCCCACATATGTCGTGCTCAACGCCGCGGTGCACCCGAACCCTGACAACAAGGAGCTGGCGCAGCTGCTGAAGGTGCCGCAGAACAAGGAGGGGTACTTCCTCGAGGCGCACATGAAGCTCAGGCCAGTGGACTTCGCCACGGATGGCGTGTTCCTATGCGGGTTGGCGCACTCGCCGAGACTGATCGACGAGAGCATATCCCAGGCGCTCGCCGCGGCGGCCAGGGTCAACACCGTCCTGTCCAAGCCGTCCATAGAGGCCGAGGGCGTCGTCAGCGTGGTCGACGAGGACAAGTGCGTCGGCTGCGGCAGGTGCGAGGAGCTGTGCGAGTACGGCGCCCCGAGACTCGAGGAGGTTTCCCCTGGCGTATTCAAGTCGCGCATCTACGAGGCGCTCTGCAAGGGATGCGGCTCGTGCGCGGTCGAGTGCTGCACAAGGGCGATCCGCCCGAAGCACTTCAGGACAGACCAGATAATGACGATGATCGAGGCGGCGCTCGCGAGGGACGAGGAGAAGCAGGAGGCGGGGACATGACCGAGCCGAGATTCGAACCACACATAGTCGCGTTCTGCTGCAACTGGTGCTCGTACGCGGGCGCGGACCTCGCGGGCGTGGGGCGCATGCAGTATCCGCCCAACGCGAGGGTGATACGGGTGATGTGCTCGGGGAGGATCGAGCCCACCTTCGTGCTCCGAGCGTTCGAGCTCGGAGCCGACGGCGTCCTCGTCGCTGGGTGCCACATAGGCGACTGCCACTACATATCAGGCAACGTCGAGGCGGAGAAGCGGATGAACATGACGAAGGAGCTCCTCGACATCGTGGGCATAGGCCAGGAGAGGATGCGCCTCGAATGGATATCCGCCTCGGAAGGCCAGAAGTTCGCGGCCACGATGAAGGAGTTCACCGAGCAGATACGCGGGCTCGGGCCGAACCCCATGCCCAAGATACCGAGGCTGCCGTACGACCGATCGAAGCTGAAGGACAAGGTAGACCAGCTCATAGAGGACACCGGCGCGTTCGACTGCGTCGAGTGCGGCAAGTGCACGACGGTGTGCCCGGTGGCTAAGTACAACACCGACTTCGCCCCGAGGACCATCGTCCTCAAGGCTACGGAGGGCCAGGCGGAAACGTTCGCCACGAACAGGGACATCTGGACATGCATCACGTGCGAGCAGTGCAACTCGATGTGCCCTTACAAGGTGGACTACTCGGGCTTCATCAGGGGCCTGCGCGTCGAGGCGTCGAAGATGGACAACGAGGCCGTTTGCAGCCAAGGGGGCCAGATGCACGCCCTCATGAGGATACAGGCGCACGGGGATTTCAAGCAGGACAGGCTCGGCTGGGTCACCCCGGACCTGAAGGTGGCCGAGAAGGGCGAGGTGCTGTACTTCACGGGGTGCGTATCGTACTTCGACAACATGCTCAGCGACAGGGACCTTGAACTGACGGAGATCCCGAGGTCGGTCGTGAGGATAATGAACAAGGCCGGCGTCACGCCCGTCGTCAGGAACGACGAGGTCTGCTGCGGACACGACCTCAACTGGACGGGGGACGAGCTCGGCCTCCAGAAGCTCATGAAGAAGAACATCGACATGATCAAGGACTCCGGCGCGAAGAAGGTGGTCTTCTCATGCCCCGAGTGCCTGAGGACCTTCGACATGGACTACCAGGACCTCATGGGCGACCTGGACTTCGAGATGGTGCACATATCGGAGTACGTCGACGACCTGATAAAGGAGGGCAAGGTCAAGTTCAAGCCGAACGCGAGGAAGCTGACGTTCCAGGATTCCTGCCGGCTGGGCAGGCACCTCGGAATATACGACCAGCCCAGGGACGCGCTCAAGGCGGCTGACGGCACGGAGATCGTCGAGATGGAGAACACGAGGGACAAGGCGCTCTGCTGCGGCGTGAGCGCCTGGGCGACATGCGACGAGATCTCGCGGAGGCTGCAGCTCGACAGGCTGAGAGAGGCGAAGAGGACGGGGGCGGAGTGCCTGGTCACCGGCTGCTACAAATGCCTGATACACCTCGCTTGCGCCAGGGACAACAAGACTGAGGGCGTGCCGAAGGAGCAGGTAGACATACCCATAAAGGACATCAGCGTGGCGATTGCAGAGTCATTGGAGTAGAGCGAACGAAGGAATGTTAAGATGTCACCGAAGAAAGTGGATAGCGAGGAGAAAAAGAAGAAGAAGGACGACGCCGACCAGAGGTTCCTGCTGATCGAGCTGTCATGCAAGGACCAGAAGTGCTCGCCGTGCACGTACCCTAACTGCCAGAGGTTCGTCAGGGAGATGAAGCCCAAGAAGGTGCCCTTCGAGACCAAGATGACCAAGATGTTCGAGGTCAAGAAGCCGGTGGTTAAGCCCGACGACACACGCGACAGGCTCGTGCTGATCGAGCTGGCGTGCAAGGACAAGAAGTGCTCGCCGTGCACATACCCCAACTGCCAGAGGTTCTCGAGCGAGGTGCTGCAGGCCAGGAAGAAGGTGCCGTTCAAGGTCAAGGTGACCGAGATCAAGAAGGACAAGGACGTCAAGCAGGTGCTGAAGAAGGGCAAGGCCGTGACCTGAGGACGAAACGGGACGGCCCCGGGGGGCGCGATGGACGGATTTCGACCCCCGGGGGCCCCGCGGCCGGTCAACGAAACAGATAATAGAGAGTAGGAGTTACGGAAAAGGGCAGTTCGACAGGGGGCGAGGACTCACGGACGGGTGAGGACCGCGTCTGCGTGAATGTAGAGGAGCGATACCACAAAGACACTCTTTGGAGGGGTTGTGAATGGAGAAGTCAGTAATGGTGATTGGAGGCGGGGTCGCGGGCATACAGGCCGCTCTGGACCTCGCGGACAAGGGGATCATTGTCCATCTGGTCGAGAAGTCTCCGAGCATAGGAGGCAGGATGGCACAGCTGGACAAGACCTTCCCGACGAACGACTGTTCGATATGTATTCTCGCGCCCAAGATGGCGGATTGCTTCGGCCATCCGAACACGAACGTCATCACGTATTCGGAGGTCGTTGGAATCGAGGGGAAGGCTGGCGAGTTCAAGGTGAAGGTTCTCAAGAAGGCGCGGTACGTCGATGAGAACAAGTGCACTGGCTGCGGCGAGTGCCTCGAGAAGTGCCCCGTGAAGGTCCCTGACGAGTTCGAGATGGGGCTGAAGAACAGGAAGGCCATCTACGTGCCGTTCATGCAGGCGGTCCCCAGGGTCATGACGATCGACAAGGAGAACTGCATCAAGCTCACGAAGGACAAGTGCGGGAACTGCAAGAAGGTGTGCGCCCGCGAGGCGATCGACTACGAGATGAAGGACCAGATGCTCGAGATAGAGGTCGGGGCGATAGTCGTCGCGACGGGCTACGATGTCTGGGACCCCACATCCGCGAGCGAGTACGGCTACGGCAAGTATCCGAACGTCTTCACCGCGATGGAGTACGAGCGGATGATAAACGCCGCGGGGCCGACCCATGGGCACATAAAGAGGAGGTCGGACGAGGAGCGTCCGAAGAAGATGGCGTTCATCCAGTGCGTCGGCTCGAGGAACCCGCAGGTCGGGCACCCGTACTGCTGCGCCGTGTGCTGCATGCACTCGACCAAGGAGGCCATGCTGGCCAGGGAGCACTACGATGACATCGAGTCGGTCATATTCTACAAGGACATGCGCGCCTGCGCGAAGGGCTTCTTCGAGTACGTCGAACGGGCCAAGCGCGACTACGGCGTGAGGTACGTCAACTCCGACGCGACGGTGCAGCAGAACCCGGACAACCAGAACCCCGTCGTAGTGTACGACGTTGGGGGCAAGCAGCAGTCCGAGGAGTTCGACATGGTCGTCCTGGCGACGACCCTCGTGCCGAGGAAGGAGACCTTGGAGGTCGCCAAGATGCTCGGCATCAAGGCCGACGAGTTCGGCTTCCTCGAGGCGGCGGACCGTGTGCTGGACCCGTGCAGGACAGTCGTCCCAGGCATATATCTCGCGGGCTACGCGGCAGGCCCCGCGGACATACCGGAATCGGTCGCGCAGGGATCGAGCGCGGCGGCGAAGGCCGTCGAGGCGCTCGTCCAGTCAGGAGGGGCGTGATTGCGGATGAGCGAGAACGAGAGGAAGGACGAGGAGACGAGGATCGGCGTGTTCGTGTGCCACTGCGGCAGCAACATAGGCGGGTTCGTGGACGTGCCGTCCGTTGCGGATTATGCTAAGACCTTGAAGGACGTCGCCTACGCGACTGACAACCTCTACACGTGCGCGGACGACGGGCTGACGGCTATCAAGGACGCGATAAAGGAGCACAAGCTGAACAGGGTGATCGTCGCGAGCTGCACACCGAGGACGCACGCCCCGCTGTTCCAGAACACATGCGCGGCTGCTGGACTTAACAAATACCTCTTCACCTTCGTGAACCTCAGAGAACACTGCTCATGGGTCCATATGAAGGAGAAGGAGGCGGCGACGAAGAAGGCGAAGGACCTCGTGCGCATGGGCGTCGCGCGGGCGCGGCTGCTGGAGCCTCAGGAGGAGGCCAAGGTCGACGTGGAGTCGACGGCGCTGGTCATCGGCGGCGGCGTGTCAGGGATGACGGCCGCGGCGTCGATAGCGGACATGGGCTTCCCGGTCCACCTCGTGGAGAGGGAGTCCGAGCTCGGCGGGTTCGTCAGGAACCTGAACAACCTGTTCGTCACCCAGAAGAGCGCCATCGAGACCATCAAACCCATGATAGACAAGGTCCAGGCGAATGACAAGATAACCGTCCACCTCAACTCGACGGTCAAGTCCGCAGAGGGGTTCATAGGCAACTACGAGGTGGAGATCGCGGAGAAGGACAAGGAGGCCCAGAAGGTCAAGGTCGGGACCATCATCGTGGCGACGGGGGCGCTCGAGTTCGTGCCTGAAGGGCTGTACGGATACAACCAGTACCCGAACGTCGTGACGCTGACCGAGTTCGAGATACTGTGCAAGAAGAAGACCCTGCCCAAGCTGAAGAACGTGGCTTTCATACAGTGCGTGGGCTCGAGGGGGCAGCAGCTGTCGTACTGCTCCAGGATCTGCTGCAACGTGGCCATCAAGAACGCGATCAACATCGTGGACAACTACGAGAACATGCTCGGTATCGCGGAGAAGGAGGGCGAGGTGGTCGAGACCGTGCCCGTGGAGCAGAAGGCACCTGACGAGATCATGGAGCGGAGGCGGAGACGGCGCGGCAGGGACCGCGGGGACGCGGGCGCGGAGGAGGTGCGCCTCGGACCTTCGGACAAGATCGAGGTCACGGTCTTCAACAGGGACGTCATGGCCTACGGCATCGAGCACGAGCTGACCTACAACAAGGCCAGGGAGAAGAGGGTCAAGTTCGTGCGGTACGTGCCCGACAACGCCCCGAAGGTGTTCATGAAGGACGACCAGCTGATGATCACGTACTTCCACGAGACGCTGAAGATGGAGAGGACCATGCAGGTGGACATGGTGATACTGTCCACGCCGCTGGTGGCGCAGCAGGACGCGGGCGACCTGTCCAAGATGCTGAAGGTCCCGCTGGGGCAGGAGGGCTTCTTCCTCGAGGCGCACGTCAAGCTCAGGCCGGTGGACTTCGCCACCGACGGCGTGTACGTCGCCGGCACCTGCAGGGGACCCGCGGACATAACGGACTGCGCGATCCAAGGGGGCGCAGCGGCGTCGCGAGCCGCCATACCCATGGCCAAGGGGTTCGTCCAGTCGGAGGCGCTCACGTCCGTGATCGACGAGACGAAGTGCACTGGCTGCGGCACCTGCGTGACGGTCTGCCCGTACGGCGCCCTGAGGAAGAACGACGAGGGCATCGCCGAGGTGATCGTCGCCGCCTGCAAGGGCTGCGGCTGCTGCGGCGCCACATGCCCCGAGGGAGCGATAACCATGACGAACTACACCGACGCGCAGCTGCTCGCGGAGGCGAAGGCCGCGCTTGACGAGGAGGTGTGAACCATGACGGACAAGCACCACCATGGCGGACACCACGAGAAGAAGCACGAAGGCCCGTGGGAGCCGAAGATAATCGGCTTCCTCTGCAACTGGTGCTCGTACGCAGGCGCGGACCTGTGCGGCGTCAGCAGGTACCAGTACCCGACGAACATACGCGCGGTCAGGGTGATGTGCTCGACCAGGGTGAGCCCGCACCTCGTGCTCGACCTGTTCAAGGCCGGGGCCGACGGCGTGCTGCTCGGGGGCTGCCACATAGGCGACTGCCACTACATATCGGGCAACTTCTACACCGAGAAGAGGGTCGGCCTGATGAAGAAACTCCTCGAGGAGGCGGGAGTGGACCCAGCGAGGCTGAGGCTGGAGTGGGTCTCCGCGTCCGAGGGTGAGAAGTTCTCCAAGGTCGTCACGGAGTTCACCGAGCAGATCAAGGCGCTCGGGCCGTGCAAGGCCCGCGAGGACGACATGGTCAGGACGAGGCTCGCGTCCGCGGAGGACGCCTCGCAGTCCTTCAGGCTCAAGGCGCTCGTCGGCAAGGAGCTGAACCTCGTCGAGAAGGGCAACGCGTACGGCAACAAGCTGGACCCCGAGGAGCTCAAGGGCGTCATCGACGAGGCCACGGAGGAGGAGTTCGAGAGGGCCATGATCCTGGAGCTCGCCAGGATAAGGCCGATGTCGGTGAAGCAGCTCGGGATGCTCATGGAGACGCCGACGGACAGGATCCTGAGGCACATCGTCCTCCTGAGGCAGAACAGCAAGATAGCCATGGAGCACCCGGAGGGGTACACGCCCCTTTACAGGACGATCGAGATCGGAGGTGAGCAGTGATGGCGGCAGGCGAGAAGATCGGCGCGGTCATGGTCGTGGGTGGCGGCATATCGGGCCTCCAGTCCGCCCTTGACCTGGCCGATTCCGGATTCAAGGTATACCTGGTGGAGAAGCAGCCCAGCATAGGCGGCACGATGGCCCAGCTGGACAAGACCTTCCCGACGAACGATTGTGCGATGTGCATCATGGCGCCCAAGCTCGTGGCCACGGGCAGGCATCACAACATAGACCTGATCACCAACGCGGACATAGCGATAGTCGACGGGCAGGAGGGCAACTTCACAGTGACCGTGAAGCAGAGGGCGTTCAGGGTGGACCCGACCAAGTGCACAGGTTGCGGGTCATGCGCACAGAAGTGCCCGATCGAGGTGACCGACGAGTACAACGAGGGCACCAAGGTCAGGAAGGCGATATACGTCAGGTACCCGCAGGCCGTGCCGCTCGTCTACTCCATAGACCCGGAGAAGTGCATAGGCTGCGGCATATGCTCGGAGGAGTGCAAGGCGAACGCGGTGGACTACGACCAGAAGGAGAAGGTCCTCGAGATCAAGGTCGGGTCGATAATCCTGTCGCCCGGCTTCGACGAGTTCAACGCTCGCCTGAAGGGGGAGTACGGATACGGGGTGTACAAGAACGTCGTCACGAGCATCGAGTTCGAGAGGATGCTGAGCGCGACGGGGCCGTACTTCGGCACCGTCATGCGCCCGTCGGACGGCGACATACCCGCGAAGATAGCGTTCATACAGTGCGTGGGCTCGAGGGACGAGCAGGTGGGCAACGAGTACTGCTCGGGCGTCTGCTGCATGTACTCCATCAAGGAGGCGATCATCGCCAAGGAGCATGGCGGGGACATACAGCCCAAGATATTCTTCATGGACATGAGGGCGTTCGGGAAGGAGTTCGACGAGTACTACAACAGGGCACAGGACGAGTACGGCATAGAGTTCGTCCGTTCCAGGGTCGCGTCCGTGTTCGAGGACCCCGAGACGAAGAACCTCGTGGTGAAGTACGTCGAGAAGGGCGAGCCCAAGGAGGAGGAGTTCGGCCTGGTCGTCCTCGCCGTGGGTTTCAGGCCCCCGGAGGACGCCGAGACGTTGAGCCGCGTGATGAAGTTCCAGCTGAACAAGGACGGTTTCTGCAAGACAGACGTGCTGAACCCAGTCAGCTCCTCGAGGCCTGGCGTGTTCGTCAGCGGCGCGTTCTCGTCGCCCAAGGACATACCGATGACTGTGGCTGAGGCGAGCGGCGCCGCGGCGAAGGCGGCGACGCAGATAGCTTCCGCGAGGGACACTCTCGTGACGAAGAAGGAGTACCCCGCCGAGATGGACATCACCGGTCAGGAGCCGCGCATAGGCGTGTTCGTGTGCCACTGCGGCATCAACATCGGCGGCGTCGTGAAGGTGCCGTCCGTCGCCGAGTACGCGAGGACGCTGCCGAACGTGGTCTACGCCGAGGAGAACCTCTACACCTGCTCACAGGACACGCAGGAGAAGATCAAGGAGATGATCAAGGAGCACGACCTGAACCGCGTGGTCGTCGCGAGCTGCACGCCGAGGACGCACGAGCCGCTGTTCCAGAACACTATCAAGGAGGCGGGGCTCAACCCGTACCTGTTCGAGATGGCGAACATACGCGACCAGTGCTCGTGGATACACATGCACGAGGCCGACGCCGCGACGAAGAAGGCGAAGGACCTCGTACGCATGGCCGTCGCGAAGTCCAGGTTGCTGGAGCCGCTGGAGAACCTCATGATCGACGTGAACCAGGCCGGGCTCGTCGTCGGCGGCGGGGCGACCGGGATGGTCGCCGCGCTCGAGCTGGCGAAGCAGGGCGTCAAGGTCCACCTCGTCGAGAAGGAGAAGGAGCTCGGAGGCAACCTGAGGAGGCTGCACTACCTGCCGTCCGGCGAGGACCCGCTCGAGTTCGCGGAATCGTTGGCGAAGGAGGTCGCGTCGAACGAGAACATCACGGTGCACGCCGGCGTGGGCGTGAAGAACATCGAGGGTTACGTGGGCAACTTCGTCACGACGCTGGAGAACGACGAGAAGTTCGAGCACGGGACGGTCATAGTCGCGGTAGGGGGCCAGGAGTACAAGCCGAAAGGAGAGTATCTCTACGGCGAGAACCCGAACGTGCTGACTTTGCTGGAGTTCAAGGAGAAGCTCAAGAAAGGCGAGGTCAAGGGCGATTCGTACGTGTTCATCCAGTGCGTCGGCTCGCGCGAGGAGGGGCATCCTAACTGCTCCCGCGTATGCTGCACGGGTACGATGACGGCGGCGATAAAGATCAAGGAGAAGGACCCGGACGCGAAGGTCTTCATCCTGTACAGGGACATCAGGACCTACGGCTTCAGGGAGGAGTACTACAAGACCGCGGCCGAGAAGGGCGTCACCTTCGTCAGGTTCGAGGACGACGTGAAGCCGAAGGTCGAGGCGAAGGGTGACAGGCTCGTGGTCTCCGTCACGGACGAGGACACGGGCAAGGACATCGAGATCACCCCCGACTACCTCGTCCTCGCGAGCGGCACGAGGCCGTACGAGGGCGCGGACGCGCTCGCGCCCATGCTCAAGGTGCCACTGACGAAGGAGGGCTTCTTCCTCGAGGCACACATGAAGCTGAGGCCGGTGGACTTCGCCACGGAGGGCGTATACCTCGCCGGGCTGGCGCACGGGCCGAAGTTCCTGGACGAGTGCATCGGCCAGGGCCTGGCGTCGGTGTCGCGGGCGATGACCATCCTCTCGAAGAAGACCCTCGAGGCGGAGGGCATCGTCGCGAGCCTAGACGAGACGCTCTGCGACGGCTGCGGCATATGCGTGCCGACATGCGAGTACAAGGCGCTCGAGATCATAGTCGACCAGAAGGACGAGACGAAGAAGCTCGTCGACGTCAACGTGGGCCTGTGCAAGGGTTGCGGGGCGTGTGTCGGGGCGTGCCCGTCCGGCGCGCTCACGCAGAAGGGCTTCAGGGACGAGCAGATAGTCGCGATGATCGACGCGGCGCTTGAGGACGACGCCGAGAAGCAGGAGGTGAGGCAGTGAGCAGCGCGGCACCCAACGCGGAGGGGCAGGCGAAGACTGACGCCGGGGACTTCGAGCCGAAGATAATCGTGTTCTGCTGCAACTGGTGCTCGTACGCAGGCGCGGACCTCGCGGGCGTCAGCCGGTTGCAGATGCCGCCGCACTTCAGGGTGATCCGGGTGATGTGCTCCGCGAGGGTCGACCCCGAGTTCGTCCTGAGGGCTTTCCAGAAGGGCGCCGACGGCATACTCGTGGCGGGATGCCATCCCGCGGACTGCCACTACATAGGGGGCAACTACAGGACGCGGAGGAGGATCGCCCTCCTGAAGATACTGCTGCAGCAGTTCGGGTTCGACCCTGGCAGGCTGAGGCTCGAGTGGATATCCGCGGGCGAGGGGGAGAAGTTCCAGAAGACGATGGTCGAGTTCACGGACACGATCGAGGAGCTGGGGCCGTCGCCCATAGCGAGGGAGGGTGAGTGAGCATGTCTCCCAGGGACGCCAAGATAAGGGCCGCCCTAAGGACGCTCGAGGGCGAGAGGGTGAGGTGGCTGCTCGGCAAGAAGGGCGCCCTCACCACGGGCGAGAACGTGTTCGGAGAGGTCATCACGGAGGCGAGATACAGCTTCATACTGCAGAAGGCTGCCTCGGTCGAGCTCGAGAGAAACGCGCTCATACTGCAGATGGAGGATGGGCCCAAGACGGTGCACGAGCTCCACGACCTGACGGGCATACCGAAGCCGGAGATAGTGAGGCACATAATAGCCCTGAAGCGGTGGCGGATGATCGAGCAGGTCGGCATGAAAGGCCTGTCGCCGCAATACTCGGCGGTCCCGATGAGGGCCGAGTCTTCAGGAGAGGAGGTGAGCTGACCATGGCAGACAAGATCAAAATCGCACAGTACTGGGGCGCGGGCTGCGGAGGCTGCGACGTCGCGCTGCTGGACATAGACGCAAAGATACTGGACGTGCACGCCATAGCGGAGGTCGTGTTCTGGCCCATAGGCTTCGACGGCAAGCTCCATGAGATCGAGGCGATGCCGGACAAGTCGATAACCGTCTCGTTCTACAACGGCGCTATCAGGAACAGCGAGAACGAGCATGTGGCGAAGGTGCTGAGGGAGAAGTCGGTCATCATGATCGCCTTCGGCTCGTGCGCCTGCTTCGGCGGGACGCCTGGGCTGGCGAACGTGACCAACAGGAAGGAGGTCTTCGAGACCGTCTACAAGAACACCGCCTCCACGGACAACCCCGACTTCGTCACGCCGCAGCCGATCTCGACGGTGCCGGAGGGCGAGCTCGAGCTACCGGTGTTCTACGACAGCGTCAAGACGCTGGACGAGGTCGTGGACGTCGATTACTTCATGCCTGGCTGCCCGCCGACGGTCAACCTGATAGCCATGGCGGTGGACGCCGTGGCCAAGCACGTCACGGAGGGCGCCGACCTGCCGCCCAAGGGCACGGTCATCGCGTCCGACAAGACGCTCTGCGACGAGTGTCCCCGCGAGCGCGTGGAGAAGGGACGGCGGATAGACAAGATATACCAGTCGTATGAGATCAAGGCCGACCCCAAGAAGTGCCTGCTCGACCAGGGGATCATCTGCATCGGGCCCGCGACGAGGGCGGGCTGCGGCGCGATGTGCCCTAACGCGAACATGCCGTGCAGAGGCTGCATGGGCCCGACCAAGGCCGTCATGGACCACGGCGGGAGCATGCTGAGCGCCCTGTCCTCGCTCCTGAACATCACGGATTCGGAGTCAAAGTTAAGTGAGGAGCAGATAATGGAATTGATGATGCAGGTGAAGGACCCGCTCGGGACCTTCTACGCCTTCACGCTGCCGAAGTCGCTGCTGAGACGCACGGTGACCGAGAAGCGCAAGAAGAAGGAGTGAGCCAAGATGTCAGGACCTATCATAAACGACGAGACGACGAAGACGACGGAGACGAAGATAACCATCGACCCGATCACGAGGCTCGAGGGGCACGGCAAGATAGAGATATTCCTGAACGACCAGGGCAACGTCGCAAACGCATATCTCCAGGTACCGGAATTGAGGGGGTTCGAACGCTTCTGCATCGGAAGGCATGTGCAGGAGTTGCCGGTGCTGACCAACAGACTGTGCGGAGTGTGTCCGGCCGCGCACCACATAGCGTCAACAAAGGCTCTCGACGCGGTGTTCGACGCTGAGCCGACCGAGACGGCGAAGAAGCTCAGGGAGCTGTTCTACATGGGGCAGTACACCCACAGCCACATAGCGCACTTCTACGCGCTGGCAGCGCCTGACTTTGTGCTGGGCCCGTCCGCACCGTCCAACAAGAGGAATGTCCTCGGTGTAGTCGACGCCGTGGGCGTGGAGATAGGAGCAGAGGTGATCAAGCACCGATCATTCGGCCAGAAGGTGCAAGAGATCGTCGGAGGAAGAGCGACGCATCCTTGTTTCGGCCTTCCTGGAGGCGTATCCAAGCAGATCAGCGAGGAGGAGCGCGCTCAGATGGAGGAGATGGCGAAGTCATGCGTCGAGTTCGCCAAGTTCACCGTGAAGCTCCTGCACGACGTGGTGCTGGCGAACCAGGACTACATGGCCCTTGTGCTGAACCAGGACGCATACTACCTCGAGACGTACTACATGGGCATGGTGGACAAGGACAACAAATCGAACTTCTATGACGGGGACATCCGTGTTGTCGACCAGACGGGCAAGGAGGTCGTCAAGTACAAGCCGGACGAGTATCTCGATGTTATCGCAGAGCATGTCGAACCATGGACATACATGAAGATGCCCTTCTTGAAGCAGGTTGGATGGAACGGCTTCACCGACGGCCCATCGAGCGGCATCTACAGAGTAGGGCCGCTGGGTAGAATCAACGTCTGTGAGGGATACACCACCCCACTCGCTCAGGCGGAATACGAGGTACTGGCGAAGACGGTGAAGGACCTCGGAGTGACAGGGCCTGTACATCACACCCTGGCTTTCCACTGGGCAAGGGTGATCGAGCTACAGTACGCCACCGAGAGGATGCTCGAACTGGCGAGCGACAAGAGCATCACGAGCGATGACATCCGTGGAGAGGTGGGCGAGCCCACAGAGGGTGTTGGCATTTGCGAGGCGCCAAGAGGTACGCTCATACATCACTACGCCTCCGACAAGGACGGGCTGTGCACGAAGATCAACATGATCGTGGCCACGACCAACAACTACGCGGCCATAAACACGAGCGTCGTCCAGGCTGCGAAGGCCTTGATCAAGAATTGGGAGGTCTCTCCGGGTCTTCTCAACAAGGTCGAAATGGCGTTCCGGTGCTACGACCCGTGCAACTCCTGCGGCACGCACGCCCTGAATGGTTCTCCAGCGTTGGAGGTCAACGTAAGGCGTGCGGACGGTTCGAGACTGGAGACGCTGAGAAACTTCTGAAGACAGGAGAGCACGAGGGGCGAAGCCCCTCGCGCCAATGTTTTTCAATGTTCCACCGCGTTGCAGAGGTTGTCCTACATGACAGGAGACGAAGTGGCCGGGGCGAAACGGACGCTCATTGTTGGCGTCGGAAACCCGATCCTGTCGGACGACGGTGTCGGCATACACGTGGCGAGGAAGATGAGGGGACTGTGCTTGCCAGGTGTCGACGTGGAGGAACTGCCAGCCAGCGGGCTAGAGCTGCTCGATATGGTGCTCGGATACGACACCGTCGTGATCATCGATGCCATCGTCACAGGCAATGGACTGCCGGGTGAGTTGTATGTTCTCGAGGAAGGAGACTTCGAACGGACGATACACGGCTCCTCCCCTCACGGCATCAACATTGCCACGGCGCTCGCAATGGGGAGACGCGTCGTACCCGGCCAAATGCCAGATACGATCCACTTCGTAGCTGTCGAGGCGGATGACGTCGTGAACGTGAGCGAGGAGCTCACGGCTCCCGTCGCAGCAGCCGTGCCTACAATCGTGGACTGCATTCTGAGAATGATAGGCGAAGCTGGCGCGTAGAGGTGGGTTCAGCAGATCCTCGGCACAGGATCGCCAATCGGCGGTTCTATCAACCGACGCCCACCGGTATGGGTCTCCAGGACGACGCCTTCGATGTCTCCTGAGGCCACGCCAATGATTCTGGCGTTGTTGCCCTCCCGTGTAGATCGAATCGCTTCGAGAACCTGATCTGCGAATTCCGGGACAACTGCCAGGATGACCTTACCTTCGTTGCCCACCTCCAACGGGTCGATCCCTAACATCTCGCACGCGGACATAACGGGCGTGTCGATAGGGAGGTCCTCCTCCCTCACGACGAGGCCGACGCCTGACTTCTCAGCCCATTCGTTCAGCAGGTTAGCCACGCCGCCCCTCGTGGGGTCCTTCATGGCGACAACTCCCCCGACCTTCAGTGCTGCCTCGATCAGGTGGTTCATTGGGGCGGCGTCCGTTCGGACAGAGGTCTCGAAGCCATAGCCCTCTCTGAACGACAGCAAGGCGACGCCATGGTTGCCGATCGATCCGGAGGTGATCAGCACATCTCCATCAGCCACCGCGGAATCATTTGGCCAGTTCCACTTGAAACTCCGCGACGAACGAACCGCGTCCAAATTGCCGTCCAAGTGGCTAGACCGCCTGCCTATTCCACTCGTGTTGATGAACAGCCCGTCGCAAGCACCTTTCTCGACGACCTTCGTGTCGCCCGTGACAAAGCTAACGTCAGCACCCTTTGCCGCGTCGCTCATGGTCCTAATTATCCTGAGAAGGCTCTCCTCCTCGAATCCCTCTTCGATTATCATCGCGCACGAGAGTGCCATAGGGGACGCGCCCATGACGGACAGGTCATTGACAGTGCCGGCAACGGCCAGTAGTCCTATGTCGCCTCCAGGGAAGAAGAGCGGCTTCACCGTGTAGGTGTCTGTCGTGAAAACTATGCCGTCAACGACTGCGGCGTCGTCCAGGGCCGAAAGAGGTATCTCCCCGATCTCGTGCTCGAACTCACTCAGGACAAACTTCTTGATGAAGTCCTGCATCCGCTCTCCGCCGGCGCCCTGGGCCATCGTCATCTTCGACATTACTCGCTCCAGCTTTGGCTCCAGAATGCTCCGTCGTTATAACCTTTTTGGCCATGGAGACCAGCCAATGGTGTCAGCATCGCCTGGAAAACATTGATGAGCAACGAGAAAATACCTACGAGCGATCATGATCACGGGTGCCGTGCTGGCAGGTGGAAGCAGCGCACGATTCGGGTCGGACAAAGGTCTGGCTGCACTGAACGGCGTGCCCATGGCCCTGCATGTGGCAAGAGCCCTGAGCGATGTAGCTGACGAGGTGCTCGTGGCAGTCGCGCCTGGGATGGCGGAGACTTACTCGAGGGCACTCGGCGAAGGAGTCAGCATCGTCGAAGACAGACTCTCGGGGCGAGGACCACTACAAGGACTCATAACTG
Organism: Thermoplasmata archaeon; assembly: GCA_041554135.1. Classification (GTDB taxonomy): domain Archaea; phylum Thermoplasmatota; class Thermoplasmata; order UBA10834; family UBA10834; genus UBA10834. The sequence continues at coordinate 37,731 of JBFFML010000005.1, read as the reverse complement.
CGCTGGAGGCTTCTCGGGGAGAGCAGGTGCTCGTCAGCCCATGTGACACGCCCTTGCTTAGACGAACAGTGTGCGGCCTGTTACTGGAGCGGGCAAATGGCAGGGATGGCGCGGTGCCGAGGGTGCGAGGGTACCTCGAACCGCTAAACGCATGCTACGCAAGGGACATGTGCCTAGAGGCGTTCAGAGAGACTCTGGCCTGCGGCAGAGGGAAGCCAAAGGACGCGTATCACCTCCTTGACCTGGCTGTGATAGAGGAGGAGGAGCTGAGGGAGGTCGATGATAACCTCGACAGCTTTCTGAACGTGAACTCGCCGGATGACTTCGACGTCGCCGTAAGGCGTCAGTCTGGCGGGCTATGACCCGTTGTTGTCCTTCCTCCTATTGGCGATCTCCCTGAACTTCGCCCTCGCCTCGGGGACCCGCAGCGCATCCACGAAGTGATCGACCGTAGTATGGTCAAGGTAGTAGGCACCTGCCCACGCAATAAGCAATCCTCCGATAGCGTCGAACATCAGGTCCTTCATCGTGTCGTCTAGAGAGTACTGGAGGCGGCTGGCGGTGAGAGAATCGATGGCGTACTCCACAACCTCCCATATGACCCCGACCGCCACGGTGAACATGATTATGAACAGCGCGAGGAAGGCCCTTGGAAGATTGATGCTGTAAGCGTACTTGTCGATGGCCACGACTATGACAAAACCGAGGGCCGCGATCAGGGAAGCAGACATCGCATGTGTGAGGTGGTCCCAGCCCGGGACGTTGTCATAGAACCCCGAGAAGCTGCCTAGGACGTGGAGGAAGAGTGCCAGAACTATCCAGAAATTCAGCTCGACTGGCAACACGAGCTTCAAGTCCTTCCGGATGATGGCCGGCAGCTCGCTTATGACGAGCGCGGCGATGGCTGCCGGCACATAAGTGACATCGCCGGTCACCGTCCCCGAGATGGCCAGTCCTACGATGCCAATCTGCATGCCCCTCGAGGCGAGAGTCAAGCCTCTGTCCGTGGTTGCACCTCCCAGAGATGTATGAGTCCGAAGACCTCGAGGCGCTTCTCAGACATCGTCCTGATGTAAGCGGCATAGACGAATCCCATGAGGATCCCCCCTATCAGGATCCACACGAAGTCCCGCATGACCGCCTCGTTCGACAACAGATGGGCAGTTCCGAACAACTTGTCGCTGATGTACTCGCCCATCATCCAGAATCCGGAGGACGAGAGCGTGAACATGAAGACGAAGAACACGGAGAACGCCCGGTTCATCCTCACACCTGTGTACAGGTTCAGCTCGATCGTGAGCAGGAAACCTATCGTGGACAGCGAGAAGGCGAACGCCAGGGAGGTGAGGTCGTCCCACCACGCGAACTGCTCGCTCATCATCTGCGATCCCGAGGAGATATGCAGCATGACTGGCGCAGACAGGAGTATCGTCATCTCCCACGGCAGCGCCTTGAAGAGATCTCTGGTCGTTATTATCGGGAGGACGTATAGCGAGAGGGCGGTCACGCCGAATATCGCCCAGAGAATGTCGACCTTGACGACCACATAGACTGTGCAGAAGAACAGCACGAGGCTGGATATCCAGGAAAGCTGCGCCTCCAGTATACGCTGTCGGGAGATCGAGTCATACCACTCCTGCTTCTCATCTGGCTTCCCCATCTGAGCGCCGCCTCCTCATTCGGGCCAACGCACACCCAACAACAGTTGGCCATCATTCGGTGCCTCGTCGAACTCCCAGGGTCGATTTGTGCTGTCTCTATATGATTGTTTTCACGGCTTCGGCTCACCGTATGAAGATGGGGCGAGCGCTGAGGGGGAGATTCGAACTCCCGAGGCGCAGAGCGCCACGAGCTATCGGGCTTGACAATTCAAGGCTCCAGGCTCGCGCCTTACCGGGCTGGGCCACCTCAGCTTGGATACCTTCACAAAAGTGACCATATATAAGGATATCCGACGAATCCCGCAGGGAATGCTCGGCGGAGGAGCGGCCAGTCAGGACGGCCCCCTGTCGTTCGACTTCAGTTCGGAACAGAGCTCGTCGAGCACCTCTGGGCGAACGTCCCGGCCGAGAGGACGGAACCTCCGGGATATGGCGATGTCCCCGAGATCGATCTCCGCCTCGACGATGTCCTCTCTGAGGTTCCTCGCCCTGCACACGACTTCGCCCTTCGGGTTGAAGATGACACTGCCGCCGCTGAACACCAGACTACCGTGGACGCCGACCATGTTCACATAGGCCACGAACACGCCGTTCTCGACGGCGCGAGCGGGCAGCACATGCTCGAAGCTCTGTCTCGATGTCGTCGGGGCTGCGGAGAGGTTCACGATGATCTGTGCCCCGCGCAGGGCCTCGAGCTTCACCAGCTCTGGAAAGAACATGTCGTAGCATACGGTCATGCCGATCCTCGCATGCATGCCATCCGCGACGACCGGCTTGCGCCCACTGGCGAAGAAGACCCGTTCCTCGAATGGGCCGAACGTGGGAAGATACATCTTGTCGTATCTGAACAGTTCGCCATCTCCGGTGGCGAGCAGGCAAGAGTTGTAGATATGGCCGTGGACCTTCTCGTCCTTCATGGGAATGCCGAACAGGACGTCCTTGCGCGTCTCCTTCGCGATCGAGACGACCTTGCGTATGGTGGGTCCCTTCTCAGTCTCCGCAAGCTTGAACAGGTCATCCCTCGGCATGTACCCCGTGAGATTCAGTTCCGGGAATATGACGATGCTTCCTTTCGAGGCTGTGAGTACCTTGCGCATCCTGCGGAGGTTCGCCTCCTTGTCGTGCAGCTGACAGTTGATCTGAGCCAGAGTGACCAAGGTCTTAGTCATCAATGGACGAACTGAGTTCCCGGTAGATTATGATTGGGCTTCGGGATCGTGCGGTGCCCGACCATAACGGATATATCCAGACCAAACCATCCACGCGTTGATGTCTGTTGGCCATACGAAGCCGGATCCCGAGGAGATCATCCAACACTTCTTGGCTGAGAAGCTGAGGAAGTCTGGGGCGAAGGGCTATGTCCTAGGCGTCAGCGGCGGCATCGATTCTGCCGTCGTGCTGAAGCTCGCGACCGAGGCCGTGGGCAGAGACAAGATGCTCGCCTTGATCCTGCCGGAGCGCGACTCCCCCGAGGATGATAGGCGACTAGCGGAGGAGATTTGCGAGGCTCAGCGTGTCCGATACGAAGTCATCGACATCACACCCATAATCGATGCGTTCACAGAGGCGATCGACAAGAAAATCACCAGAGGTGGCCTCGCGAACATCAAGGCAAGGGCCAGGATGGTCTTGCTGTACCATTACGCCGGGGCGGAAGGGAGGCTTGTCCTCGGCACGAGCAACAAGAGTGAGCTGCTGATTGGCTATTTCACGAAGTATGGAGACGGAGGGGCGGACCTGGAGCCTATCGGAGACCTTTACAAGACAGATGTCCGTCGATTGGCCGAACGGCTCGGGATCCCGCGGGAGATCATGGACAGGCGACCGTCCGCCGGACTCTGGAAGGGACAGACGGACGAGAAAGAGATCGGCCTATCCTATGACATTCTTGACGCGATACTTCGGCGCATCGAACTCGCCTTGGACGAACGCACGATTGCCAAACAGACGAAAGTCCCGCTGAAGGAAGTGCGGAGGATATCCGAGCTTGTGAGGCGTTCCTCGCACAAACGCAAGTCCCCACCCGCGGTCAAGATCGGCCTGAGAACGCCTGGACTCGACTGGAGAGAGGGCGACGAGGACCTCTGAGGTCTGTGCGTGTTCCCGCCAACTGCGGGCGCGAAATCGTGGATCGCCCCATGGTGGCGATGGACATAAGGCCACGGCTGAAATGTATATTTAGCCTCAGAGAGATATTAATAGTCAGTATGCGTTAACGGCACCTCAGTCGGACCTCTAGTAACGGGACCGCCCTTAGAGGTTCTTGGGGGGAGAATACGTGAGAGTTCCAATCTCAGGTTTGTGTGTCTGCGGTTTCTTGGCGACGATCATGGTCATGCCGTGCATCGCTGTGGGAGAACAGGCGATGTGGCAGGAGCCGCCTTTGGATCCGAACAGAAAGCCGGATACGTCGCTCGGTGGCTCGTGGACCATAGCCTTGTTTGTCAGCGGCGACAACAATCTGGAGAAGTACTGGGGAGAGAACAGTAGGCCGTTGTTGGAGGAGATTCCAACGAGCTCCGGTGTCCAGATAGTCGCCGTAATGGATTGGCTTGCCGAGAACGGCACTTACCTATACGAGATCTCCGGCGGGGTGACCACGGAAGTAGCTTCCTATGAGGAGATGAACTTCGGCGACGGAGCCACGTTCCAGTGGTTCATAACGGAGACTAGCACGCTATATCCCTCCGACCATCTCGCCGTGATAGGGTGGGATCACGGCTATGCCTGGCGATACTTCAGCGACGACACGACTTCGGGCGACCGGATCACAATGCCCGAGTTGCAGGCCGCGATAGAGGGCGCGGGAGTGTTCATCGACATCCTTGCGTTCGACGCGTGCAACATGGCTGCGATAGAGGTCGTCTACCAGGTGGCGCTCACCGAGCTTGTCGGAATCGTGGTCGCTTCGGAGGAGTCCATCCCTTTGAGCGGCTTCCCATATGACCTGATGCTCACACCGGTGGCGGAGGATCCCGCACGCACCCCCGAGCAGGTCGCGACGGACATGGTCGACGGCTGGGGAGAGTTCTACGGCCCGGAGACGTGGGCCAAGACTACCGCCCTGTCCGCCACGGACGCACTCAGCGTGGGAATGCAGAGCTCTGCGTTCGAAGAGTGGTGCGGCGCCATGCATGACAACCTGGACGCTTACAAATGGAACTACAAGAGCGCGCTCAAAGCTGCGTACAGCGCATGGGCGACCTGCGAACATGTGGACATGGGCGACCTCTGCGTTCAGCTGCTCGCCGACGAAGGTATAACCGACGAAGCGCTTAGAGCTGCGACATCAGCTGTCGCCGGCGTCATCGAGTCGTCCGTTATCGCATACTGGAACGCGGATGAGATACCCACCGCCACTGGTCTGACACTCTACTGGGGCCTCGCAGGCGATTGGCTGACCTACGGAGAGGCGTATGCGGAAGTCGCCTTCGCTGAGGACATGGGCTGGTGGCTGTTCCTCGAAGATTACAACTGAGCGCTGCGCTCAACGACCGCCGCCAAAACGAGGGGTTAGAGGCACGCTTTAGGCACGAGCATCTTGGCGGCGACGAGCGGGTCGACCACCTGAGATATCGCCAGATCGCAGGCCGCGCTGGCCAGCATATACGCTTCCTCGAAGTCGACCCCCGATTCGCGCATTATCAAGGAAGTGGCGTCCAATGTCGCAAGCCTCGCAGCGTCGTCCAGAGTCTCCGCCGCCGCATAGCATACCCAGTGTGTAGGTGTCTCGATCAATGGGCGCCTCACACTCATGCGCCCTGCTTTGCGGAACGTCGCTTCGATCTCAGCTGAGACCTCGATTCCTGCGCCGCTCACCTCGCCATCGCCCATCACGGCATGGACGTCCCCTAGCGAGACCATCGCGCCGTCCACGAAAACCGGGAGATAGACCCTAGCACCCTTGCGTGCCTCTTTGGTGTCCATATTGCCCCCGAAATCACCGGGATGATACGTGGGCACGCGCCCAGACAGTGGGGAGACGCCTATCACGCCCACGTGCGGGTCGATGGCTATCTCCACACTATCGGACCAACTCGCGACGCCGTCATATATGTCTACGACCTTCGTGCGGGACTTCTTGACCAGCTCAGCCAGGTTCCCGAACTTGGGGGAACACACAATCACCCCGACGGATCCACATCTGATCTCCTCTATGCTCACGCATAATGTGTCTCCTTTCGACACGCCGAGCACACGGATGGGGCCAGTGGCAGGGTTGACGGACGACATGTCCACATCGTCGAAGAGCTGGTCAGGAGATAGCAGCTGGCCGCAGAAAGCGTCCCGTGTCTCTATGAGGACTCGCTCTCCCTGGTCCACGGAGTAAGCGGCCTCGCCGTCCGAGGCGAACTCGAATATCGCCTTGTCCTTGCCAAGCCTTCTCATGCAATTACCATCAGCCGAAGTAACTGCCTGACGCTCAAATCTACTTTTGCCTTGGACGGTGGACCCCCAAAGTTTATGTAATGCTCCTGGATTTCGATGCTTTGACCAGGCTCCCGTAGTGTAGTCCGGCCAATCATTCGAGCCTCTCGCGGATATCCTGGAAGTCGGCTCCGGAGCAAGCTCGATACCCGGGTTCAAATCCCGGCGGGAGCACCACCTCTTCTCAGGCTCATGCCGTATCCGCTCGACGATTCCTGGCTCTCGGGGTGATTAGCACGATGATGATTGTCGCAAGCGTCACGGCGCCCATCTGTTAGAGAACAGGGAGAGGCACGGGTCTAACCCTCGCCCATCGCTTCTGCGGGTCAATAACTTCCGCCGACCACGCCAGTAGAGATTCACAAATTATCTATCACTACCTCGTCGTCAGATAGGTTACACGCGCGCCAAGATGGTGACCGCCCATAAGCACGGCCCGCTCATGGCCGGTTTGAAGGAAAAGGAAGGCGAGGGCTTCGCCCTCAGAGTTTCTTGGTGCAAAACCACCAATCGTAGCACTCGAACTGTTTCACGCGCTCCTTGGCGGTCTTCTCATCCGTCGCCGGTGGGATGATGACCTTGTCTCCCAGGAAGTCGTTCTCCGGCCAGTTGGCTGGCGTCGCAACCTTGTTCTCATCGGATGTCTTGAGCGCCTTCACAGCTCTGAGCACCTCGTCCATGTTCCTGCCCACCTCTTGCGGGTAGTACATCATGAGCCTGATCAGGCCGTTCGGGTCGACGAAGAACACGGCCCTTACGGTGTTCGTGCCCTTGCCTGGGTGGACCATGCCAAGCCTGTTCGCCACTGCGCCAGAACCGTCCGCTATAACAGGGAACGTGACCTGCACGTCCAGCTTATCCTTGATCCACTCAACCCACTTGATGTGTGAGAACACCTGGTCTATGGACAGGCCTATCAGTTCGCAGTTCAGTTTCCTGAATTCCTCGTGCATCTTCGCGAAGGCGACGAACTCCGTGGTGCACACAGGAGTGAAGTCCCCTGGGTGGCTGAACAGCACGAGCCACTTCCCGGCGTATGCCTCTGGCAGCTTCATCCTGCCATGGGTTGTCTGCACTTCCATCTCAGGGAATTTCTCCCCAGCAGAGGTATCCCTCTTCCAGTTTCGTGTTCACATGTCACAGTATCCCTCCGAATGGCGCCAAATCAGATGCCGATAACATATGCCTTTTCCCGCAACCGCAAGGGGTGACGCCATGCGGCGACGCCCCTCCCCAGGCAACGTCCATTGAGGAAGCTTTTTCTATGACCTCGGTCATCGAGGGGCGGTCAGTATCGAATGCTGATACTGATTCAGGGGGGAGTGTATTGAACACGAAGAGGATTATCAGTCTCTTGTCCGTGATGACGATTTGCTCGCTTATGATGACAAGCATGGTCCAGGGGAAACAGAGTCCCTCCGACGACGCGCCGGAGACTTGGACCGTGATGATGTACGTGGCTGCGGACAACGACCTAGAGAGTTACTGGGAGGGAGCGAGCCTGGCGATGCTCCTCAACCTGCCAAGCACCGATGCAGTGAACTTCGTGGCCTACGTGGATCTCATGAGCACGGAGGGGACGCAGATTATCGAGATCGAGGGTGACGAATGGCAGGTTGCCGAGACCCTAGAGGAGAAGAACTTTGCAGACGCCGAGACGCTCGAATGGGCTCTCTCAGACGTGGCTGTCCGATTCCCATCGAACTACTTCGCGATGATCGCTTGGGACCACGGCAGCGCATGGAACGGCTTCTGTGGAGACTACACTTCGGACGACTGGATGTACCTTGATGAGCTGTACGAAGCCATCGTCGGGGCCCAGGTCCACATCGACATAATCGGGTTCGACGCCTGCGCCATGGCCAGCGTTGAGACCATATACTCAGCCGCCACGACTGGGCTCGTCGACATAGTCGTCGGGTCAGAGGAGCTCGTAGCCGGCAATGGCTTTCCCTATGACCTCATGTTCGCCCCGCTAGTGGAGGAGGCGGGAAGAACGCCAGTCCAAGTCGCATCAGACATGATAGACGGTTGGGAGGCGTACTACTCCGCGATCACTTGGGGATGGTACGCGACACTCAGCGCCGTCGATGCCGGCGCGATCCACGACAACGTGGGTGTGATCGGCGACTGGACGGAGGTAATGCTGGATAGGCTAGACTCGTACACCTACGATTACCGGATGGCCCTGAGGGATTGCGAATGGGTGTCTTGCATAGCGCACTACCAGGTCGACATGGTTGACCTCGGAAGGTATCTGATATCGAGCCCGTCGATTGCGGGTGACCAGGAATTCATCGAGGCGACCGAGGCCATGATGGAGTGCGTATCCAACGCTGTGATAGCCATGTACAACCCAGAGGAGAAGGCCGACTGCGGCGGCGTATCGATGTACTGGGCATATCACAACTGGGAATGGAGATACTACTGGCTGGACTACATGAACAACGTCCCGTTCGCGACAGAGACCGTCTGGGGAGAGTTCCTCTACGAGTACAACTCGGCCACGTGCGGCTGGTTCCCGATGAAGTGAACCGTCTCTACCTCGATCGGTCGGTCACCCGACTGGACGAGAGGTCGATATGAAGCGGATAGAGCGTACGCCTCTGATCTTCCGCACCTTTCGCAGTATCTCTCTGAGCACAGGGTTTGGCCCTCTCGCGATGATCAGTTCCATGCATTGCCCGCGTTCGAGATGGAGATGGAGCATCATCTGGATCTCTTCGTACCTGTGCTGAAGCACGGAGAGCTCGCCTCTTGGGCCATGCTCGTCGTAGATAGCCGTTATGACCAGCTGGTTGGCTCCGTCGGACCGTTCCCACTCGGCTTCGTCGACGAACGACCGGATGGCCTCTCTCATGCCGTCCGACCGGGAGTTGAAGCCCTTCGACTTCAGGACCTCGTCGAATCGCACAAGCAGCTCCTCTGGAAGGGACAGGCTGACTATCATGTCATCTGGCCAACGTCTCAGGTGATATTTCAGAGTTATTAAGTTCTTGGCCTTCTGATAATAATTCCCTCAGAGCCGCTTCAACTTGCGGAGCAGTGTCTCGGGATTGCCGACGAGCGCTTCACGGACCGCCTCTGAATCCATGCCGGCCCCTCGGGCAACCGATGTCGCGGAGGCCATTGTGCTGAAATCCTCGGGCGAGTGCAAGTCCGTGTTGACGAGCAGCTTCGCGCCCGTAGCCTCCGCAGTCCTGACGACGTGGCCGTTGGCGAGCGAGTGCCCCTTCCTGCACGTTATCTCGAGATAGACGCCGTTGCCGCCCGCCAGCTCCGAGTCGTCCTCAGATATCATGCCGGGATGCGCCAGTATGTCGACCTCTGGGTTCGACGCGGCCACCCGGTTCGTCCCGTGCTCGACGGGCTCGACGGGCGACTCACCGTGGACCACCACGAGCTCCGCTCCAGCGGCCCTCGCGAGACGGATCGCTTTGTCGAACCGTGCGACCGGCACGTGCGTTATCTCCACTCCGACGATGGCCTCGATCCCCCATGCGTCCGCATGGGCGCAGTCCTTGGCGACCTGCTTCACGACCCACTCGATGTTGGAGAATGACGCGTGATCGGTTATCGCCACAGCCTGATGGTCCAACACGGCCGCCCTTCGGATCAGCTCCATGGGTAGTAGCTCTCCGTCGCTGAACGATGAGTGCGTGTGGAAATCGCATCTCCGCGCCCTCATTTCCTTCTCCCCTCCAGCTCCTTGTAGATGTCCTGAAGCGTTATGCCCTCGTCGTAAAGCAGCACGAGCAGATGGTATATCAGGTCGGCTGATTCGTAAACGATCTCGTCGCGACGCTTGTCCTTAGCAGCGATCATCACTTCCGACGATTCTTCTGCCAGCTTCTTCAGCAGCAGGTTGCGGTTCCTGAGCAGCTTGTAGGTGTAAGAAGACTCGCACTTGCCCTGCTTCCTCTCCTCGAAGATTCTGAACAGCTCTGAGATTATATCGTTGGGGCCGATTGGCGCGTCGAAGAAACACGAGTAGGTGCCGTTATGACACGCGACGCCGGTCTGCTCTACGCGCGCGAGTATAGCGTCCTCGTCGCAATCCTTCAACAGCTCAACGACCTTCTGGACGTTACCAGAGGTCTCGCCCTTCCTCCAGATCTTCTGCCTGGAGCGGCTCCAGTAGTGCATGTATCCTGTCTTCCTCGTAAGCTCCAGGGCTTCCTCGTTCGTGAACGCCACCATCAACACGTTGTTGTTCCTCACATCCTGCACGACCACAGGGATGAGGGCTCCTGCATCGCTCATCCGGACCACCTCACTGGTATTCCCCTCTCGGCCAGCGCTCGCTTGACGTCTCCGACGGTATGTTCGTCATAGTGGAATATCGACGCCGCGAGGGCGGCGTCCGCCTCGCCCTCCGAGAGCACATCGGCTATGTGTCGAATCGTCCCGCAGCCACCAGACGCGATGACCGGCACACTGACGGCGCGCGCCACATTCCGGGTGAGCTCGATGTCATACCCATCCTTGACGCCGTCGCAATCCATGCTGGTGAGGAGTATCTCTCCGGCACCGAGTTCGCAGGCCTCCATGGCCCACTGGATGGCGTCTCGGTCGGACGGGCGTGTGCCGGAATGCGTGTGCACCTCCCAGCCACCGTTCACGCGCTTCGCGTCGATCGCCAGGACGACGCATTGACTGCCGAACGCTTCCGCGCACTCCTTTATGAGGGACGGCCTCGCGACCGCGGCCGTGTTGATCGAGACCTTGTCCGCCCCGACCCTGAGCATCTCCTTCACATCGTCGAACGACCTTATGCCCCCTCCCACCGTCAGCGGCACGAACAGCTGCTCGGCCGTTCTCTGGACGGCGGCCCGGAGCGTCTCGTCGCCCGCCAACGACGCTTTGACGTCCAAAAAGACTATCTCATCGGCCCCCTGCTCTTGATACTTCACGGCTAGCTCAGGTGGATCGCCTACGCTAGTCAGTCCTTCGAACCTGATGCCCTTCACAACGACTCCGTCACGTACGTCGAGGCACGGTATGATCCTCTTCGACAGCGGCATCATCTCACGTCCCACTTGACCGACGATTTCGTGGAGACCGTTGTGCCTGACAGGGCCATCGCCTCTCCGAGGGCCTTTCCGAGCGCCTTGAAAGCCGCCTCGACGATGTGATGGTCGTCCTTGCCCCTCAGCACGACCGTGTGGATCGTCGCTCTGAGCTCCATCGCGAACGACCTCAGGAAGTGCATGTACATCTCGTCTGGGAGCTCGAGATGCACGAACGGGCGGTCGATTAAGTCGACTGTGACCTGTACCAGCGCCTCATCCATTGGCACAACGGCGTTCGCCATCCTCCGTATCGGAGCGGCGCCGATGGCCTCCCGGTACGCGCGGCCAAGGGTTATCGCCACGTCCTCGATCAAGTGGTGAGCGATATCGCCTTTCGCCGTGACCGTCATGTCGACGCCTGAATACCTGCCAAGAGTCTCCACCATGTGCCTCAGGAACTCGTCCCCGATTGCGCATTCGACAGTGCCAGAGCCGTCGACGACCAGTTTCACTTCGACCCTGGTCTCCGTCGTCTCTCTTATGACGTGGGCCTCGCGCCCCTGGTCGTGCTGGTTCACGGGAAATCCCTCACGACCCTCTTGAAATTGATCGCACCGGTGTATATCGCCATCCCGACGACCACGGAGTCGACACCCATGAACCTCAAACGCTCCAAGTCGGTTCGCGAGGTTATGCCTCCAGAGACTATGATCGGTTTGGATGTGGCCTCGATCAGCCCCTTTATCGGTGCGGGGTTGATGCCCTGCAACCTTCCCTCGACCTCGACATTAGTGTAGAGAAAGCCCCAGATGGGCAATGCCTCGAGGTCCCTGGCCACGGAGAATATGTCCTTGCCGGAATCCTCCTGCCAACCCTTTATCAGCACCTTCCCCGCCGCTGCGTCGAGGGCGACCACTACGCCGTCGGTGAACTCTCCTGCGAGTGACTCGACGAACGACCGCTCCTGGATGGCACGGGTGCCTATGATGATCCTCTCGCATCCTATCTCGAAAAGTCGGTGGACCTTCTCTGAGGTCCTTATACCGCCTCCGACCTGGACAGGTATGGACAGCGCGCCGATGACGTTCTCGATCATCTCCTCGTTGTTGCCTGTCCCCATTGCAGAGTCCAAGTCGATGATGTGTATCATCTCGGCGCCTTCATCCTGCCACCTCCTGGCGATGCCCACGACATCATCGATCATGACGCGTTCTGTTCCAGGCTTCCCGCCCACGAGCTGGACGCTTCTGCCGTTCTTTATGTCGACAGCCGGTATTATCTTCACATCGATCCCTCCGACATCCTGACGAAATTGGAGAGGAGCCTGAGGCCAGGCTCGCTGCTCTTCTCAGGGTGGAACTGCACGCCGCACACCATATCCTTCCTCACGGCCGAGGCAAACCGCTGACCATATACTGTCTCAGATATTGTGACCTTTTCGGTCGGCAGGCAGACATATGAGTTCGCGAAGTAGAACTGCGTGTCCTGCCCGATCCCGTCGAACATACGATCATCCTGATGGGCGACACCGTTCCAACCCATGTGCGGGATCCTTGGCGCGACGAGCCTGCGCACGGCACCCTTGAAGACACCTATACCTTCGCCAGCTGACTCCTCGCTCTCCTCGAACAGGACCTGCATGCCGAGACATATCCCAAGGGTCGGGACGCCGCTGGCGACCGCCTCTCTCAGCTCATCGATGGCGGGCCTGAGGACCTTCATCGCCGCGCCGAACGCCCCCACGCCGGGAAACACGATGCACTCCGCACCAGCGATCTCTGCTGGGTCGGAGGACACCCTCACGCTCGCGCCTGCGCGCTCGAGCCCTTTCGATATGCTGTGGAGATTCCCGACGCCGTAGTCCACGACCGTCGCCCTCATGACCGCACCTCCGAGATCGTCGCCTCGAGCGCTTCGAGGTACCTGTCCATCAACGGCCTCGGACCGATGGTCACCCTCACATGGTCTCCGAGGAGAGGATACTTGTCACAATCTCTGATCGCCACGCCTCTCTCTCTCAAATCCCGTACCAGCTCAGGACCTTTGACTGGCCCCTTGCAGAGCAAGAAGTTGCAGTCTGAGGGGTGGACCATGAAGCCGAGGGAGCGCAGCCTGCGCGCGAGGTAGTCCCTCTCGGCCTTCATCTCCGCCACCTTCTCGTCCACCCAGTCGACATTGTCCAAAGCCGCGATGGCCACGGCCTCAGTGAATGAGTTGAGGCCGAATGGCGTCCTCACGCGTCTCATCTCGGCGATGATGTCCCTGCTCGCTATCGAGAACCCGGCCCTGAGGCCGGCGATACCGTAGGCTTTCGAGAATGTCCTGACGTCGACGCCTCGCTCACAGCCCAACACGTCGTCGAGCATGTCGGACCCACAGAAGTCGCAATAAGCCTCGTCGACCAGGACGACACCCTTCGACTCGGACAGCACCCTGCTGACATCGTCCCTGTCGAAGAGCCTCGCCGTGGGATTGTTGGGCTGGCACAGCGCCACCAGCTTCGCGTCCTCCGCAAGGATCTCATCAGTCGGCAGGGAGAAGTCCGCAGACAGAGTCTTCTCCCTGACCTCCGCGAGGTTCACCGTGGAATAGAACTTGTACATGCTGAATGTCGGCGTGGGCTGGCAAGTGACATCCCCTTGGTTGATGAACGTCTTGCACACTATGTCCAGCAATTCATCCGAACCGTTGCCGACGATGACCTCGTCCGCGGATACACCATGCTCCGACGCGAGGCGTTCCCTGAGCGCGTCGGAGTTCTCGCTCGGATAGGCCCAGAGCCTAGAGAAGTCGAATGACCCCGCGACGTCCTCCACCGCCGGGTTCACGCCGAACAGGTTCGCATTGTCGTTCAGCAGCACCATGTCTCCGCTTGCGAGTGAGTAAGACGGGCGGCTGAGGCCTTCCAAGGTCCTTCTCCTGAGCTCGCCGATGGATGTCATCCCTTGCGGCCTCCGAGTCTCGCATTTGCCGCCAGCGCGTGATTTGGCAGGCCCTCTGCACTCGCAATCGCGATCGCCACGGGCGCCAGTCTGGCAGCGCCTCGCTTCGTGAGGCTCTGGTACGGTATCGTCTTCAAGAAGTCGTAGACTGAGAGCGAAGACCTTGCCTTTGCGGCCCCCATTGTGGGCAGCACGTGGTTCGGCCCCGCGCAATAATCTCCGAACGCCACAGAGGACGCCTCGCCGAGGAATACCGAACCTGCGCTCTGCACATATCGCAGTTGGCTATCCGGGTCCTTCGTGAGTATCATCAAGTGTTCAGGGGCGAACCTGTTGGATAACTCCATCGCCTGCGTCAGGCTGCGAGCCTTCACGAATACCGCGCCGTTCTTGGCCGCGGCGGAGATGATATCCCGCCTACTGGCGCCCCGCATCAGCCCTGTGAGCGACTTCATGGATTTCCGAAGCAACGTCTCAGACGGCGACACGGCCACTGCGACTGCTTGCCTGTCATGCTCAAGCTGCGCGACCAGCTCCAAAGCCACGATGTCCGGGTCCGCGGAGCCGTCAGCTACGATCATGACCTCCGAAGGCCCTGCAGCCAGGTCGATGTCGCAATCGTCCCTCACCAACAGCTTCGCAGCCGTCACGATTGGCCCGCCAGGCCCGACGATCTTGTCTACGGCCCGGATGGTCTCAGTACCATATGCCATAGCCGCGATCGCATGCGCCCCTCCGATAGAATACAGTTCGGATATCCCGCACAGATGCGCCGCGGCCAACACTGCGTCGTCCACGCCCCCCTTACGCGAAGGAGTGAACAGGGCTATCTCCTTCACGCCTGCGATCCTCGCAGGTATGGCCGCCATCAGGACGGACGAGGCGTAGCTCGCGGTGCCTCCGGGGACGTACACGCCTACGCGCTCTAGCGGCACGACCTTCTGGCCGAATGTGCCGACCGCGTCCGTGTATTCGAACGGGTTCAGTAACTGGCGCGAGTGATATGCCTCTATCCTGCGACGGCTCTGCCTCAACGCGGACCTCAGCGACCGTGCGACACGGGATTCAGACGCGGCTATCTCCTCCTCCGCGACGATGAACTCGCCGCCCACAAAACCGTCGAACTTGCGTGCGAACTTGAGAACCGCGGGATCGCCATCGCGTTTGACAGATTCGATTATCAGGCGGGCCTGAGACAGCGCCCGACTCATCGAGAGGGAGCGCCCCTTGAGGAGCACCCTGATGTCAAGGTCCGGAATGTCGCTCGCCTCGTAGAACCGCATCTCAGAGTACCATCCTTTCTATCGGGCAGATCAGGATGCCTGTCCCGCCTACCTCCTTGAGAACGGCGATTATCCCGTTCACCTCGTCGTCGTTGACGACCGCGTGTATCGCGACCATGTCGTCGCGGCCGATGATGTTCATTATCGTAGGCCCGGAGATGCCTGGAAGCAGGGTCTCGAGATTCGAGAGCGTCTCCCTCGGGACATTCGCCATCAAGTACCTCTTGCGCGCGGCACCGATGACGCTGTCTATCGCGCTCGTGACCTCCTCTATCCTCTGGCCCTTGTCGACCAGCGATTTCTCGTTGGCTATCAATGTGGCCTTCGACTCCAGTATGACGGCCACCTCCCTCAGGTGGTTCAGCTTGAGCGTCGAGCCCGTCTCGGTGAGGTCCGTTATGACATCGGCCAGGCCTATCCTGGGAGTCACCTCCGCGGCGCCGGTGACGCAGGCGATCTTCACCTTCTTGCCGAGTTTGCCGAAATACTCCTCGGTGAGCCTCGGGAAGGATGTTGCCACAGTGCACCCTTCCTCCACTTGAGAGACGTCTTCGACGGGTGACTTGTCCGGCACGGCCACGACCAGCCTGCACCGGCCGAAGTCCAGGTCGCGGAGGCGCTTCACTTGCCGCCGGGTCTCCATCACGAGGTCCAGGCCCGTTATCCCCAGGTCCGCGACGCCCATCTCGATGAACTCCGGGATGTCCTGCGCCCTGGCGAGCAGGACCTGATACCTGCCCTTGCTGAACTCGGCGATAAGCGTCCTGCTTCCCGTCTCCGGCACGGGGAAACCTATCCTGTTCATCAGTCTGACAGAGCTCTGATTCAACCTGCCCTTGTTCGGCACCGCGATCCTAAGCGACGTCAACCGTATCCCTCCAAATGTCGATGGCACCGCGTGAACGGAAGGCTGAGCGATTCTCGCTCACGCTGGTCATCAAAAGTTCATAGACAATACATCGAAAGGTCGGACTGGTACATGCGTTACTACGCATGAAGACTACCAAACACGGTCTTTCCGTATGCCATGTTCGACCCCTCAAGTGACGCTGCGAGGGCAGGGATGATATTTATTAATTTCGTTGTATCCCGACAGGCGACGTACAGTTCTGTGCTGCGATCTCGTGTGTGCTCAGGTCGGATAGAGCAGTCCCAAAACGATGACGATCGCAGAGGAGGCGATACAGAATCCGACCACGGCCCAAGGGTTGATCTTCAACGCCTTGTCGTCCTCGGAGTCGAAGTACCTGATGAGACCCGCGGCCGAGTGAAATCCCTCGTTCTTCTTGTTCTTCGCCATATGCGTCCCGAAGCTCAATTGGACATCGCTGTATTTAAGCGTTTACATGGGCGCCAGTAGCCCTCAGGAGGGGCGCCCAGGGGCTATTGCGACATTATGAAAATCATTATATAAGTTGCAGTATAATTACAACGTTCCTGCCTGGCCACGCCGCTCCTGCCACCGTTAACGGGACACGGGGGCTTCAGAGACAGCGTCATGAAGGGTATCCTATCGGAGGTCATAACATCGCGACAGTTTTCCTGGTCGATGATGAGAAGTTCATCGTCGAGCTCTACCGAGACATATTGGAGGCGAATGGCCACAAGGTCGTCGACGTGGCCTCCGACGGCGAGGAGGCGGTACGGAAGTACAGGGAGATGAAAGAGAAGCCCGTCGTGATCATAATGGACCAGCGGATGCCGGTCAAGGATGGTGTCAGCGCAACGCAGGAGATACTGCGCATAAACCCTGAGGCGAAGATATTCTTCGGCAGCGCCGACCTGCACATCGAGAAGGAGGCACTCGCCGCAGGCGCGAGAGGTTTCCTGCTGAAACCGTTCAGGATAGAGGAGCTGTTGGCGGCGATCGAAGACGCCGAGAAGGGCAAGAAGAGCTAGCGGAGTCCGGATAACGGGCTTCGACCGATTCTGGTGAGCGACATGTCATTGGCAGACAGCGTGAGTTCGATGGACGAGGGCCGATTGCGACTACTTTTAAGTACGCATTCGAGATATGAGAGCCAAACCGGCAGAGGAGATACCTGATGTCAGACGAGGAGAGCGATCTCAGGATTCACATGAGGAAGAACCTGGAGAAGATGCAGTCGATGGGGCACGACCCCTACCAGGTCTACCGATACGAGCGGACGCACACATCCGCCAAGGTGGCCAGTGGCTTCAAGGACATCGGCTCGGAGAAGAGCGACGAGGTCGTGTCTGTCGCAGGCAGGATCATGGCGAAGAGGATCCATGGAAAGGCCGGCTTCGCCGACCTCGTGGACAGAGACGGCAAGGTGCAGCTCTACTTCCGCATGACCGACGTGGGCGAGGACACGTGGGAGCTCTTCGACACACTTGACAGGGGGGACGTCGTCGGAGTGGAGGGTCGGGTGTTCAGGACCAAGTCAGGCGAGATCACGCTGGATGTGTCCAGGCTGCAGGTGCTCAGCAAGGCCCTCATACCTCTCCCCGAGAAGTTCCACGGCCTCAAAGACGTCCAGATGAGGTACAGACAGAGATATCTGGACATGATGATGAACGAGGACGTTCGGGACAGATTCATCAACAGGAGCAGGATGATCGCGTTCATGAGAGGGTGGCTCAACGACAAGGGGTTCATCGAGGTCGAGACCCCGGTACTCCAGCCGCTGTACGGTGGGGCCCTCGCGCGTCCGTTCGTGACGCACCACAACTTTCTCGATCTGGATCTGTACCTCAGGATAGCACCGGAACTCTACCACAAGA
This sequence comes from Thermoplasmata archaeon, assembly GCA_041554135.1. Lineage (GTDB taxonomy): Archaea > Thermoplasmatota > Thermoplasmata > UBA10834 > UBA10834 > UBA10834. The sequence goes on along the minus strand of JBFFML010000005.1, from coordinate 19,660 downwards.
GATGCATAGTGGGCAACCTCGAAGGGGTCTACGAGATCGGGAAGAACTTCAGGAACGAAGACATAGACGCGCAGCACTATCCGGAGTACACGTCCATGGAGCTCTACAAGGCCTACGCCGACTACAACGACATAATGGACCTCACGGAGTCGCTCCTCCATGACACGGCGATGCACATCGTCGGCTCCGACAAGATCGAGTACGGCGACAAGACGCTCGACTTCTCCAGGCCGTGGCCCAGAGTGACCATGGCGGATGCGATAAGGAAGCACGCCGATCTTGACGTGGAGTCGTTGAACTCGCTCGACGACATGATCGACGCGGCGAAGGGTATTGGCGTCCGCGAGGTTGAGGAGCTCGCGGACACGGGCAAAGTCGTCTCCGAGATCTTCGACCAGAAGGTCCAGCCGCACCTGCTCGATCCTGTCTTCATAATCGATCACCCCATCGTCGTCTCTCCGTTGGCGAAGCGTAAGAGAGGCAACCCTGCGCTCGTGGAGCGGTTCGAACTCTTCATCAGCGGATGGGAGCTCGCGAACGCCTTCTCTGAGCTCAACGATCCTGTGGAGCAGGAGCAAAGGTTCAGGGAGCAGGACAGGCTCAAACAGAACGGGGATGACGAGGCGCATCCCATAGACACGGACTACGTGCGCGCGTTGGAGTACGGCCTTCCGCCCACGGGTGGCCTCGGGATCGGCATAGACCGCTATGCGATGCTCATGACGAACGCCCCGTCCATCAAGGAAGTCATATTGTTCCCGCACATGAGGCCCGACATCGCCTGAAGTGACTCGGAGATGAAACACGACGAGTTTGAGATAGCCAATCTGCCTCCAAGGCGAATGGACGACCTCGTCGATGCCCAGAGAGAGATATTCTCAGACTACCTCGTCCCTATCCAGATATCGCGCGACTTCATGCAAAGCTACATGCGGTCCATAGGCGGAGACGTCAAGGACATCATCGTCGCGATGGAAGGCGACGCGATCGTGGGGTTCGTCAACCCCGTGGTCGATGGTGACGAGGCGTGGATCGGCGGTCTGGGCGTCGCCCCGCGGTTCCGCAGGCGCGGCCTCGGCAGGAGGCTGATGACCGCGGCCGAGGAGGCGGTGAGGAGCAGAGGGGCGGAGAGGCTCACGCTCGAGGTCATAGAGGGCAACGTACAAGCGATTGAGCTGTACACCGATCTTGGCTATTCCAGGAACGCGTCGTATGTCTCCGCGGAGGGGCGTCCGATGCAATTCGCAGGCTTCGGCACCAGGCCGGCTAAGGCCACCCTCGATGAGGTCAGGGATATCCACTCGGAGGCGTATTCTGGCGCCTGTTGGCAGAGGCGGAAGGTCAGTGCCCTGGTGGAGTCCTGCAGCGGCTCCGAGGCATATTCGGTCGGAGACGGGTTCGTTGTCCTCCGTCGCATAGGCGCGACGGGGTTCGTGCCATTCCTCGGCGTCGTCCCGGAGAAGAGGGGGAGAGGCATAGGCACATCGCTCGCCAAGTTCGCGCTCAATAGACTCTGGGAGCTCGGCGCGTTCAAGGTGGCGCTGTACAACGTGAACGATGACCTTGCCACGAGCAGGATGCTCGACAAGTTCGATTTCAAGGTCACTCTGAGGCAGATAGAGATGAGGAAGGACCTATGACCAGCGGATCATGATCTGGCGGGCCTGCGCCACGTCGTTGAAAGCCGTAGGCACAGGCTCATTGCCTGCACTGCGCGTACTTCTCGTCCGCATCCCACTTCTTGGAGACCCAGTCCTGCAGCTTCTTGACGTCGTCTTCCGTCATGTGCCTGAAGCGCCCCTGGAGCTTCAGATACTCGGACACCGGCGTCATCTTCGGCTTGCGGTTGATCTTGACCTTGCCGTGTTCGCACTCGTACAGTGTCCACATGCCGGTCTCCACGGCGAGCTTCGCGACCTCGATGGTCTTCGCCGTGTCGTGCCTCCAGCCCGTCGGGCACGGGGTGAAGACCTGGATGTATCTGAACCCCTTCATCCGCTTCGCCTTCTCGAACTTGTTGATGAAATCCTGGATGTGGCCGATCGAGGCGGTCGCGACGTACGGGACGTTGTGCGCCATCATGATCAGCGGCATGTCCTTCTTGAAATCGGCCTTCCCGGCCTTGACCTTGCCCACCGGCGTGGTCGTCGTCCAGGCGCCGAATGGCGTCGAGCCAGAGCGCTGTATCCCCGTGTTCATGTACGCCTCGTTATCGTACATGACATAGAGCATGTTCTCGTTCCTCTCAGCGGCGCCGGAGAGCGCCTGGATGCCTATGTCCGCCGTGCCTCCGTCCCCCGCTATGCCCATGACGACAGTCTCGTCCTTACCGCGGACCTTCATGGCCCTAGACATGCCCGTGGCACACGCGGCCGTGTTCTCGAAGGCGACGTGGTGGAACGGGACCTTCCAGGCGATATACGGGTATGTCGCCCCGAATATGAGCAGACAGCAAGCAGGGTTGACGACCACAGTGTTGCCGCCGAGCACCTTCATCAGGTTCCTTACGGCCGTAGCCGCCCCGCAGCCCGCGCATGCCGTGTGGCCGCGCGTGAACAGCTCCTCGTCGGGAAGCTCCTTCAGTTTCATTGCTCAACCCCCCTCGTCCCCATCCATGTGACATCCCGCTTGACCTTACCTGTCTTGGCTGCCTCGAGGATGTTGTCATACATGTGACGTATGTCGGCTAGAGAGACATCCCTTCCTCCGAGTCCGCCTATGAAGTTCATCACGGGCACATCGATCCCGAAGACGGCGCTCTTGAACTCGATGTACGACGGTCCGCCGACGCCGTACGACACGGCCCTGTCGAAGACGCCGACTGCTTTGACCTTCTCGGCGATCGCCCTCATCTCCGTCGTCGGATACGGTCGCCAGAACCTCAACTTGACCAGGCCGACCTTCTTCCCCTCGGCCCTCATGTCGTCGACGACCTCGTGGGCCGTGGAGCTGGCCGTTCCCATTGTGATGAGGACCGCATCGGCGTCATCGACCATGTATGGGTCGATCATGCCTCCGTGGTCCCTCCCGAACTGCTTGGCGAAAGCGGAGCTCACCTCTCGTATCACCTGCTCGGCGTCGCGCATGGCCTTGTCCGTCTGCCACCGACATTCCATCATGTAGTCAGGGGGCGTGAATACGCCGACCGCCTTGACGTCATCCGGGTCGAGGATCGGCCCCGTCGGCCGGTATTCAGGGACGAACTTGTCCGCGTCGCCCTGGTCCATGAGGTCCACGGGTTCGACGGTGTGTGACAGTATGAACGCGTCCAGGCACACGGCCATGGGCAACGACACCCTCTTGTCCTCGGCGATCCGATACGACTGGAGTATCATGTCCAGGACTTCCTGGTTGTTGTCGCAGAACACTTGGATCCAACCAGAGTCGCGCTCGGGCATTATGTCATTGTGCTCCACCCAGATGTTGATCGGTGCCGCTATGGCGCGGTTCACGACAGCCATGACCACAGGTAACCTCATGCCGCTGGCTATCGGCAGTATCTCGTGCATCAATGCGAGGCCCTGTGAGGAGGTCGCCGTGAACGTGCGCACGCCCGATGCGCTGGCCGACACGCATGCGCTCATCGCTGAGTGCTCGCTCTCGACCTCGATGTACTCGCAGTCCATCTCGCCGTTGTTGACGAACTCCGATATGTGCTCGACGATGAACGTCTGCGGAGTTATCGGATACGCGGCCACCGTTCTGACCCTCGACCGCATCGACCCGTAGGCGGCGGAATAGTTGCCCGTGCATATCTTCGATACCATGATGCTCACCTCACCATCCTGATAGCATCGACAGGGCATTCGTTCGCGCAGATCCCGCATCCCTTGCAGTAGTCCATGTCGAACTCCATGTGATCGTCCCTTCTGTATATGCATCCCTCGGGACAGTAGAACCAGCAGAAGTTGCACATCGTGCACTTTTCCGCTTCGTACTCTGGCCTGAAGACTTTCCAGCTTCCGGTCTTGTTCTCCAGGAACGAACCCGGGCCGACGGCTCCAGCGTCCGTCTTCATGGCGACGCCGGCGACGCCCATCGGTAGCTCGTTCACGTCCGGGAGCCATTTCTTCGTGGAGGTCAGCTTTCTCTTGCCCTGTGACTCGCCTACGATGGTCCTGTCGTAAGCCGCCCTCGCGGCCTTCGCGTTCTTCTCGCCTATCTTCGGGCCCAGCCTGTCACCGAACACCTGCAGAATGCCCTTCTCGATCGACTCGATCGATACGAGGCCGGTTGCTTTCGACAGAGCGCCCAGGATGGAGGAGTTCGTCGCTGGCTGTTTCAATATCTCGAGGGCGACGCTCGTCGCGTCCACCGTCGCCAGCTTCACATCTATGCCGACATCGATCTCCTCGGGCCTCTTGGCCGAGTTGACGACGACCATGCCGCCTTCTTTCAGACCTTCGACGACGTTGACCGTCTCGAGCAGACCCTCGTCGAGCAGGACGACATAATCAGGCTCGTAGACCTGCGTCTTCCTGTATATCTTCTTCTGATCTATCCTCGTGAAGGCTAGCACAGGTGCGCCTCGCCTCTCTGCTCCGAAGAACGGGAAAGCGGTCGCGTAACCCCCTTCCGCATGGGCCGAACTGGCAAGCGCTTGGGCGGCCATGACGGCACCCTGGCCACCACGACCGTGAAAACGGACTTCGTACATCCTGAAACCCCGTTGTCATTCGAATAGAGGGAGGCATTTTAAGGGTTTCTGAGCAACCCTGATTGAGCTGAGGCGGACAGACCGCGACGTCATGGTTGTGACGTACGTCTGGCTGAGCCCATGCCGTCTGGGAAAAAGACGAATTGCAGACATTAGATGGCTTTGGAAAACGAACATCATGCCTGCGTCGCAGGGCTATCGGCCGTATGCCCAAAGCTTTTTGGACAGACCGGAAGATTACGCGTCAGATGACGAAAAAGGGGCGAGAGGACATCACACTCAAGGTCGCCCGCGCCCACCATCAGTCCGAAGTGGGACTTGGCCGCGCGCGTGTGGACACCGTCACCAGGAAGAACCTTGGAATAGACGTGGGAGAGATAATCGAGATAACTGGCAAGAAGAAGACGGCGGCGAAGGTGTTCAGAGCAGCGCACGAGGACGAGGGCAAGGGCATCATCCGGATAGATGGGATGATACGAGGCAACGCCGGCGTATCCATCGGAGAGAAGGTGGTCGTCAAGAAGGCGGAATCCAGCCCTGCGAAGAAGGTCGTAGTGGCTCCCAAGATACCTCACGGCAAGAGAGTTCGGTTCGGACAGGGCGTGGAAGGGCTCTTCAAGAAAGGTCTGCTCAACCGCGCGGTCGTCAAGGGCGACGAGATCATAATCCCGAACATAGCGTTGATGGGCGGGTTCCTGCCGTTCGTGGTCGCCTCGACCACGCCAAACGGAATAGTCCAGATAGGGGACTTCACAGAGCTCTCGGTAAAGACCGAGCCTGTCGAGGTGACCGAACTCACCAGGCCGTCCGTGACGTACGAGGACGTGGGGGGACTCGAGGACGAGCTGCAGAGAATAAGGGAGATGATCGAGCTTCCGCTCAAGCACCCCGAGATCTTCTCGAGGCTCGGCATCGACCCTCCGAAGGGGATATTGTTGTACGGGTCCCCCGGAACGGGCAAGACGCTCATAGCTAGGGCCGTGGCGAGCGAGGCCGGCGCGAACTTCTACTCGATCCAGGGCCCGGAGATCATGTCCAAGTTCTACGGGCAGAGCGAGGAACGCCTCAGGGAGATATTCGCGGAGGCCGAGAAGACAGCTCCATCCGTCATATTCATAGACGAGGTCGATTCGATCGCACCCAGGAGGGACGAGGTCCAAGGCGAGGTCGAGCGCAGGGTCGTAGCTCAGCTGCTGACCCTCATGGACGGGATGACATCACGCGGCAATGTCATAGTGATCGCCGCCACGAACCGCGAGGACGCCATCGACCCTGCCCTTCGTCGTCCTGGCAGATTCGACCGCGAGATAGAGATCGGTGTGCCGACAGCCGAAGGCAGGCTGGAGATACTCATGATCCACACGAGGGGCATGCCTCTCTCGGAGACGGTCAAGTTGGACAGGATCGCTGAGATGACTCACGGTTTCGTCGGCGCGGACCTCTCCGCACTGGCGCGCGAGAGCGCGATGCGGGCGCTGCGGAGATATCTGCCCGACATAGAGTTTGGGAAACCGATACCGACGGACATCCTTGAGAAGATGCGCGTCACCGGCCAGGACTTCGCCGACGCGCTCCGGGAGATCGAGCCGAGCGCCATGAGAGAGGTGTTGGTGGAGATACCTAAGGTCACATGGGCCGACGTCGGTGGGCTCGATGGGATCAAGAAGGCGTTGAACGAGGCGATCGAGCTGCCCCTGGACGATCCGGAGGCGTTCTCCAGACTCGGCATCAAGCCGCCCACCGGCGTGCTGCTGTTCGGCGCACCCGGGACAGGGAAGACGTTGATAGCCCGGGCTGTCGCGAACGAGACCAAGGCGAACTTCATATCGATCAAAGGCCCAGAGATCATGTCCAAGTGGGTTGGCGAGAGCGAGAAGGCGATCCGCATGATCTTCAAGAAGGCCAAGCAGGTCGCGCCGTCGATAGTATTCCTGGACGAGATAGACGCGATCGCGCCCAGGAGGGGCGGCCATTTCGATTCGGGCGCCACCGAGCGGGTGGTCAACCAGCTCCTGACCTCCATGGACGGACTCGACCGCATGGACAGCGTGTTCGTCATCGCAGCTACCAACCGGCCGGACATCCTCGACAGAGCGTTGCTTCGTCCCGGACGCTTCGACAAGCTGCTCCTAACCGCGCTACCAGACGTGGCCGCAAGGACGAAGATACTGGAGGTGCACACGCGCGACATGCCCCTCGAAGGCGTCGACCTGGACCACATCGCCGACAAGCTCGAAGGATATGTCGGCGCGGACATCGAGAACCTCTGCAGGGAGGCCGCGATGATCGCCCTGCGGGAGGACAAGGACGCGAAGAAGGTCACCGCCCGACACTTCGAAGACGCGATGAAGCTCGTAAGAGCTTCAACCGACGAGGGGACGGCCGCACAGTACGAATCGCTAGCCCAGGAGATGACGACCGCAATGTCTAAGAGGGTCAAAGATGATAACGCCCTGGGCTACTACAGGTAGTCGGAGATGGGATGACAATGCGCAAATTCATTACCGAGCTGAAGGGCAAGACCGTGATGACCAATGATGGCCAGATACTCGGCATGATCGAGAATTTTCTGATCGACACGAAGACGGGCGACCTGCAGAACGTGCTCGTCATTCCCGCGGAAGAGGTTGAGCCGAGGCTGTTCAAGATGGACTCGGAGGGCAGGCTTGTGCTGCCCTTCAGCGAGATGCGGGCCGTGCGAGATGTCGTCGTCATGAACATCGCGTAGACGAACGAAACGCCCGCGCGACGGGTTGGCTGGACACGGAAGGCGCTCAGCCCGTCGGCTCCCGACTGTGAGTTGCGGCGGCTATCTGAGGACCCTCTTCCGCTCCTTCATGATCCTCGTTATGAGCTCCCTCTTCGTCCCCTTCGAGCTTATGTCTAGGGATATGCAGAGCGCCTCCAACTCGGACTTCTTCCTATCCTTCAGTGTTTTCTCCGTCTCCCGTCTCAGCAGCTTGACCTTCTTCTTGTCAGGATCCGGCCTCCTCTCGGGAGGTGGTGCAGGTTTCTTCTGCGCCGGCCTGGGCTGCGGCCTGGTGACGGAGCGTTCCGCCACTGAGTCCCTCAGGTTCCCGTTCGCGTCCTCGAACTGAGGGGCCAGCCGAAGCGCTTCCCGGAACGCAGTGATCGATTCGTCGACCCTCCCGAGCCGCCTCAACGTTATACCCTTGCTGTTGTACGCCTCTGGTGTCTCTATGATCTTCAAGGACTGCTGGAAGGAGGTGAGGGCGTCCTCCAAGGCGTCGAGGGCCAGCTGTGTGAACCCCTTGTTGTTCATGGCGACGGCCGATGGGTTCATGACGAGCGACTCGTCGAAACATGCCACCGCCTCCCTGAGGCGGTCTTCCCTGTAGAGCACGCAACCCCTGTTGTTCCAGGCGGTCGGATTATCCTTCCTGAGCCTTATGGCGCTATCGAACTCCGCGCTCGCAGTCGCCCAATCACCCTTCCTGAGGTATGCGACGCCGAGGTTGTTGTGCGCCTCAGACTGGTCGAACGGCTCCGACACCAGCCTCGAGAAGGTCTCGTGGGCGCCGTCGCCATCGCCGATCAGCGTCTGAAGCACGCCCTTGAAGTTGCGCAATAGCGCAAGGTCCTCGGCCGCCAACGCGGTCTCGACGTCTTCGATCGCCTGCCTGTAGCCCTTCCTGTTGAAGGCCTCGAACGCGGCGGAAGCCTTCGCCTGCCAGCCGGGGGATTTGTCCCTCAGCGTCTTGCTCACCTTCGTGGCAGACTCTTCCTCCCCCGACGCCATCAGGGCCATGTGCAGGTTGAAAAGGGCGGGGGCGAATCCCGAGTCTGACGCGTACGCGTGCTCATATGTCTTGGCGGCAGCCTCGCGTTTCCCCTGCACGAACATCACGTTGCCGGCCGCGTTCAGTAGCCTGGCGTTCTCCCCCTCGAGCCTCAACGACTTGCTCAGGAACTCGTGCGCCTCCTCGTACCTACCAAGCAGCAGCAGCAGCTCCGCCCTGTCGCCGTAGAGTTCCTCCGCCAGTTGTTCGACAGTCTCGTCGACGCGCGCGCGTGGCTCCACCGTCGCCATCTCAGCGGACATCTCCTGACGGGGCGCGGTCCGCTCGGCGACCCTCATCGAGAATATCTCCTCGACGATCCTGGGGGCCTCCTCCAACCCCTCCTCCGTGCTCCGCCTCAGCTCCTCGATGGCCCGTTGGGCGTCGGCGTTGTCAGGGTTCAGCCGCAGGGACTCCTCGAACGACCTCTTCGCGTCGACCGTCCTGCCGAGCTTTAGGGCGACAACGCCCTTCAGATACCATCCTCTCGCGATCTCCGGTCGCAGCTCGACGGCGCGAGCACACGCGTCGAAGGCCTCCTCGTCCCTGCCGAGCTCCTGGAGCAGGCTAGCTCGGTTCATCCATGCTTCGAAGTAATCGTTCCGGAGTTGAAGCGCGTGATCGTACGCCTCGAGCGCCTCCTCGTTGCGCCCGAGCTTGTGCAGAGTGACTCCGCGATTGTTGTGGACCTTCTCCATCCTGTACTTCCTCTTCAACGCGGCGTCGAACGTGTCCAAGGCCTCCCTGTAGCGTCCGATCCTGTGGAGCGTGTAGCCCTTGTTCACAAGCGCCTTCAGGTTGGTGGGGTTCAACGCCAGCGCGCGGTCATAGCATCTGAGCTCGTCCTCGTGGCGGGACAGGGAGAACAGGCAGTTGGCGAGCGCGACCCAGGTCTCGTCGCTGGAGGAGTCGATGTCGAGGGCGTGCTTGTAACACTCCAGGGCCTGTTCGTGATACCCCATCTCCTCGAGGATGCTCGCCTTGAGACGCCACGCGGCGGCGTTCGCCTCGTCGGAGAGTATCACCCCGTCCACGCACTCCATCGCACGGAAGTAGTCCCTGCCCGACAACGCCTCATAGCCTTCCGCGATCTTCTCCGCGACGGCCTCTGCGGCACCAGGGGACTTGGCCATCCTGCTGCGTTCCCTGGCCGTGTCGGCGAGCTGGATGAGATCACGGTCGACATCGAAACGCCTTATCAGTGCGGCCAGCTTCGGTCCGTCCGCGAGGCCCACCGACTTGCCCTCAGCGAACCTTACAGCGTCCGCGTCTATCGACGAAGAGGAGATGACGAGACCGTTCGGCGCCTCTATCTTCTTCATGTACGATATGAGGCTCTCGACCGACTGCTTAGCGACTGGCTCGTCCCGCCGGGTGAAGAACACCACATACTTCCTCGCGTCCGGGCGGTGTGTGCACTCGGCGATAATGAAATCGCTCCTGACCCTCCTCCGTGTCGTCTTCAGGCCCAGATAGCCGAGTATGCGCTCGACGAGCGCGCTGAACTCCGCGTCAGGGATCGCCCTCAGGGCTGCGAGTATCCGATCGTCGGACCGCTCGCTGATGATCTTCTCGAGGTCGACCATCAGTATCCCCTCCCGTCAGAGAGCGACTCGAGCCATTTGACAGCCTGCCTGTTGTTCGGGTCCAGACGGACGCTCTCCTCCAGACATGCCCTCGCCTCGGGCACCATGCCTATCGCGTTCAAGGCAATGCCCTTCTTGGCGAGGGCGTAGGAGTCGTCCTGGTACAGTTCCAGATATTTGTTGTACGCGTCGATGGCCCTGCGGTACTTCTCCTTCTCCAGAAGCGTGTCCGCCTTGAGAAGCCATGCCTCCCTGTCGTTCGGCACCAATGAGTTGTACTTGTCGAGGCATTGTATCGCGGCGCCCCATCTGCCAAGAGCGCGCATCGTCTTGCCCTTGCCTAGCCATGCCTTCTCGTTGCCGCCATCGATCTGCAACGCCCTCGAGAAGCTCTCGTCCGCTCCGTTGAACTTCTCGTTCGCCAGGAGCGTGTCGCCCATGGCAGCCCAGGCCTCGGCCAGGTCGGGATCCAATGTCACGGCTTTGCTGAAGTACTGGACCGCGGCGCCCCATTTGCCCTCTCTGTCCGCGATCACCCCTCGCCAATACCAGGCCTTGGAATCTGTCCGGTTCCGCTCGTAGAACGTGTGCAATCGAGAGGATGCCTCGCTCAGGTTCCCGCTCGCCACGAGTGATTCGATGAGTATCAGGTTCGCCTCCCTGGAGCTCGGGTCCGAGTCGACCAGGTGAGCCGCCCGCTGGATCGCCATGTCGTAGTCCTTCGCCTCAAGCGCCGCGAGGGACAGGTCGAGCTGCGAATCGCTCACGACGGTCGGGGGCTCCTCCCGGTCCCTCCTGATCCGGGCGACGCGCCTCGCGGCGGGCTCGACGACAACCTTCTTCGCTGGAGGCTTCGCGAGCTCTCCGATGATGTCGAGCACGCGCGCCTCGAAGTCCGGCGTCCTCGATATCATCTTCCTGCGCTCAGCGACCGCCGCCTCTTCGTTCCTGTCCATCGCGCGGAGCGTGGAGATGAGCAGGTCGTGAGCCCTCACGAACGTCGGGCTCAGCGTCAGCGCCTGATTGAAACACTCCAGCGCCTCCTCCTCCCGGCCGTCCTTCGCGAGTATCTCGCCCTTCAACAACCAGCTCTCCGCGTTCGGCGATTGGACAAGCATGTCATCCACGATGGAAAGCGCCTCCAGCGGGTCGCCGACCTCGAGCTCGGCTCTCGCCAGAGCCAAGGCGACCTGGGCGTCGTTCGGGAACAGCTCGCGCGTGATCGAGAGGTAGTCCTTCGCCTCGCCCCACTGACCCACCTCAGAACACAGCATACCGAGGTTCCAGACGGCTATCGAATGAAGGTCGTCCCGCTCATCGACATTCGAGAAGTACTCCTTCGCTCTGGAGATCAGCATGGCCTTCTTCGCCTCCCTCCAGGAGCGCGACGCTGTCCTCATGAGGATCCCCCTTGACGCGGCCCAGTGCGTCACGCCAAGACGCAGGGACAGGTCCGTGCTGATCATCCCTGGCCCTGAGCCGGTCAGCTGGTCCGCCTTCCACGTTATGAGCATGATCAGCTCGGCAGCGTCCTCCGTCACGCATATCGGCTGACCGGAGTGTTTGAGCGGGACCCCTAGGTGCGCCAGCGTCTTGTTGCACAGGCTCATGAACTCGGCAGCCTCCTCGTCCGAGAGCGTTTCCAGACGCGTGTTCTGCAACACCTTCTTCGTATCCGAGGAAGACATCAGCGATATGTCCATCTCGGCTGTCGGCCCCAGAGCGCTGGCCATGGATCCGTTGGACCGTAGCCGGGAGAACAGGCTGGGACCTATCAACACCGGTGTGAGGAAGAATCTCGCCTCGCTCAGGCACGCATCTGCGCAAGCGTCGCAGATGAGAGACCCGTCTTCGCAAGGGCCTTCGCATTTGAGGCAGGACAACCCGTTTCCCCTCCGGCGAAAACCGATATGGGTCATTCGATATAATCATACTGTCGCGATTTCGCGCGTCTACAGTTCCTTGGCCATGTACATCCCGTCGCGCCCGTAGCCCAGGCGACGATAGTAGTTCCTCGCCCCGACGCCGCTGGTTACGAGGATCGTACGGGACCCGGCGCGGGCCGCGGTGTCTTCGCACATTGAGAGAAGCCGCCCGCCGATGCCGCGGTGCTGCCAACGATCGCTCGGTAGGTCGTCCAACGGGACCATCTCGCCGTAGACATGCAGCTCTCTGACCCTGGCTCGCTCCGGAGCGGTGTCTGATACTCTGAGACGCGCGTACCCGACCAGGCACTTGCCGTCGAGCGTGGACGCGCTGATGAAGTGCTCCGTGCCGCCGCTGGCCCTGTATGAAGTGCTGTCGAACCGGGCTTCACCTGCCGCGTCTGGCCCGCCTCCCGTGTCTCGCCGACCGACCTCCCTGCAGCGGATGCACCTGCACCCCTCGCCCCTTGAACGGAGATCGTCAGCCACAATCTCCCGCAGGTGGCTCTTCCTGACGCCCGCCTCGATCAGCTGGACCGGGATGTCTCTCTGCACCCTCAGTATCCGTACCCATTCCGGTGTCGCATGCTTCATGGCCTCGATGAGCCTGACCGAATCCTCGAGGGGCAAGGGCTCATATCCCCCACCCCTCCATTGTTCATACAGCTCAGTCCCTTTGACCACGAGCGTCGGGTATATCTTCAACATGTCCGGCCGGAACCGCTCGTCATCGAACATGAGGGTGAAGGACCTCAGGTCGTTCTCTATCGTGCTGCCTGGAAGGCCTGGCATGATGTGATAGCACACCTTGAGACCGGCATCCCTAGACCGCGCGGTCGCATCCGCAACGGCGTCCACGCCGTGTCCTCGCCGGACCGTTCGGAGCACTTCGTCATCGAGCACCTGCACGCCCAGCTCGACCTTGGTTGCGCCGAGGGAGATGGCGCCTGCGATCTGCTCGTCACCGAACCAATCTGGCCTGGTCTCGACCGTGAGGCCGACGCAGCGCGAGGGCGCATCCTCGTTGATCTCGTGGGACGACTCGATGTCAGCCGACTCCCGCGCGTTCATCGCGTCGAAGCATCGCTTCACGAACCACTCCTGATAGCCCCATGGCCGAGCGGTGAACGTCCCTCCCATTACGATAAGGTCGACCTTGTCCGTCCTGTGACCGATGGCCCTCAGCTGTCTCAGACGGGCATGGGTCTGCTCGTACGGGTCGAAGCCGTACATCGACGCCCGGAGGGCGGCGGGCTCCCTCCCAGTGTAAGACTGTGGGCTGTTGTTCGCGACACCGCCAGGGCAGTAGGAGCACTTCCCGTGGGGACAATCGTATGGACTCGTCATGACCGCCACCGGTGCGACGCCGCTCGCCGTACGGCCCGGTTTGTTGCGGAGGAATCGCTCTACGCCCCTCCTCATGTCATCGGGCACCACGGCCAGGAGCTCGTAGTTCGCCGGCACCCTCGCCAGTCCGTGCCTCTTGCACAACACCACCTTCGCTCTCGCCACGTCACGCGGAGTGGACACCGTCCCGTCGGCGATCATCGCAAGGAAGTCCCGCACATAAGCATCGGGAAGCCCCGTCCCTTCGTCCAGCATCCTCGAACAGCCCCTCGGTGAACCCCAGTCAGATGTACATGTATGAGTCGTCCCCGCCCTCATCCCCCTCCGGCGGCTGCCTCGCGAGCGCCGCAGACCCTTCCGAGAGTATGCCGGGGACCAGCAACCTGACGTACGTCTTGTCAGGCAATGGTTCTAGCTCGACGATGCCTTTCGCGACCAGGGCCTTCAGGACTCGGAGGAGGGTCTCGCGCCTGAGCGAGAGCCCCTTGCGGATGTCCTCGACCGTGACCGGGTAGTTCTCGCCGAGGAACCTGACCACGCGGATCTCGATGGTGCTGAGTGCGAGCTTCATCTGACACGCCGCTCTCAGCCGAAGTAGACGGAGTCGCCCTCCGACTCCTTGACCTTCTTCTCCTCTTCCGCCTTGAGGACATCGATGGATATGATCATGTGGGACGGTATGAGGCGAAGCATCGCCTTGCCCTCGCCGATCGGCTTCTCCAGCTCCATGACGATGGCCGTGTCGTGCGCGATCGCGGCGTATCCTTTGAATACGCCTATCGTCTCCATGGGCTTGTCCCTGGCTTCAAGGCTCTTCACGCGATACTGCGATCCCTCGGTCAGAACGATAGCGTCATTTCTTTTTGACATGTTTATACCCCTTCTTCTGTGCCAGTTCCTGCAGGTGGTCCACCGTCTTCCGGTAGTTCTCCATCGCCACTTCGACGTGGGCCTCCGTGAAATTCCACGCCTTGCTGAGGTTGCCGTATCTCAGCCGATAACCTTTCTTCATAGACCCGTCTGGCCTCTCGACGGACGCCTCCTCGAGCAGGTCGAACCCCTTCAGCTTGTTGATGTGACGGTACACGGTGGCCTTCGTCGTCCCCAGCGAGGCGGCCAGGTCCTCGACGACCCATGTTTTCTCCGCCCTGCCGAGGAAGTGGCCCACCATCAGCCTGAATGGCACGCTGTCCCTGATGTCCGTGACGTCCGTCTTGGGGTCGTACCCCTTCGGGAAATACCCGATCTGGCTAAGGAACAGCATCGCGACCTCTTCGATGTCCGTCAGAGGCGTGAGAGGCGTGTTGCTGACCACATTTAGCTCGAAGCTCATATGTTTCCGCATCGAATCTTGAAGAATTAAGCCTTGTCCTGTACTCCGGAGTCGGACATCTCCCGCATCATCGTCTTGGCGAACTCGGCCTCGAGGACCTGCAGCACCTCGCCCCTGATCGAGATGAACTCGGCGCTGGTCCTGTCCCGTGGGCGCGGAATTTCGACCTGGATCTCGCGTTTCACATTGCCAGGCCTCGCCGTCATCACGACTATCCTGTCCGCGAGGTACACCGCCTCGTCGACGGAATGCGTGACGAACAGTATCGTCTTCCTGGTCGCGGACCATATCCGCAGCAGCTCCTTCTGCATCAGGTTCCGGGTCTGGGCGTCGAGGGCGCCGAAGGGTTCGTCCATAAGAAGCACGGCTGGGTCGTTCGCGAGCGCCCGGGCGATACCCACACGCTGCTTCATACCGCCGGACAGCTGCTGTGGATGCACGTTCTCGAAGCCCTCCAAGTTCACGAGGTCGATGTATCTCGACGATATCGCCTCCCTCTCGCTGAGAGGCATGTCCTTGATCTCGAGGCCGAACTCGATGTTCCTCCTGACTGTACGCCAGGGGAACAGCGCGAACTCCTGAAACACCACGCCGCGGTCGGGTCCCGCGCCGGAGACCTCCTTGCCGCTCACGAGGACACTACCTGCGGTCTTCGTCTCCAGGCCAGCCACTATCCTGAGGACGGTGGTCTTGCCACATCCGGAGGGGCCGAGCAGGCAGACGAACTCGCCATCGTCGACTTCGAGGCTCATGTCCTTCAGGGCGACGAGCTCCTTATCGTCCTTCCTGAACACCTTGAGGAGGCGCTCCATCCGTATGTTCACTTCATGCCCATCCACGCGTACAACCTCCTCTCGACCTGACTCGCCACGCCGGTGGTCAGGATGCCGAGTATGGCGATCATGGCTATCCCTGCGAACACGTAGTCGTAGACACCCGCCTCGTTCCGCGCCCAGATGTAGTAGCCAACGCCTCCGCCGTACTGCCCCACCATCTCCGCCGCCACGATGCACATCCATCCTATGCCCAGACCCACCTTGATGCCCGTCATCAGGTAGGGCGTGGTGAAGGGCAGCACGACCTTGAAGAACATCTGCCGCTTCTTCGCCCCGAGCGTCTTCGCGGCGTCGATGAGCGTCGGGTCCACGCGCTTCACGCCCAGCATCACGTTGAACAGTATCGGGAAGAAGATGCCCAGGAACACGATCGCGACTGGCCCCCAGAGGTGTCCAAGGACGACTATGAACAGCGGTATCCAGGCAAGAGGTGGTATCGGGCGGAATATCTCGACGATCGGCATGCCCAGTCCCTCGGCAGTGCGATAGCTGCCCATCAACATGCCCGCCGGGACCGCCAAGGCGAACGCCAAGACGAATCCGAGGAATATCCTCTCCAGGCTTGCCATGATGTGGTCGGTCATCAACAGCCCCGTCGTGTCCGGGTTCTGGAACGAGTCGATGAAGGCTTCGGCAACCTCCCCAGGGTACGGCACGTAGGCCTTGTACCCGGCATCAGACGCGTTGAGGTGCCAGGAGTACATCTGCCAGGCCCCTACGAACACGAACAGGGACACGCAGGCAAGGAGGGTCCGCCTCCAGTTCCTCTCCATGGCTCCTCTTGCCAGCCGTATGAGGGATTTCATGCCTTATCCTCGACCGAGATTGAGCGGGCGGTGATTAGAGATTTCGGGTCCGGCGTCACGTCTTTATCTTCAGTTCCAGACCTTCCGATTGGAGGGCGACCTTCAGAAGCAGGAACTGTATGGAGCTCTCACCAGGGTGTGCGATCGTCCTTCCTGCGAGCCCGGCGAGATCGGTGATCCCTGACCCTGCTTTCACGACGATGGCGCTCCCTTCGCTGTTCACCTGGGCCATGATGGTCGTGTCGACCTCCGCGTTCAGGTGTTTCAGTATGGCCGGCGGACTACCGAGATAGCCGATGTCCACATAGCCCCCCGCGAAGGCGTCCATGACGGCCCCGCCGTTCGCGAACGGCGCGCCAATCGCGTCCACGACATTGAGGCCGTACTCCTCGAAGACGCTCTTCCCGTCCCCGAGCACATCGGCGTCCTTCGCCACCGCCTGGGCCAGCTGATGAATGTCGCCCTTCAGGAAGCCCAGTCGGATTGGCGAGTCAGGGTTCAGAATGGCCTCACTCTCGGCGACGGACGCACCGGCTTCCAGATAACTCTCGTTGACGTATTCGTCGATGAAGTCCGTCACGTCGGAATAGCCTCCGTCTGCCAACTTGCCCTCCTCGATAAGCCCGAGGGCCATATACATCTCCGTGAAGTTGACCAAGGCGTTCGTGAAGCTGTCATCCATCAGATAATCGAACTTCATGTGCTGCAGCGATTCCTCGACGACGGACTCGTTCCTCTCCGTGAATTCGACCGCTATGTCTATGAGGAGGGCGTAGTCGGCGCTGTCAGGGTCCTCCATCGCCTCGTTGATCCAATCGGTCGCCGCCATGTGCGCCTTAAGGAACCGGGCTGCGAGTTCCTGCCCTTCGCTGTCACCCACGAACGGGTTGTGCACGGCAACCACGCAGCATGGATGGTTCGGGACGATGTCCCCGGACCACTTGAGCACCGTGCCCACGCCATCTACGACGGCGTCCGATACGAACGGCTCCCATGCGATGTAACCGTCGATCCGGTCGGCCGCCAGCACGCCCTTCATGCTCGACGGGGCCTCGACGACGTAGTACACGACATTCCCATCGTCGCCTCCTTCACGCTCGAGGAACACATATGCGGCCACACCCGCGGTCACCAACACCGCAGCCAACGCCAGCGCTATGATCGTACTCTTCCGCTCCATAGTGCCATCCTTGTGTCATCCCTAGCATCTCAGGTCTAATAAGCCTTACCACATGAATGATATATGAATGGCGCAATTGTATAAATAACAGCTCAGATATTTGCCTATTGAGGACAATTCAATGGATAATAGTGGGAAACTGCTGCGTGCGGCCGCAAGCTCCGACGAGGCTTTCAGCAGGGTTCTCAGGCAGATACTATCGGAGCTCGACATGACGCTCAAGGGATTCGCCGAGACATCGGGGATATCCGCGAGCACTCTGTACAAGATCGTCGGCGGGGAGAGGTCCCCAAGCATGGAAGTCCTGAGGAAGATACTCGGGTCACTGGGGGAGATCGAGGGCGGGCGGAGCGGCGAGTTCATAGCAGTCATCGCCGCCAGACATGTCCTGGACGAGGTCGTGGAACGCTCTGTGAAGATCGGGAACAAGGAAGTCCTCACGAGAGAGTATCCGGCGACCACGCTGGAGGACGCGATAGTCGCTTCCGTCCGCGCGGAGAGAGACGGCGCGAAGGCTATCGTGTGCGCTCCGATAGTGAGCTCCACGATAGAGAGGGTGGTCGACATCCCGATCGCGACGATAATGCCGAGAGACAGCGTGACCGAGGCGATAAGGTTGGCAGCGAAGAAATCGTCTGTCTAGAAAAGGGTCCTGCGCTCGATGTCCAAGGAGAGGTCGATACAGACGAGCTCGCCGTTCCCCACCTGTTCGACGACGTTCGATGAGGGCGACGCCGTCTCCTGGAACATGACGATGCTGTCTCCACATGAACAGTACTTGAGATTGTAATAGCCGCCGTCCTTGCCATCGCCGTACTCGCGGTACCCGTAGAGTCGTCTTCCGTCTGATATCATGAATATGAGCCCCGTGAACTCGTGGGCGTGTATGTCATCCTCGAGCATCGACTTGAGCGCTCGCGGCACATCCTGCTCCTCGCTGAACCTGTCGAGGAAGAGCATGAAGACACGTTCGCTATCCGTGTTCCCCCTCGGCTCGTGCCTCGTATTCGGATGGAATCTCTTGACGCTGCCGTTGTGGGCGAAGACCATCCCGTCCCTGACGAAAGGGTGCGCGTTCTGCAGGTTGGTCTCACCCTCCGAGCCTCGTCTGGCATGGCAGATCAGTATGTTGGGCCGCTCCAGTCCGCAGATGCCCTCCTTCGCCGAGTCGAACGAGGGGTCCAAGTGAATCGGTCTCGGGCTGCGCCCAAGATAGTATGGGCTCTTGTTGCCGAACGAGACCATGCCCCATCCGTCCCTGTGCCCGTCCTCCTCGTCACCTTGATCCGGCACCTTCCCGGTCTCGGCGACACGCTGGAGGTCCGACAGCGAGTGCGAAGGGAAATCTCCCCGAAACACCACACCGACCATCCTACACATCCGACCCACGTCCCTAACCCATCACGCCGTCAAGACGGAAACCGTCACTTCCAGGTCCATCGAGTTGGTGACGGGGCATTTGCGCTTCGCGGCGTCGACCGCCTTCTGGAGCTTTTCGGCGTCGCAGGGGGGTTCCAAGTGTATCTCCGATTCGATGGAGATCTTCACGAACTTGCGCGCGCCATCGACGACCTCCAGGTTGCCCACCGCCCTGGCCTTGTATCTCCGCACCTGTATGCCGAGGCTTCTCGCGATTCCCGTGAACACTATCTGGAAGCACATGTTGGCAGAACCGACGAAGGCGTCCTCCGGAGTCATATGACCCTTGGTGCCTCCGAACTCGGAGGGCGGGGAATACCCCAGTTCGGCCCCGTTCTGACAGCTCATCGTCCCCGGGTAGCCGTCGCTCCACTCAACAACAGTCTCGAAGTCCATCTGTATCAGCCCGGCAACGGGACTCCGCTGATTTAAGCGTTCCACGTGACAGATATTGAGTGGTTCAAGCGAAAAGAAAAAATGGGGGGAGTGGGGGCTTTCGCCTCCACTTCATCGTGATGTTATTGATCGCAGCTGCTCCTCTATCATCGGGCGTGGGAGGGCACCGACGGTCTTGTTGACCAACTTGCCGTCCTTGAAGTAGAGCAGCGTCGGGATGCTCATGATGCCGAACTTCGATGATGTCTCGAAGTTCTCATCCGTGTTCAGCTTCCCGAAGACCACCTTGCCCTTGTGATCCTTGGCGAGCGCCTCTATTGTCGGGGTGAGCATCCTGCAAGGGCCGCACCACGGTGCCCAGCAATCGACGACGAC